>JANTGM010000091.1 GCA_024762925.1 Kofleriaceae bacterium | reverse complement strand
TAGCTAGTTCGCGTCCCAGTTGGACGCGAACTAGCTAATTTCTGGTGTGGAACACCAGACCACAGCGCCGAAGGCGCGAAACACCACGCTTGCTCGCGCTCGTTCGGTTCTTCGCGCTCTGGACGCCTTCGGCTCAGCGTTGCTCAGCGCAGCAAGCTCGTTGTTCGCGACTTGCCAGTGAACGAACTCCCGTCGCGATCGTCGATCAACCATTCTAAACCCGACACTAGGAGAAGCCACGTGTAGGTTCCACAGCCCCATTTCTGAGACGATCGTTGGGGACTGACGATCGTTGGGGACACTGACGATCCGATCGTCAAAGATGGCGATCACCAACGCTATTCCTCGGTCATGTGTGCAAGATCCTAAAGAAGCTCACGTCGGAATTCTCTGGCACCAACTTCGCAGTGCTCTAGCTTCATGCAGAGCCATCACTTCGGGAACACATGTAGGTTGGTTGAATCGACGGCGAGCAAGTCGCTTGCAGCGCCATTCTCGACCATTGGCGAGGCACTCTTTGCAGCGGTCGAACTGGCGAATCGTTCCGATGAGCCGTGCTTGATGTGCGGCCTCGCTCCTGAGGAGCCGGAGCGCTGGGCTCGTGGAACTCGGCCCATGCCGGTTTCCGAACCAGTCCCACAGGCCATCGAGATGTGCGAGCCCGATCTGATCTTCACAACATCGGCTGCTCCACTCCAGCGCACTGATTCTCAGGCTGAGACGTCGCAGAGAAACATCATCGTGGTGGCATTGGGCGCAATCCTGATGGCTATCGGCGCCCACTACATCTTTACGAGTCTCGGCATCCGCCGCTGAGTTGATTCGGCGGGCTCAGCCTCCGCCTCAGCCTTGACTACTTTCTGCGCAACTGAAGCACGGCCCCAGCGATAAGGGGAGCGAACGCATGGTCCGCCTTGGTCGGTCATGCCCAGCCTTCGGAGAAGCGGATGAAGCGAGTAGCACTAGTGGCGGCAGTGACCCTTGGAGCGGTGAGCTTGGGGCTCACGTACCAGGAGCGAGAGAGGTTTCGTAAACGCGTTTCTGGCGGCGATCCAATCCCCGTTCTTGTTGCCGCTAAGGACATTCCAGTAGGTGTTCTTCTTAGCGAAGACATGCTCGTGACTCGCGATATTCCCGAGTCCTACGTGGAGGATCGGCACATTCGTGCAGCCGACGCTAGCAAAGCTCTGGGCATTCGCACAACGATGGGGCTGCATCCCAACGAGTCAGTGATGTGGACCGATCTAGCGTCATCGAGCGAGGAGCGCCGAGTTCTATCTGGACTCATCAAAAAGGGCATGCGGGCTGTGACCGTTCGTATCTCGAGCGGAGCAACGCTTGGAGGCCTCTTGCGTCCCGGCGACCGAATTGATGTATTGCTTCGCGCCGATCGCGACAACGACAGTATCGTGATGCCGCTGTTGCAGAACGTTCTCGTGTTGGCCGTTGGTTCGGACCTGGGGCGTGCCGAAGACAACATGTTGCAAGTGGTCATGGGTGGCTCCGATCTCACCTTAAGCGTCACAACACAGCAAGCACAGGCGCTAACGCTTGCTCAAGGCGAAGGCAGCCTCACAGCTTCGCTGCGCAATCCCAACGATATACTGATTGACCGCGATCAACCCATTACCACTGGGAAGGACATCCACCTGGCCGAGAAACGTGCCGAACTTCAAGGCCGTCGTCGCGCGCCGACTTCCGAAAATCCCTCAGAGCCGAGCAAGGAGATCGAGCATGTTCGGTAATCGCTTGCACCAGATTGTCCTCGTTGCAGTCTTGCTCTTCTTGAGCTGCTACTCGCTTGAGGCAATTGCCGATCGCACCGAGCGTCGCAGCATAAAAGTGGGAGAGCAAATATCGCTATCCGCAAATGGTGTTGCGAAGTATTCTGAAGGAAAGAAGGGTGTCGTGGATGTCCGACTTCCCGAGGATGGGGAAGAATTCATCGTTGTTGGCCTTAAGCCGGGCAACTCCACCTTGTTGCTCATAAAGGAGGATGGCGAGAAGGTCACGTTCAGTTTTGAGGTCAAGGCCGTGACTAACGAGGTTGAGCGTAAAGAGAACATCCGACTCGACTTTTACTTCGTAGAGCTGTCGGAAGGCGGCGAATATCGGGTCGGCGTGAACTGGCCGGACTCCTTGGGTGGTGAGGTCGAACTTGAGCTGGGCAGCGATTCTGCAGGCGGAACTAGCTCTTCGGCGTCTATCTCCAATATCCCGTTGCCAAGGCTAGACGTCTTGCACCGCGGCGACTGGGCGCGCATTGCGCGACAGGCGAGCATCATCACGGCAAATGGAGAGGAGGCGGAATTCAATAGCGGTGGCGAAGTGAATGTCGCCATTGAAGGGTCTCTTGCTGCCGAGCTGCGACAAATTCCGTTCGGCACCAAGGTTGCGGTTCTTCCGCGTTTCGACAAAGAGAGTGGGCGCCTTGAAGTTCGCATCAATGCCGATGTATCGAGCTTGGGCGAGGGGCGAGTTCCCTCTCGCACCCGGTCAACCATTTCAACTGTTGTGAATGTCGAGATGAATCAGGCCATCGTTCTCGCTGGGCTGCACGCGAAGTCCGAGTCGAAGAATCGTACTGGCTTGCCCTTTCTCTCACAGCTTCCCGTCATCGGTGCTCTCTTCGGATCGCATGGTGCGCGGCGCGAGGAGGTTCAGAGTGTCATCTTCATCGTGCCAAGTATTGTCGATGTGGTTGGCATGGATGCCCGTTCGCAACTTCGCGATGCACTCAAGGCCTACGATCGCTATTCGGGGGAGATGGACGAAGTGGACCTTGGCGCTCGAACTTCCCGTGATGAAGGGAAGCGCTAGCCATGGAACTCATGATTACTGGTGCTGACGGAGTTGCCTGCAAGCACGCGTTTGTTGGCAAAGATGCCGTGGTGCTTGGGCGCGATCCGGGGTGTCATATCGTTCTCGACGACCTCGATGTCTCGCGCCAGCACCTCACGTTGTGGCTGGGGGAATCAGGCTTGCGCATTTCCGATACATCGTCGAATGGGACGTTCGTTGGAAATCGGCGAATTCAACACCAGGAAGTGCATATTGAGGAAACCGAAGAACTCCGAGTCGGGCCATACCGGATTCAAGTCATTCCACAGAGCGGCGCTCTGCTAGCCGAGGGCACACCCTTGAAGGCGGAAGATTCCGATGAAGACGTAGCTCCTCGAGCACCAAGCACAGCTCTACAAGCAGCCCAAAGCCCCAAGCTCCTTGAGTTGCGACGACGAATTCACGGGCAGCTTCTCGACACACTGAATCTCGGCAAGCTGCAACGCGATCGCATGGACGATGAAACAATGCGCCCAGAGGTGTTGGAAGCCCTCGAGCGCCTGGTCAGCGCCGTTTCAGCCGAACTGCCATCAGGTTTCGATGCACGCGGCTTCATACAAGAGCTTGCCGATGAGGCGCTCGGCTTGGGGCCACTTGAGGGTCTGCTTGCGGATGATTCCGTCTCTGAGATCATGGTGGTGGATCCCCAAGTCATCTACGTTGAGCGCAACGGAAAGATCGAACAAGCGGCGTGCGCATTCACCGATGACAACGCTGCACGCGCCGCGATTGAACGCATCGTCACTCCGCTAGGTCGTCGCATCGATGAGGCAACACCGTTCGTGGATGCACGCCTCACAGATGGCAGTCGAGTCAATGCTGTCATCAAGCCCCTCGCCTTGCGCGGGGCCTGCATCACGATCCGAAAGTTCAACAAGAATAGCCTCGGCATTGGGGACCTTGTGCGCTTCGGTTCCATGAATGAGTCGATGGGTCGCTTTCTTGAGAGGTCTGTAAAAGCTCGGCGGAACATTGTGATCTCGGGAGGTACTGGAAGCGGAAAGACGACATTACTCAACGTGCTGTCCCAGTCCGTTGGTGCAAACGAGCGCGTGGTGACGATCGAAGATGCCGCTGAGTTACAGCTCGAGCAAGAGCATGTCGTGTCGCTCGAATCTCGTCCGCCAAACATGGAGGGGCGCGGAGAAATCACGATTCGCGATTTGCTTCGAAACGCACTGCGCATGCGCCCCGACCGCATTATCGTGGGTGAGTGTCGTGGCGGGGAGGCGATTGACATGTTGCAGGCCATGAACACTGGCCACGACGGCTCGATGACAACCACGCATGCGAACAACCCCGTGGAGGCCATACGCCGCCTTGAAACGCTTGTTCTCATGTCGGGCATCGACTTACCAGCCCGAGCAATTCGCGAACAAATCGCAGGCAGTGTTGATCTGATTGTTCAGCAGTCCCGACTTTCCGACGGTTCTCGCAAGGTGACAAGCATTGCTGAAGTTGTTGGCATTGACGAAGAAGGCAAGGTGGAGCTTCAGGAAATCTTCGCCTTTAGTCGCAGCGGAACCGACGAGAACGGAAGAGCAATCGGGCGATTTCAGCCAACGGGATTCCTACCAAGCTACCTCGAAGACCTCATTCGTCTCGGCCTGATTGAAGGGGAGGACTACCTATGACCTCCACGCTTGTGCTTGCAACTGGCGCTATCTCAGCCGCGACGTTGGCCTACGCACTCCTCGATGATGGTCCGATAGTTCGCCTTTGGCGTTGGTACGAAAAAGTCTTAGATAGGCACTATTCTCTGCTGTTCTTGGATCGCAGTGCATCTCGTGATGGTGCGCTGCATATCGCGGTGTGTTTCGCAATGGCAATCGTGAGTCTCTTCCTGGGATCGCTGGTACTGCTCATGACGGTGCCCGTGGCGGTGGTGATTCCCGTGATCCTCTTAGAGAAACGCCAAGTCGCCAAGAGCCTACTGATTTCGGAGCAGCTTGCTCCATGGCTTACGGTTCTTGCCAATAGCCTCAAGTCGTCGCCCAATATCACAGACGCCTTCTCTTCTAGTACGGATCTCGTCCCGTCACCATTGCGCGAAGAAATCGATCTTCTTGTAAAGGAAGTGCAGTTGGGCGAGCACCTGGATCGCGCAATGCATCGGTCGGCTGGGCGTCTCAAGAGCCCGCTCTACTCAAGTGTGATGACAACGCTGCTCGTTGCAAGAAAGAGCGGAGGCAATCTTCCCAAGATTCTTGAGGACAGCTCTGACACCTTGCGAGAGATGGAGCGACTCGCGGGAGTCGTTCGTACAAAAACGGCCGAAGGAAAATCGCAGACTTTCGTTCTGGCGATCTTGCCCTTTGTCATGGTGGCAGCACTTCAGAAGGTGGATCCATCCATGCTGCCCAAATTGGCGGAGTCAGGCCTGGGACAGGTCATCTTGGGTATCTCGGTGGCCTTGTGGCTTGGCTCGGTGGCACTTGCTTATCGCATTGTTCAGGTGGACATCTAGGAGTGAATATGACATTGCTCTCACATGTAAGTACTCTTCTTATGGCCGCAGCGGTTGCTATTCTCGTCGGTCTCCTGGTGGACAAGCCGCTTGCAGAGTGTACCGATCGCGGACTTCGGGGACTCGCTAGGGAAAAGGCCAGACGGTCGATGGCGTTTCGGCTGGTAGAGCCTATCTTGCGGTTGCTTGCAAGTCATGTAGCCGCTATGCCACTAGCAAGATTTCGCAAAGACATCGAGGTGAAGATTGTAGCTGCTGGCGAGTTTCACGGACTCGGACCGAATGAGGTAGTTGCCCTGGCCGGCCTGTCAGCCCTAGCAGGCACAGGGCTTGGGTATTTCGTCTTGGCTACCAGTGGAGGCGTCGTGCTTCCCATTGCATGCTGCGTGCTCGGACCCTTGCTACCCTTTATGCAACTCACAAGCTTGGCCAAGGCGCGCCATAAGTCTGTGGATCGGGGACTGCCAGCGGCGATCGATTTGGCAGCCCTTTGCATGGGGGCGGGCTTGGATTTTCCAGGAGCCTTGCGGCATGTCGTTGACAATATGCCGGATCGGACGGCGCCTATTCGCCAAGAGCTAGAGCGCATTCTGCAGGAGCTGTCACTTGGACGCACAAGACAGCAGGCGCTTAAGAGTTTGTCGGAGCGAGTTGACTCCGAATCTGTTGGTGAATTTGTCGCTTCGGTGATTCAAGCCGAGGAAAAGGGAACACCGTTGTCGACGGTGCTGTCTGTGCAAGCAACCGCACTTCGAGGGCGTCGCAGCGTCTTGGCTGAGGAGGCCGCCGCTCGAGCAGGAGTGATGTTGTTGTTTCCCATGCTGATGATGATGGGCAGTATCGCCCTCATTCTCATGGGCCCGCTGATTATCGACATGATGTCTGGAGGCTTGATGTGACATACGCGCTCAGAATTACGAAATCGAATGGCGAGCAGACAACGCACGCTCTTGTTGGTCCACAGACAACGGTAGGGTCGGATGCACAGACAGATGTAAGAGTGACGGGCGAGAGGAGTATTCTTGCCCAACATATCTTGCTGGCACCGCGAGATGAGCAGTGCTGGGTTTCCACTGCGCCAGGTTCACCGCTATGGGACGAGAATGGTGCTGCCGTGGAAGGTGCATTCTTGCCTTGGGGCACGCGCCTAACGGTTGGCCGCTGTTCGCTAGAGTTGCTGCGCGAAAAACCTGAAGAAAAGGTGGGGCCCGCCCGCAACCCAAACAAGCCTAGCTCCGATAAGGGGAGCGAATCCGAGGGACCTAGCAAGGCGCGGATTCACCCAGGTGTTCTCATGATTCTCGTCATCACATTGGCCTTTGCAGCTGTTCAAGGATTTAGCGCAAGCTCGACTTCAGCAGGCGGCTCGCTGGCTGAGGCACCCGCTCTGTTCGAAGAGGATGCAAGTCTTTGTCGCGGAGAAAACCCAGGCCATAGAGCTGTCGCGCTTGAAGAGCAAGCGATAGCAAAGAGCGAGCGGTTGGTGTTTGATCTGCAAGACGGGATTGAAGCGGTGGCTCTCTATAAAGAGGCTCACGCCTGCTTTGCTAAGAGCGGACAAGATGCAGAGGCAGAAATTGTCTTAGCAGCCGGAGAGGCGCTGCGTGCAACACTGGAAGAGCACTATGACCTGCTCCGGTTGCGACTTGCTCGGGATCTATCTGCAGAAAATCTCGCCAGCGCACAGCTGCAAGTGCGAAAGCTTTCAGAACTTCTCCGACACAAGCCGAACTCTCAGTATGCCTTGGCGCTTCGACGTCTTGCAGGCCAGCTCTCTTCACAAGGCTCTAGCTTATGAACTTCATGCGAACCTGTGCACTTGCTGCGCTCCTATTGCTATCGGCCTGTGCGAGCCAGCAGCGAGCCAAGGGGCCACCTCCAAGTGATCCGATCGCGATCGTCAGCGCGTCGGAACTGCGCGCCCAAGGACTCGGCTTTGCCAGAAGAGGAGATCTCGTTCGGGCTCAGCAGTACTTGAGTGCTGCCAAGGAAAGGGGCTTCGACGAGCGCATCATCATTCCCGAAATCGTCAAGGTGTGTATTGCATCCTCACGGTTGCGAGCAGCGTTGGCCTTTGGGGAGCCCTACCTGGCCCGAAATCCACAGGACGCCGGCATGCAATACGTCATTGGCACGATCCACATGGCTCTTGGCAACCTTCAGGAAGCATCGACTCATCTTAATGGCGCGCTTCGAGCAGGGCACCTCATGCCTGATGCTCGTTTCTCTTTGGCTCTCGTTGCACGAGAACGAGGAAATGTCGAACTCGTGCGAACGAATTTGAAAGCGTATCTCGCAGAGAGCCCGGAAGGGCGCTACGCATCGCGCGCAAGGAGCATGCTTGCCCAGTTGGGGGGCGAGTCATGATTCCGAAGGATGTTTATGAACGAACGCTACGCCAGTTCTTCTCCCCAATCGTACCCTTTCTTGATGACAGCTCTGTCTCGGAGATCATGATCAACGGGCCAGAGGAGATCATCATTGAGCGCAAGGGAAAACTCTTAGGGACCGACGCGAGATTTGTTGACGAGGAGGAGCTTCTTGCAGCGATTCGGCACCTGGGACAATTCGTAGGTCGCACTGTGAGCCGCCAGCGTCCAATACTTGAGGCCCGTTTTCCTGACGGAAGCCGAGTCGAAGCGGTTCTTCCCCCTGCTTCACCAGACGGTCCGCACGTGGCGATTCGCCGATTTGCAAAGGAGACCCTCACGGTGGATCGCTTGATTGGCTTTGGCGCGCTCACTTGTGAAGCCGCGGGGCTTCTCGATGGTCTGGTCGCATGCAAGCAGAACATCGTTGTCGCTGGCGGAACGGGGTCCGGAAAGACGTCAATGTTAAATGCCCTCTCTAGTTACATTGCTGATGGTGAGCGCATTGTCGTCATCGAAGATGCTCGTGAACTCCAGCTGCAAAGTGACCACGTTGTCCAATTTGAAGCACAGGCTGCCGATGCGAAGGGGCGAGGCGCGGTGAGTATTCGCGACCTCTTTAAGGCGACGCTGCGTCTAAGACCCGATCGCATCGTGGTTGGCGAGATTCGCGGTGGTGAGGCACTGGAGCTTGTGCAGGCCATGACATCAGGCCATGGAGGCTGCATGTCCACCGTTCATGCGAGCTATCCCAAAGACACTCTCTCACGCTTGGAGACGATGGCGCTAATGAGTGATGTGGAGTTGCCGATGCGTGCGCTCCGCTCCCAGGTGGCCTCAGCGATCGACATCATTGTGCAAACAGCTAGGTTGAGTGATGGCTCTCGCGGGGTGACGCACATAACCGAGGTCGTTGGCCTGGATGAAGCTGGGAACTATGAACTCGCCGACCTATATCGGCGCACCATTCACGGAAAAATCGAAGGGCGTCTTGTGAGCAGTTTGGACGCGACGGGAGTTCGCCCTCAGTGCTGGGAGCAAATGGTGGCTCTTGGCGTGGCCCCGGAAGGAGCATCCCATGAGTGAAGACCTAAAGAAGACAACATTGCTGCCTAGGCGCGCAGGCCGAATGGCGTACAACACGGTCGTCATGAAACGCCCGCCAGAGATGACGGTAGAGCTAGCAGTTCCTGAGACCGAAAAACTCGCAGGACAAGACCGTGAAGTTAGGCTGTCCGCCAATTTGCCGCCATCGAATGTTAGGGCAACTCTGGACCTTCGAGGTGCTCAGCGGGCTTGCCCACCGATGACTCCAAACCTCGATCCCGCGAGGCCTGCGGCTACTCCAAGTTTGCTTGCAGCGCGTCCGCAAGCAACACATGTAGCTCCAGTGCAAGACTCCAATAAGTCGTCGTTGGCAGTGCTAAGGACCCGAATGGTGAGTGCGCAGGCAATGCCGACCTTTCAAAGAACGGTGAATTCGCCGTCGAAGCCCTCTCGTCTACCTCCACCACCACCACCACCAGCACCCGGTGAAGTGCTGCACACTGCCCGGCTGCACAACTCAAATGCGCGACGCCAGAGGGTTCGAAAATCCCTTGTGATTGGTGGAGCGGCGGTCGTGTTGGGAATCTGCCTCGCTCTTCCGGCCTCCGGAACTACGAAGAATGCGGAGTCCGTTGCTCCATCGAAGGACGCAGTCTCGCGAGCCTTGCCAGCCGATACGCGTCAACCACAAGCATCGTCCAACACAGCCACATCCCCGCCAGCGGATGCCGATCAAACAAGAGCGGTCGCCTCCTTGCGAACCTTGCCGTCCACGGCTTCGTCAACCGCTCCAACGCCGCGAGCTACCACCATAGCTGAGGCACCGACGACTTCTGGACTCGCAAAACCCAAGGCGGATCCTGACGTAGCGCGTGTCAATGAAACGCACGTGACTGAAGAGCAAGCGGCGGCCATGTTGCTCGCTGGACGCCGCGAGCAAGCACTTGCCATGTATCGCGAGCTTGCAAACTCATCGCGGTCAACCACTGGCATTCAAGCAATGCGCGAGGTGCTCGAGCAAAAGGTAGGTACACGATGAAATCAACTCACAGTTCTCTCTGTCTCTTCGGGGTCGCTCTTGTGGCTTGCGCGGCGCCTACCAAGGAGCCGGCGCGCTACTCGCTCTCGATTTCTGCTGTCGACGACCGAGGCTCGGCCCTAAGAGATATTCCTATACACATCGGAGAGACGGATATTGGGATGACCGATGGTAATGGTGTCCTGCGCGCAGAAGTAAATGCTAGCGATGGAGACCGATATCCGCTGGTTGCACCATGTCCCGAGGCTCACGAGCCGCTACAGATGCCGGACGAGGTTGTGTTTCTCGACACACGTGGGCTGGGAGGAGAGAAGAACGCCACGTTGGAAATACGCGTTGTGTGCAAGCGGCAGTCACGGATTGCAGCTGTCCTCGTGCATGCTGCAGGCCTCGAGGGCATGCCGATCTTAATTGATGGCATCAAAAAGGCCACGACTGGGCCAGGTGGAATCGCGCATCTGCGACTCGAGGGTGCATCGAGTTCGCAGTTTGAAATCGCGCTCGACACCCGCGATAAGCCGAGCCTTGTTCCTCAGAACCCGCGTAAGGAAGTGCAACTTGGTGACGAAGATGGTCTCTTTGTGTTTGAGCCAGCATTCTCAGAAGCAGAATCTAGGCGACCTGCGAAATCAAAGCGGCGAAGACGCCGACGTGCGCAGGAAACCCCAGAAGCTGCAAAGCCAAGGCGTCCTGTGAAAATCGACTGACGCTAGTACGCGATCCATGGACATTGATTCGTGATCGCGAAGTCAGCTCGTTTTCGGGCGAAACAGGAAGACGGAGTTTGCTGGGGCAAGCGACCGAGGAACGACGAAGAGGACTGGCAGAGCCAGTCTGTCCAGCGGGCGAGAAGCCGAGTGAGCGCGTTCGAATCGCGTGGGGCAAGGAAGGATCTGAGCAACAATGAGCCGAAGGCGTTCAAAGGGCGAAGAACCGAGCCAGGGCGTTCTATGCCTCTGGATCCCACACTAGAGCGTGCGTTCGAAGACTCGGTAGCGGCGGATTTGCTCGAGTCCCATGCGTTCCATCGCATTGTTTGCGCGCTTGTCATCTTCGAGAATCGCGTTTAACTCGATTCGCGGGGCGAGTTCTGCGAGATGTTCGTAGGCCCTCCGAAAGAGCAGAGCGTCGATCGATTTGCCTTGGAATTCCGGAACCACGGCCATGGACCACATCCGATAGTCACGAATCCGGGCTTGTTGTGAGCGGATTTTCCACCAGAGACTCGGAAAGAGACTCCCTGTGCCTCCGCGCAGCAACACATTGCTATCGGGCGCCACAAGGCAATAGCCCACGGGTCGGCCAGTACCATCTTCCGCAATGCAAATGGTGGTGTGCTCGCGCGTGTCCTTGCGCAGCGCGCGGTTTTCGTACCGAATTGTTGGCGAGAAGCCCCAGCCGCTGCTTTGTGCTCTCTCCCGCACATCGGCAAGCAATTCGAGTTCTTCTGAGGGACGACGGTGGTCGAAACTGCGCACTCGAATGTCGTACTTGCGCTCGGCGGTGTCTGTCATTTGCATACCCCGCTCAAGAAAGTGAAAGCCGCGGCGGGCATTGGCTTCATATGCCAACAGGTCTGCTACCTTCTCAAGGCCGGCCGACACGATGTGCTCGGCATAGTAGGGTGCGTTGTAGGGTGTGTCGGCCACTGGTGGTTGCTTGTAGCCTTCCACGAGGAGGCCCCACTCTTGCGAAGCAAAACTCCAGGGTCCACGCATGGTCGTGCAGTTCTTTCCAACGAGGTAGCTAGCCGCTGAGCGCAGAAGGCGATGCACTGCTGCTTCATCATCGATGCAAGCGAGATGGCCGAAAAGACCAATGCGCTTTCCCCATCGTTTTACGGCCTGCTTGTCGACGACAGCACTGATGCGCCCGAGGACCTTTGAGCCATTGACGAGAAGGAAGAGTTGGTGATCACAGTGCCTGAGTGTACGGTTGCTGCGCGCATCCAGGCTCTTGCATTGCACACCTCGAAGGGGGGCGATCCAGGACGTATTGCCTTTGTTAAGTACGTAGGGGAGCTCAACAAAGCGCTTGCGATCTTTCGCTGTTGATACGCGGATAACCTTCACAACGCTAGCGCTCCCCCATGCAAGGTCTTTCGGTCACATTGACTCTAGCTCCACTCCTCACAGGAATTCTCTATCCAAAAATGCGGTGATTGGGTCGCTTGCGCTAAAGCCAAGCAAGGTGCGGGGTTTCGACTTGAAGCGCTGCAACGCTGTCAGTCAGCGCCTTGACTCCCTGCTCAACCTTCGTAGAACGAGCTCGTTAGAGAACGGCTAGCGCTTAGCGAACGCACGCTCACTTGTTGTGAAGCGCACTTGGACCACTCCAGGGTTTCGCGTAGGACCAGGTGCTACACTCTGATCGATAGCGGAGCCGCTGCCCTTGAGCTCGATTGTGATGCCAGCTCGGCGCGCCGTCAGCAACGCTTTCGCAAGTCCCATGCTTGTGAAGTCAGGGACGAAGGTCATGCCAGGGTCACTTGCATCGATCGTGTGATCCTCCACCGCGAGGTCTTGCATTGCCGGAGAGTCCACCTGCTCCGGAGTGTCATCAAACCTCTGTAAGGGAACCTGATTGCGCAATCGCTCGCGCTCTATCTTGTCGGGGTCTATGCCTGTGCGCCACGCAAAGCGTCGTTCGAGTTTTCGTTTTGCCTCAAGTTGCGCAGCTAGCAAGCTCGCGTCGGACGGAATTGCCAGGACGGCAAGCGTTTCAGTGACGATTCGGGTCCAGGCGGGTCCTGCGACCTTGCCACCATAGTGCTCCTCGCCATGCGGCTCGTCCACCAATACCGTCACAGCAATGCGTGGGTTCTGAATTGGTGCGATACCCGAGAAAGACGAAAGGTATAGGTCGTCGCCGTATTTGTGAGTTGTGGGATCGATTTTGTGGGCTGTGCCTGTCTTGCCTCCAACGCGGTGACCAGGAACAAAGAGTCCTCGTGCAGTTCCGTGCACCTTCCCGTGTTCGAAAACGCTTTCCAGCATCGGCAATAGCTGACTAGAAGTTTTCTTAGACAGAACTCGCCGTCCCTTTGGCTTTCGAGTGTATAGAGAGTGTCCGTCGCCATCGACCACTTCCTTGATGATGCGAGGCTCGAAGTAGGTACCATTGTTTCCGATTGCAGCCATGGCGGCCGTCACTTGCAAGGGTGTAGAGGTCATGCCATAGCCGAATGAGTGCGAGTTGAGCCCAAGGTCACCCCACCGTTTGGATGGGTGTAAAACTCCGGATACTTCGCCAGGAAGCTCGATACCTGTGAGAGCACCAAAGCCAAACGTCTGATACGCCTTGTGTAGCCGAGGTGCCCCGAGCATCTGAGCGATCTTGAGGGCACCAACGTTTGAGGACCGCTTAATGATTCCGCCAATCGTGAGTTCCTCATCGTGGAAAGAGTCGCGATACAGCTTGCGCCCCATGCGGTATCGACCTTTTTCAGTATCGATCACCGTTCCCGGTGAGATGACTCCTGCCTCAAGGGCAGCTGCGATGGAGAAGATTTTCATCACCGAACCCACTTCGTAGGAATCGGTGATGGCGCGGTTGCGGGCGCCTTTGCCGGCTGCTGTACCTGGCGCGTTTGGGTCCACATCTGGGAAACTCGCAATGGCCAAGATGTCACCATTCCGAACGTCTTGAACCACTGCCACGGCGCTCTTTGCTTTGTTGACCGCAACTGCCTCGCGAACTGCTCTCTCTGCAGCAAACTGAATGGTGCGATCGATGGTGAGCGTTATGGATGCGCCTGCGTGTGGCACCGCATTGGGGTCGTCCACCATGAGCTTTCCCGTTGCGTCGCGGAGACTTGCAACTCGGGCCTGCTCGCCTGTAAGCACTTCATCCATCGCGAGCTCAAGTCCATCGAGGCCTTTCCCATCAATGCCCGCAAAGCCCAGAATGTGTCCCGCGAGTTTCTTGCCAGGGTAGTAGCGTCGCGGTTCTTTGGTTAGCGAGATGCCTTTGATGTCGAGTGCACGAACCGCCTCTGCTTGTGCGGGCGTGATGTGGCGCTTGATCCATGCGAAGTAGCGAGGCGAGGCCAGACGACTTTCAAGAGGGCGAATGTCAAGGTCAAGTACCTTTGCGAGTTGTTCTGAAGTGGCTCCAAGGTCGACAATCGCACGGGGGTTTGCAAACACCGAGTCGACGTCGGCATTTACCGCCAACTCGACGCCGTTGCGGTCGTAGATGTTGCCGCGGGGCGCTGGGACCTCGATCGTGCGAAGGTACTGTCGCTCCGCTAGGTCTCGATAGTGATCTTTTCCCTTAATCTGAATTCCGTAGGCTCGATAGCCAATTCCCATGAAGCAGAGCGTGATCGCGCAACCCACCACGTAGAAGCGAATTCGAGTCCATTTGCTGATCACCACACCTGGTTGGTACTTCGTGGTCCTCCGCAATGAGCGTTTGCGAGCAGGGGGCTTGCTTGTGTTTCTTGGCATGGCTTGAGCAGGCTCTTACTTGCGCAGGGCAACAGAGTTTTTCGAAGGAATAATTCGCAGTTGATTCGGGCTTGGGCGCAACATCCCAAGCGAAGCCGCAAGCCGCTCAATACGCGCAGGACTCGTAAGCACCGACTCTTCGAGCCGTAGCCGATTGCGTTCTTCTTGCAGCTTGCGCAACTCCCCTCTGGCCTCGCTAAGTTCGTAGCCAACACGAATCACCTGGTGACGCTCGTGAACCCGATGTAAGCCAATGGCAAGCAGTGCTGAGGCGAAGAGAACAAGGAGTGCGGCTCTAACTCGTGGTGTCGTATTCATTGGGCGACCTTTTCGCAAGCTCGCAGTTTGGCGGATCTTGAGCGCGCGTTGTTCTGAATTTCTTCTTCGGTGGCAACGATGGGTTTGCGAGTAATTGGCACACAAATTGGGTGTACTCGTTCGCCTGCTTTGCGAGCCAAGTCGGGCGGCAAGCTTGAAGTCTTGGCCAACTCGCGGAAGCATCGCTTGACCATCCGATCTTCGAGGGAGTGAAAGGAAATGATTGCGCAGCGTCCACCAGGTGCGAGGAGGTCTACGAAGATTTCTAAGAAGCGTTCGAGCTGGTCGAGTTCTCGATTGACCGCAATCCGAAGTGCTTGGAAGGTGCGCGTGGCAGGATGAATGCGCGACTTGTGTTTGAGCTTCGCAGGAATGCACGCACTCACTGCATCGGCCAAGACCAAGGTTGAGGTGAGCTTGTCTTCGGCAGCATCTTGTTTGAGCCGCTTTGCGATGCGACGGCTCAGGCGCTCCTCACCGTACTCCCAGATGATTCGCGCAAGCTCTTCTTCAGAGACACGCTCAATGAGTTCGAGAGCTGTCTCGCCTCCGCTTGGATCCATGCGCATATCGATGGGGCCGTCTTTGGCGAACGAGAACCCGCGCTCTCGCATATCGAGTTGCATTGATGAGACACCGAGGTCCAAGAGAATGCCGTCCACCTGGCTGATGCCCAATCCCTGTAGGTGCGTGTCCATGTCTTCAAAGCTGCCGTGCACGAATTGCGCTCGGCTCGCGTCATCCCCAAGCCGTTCTTTGGCTGTGCGAATCGCCAATTCATCCCGGTCTATGCAGACAACTCGTCCATCTGGAGCACTGGCAGCGAGCAATTGCCATGTGTGGCCGCCAGCTCCAAGAGTGCCATCGCAGTACGTTCCGCCCGATCGAGGCTGCAACTGCTCCATCGTCTCTTTGGGCAGCACTGAAATGTGGGGCAGCGTTTCCATGGCGACTCTTCATGAGTACGAAGCCCATGCTCGCCCGGCAAGTTTTCGGCGCTTTTCTAGGCAGTTATCCGTGATCTCCGGAGTGGCTTGCCGTGTCCACAGAGCCTGTGGATAAGCTGTGTTCAACCTGTTCCCTCAAGGTGGGCAAAGTGGGTTCATTCTTGACCCCTCAAAAAACCCGTCCTAGACTCCCCTCTCGCTTAAAGACAACTCAACTCATAGGATATTAAGTGCTTAGGATCACAGAAAAGGATGACTTTGCTTCTCGGAAGCGCGAAGTCGAGGCGGCGTTGGTGACGTGGAAAGAATCCGTGAACAGAGTGCCGTCAGCGGTGGAGCAAGAATTTCGCTCCAAGCTAGTAATCTCCATCATCTATCATGACGCAGCCTTGGAAGGCGAAGTGCTTAGCCACTCCGAGATTCAGGCGGCAACCGATACCAGCATCATCTCCGACTCATCGCTGATCCCAGCGTATGAGAGCATCACCAACTTCAACGCGGCGTTGGCCGTGGCCCTGCACCTGGCAAAGCAGGAGAAGAAGGTGCCAATTCGCGTTGAGCTCATAAAGCAGCTCTATGGGATTCTCAATCCAGGAGCCAAAGAGGAGAAGTTCGCCTACCGAACGGATAATCCCCTACACAGGCTCTACTACCACACGATCTCGCAGCCAGAAGATGTGCCGGCCAAGATGAAGGCACTTGATAGTTGGCTCAAATCAGACGAGTTTTTGCGACTTGAGCCCATCGACAAGGCAAGCCAAGCACACTGGCGGCTCATGTCTGTCTTTCCTTGGCTTGGCAGTAGCGGGCGCCTTAGCCGCATTCTCTCTCTGCTCATTCTCGAACAAGAGAATTGCCCTCTTGCAGTTGTGCACTCAGTGGATCGGCAGGCCTACTACGAAGCGCTCAAGAGTGACTCTCCGAAAGCGCTCACCGAAATCTACATGGAAGCTGTGCAAACTACTGCCTCCTCATCACTCCGGGTCTACGAAGAAGCAGCGGCATTTCCATCGCGTGCGTCTAGCTAGGCCTCCGTTGCAAAGCTGTGCCCTCCCTTGCGCTTGAGAAAGCGTCGGGCAGGATGCACACTGCCGCAATGTCAAAAGAGAAGGGTGCTCGTTCTAGGCGTTTCGAAGGTGGGCTCGCCCCCGATGCAGAAGACGTCAACGCCTCGATTGGGTTTGACTACCGTCTACTCCCTCACGATGTAGCGGGCTCGATTGCTCATGCCAAAATGTTGGCTCGGCAAGGCATCATTCCCGATGACGATGCCAAGTCGATTGAGAGTGGCCTGCGCGAAGTGGAAGGGTTGCTTGCAGATGGCAAGCTCGAATGGGATCCCGCACTCGAGGATGTGCATATGAACGTTGAGGCGCACCTTTCAAATCGCATTGGAGATGCGGGCAGGCGTCTTCACACTGGTCGCAGTCGCAATGATCAAGTCGCCACAGACTTGCGTCTCTATGCACGTGCGGGCGCTGCACGCCTGATCGAACTCGTGGACAAGTTGCGAGCAGCCCTTGTGACTCTGGCCGAGCAACACGTCGATGATTTCTTGCCGGGCTATACGCATTTGCAACGCGCCCAACCCGTGCGGCTCGCACACCATCTCTTGGCGTATAACGAGATGCTGTGGCGCGACCGCGGAAGACTGGCTGATGCCCGCAAGCGCTGTGGGGAGAGTCCGCTTGGCTCTGGCGCATTGGCTGCGACAACCTTCAAACTCGATCGCGAGAGTGTTGCGGCTGAGCTTGGCTTTACCGGAGTTACGCATAATAGTCTTGATGCGGTTGGCGACCGGGATTTTGCCGTTGAATTGATTGCGGCGATTGCTCTTTGCCAAGTGCACCTCTCGCGTCTTGGCGAAGAGATTGTGCTTTGGCTTTCGCAGGAGTTTCGCTTTGCAACTCTGGGACAGAGTTATTGCTCTGGTTCGTCGATCATGCCGCAAAAGGTTAACCCGGATTTGGCAGAGCTTATCCGTGGCAAGGCCGGTCGAACGATTGGCAGTTGGGTCACGCTGATGACCGTGCTCAAAGGGTTGCCGATGGCGTACAACAAGGATTTGCAAGAGTCGCAAGAGCCGCTCTTTGACGCGGTCGAGACTCTTGATGGCAGCCTGCGGGTCGCTATTGGCATGATTGAAAACCTCGAATTCGACGGCGCTGTCACCCGAGCCGCTGTCGACAGTGGTTACCTGGTTGCGACCGAAGTTGCTGATTATCTCGTCTCCAAGGGGTTGCCGTTTCGCAGTGCGCACGATGTGGCTGGCGCTTTGGTACGCAGCGCGATTGAGCGAGGCGTTGAACTCGGGGAACTCTCGCTGGCTGACTTTCAAAGCGAGAGCGAGCTCTTCACCGAGGAAATTTTCGAATGGTTGGACGTGGCTCGTGCAGTGGATCGCCGAGACATTGTGGGTGGCCCCGCAAAGACACGTATCCTCGGCGAGATTCGTCGGATTAAAGAAGATCTCTCGTCGATGAGAGATCTTCCTTAAACTGGCAAGGCCCCAACAGTAATCACGTAGACGAGAAAACGCCTTGAATCACTTTGGATACAGAGACGGTGAACAGCACTGTGAAGAAGTTTCCCTAAGGGAGATTGCTCGCGAGTACGGCACGCCAACCTATGTCTACAGCGAGGCCACGTTGCGTCGTCACTTTGAAGTCTTCGACAAGGCGCTTGCAGCCGTCGATCACCTGATCTGCTTTTCGGTCAAAGCCAATTCGAACATTGCCATCTTGCGGCTTCTTGCGTCGATGGGTGCCGGTGCTGATATTGTCTCGGGCGGCGAGCTTGAGCGAGCAACGAGGGCCGGTATCGAGCCCTCTAAGATTGTCTTCTCCGGGGTTGGCAAAACGGCTCAGGAGATGCGTATGGCCCTAGATGCCGGCATTCTCGTGTTCAATGTCGAATCGCGCGCTGAGCTCGAGCTACTCAATGCGGTTGCAGGAGACCTGGGCTTGAAGGCTCCCGTGTCGCTTCGTATCAATCCAAACGTCGACGCCAAGACGCACCCATACATATCGACCGGCCTGCAGAAGAACAAGTTTGGCATTCCGTGGGATGCTGCGAAAGAGACCTACCGTCGAGCCGCTGAGCTATCTCACATCGAAGTGCACGGCATGGATTGCCACATTGGCTCTCAGCTCACGGAAACCGAGCCATTCGTCGATGCAGCTAACAAGCTAACCGAACTAATAGAAGAACTCTTAGGCGAAGGCATTGAGATCAAGGCTGTGGATATTGGCGGTGGCTTGGGAATCCCCTATCAAGAGCCCGGAGAGGACCAGCCTCCGTCGCCAGCGATCTACGGTGAAGCTGTTGTGGATGCTCTCGGTGTTCTTCTTAAGCACAACCTACAGCTGATCTGTGAGCCAGGTCGCGTGATTGCTGGCAATGCCGGCGTTCTTCTGACAGAGGTTCTCTACTGCAAGGAATCGGAAGTGAAGAAGTTCGTCATCACAGACGCTGCGTTTAACGACTTGATGCGACCTGCTCTCTATGGTGCCTATCACCCGATTCGGCCTGTGCTGAAAACCGATCGCGACTCGCAGGTCGTTGACGTTGTCGGTCCCATTTGCGAAACCGGCGACTTCTTCGCGCGAGATCGTGAGCTCCCCGAGGTGCGGAGCGGTGAGCTTTTGGTGATTGGTGCAGCCGGTGCCTATGGCTTTTCCATGGCGAGCAACTACAACAGTCGTTTGCGCGCGTGCGAAGTGCTCGTAAAAGGCGCAGAGCATGCTGCAATTCGCCAACGAGAGACCATTGAGCAGCTGTTGCAAAACGAGTTGATTCCAGCGTTTCTTGATCCGTAGTTTTTTGGGAAACTAGTCACCAATGACCAAGCCACAAGTTCTGGTACTCACTGTGATCGGTAGCGATCGTCCTGGGCTTGTGGGCGCAATCAGCAAGGTCGTGAGCGAGCACAGTGCCAACTGGGAGGCGAGCCACATGGCGCGTCTAGGGGGCCAGTTTGCGGGCATCCTGCAAGTCGCTGTTGCTGAGGATCAGGCTGAGTCACTCGCTGCAAGCCTTGGCAAGCTTGGTCCCGAAGGTTTGCAAGTTACTGTCATGCACGATGTGGAGGCAAACGAACCAGAAGGGCAAGCCTACTGGCTCGAGCTTGTCGGGTCCGATCAGCCAAACATCGTTCGGGACATTTCTGAGGCGCTTGCGAGCCGCGGAGTAACCGTTGTAGAGCTTACGAGTGAGCTTTCATCTGCACCGGTTAGTGGTGGAACATTGTTTAAGATGCAAGCGTCCATTCGCTGCCCGCCAGCACTAACTCGTCGCGAACTGAGCGAGAGCCTCGAAGAACTTGCCAACAGCCTAATGGTCGACTTGAGCCTCGACGACTGAGCGGCCACCACTGAGCATCGTTGCTTGTGCTCAGCTCCCATGCATTGTTGCCGTGAATACTGACCTTCGAGGCGTTGGGCAAGAATTGGGAGCAGGGTTGATTGAGCGAGATGGCGGTTGCCGAATTGTCTCGAAAGGACGAAGAGCCCAGACTTCGACCCCAAGCAACCCGCAGGCGATACCGAAATGATGAAGGCGCTTGCCGACCGTGTCCATGAGTGTGGGATTCCGGCCGAGAAACTCAAGGTCGATGTGCCACCAGAACTTGAGGCTATGACCGAAGCCCGCATGACCGAATATGCAGAGAAGAGCAAGCAGAACCTCGAGACGCTACTTGCCGAGCATCGCGCGAAGGAAGAATTCGACTGCAACGCTGGAGACGGCAACGCTTGCTATCGACTCGCCGAATCAGCGTACAGCGATGCCGGCGATCAAGGCACAGAACAGGTCGTACGCTATCTTGAGTTCGCATGTGAGGCGGGGGTTGGAGCTGGTTGCCGCGATATTGCGGAAGGCTACCAACAACAAGGGGATGCTGAGAGTTTGGCCGCCGCGGTCTCCTACTTCAAGAAGGCATGCGAGAACAAGGACGTCGAGAGCTGACAGACGCTTATGCCTTGGGAGACAGCTCAAAAGAACTCTTCTCAATCGAACACGCGAGGCTCGGCGTGAAAAAGAATATGAAGAAGTCCCGCCACTATGCCGAACGTACGAAGACGATTGTACTAGAGGAAGGCAGGGCGCTCGAGGAAGCTGGAGAACTCAAGATCATGAACGCTCCAGCCAATCACGAATAGGGATGTCATCAATCGAGTTAGATCGCGCAGTGGGGCGTTCGTGAGTGATGAGCCCGATCACACGCAGAGATGGTTGCCGCAACCACCAGGGCGATCTGATCGTGCAGCACTGGCACCACGGGCAAGAGCGGTGCTGCCATCTCTGCTTCAAGCCAGCGACAGAGATCGGGTTGTCGATGCGCACAACCATTGGCCAGGGAAAGCGCGCCCTGCGATTCGCGGGTGACCTCCTCTTCGGTGCTCTCAAGTTCCAACGTCTCCAGGCGAGGCATGGGCAATCCGCGCTTGCGCTCAAACGCGGCTACGACACGCCAACAAAGGTCTACCGCCATTGCGGTCGCGTCTCCATCGTGCCCGACCCGGTCCTCAATGAATCGCAAGAGGCCAGGCTGCTTTGCCGCAAACCAACCTACTTCCGAAGCCATAGCCATGTCATCACTCACCGCCAACGCCACCGTCCGTTCATCAACCAACATGGCTGCACGCTAGCGCTGTGGTCGGTCAGGCTCCAGTTTTTGGCATTTACCAGGGGCGGCAGGCAGTCTATCCAAGCTAGGGTCACCGCATGACAAATGCAGCATACCTTGTCGATGGTCTTCGCACTCCTTTTGGGCGCCATGGCGGCGCTCTGGCAAAGGTTCGAGCTGATGACATGGGCGCCCACGTCATTGCCAAGCTCATCGAGCGCACGGGGGTGCCAAAGGACGCCATCGAAGATGTGATCTTTGGTTGC
This sequence comes from Kofleriaceae bacterium, assembly GCA_024762925.1. Classification (GTDB taxonomy): domain Bacteria; phylum Myxococcota_A; class Polyangia; order Haliangiales; family Haliangiaceae; genus NORP324. The sequence goes on along the minus strand of JANTGM010000091.1, from coordinate 4,196 downwards.
GCCAACCAGGCGGGTGAAGACAATCGCAACGTCGGTCGCATGTGCGCTCTTCTCGCTGGGCTACCCGTCGAAGTCACGGGTGTTACCGTCAACCGCTTGTGCGGTTCGGGCCTGCAAGCCTTTAATGATGCTGCCAGACTTATTCTTACCGGCGAAGCGGACCTCCTCGTCGCAGGTGGGGTTGAGCAAATGAGCCGTGCGCCCCTTGTGATGCCCAAGCCTGAAACAGGCTACGCGCGGGGCAACCAAACACTGTACGACACCATGCTCGGCTGGCGCATGGTGAATCCAAAGATGGACGAGATGCATGGCACCATTGGTCTTGGTATCACCGCCGAGAGAGTTGCCGAGCGTTGCAACGTGAGCCGAGAAGCGCAAGACAAACTCGCAGCCACCTCTCAGGCCCGCGCTGCTACAGCCATCAGGAGCGGCCGTTTCGAGCGCGAGGTTGTTGCCATTCAAACAGGAGTCGAGCGCAAGACGAAGAATCCGATTATCTGCTCAGTCGATGAGCATCCTCGGGAAGTTTCCTACGAGAAACTCGCAAAGTTGCGCCCGGTCTTCCAAGCCGATGGCACCGTAACGGCCGGCAATGCGTCGGGACTCAACGATGGTGCCTGTGCCATGCTCGTTGCGAGTGAAGCCGCCGTCAAGAAGTACAATCTTACGCCGCTGGCGCGCTATGTCACCTCGGCGGTTGCTGGCGTCGAGCCAAACTACATGGGTCTTGGACCAGTTCCATCGTCGCGAAAGGCGTTTGCGCGGGCCGGGCTAAAAGCCTCTCAAATGGGTGTTAGTGAGGTAAACGAAGCCTTTGCCGCCCAAGCGGTGCCGTGCATCGAACAGCTTGAGCTCGATCCGGAGACCGTCAACGTCAACGGCGGAGCCATTGCTCTCGGCCATCCCCTTGGCGCATCGGGCGCACGACTTGTGACAACACTGGCCCACGAGCTTGCACTCGGCAAGCATCAGTACGGACTCGCTTCCATGTGCATCGGCGTTGGACAAGGCATCGCGACGATTCTCGAGCGGGCCTAGCGCTACATTCGAAAGAGTCGGCAGTAGTCGTGCGAGAGCGAATCGGCTAGGTGATCGTGATGAACTTCTGACGATCCGTCTCGGGGATTCGCATCGCAGCATGACGTTGAGTCGGATCGCCAACCTTCCTACACTTGTGTGAGACGCTAACAAGAGCAACCCTGGTGAACTCAGACAAAGACAACGGTGGGTTTGACGAAACGGTCCCCGCTGACTCGAGTGCCGAATCTGCAACGCTTCCAAGTCCGCGCGTAGTTGGCAAGAGCGACGAACTCGCAGACGCCAACACCCAGGCTGCGACACTGCCAGGACCTCAAGCTCCGAGCGGGCTCGCGCCTGGACTTGTCATCGCCCGCTACAAACTCGTTGAACCGCTTGGCGATGGCGGAATGGGCACGGTCTGGCGTGCACGCGACACCGAGCTCGCGAGAGACGTGGCAATCAAACTGGTGCAGCCAAAGCTTTTGCGCGACTCATCGACAGGCTCGGCAAATACCTCGCGCTTGTTTCGCGAAGCGCAAGCACTTGCACAGCTCTCACACCCAAACATCGTCCCGGTCTTTGATGTTGGAACAACCGAGCGCGATGAAGTGTGGGTCGCTATGGAGCACGTTGTTGGCGTGCCAGGTGATCGATGGGCGTCGAACTCTGAGCGAACATGGAGCGAGATTTTCGAGGTGTATCGGCAAGTTGGCGAAGGATTAACTGCAGCACATCGCGCGGGAATTGTGCACCGTGACTTCAAGCCGGCAAACTTTGTTGTTGGCCAAGATGGCCGAGTGCGGGTGCTAGACTTTGGACTTGCACGCAAGACAGGAGCGGAAACGGCTTCTGGTGCCATCGACGAGGAGACGAAGCTCACTGCTTTAAGCGACGCTATGACGGTTGCGGGTGCGATACTCGGAACACCTGCGTACATGTCTCCCGAGCAAATGCAGGGAGACACCGCCGACGCACCATCGGACCAATACAGCTTCGCAGTGGCCCTTTGGGAAGCGCTCTATGGGGCGCATCCGTATCCAGCTAAGACATTTTCTGATCTTCGCGATCTTGTGCGCAATGGGTCGATTGCCGCTCCGAAGGCAAACAAGATTCCTGGCCGCTTTGAAGTTGCGCTTCGGCGTGCGATGGCCACCGATGCCGGTGAACGCTTCGAGACCATGGATGCGCTGCTTGCAGCCCTCAAGGCGCCCATCAAGAAAGGCAAGGTCGCGCTCCTTGCTGGCGTGGCGGCTGTCGCTGTCGGCATCGGCGCATTGGCCCTAGTTCGCCAAGAGCCGGCTCAAGAACGCTGTTCCGTTGATGATGCAGGGTGGAAGCAGGCGGTTTCACCAGAAACCGTCCAAGCACTCGAAGCACGACTTCCCGAGGTTGCGCCCAATATCATCGCGGAGCTCAGCAACCGTCGCGAAACGTGGATCGCAAGCCGCCAAGCTGCATGCCAGGCGAATCGCAAGGGGTACGAGACCGATGATGTGTTTCGAGCGCGGCTAGCCTGCTTAGATGATGTGCGATCGCGACTTACCAGGATGCCCTCACTTCTTTCCGAAGATGATGCTGTCACAGGAGAGGATGCGTATCGGGCGGTGTTAGAGCTTGACCGCTCCAAGCAATGCGATGGCGTCACCCGAACCTGGTTCGACGAGCTTGATGGCGATAAGCAGCGAGAGCTTGCCGACGACCTTCGAGACGGCCTTCTGCGGTATCGTGCAAACCACAATCTTGCCCAGCTCGCAGGCGCAGAGAAGATGGTTGTGCGAGCCCGCAACCTCAACCCATCCTCTCCAGCCCTCTTGGGTCGTGCGCTCCTGCTGCGGGCTAATCTGAAGCAACGAGCCCGAAAGTACCCGGAGGCAGAAAAGGACCTACGCGAAGCACTGGAGGTTTTTGCTCGTGCGAAGATCGGAGAATTCGAGGCGCAAACCTGGACGGCCCTCGTCGAGGTCGTCGGAATCCAGGGACGCATTCCCGAGGCTCGCAGCTTGGCGACCGCCGCAAAAACGACGGCCCAGTATGACGACAACCCTGCGTTGCTAGCAAGGCTGGAACACGAGATGGCGAGGCTGGACGAGAAAGAGGGCAAGTATGGGAAGGCTCGTGAGCGCTTCCTCGCAGCTCGGAAAGCCATTGTCGAAGCGTACGGCGACGACTCCTACGATCTCTTAGCAACAGATAACGAACTTGGCCGCTTGGCACTGTTGCGCGCCGATTCAAAGTCCGCGATTCGCTACTTTGAACACGCAATTGACATAGCGAGAAAACACAATTCGCAGAACAGTTCACGAGCGCTAAACGCCAATCTTGGACTTGCTCAAGCGTACTCTCTCTTGGGCGAGGGCAAGCGCTCCATAGCGATTTACGAACAGGTGCTCGAGGGCCAACAGCTCACGCTCGGCCCCGAGCACCCTGCCACGATCGACACGGCGTTCATGCTTGGGAACGAGCTTGCGTCGTACCAAAAGCTCGAACAAGCTCTCACGGTCATGCACGAAGCGCTAGCGGTCCAGGAAAAGAATGCTGACGACCACTCTATCGCCAGTGCACTTGCGAGCGTGGGCAACGTTGAAGTCGACCTTGGCCTGTACAAGGAGGCAATCGCAACGCTAAGTCGAAGTCGCGAGATCTACGAAAATCTCTCAGACACGAGCATTTCGTTGGCTGCAGCGCTTTTGCCCTTGAGTCGAGCCTATCGCTTCAGCGGTGACTGCAAAGCCGCGGTTGAACCGATGGTGACAGCGCGCACCATCCTCAGCGACGCATTGGGTGCCGACCACGAGTTCACCGGCCTCACCTATGCGGAAGAAGCCAGCTGCGCGCTTGCAGCAAGGAACGCAACAGCCGCCGCAACTCTCTTCGAGCGTGCGATTGCGACCTATGGCGACGCGTCCCATGTGCAGCTCAGCCGCGCAGAAGCCCTACTAGGCTTGGGTCAGGCGGAGACGCGAATTCCCACAAAGCGCAAAAACGCTCGGGCACATGTGGCGGAGGCGTTGGCAATTTGTGACTCTAGGCCGGAGATGCACGATCCTAAACTGCGGGCAAAAGCGGCAGCTTGGCTTGACGCGCACTAGTGTGCGGCTCAGAGGAATAGAAATGTGCTGGCGACGGGAGCTCGTTCTTTGACAAGGCGCGAAGGACGACCTTGCTGGGGCAAGGAA
>JANTGM010000090.1 GCA_024762925.1 Kofleriaceae bacterium | reverse complement strand
GTGTGGGATCCAGAGGCATAGAACGCCCTGGCTCGGTTCTTCGCCCTTTGAACGCCTTCGGCTCATCGTTGCTCAGATCCTTCCTTGCCCCACTAGTGCGTGATCCATGGACATTGATTCGTGATCGCGAAGTCAGCTCGTTTGCTGGCGAGGGGGCAAGCGACCGAGGAACAACGAAGAAGACTGGCTGAGCCAGTCTCTCCCGCGGGCGAGAAGACGAGTGAGCGCGTTCTATATTCATGAATCGCGCACCAGCTAGAACATGTACCGGCTGTGTAGCCCTCCGCCAAATCCCCCAGGGCGATTCCCTCGAGCCCCAAAACTCGCTGTCCCGGCAAGCTCGAAGCTCTCACTCAGTGGGTAACGAACTTTGAACTCGACATATGATCCAGCATCGATCTTTGCATCGGGCTGGTTTGTTGTCGCGACTGTTGCACTCATCAAGACACCTGGAACGGTGTCCCACTGCAGCCGCAGCCAAGCCTTGTAACTCAGTTCTGTCATGGTTTCGGCGCCGACAGTGACTGCGGTGCGCCAGTCATTGCCGAGGGTAAGTGCGCCGCCAACGCCGATCGCAAAACCATCTTGCCCAAATCCCATCATGGCCTTGGTGTCAAACCAGACTTTGTCGCGAAGGCGATACCGAACACCACCATAGCCGTAGCGAACTCCCGCTTTCTCCACGAGCGCGCCCTCCATGGTGCCTTCGGGCGTCTTTCCTTCGAGGAATCCAAAGCCGAGGTGAATGGAATAGAGGTTGTCAATGAGCAGATGACTCCAGTCGAGATGCCCCTCGAGATAGCGATCGCGACCGTGGGTAGAGCCAAAGTCGAGCATGCCCAACGAGGCATCGACCGCGTAGCGTCGTTCCCCAAGCCGCTGTTTCTCGACTTCGATCCAGCGATCTTCTGTTTTCGGCTCGACCCGCACTCGATGCGGTAGATCGGCGGATGCGAAATGCAAGGCGCCCTTGCGACCCGCGATGAAGTACTCAACGCCTGCACGTCCAACGTCACGCCCAGGGATTCTGGCAAAGTACCCGCCAGCGCTAGAGCGTTCAAAGTCAATCTCCTTGTAGCGACTGTCACCGGGAATTCGATAGTGCGCAATCAGACCGTCTTCAATCCAGGCAGCCTCGATCACGGCGAGCAGGCGAATTGCTTTGTGCGCCTTGGCTTCGGTTGGTGGAACATGCCTCAGCACTGCCTTCTCCACTCGTACCGCCTCCGATGGAGTGTCTCGACCGTCCTGGCTGGCGTCTGCAGGACTAGTGTCATACGGAGAAATCGGTTGATCTTGACCAGGTTGGGCGTACGCCATTGCACTCATCGAGCCCAGAAGAATCCCTAGCGCAATGCACAGTTGTTTATTCATTCGCATAAGACCCTCCACTACCAATCGAAGTTTGCGGCCACACCGGCGGAAAGACCTGCATGATCAATATCGCGAGCTTGGTATGCGATCCGCAGAGACGGATAGACCCAATCGACGTAGCGCCATCCAACATCAGAGATGAGACGAACGCCGAAATCTTCCAACACTGGCTGATCGGTGACTTGAACGGCGAGGACAACCGGGAACTTCGGAATGACGTCCCAGGTGAACGCGCCCTCGTACATGTTGCCCAAGCGTTGGGTGGTCGAAGCGCCCAGCACGAGATTGCTTGCTCGTTCACGACCAAGTCGAATTCGGCCACGCACGCCAAAGGCATCGAAGAACTCACGACCAACACCTTCCATTGGAGCCCGATCTTGATACGCACTGCCCCACTGCACTCGAAGCATCACAGCGAAGATGTCGCTAAAGCGCTCCTCAAGCTCGGTGAAGGCGTAGTTGTAGCCGACACGGCGGCAGCGATACTCACCATCGAGCATGCAATCCTGCCCAAGGTCGATCACATCTTTGGGGCCGCCAATTCCCGAGATGGTTCCGAAGCCGAGCCGCAGTGAGTAGATCGGCTGAAAGAAGCGATACATGAAATCGACTTCGGCATGGATGTACTGGTCATAGCTTGTACTCGGACCATCGAAGTCAACATAGTCTGTGAACAACGTGACACGCGAGTGACCTTCGCGGTCTGGTGGCGTCTCTCGCGCAGACGCATCCACGGCAACGCGCTTTGGCCGCGCCGAGTTTCCAAGAATCGGGCGAGGGTCGTCGGTACCAACTTCAAGCGCTTCGACGAAGTACTCAATGCCCGGTGCCACAACCTGGGCTCCAGCAACCACAGCTCGCAGGTAACCATCACCATCCTTGCCCATTGGCTGTACCTCATAGCTCTCTTCCCCCATCGTGCGCACGTAGAGCCATGACTTGAGAATACGTCTTGGGTAGGGAACAAGCAGAGCGAGGGGAACGGCCTCTCCCGCATAGCCTCGATGCGGAGCGTCGTGAAACACCGAGTCCTCCTCGAAGTGACGGTTTGTGAGAACCGAGAGACGACGAAGGGCGGCATTCGCTGCCCGTTCTTCGGGACTCACATCCGCTATCTTCTCTTCCGATGCGATGCGCGCTTCGAGCTCGCGTAGAGTGCGCTGAACCGGTGCTTGGTATCGAGACTCGGGGTTGCGCTCAAGGTAGTTGCGCCACAGTTGCACACGATTGGAAAGAGGCTGTCCTAAGGTGGCCTGCCACACTCCGTGAACTTCACGCTCGGCAGCGACTTGAGACTCCGCTCGCTTGACCTCGCGCTTCCAATGCCCCTTCGCATCTTGGGCCGGTCCAACAACGATGCTTTGTCGCGGAACCGTCCATGGGTCCACGTGTTCGATGGGATCGGAGGCCAGGGAGACTTCGTCGCCAACTTGGACTCGGTGAAAGAGCTTGCTGCTGGCCCTCACCACGGCGGTCTTTGGGCCAACGGTAATGACGCGCATCAGGCCAAGCGGAAAGGTGTCCCGAACTCGATTGCCCGTCACAGGATGCGTTGCTTCGATGACATGCTGGAGCGTCACCAAGCTGTCGACCGCGAGCCCCGACTCGTGGCCCATATTGATGTAGATGTCTCTCTCTTGAATCTTCAACACTACCGGGTTGGCACTGGCGTGCCGGACACCTACAGCCGTGAACAGAAGACTAAGAACAAGTATGAAAACGACTCTCATATTCGAAATCCCTTCTAGAAATCAAATGTAACGTTGGCGCCCGTGGTGGGGCCGCCAATGCCCTGGTCACGAGCCTGATAGCCCAGACGCAAGCCGGCACGCAGCCCGTTCCCTACGTCGTATGCAACATCGTAGAGCAGCCGGACACCGGTATCGCGATGGGACGAGGGGTAGTCGCTCAGTTCAATTGTTGCAGCCATGGGCACATGCGGCACTGTTGCCCATCCGAGTCGCACATAGCTTGTGAGCCCCACTTCGGTGATGCTCTCTACACCAATCGCGAAGTGCGAACCAATATCGTCGCCAAAGCGAAGCTCACTGCGACCACCAAGTCCAAAGCCTGTTGGCGTCGCCTGAATCAGCGCCCGCGTGTCAAGATTAAGAAGATCACTTAGCCTCCACTGGGTCTCAACCCAGCCTCCGGCGCGATAGCCAGCGTTGAAGTCACAAGGACTAGCAGCAGACTCCCCAGTGCACTGGCCGTCGCCACGCGCCGTCGTTGGCGTTGTACCAATCAGCCGACTGTAGCCAAAGCGCAGAGCCCTGAGGGGATAGCGCATGATCCGATAGGTGACGCTGGTATCTATTCGATAATACGAGTCGTCGACTTCGTAGCTGGTACCAGTCCCTAGGTCTACGATGTCTCTGGTACCAAAGTCTACGAGCTCTGCTGAGATGCTGATTTGTGCTCGTCGACCGTTAAACCGCTTGAGTTCTTGCTCTCGCACTTCAACCTCGGAGTCCTTGTAGACGTAGACCCGGTGCGGGTCTTTGGCCGAAGCAAAGTGCATCCTGCTCCCTGCTTCGTTCGATCCTGCGATGAAGTACTCAAAAGACGGCGCTTGCACCATGGCTCCCGGAATGATGGCGACGTACTCGGTATCGCCGCTGCGCTCGAACGTAATGCTCTGCCAAGCCGCACCAAGATTGCGAACCTGCAGTTCCAACCTGGAAGACCAGCCAGCGGCCACCGTTGCCACCAACGTTATGTCTTCCCCTACCGAAGCGTCCGCCAGCGGCACGTGATACACGCTCGAAGCTGGCGTCTCTGCGTTGGACACCCGTGCGGCCGTTCCGAGAAGAAGTGAGCTCACCAGCGCAATTGTGATGTGTTGCGTTTTCATGTTCCGCCTACCAATCGAAGACCATGCCCAAGCCCACGCCCAGGCCGGAGTGTTGAATGCTGCGCCCCTGGTACGAAACGCGAAGTGTGGGTTGAAACCAGTCAAGGGCCCGATAGCCAAGGTCCCCGGAGAGGCGAACCCCAAGGTCGCCGTTGTTGGGCTGATCGGTCACGCCCACAGAGAAGCCCATCGGCAGCGACTCGATTGCAACCCATTGCATCCGAACCTCGGAGAGAAAACCTACGTCCTCGAGGCTAGAGAGCGCGAAACTGAGATTGCTCGCCTCCTCTTCTCCAAAGCGAACACGCCCTTCAGCGCCAAAACCAAGGCCATCGCGCCCAAGCCCAGCGATGAGTCGTGCGAGATAGGCGCGTGTTGGTTTGGTGCGAAACTCAACCTCGGTATAGCCGTACTGAAAGCCCGCAGATTCGGGCTCAGGTCGGTCCTTGAAGCCACCCTCCCCGCTTAGAACCCCCATGCCAACTCGCACACCGTAGAGCCAGGGCCTGCGCAGCCGAAACAAGAAGTCGGTTTCGAAGAGCGCATAGCGGTCTTGGTGTTCATCGCCAGTCCCCCGGTCGTCGAATGTGGCGTAGTCTAGGTAGGTTGCAATCACCGACACTCGAGATCGATTGCGAGTTTCTCTTAGAGCCTGCAGATTCTGACTCTGCACTTGTATGCGTCGGGGGTCTTCGGGACTTCCAATGGCCGAACCAGACTGGCCGTTGGCATGCGCGACTTCCACAAAGTACTCAAGCCCTGGTGCTCGTACCTCTTTGGCTTCAATGCCCCCACGAAGATAGCCATCCCCATCTTTGCGTAAGGCCAGGCGGCGAAAGGTTGGGTCACCCAAACGCCGATAGTGAATCCAGGCAGCCACCACCGCTGCCGGTTCCTCGACGGCGAATGCCAACCCCAGCCGCTCTCCTGCATCCACCATGCTGGGACTCAAGTGGTCCACACCAGAAACATGCGGCTCGTCGAAAACCAAGTCCTGTGGTTCTCGAGTGCGCATCTCCTCAAGCGTTGCGATGTCGTCCTCGATGCGCTCGCGGTAGGGACTCTCTGGGTAGTCGCGAAGAAACTCCCGCCAAGCTGCAATGCGTATATCGAGCCTTCGTCCCGATGTGCGCTGCCAGGTTGCCAACACCGCCAGGGTGTCGTCATCACTCTGAGGCAATGGTAAGTGCTTCGTTGGCTCTTCTTGGGCTGTTGGCTCTGCCTCTATCGCACGACCAGGAACCAAGACTTCGATAACGTCGCCGGTCACAACAAGCGCTCGAAGTCCCGCCTCGAGCCGCACCATCGCCAGACGCTGGCCAACCATGCTGATGCTCGCCTCCCCAACAGGTAGCTCGTCTTCAACCCAAGCGCCCGACACAGGGTGTTTGAGGCGAATCGGATGCTTGATTCGTACGTTCTGATTGGGTGCAATTCCCCAACCCGGTTCGAACGCGAAGAAGGCTTCGTTCTCCTCAAGAGACACGACTCGGGCTCGTCGGATCGTATCCGCATCAGCAACCCGGGATGCTTGCCCAAGCCAGAGAAGCCCAAGACCTGCCAGAGCTACCGCGTGAAACGCTCGTTTGCTCTTCATCACGCATCGACCGTACGAGGCGAGAGGAGTCCTTCCAAGCCCTCGAATGACTCCTACCAGAGGCTGCCGGTAGCTGCATCGCTTTGCCAGATCGTGCCGGCGTTGTGGGAAGGTAAGGGTCTAACCCAAGTTGGCTAGCTACCCTCCAGCGGTCGCGATCGCGAGGCGACTGAGCCCAACGCGTTTTGCGCGTTCCATGATGCTCACAACTAGCCCATGACTCACGCCAGCATCGGCGCGAATAACAACTTGGGTGTTGGCATCTCGGCTAAACGCCGCTTGGAAGATTCGCTCAACATCTTTGTCAGGCACTTGCTTCTCATTCACCAAGACCGTGCCGTCTTTGTTCACCGACACCACGAGTGATTTTGATCCTGGGTCGATTTCGCGCGCTTCGCCAGAAGGCAAGTTGATCTTGAGCCCAGAACTCTTCGAATCGATCTGTTCTTGCTTTACCTTATCGACGGCTGCCGAACCTGAGATGATCAGAATAATTACGAGAACTAAGAAAATATCGGTGAGGGGGGTAATATTGATATCGGCGAAGATGGCTCCTTCGCCGCCTTCGAGGTCCGCCTCCTCTTGCATCCCCATCGCCATTTAGTCGTCGTCCTCGTCTGCATCCGAATCACCGCGTCTGGAGCGCTTGCTCTCGTCGTCTTCATCGGCATCGGAGTCGGGGCGCTTTGAGCGTTTGCCCTTGCTCTTCGACCGTGACTTGGCCGGCTCTTCTTCGGCCTCTGCGAGCAACTCGATAAACTCGTCAGTGAGTAGCTTCATTTCGAGAGCTACCTTTGCGAGGCGTTGGTTGAAGTAGTTAAAGACGATGACCGCCTCAACGGCGACCAGGATACCAGCAGCAGTGGCGTAGAGCGCCTCGGAGAGAGGTCCAGCGACAATTGCCAGGTCGTTCTTCTTTGATTCGAAAATCGCTCCGAGACCGTCGATGATGCCTACGACCGTGCCAAAGAGACCAACAAAAGGTGCGGTGGCACCAATCGTTCCCAGCAACCAAGTTCGTGCCTTAAGCTCCGCTAGAACGCGAATCCGCTCACGCTGAACTGCGCTGGCAACATTGGCAGCCTTCGTTCGGCCACTCCTCTCAAATCCGACAAGGCAAATATCGGCAAGCGGAGATTGCGAACGCTCGCAAGCCGAGCGAGCTTCGCCGACTGCACCGCGCTGAAGACAGCGGCTCACATTGTCGTGAAGCGCTCGCGCCTTGCGCATGTAGCCCCAGTGGGCGATGGCCCGATCCAAAGCGACGGCCAATACGATGACGGAGAAGGCCAAAATGACCCACATCGAACCACCCGCCATATCCAAGATTTCCCAAAGAGAGTGCTTCATCAGATCCTACGCTTGCCGATTGTCCCGCAGCTCGGCCCACGGCGCAAACCGCCCAGCGTCTCGCCTCGAACATGCACTGCTCTCACTCGCCAGTGTGACAGGCTGCGAAGAAAAACGGTTGCCTCAGCGCCTCGACGGCCAAGCCTATCTTCTTGGCTGGCGAATCACTAACAATTCTAAGGTACTACCGAGTTCCTGAGCGCACGATGTCACTCTGTCCTCTCGGCATCAGCGGGTTAGCTTGTGCCGCTCCTGGACGATTTGCTACACGGGCTGTGTGTCTGATGACAAGAGCGAGACTCGTATGGTCAATTGCGCAAAACTGGGCAAAGAACTTCCCGCCATGATCTACAAGCCGTTTGAAGATGAGCTTGGTCAAAAGATTCTGGCCGAGGTATCCAAAGACGCCTGGGACATGTGGCTCGAGCATTCCAAGATGCTCGTCAATGAATACCGCCTCGACCTCACCAGCGAGAAAGCCCACAAGACACTAAAGGAGCAGTGCAAAGCATTCCTCTTTGGGGAAGGTGAGGCGCAGGCAGTCGCAGACTACGTTCCGGAAGAGAACTGAGCACCTAGCCGAGAGCTAGGACTCTTTGGCTTCTTGGCCGGCGTGAAAAACCTCGTAGACGTAGACGGGGATTTCAAGCTCGCCCAGATGCTTCTCGATGAGTGGCTCGACATCGGTCCAATCAAGGCCACCCACACCAGTTGCCAATCGCGGCAGTGCCACGGATTCGAAGTTCTCCTTCTTGGCCATCTTGGCAAGTGCTTTGAGGGAGTGATTGACGTTTTTTAGTGTCGCAGGTCCAGGCTTGGCACCATGCCCATAGCCGCCATCTTGGGTAATGAGGTTCACGATGCGAGTACCGCCAACGCCGCCCCACATCCAAGCAGTACCGCTCTTGGGATGGGCTTGGTGGCACCAATGGTGAAAGTCCTTGTGCATGGCTGGAAACTTCTCGTGAAGCGACTTGGCTAGGCCGCGATTCATAGGATCCATGGCTGCGATGCCGTGCGCTATGACGTTTGCTTTGGTGAGGAGGATATCGCCTTCAACTTTTTTGATCATTTGAGTGGTTCTTTCGCCCTCCGACGTCGGAGGTTGATCGGAGCCTAGCAGAGAATGTTTGCCGATTTGACCTGTGCTGTGTGGCGATATTGGTTGCGTAAAGGTTTCGCTGGCAGGCGCCCAAAGCGCGCATTCTTCGCATTCTGTAAGCATCGCGATCCGAGTACTCTCCGCTAGACCGCGATCCATGGACATGGAATCGTGATCGCAACGTCAGCTCGTTTGCTGGCGAGGCGGGAAGAGGGAGTTTGCTGGGGCAAGCGACCGATGAACAACGCAGAGCCAAAGGCGTCCAGAGGGCGAAGAACCGAGCGAGCGCGAGCAAGATTTTTGAATCCGACACTAGCGGCGGGGGGAGCGCTCAGGGGCTACCACTCGGCAAACCGCGTCGTCTCTTAGTAGCGCCTCACCCTGGTCTTTTTCTGAGACGAGCTGCACACATACCTCGGCCACGCCACCTTCCAGCGTGAATGCTCCCGGCAGCGGAATAGCATTGCCGCAATCAACGACTGAGGTTGGAATCGGCAAATTCAATGCGCCGTCCTGCCGCACGACGAGATCCACAAGTCGCAAGCCAGGAGCACAGCTCACTAGAGCCTTGAACCGATCGCCAGGCGCATGATGCGTGGGTTTCAGAAGACGCCCGCTGCGCTCACGCACAAGCGTCAAACTCAGCGCATCGCCTTTGACGCCAGAGTTCCCTCTAGTCTCGGGCTGCTGCGCTCGCCAAACAACAACCAAGAGCGCGATCGGCACAAGTGCAGCGGCCCAACGCCACCAGGTGCGTGGTGGGCGGGACGGGCTGGGGATTACCAGGGCCGGCATCGAACGCTCATCGGCCTCGATAGCACACTTCACCTGCTCGCAAGCCCTACACTCCGCAAGGTGCGTGCCCACGTCCTTAGCACTAAGAGATTCTCCGAGAACATATCGCTCAAGCTCAAGCCACGAGATCGGCGTACCAATGCACTGCGTTTTCATCGTTGAGCCTCCGAGGTTCGCGAATCGCCTTGTGACGCTGCTCTTGCCAGACCGCGAGCCACAGAACGGATCTTTGTGAGTCGCTTGACTACGGCTCGCCGACTGATCGCCATCTGCGTAGCAACTTCGTCCTGATTGAGATCATCGAGGTAGTGATAGACAACAATTTCAGCCGATTTCGCATCCAAGACAGAGAGCAGATGCGTGAGTAGGTCTAACGTAAGCATCGTATCTCCTAGGCTTGTTCGTTCCGGCCCGCGAAGCGAGTCTTGTCGAGACTCGAGCAAGCGACTTCGATTGGATTGATTGCGGATTAGGTTGAGGCAGCGGTTGGTCACAGCGCTGTAGAGGTAGGGCAAGTCCAAGCTCTTCGGTGGACGCGCGATTAAATCGACAAAGAGGCTCTGTACGATGTCCATCGCATCATCGGGGTTTCGCAAAATCCGCTCTGCCTTCCGAACAAGCGCAGGTCCATAGCGCTGATAAGCTTCTGATGGCGTATGTACGTTCGAGTCGGCCAACTGGTCCGTCTTTCATGGGAGCGAGGAAGGCAGGCTCCATAGCGTATCCGAGAGGCGTTCCTACTGCGCGATTCATGAATACAGAACGCGCTCACTCGTCTTCTCGCCCGCTAACGAGCTGACTTCGCGATCACGAATCAATGTCCATGGATCGCGCACTAGTTGTGGTTTTCAATCTCCAACGGATCATCCGCGCAGTCCGAATCTGCTGTGGCCTCAATCTGCGCCAGCCGTGCGCGACCTGCCCCATCCTTGCGCAAGGTAAATCTCACCGAGTCCCAGGTTGCTGGCGTTGCAACCAGGTGCACAAGACGCTCCCACCGAACGTGGCCAAGCTCGCGCTCATAGTCGACAACACCATCGTCGAAGAAGTCCATCTCAAGAAAGACTCTTGCGTTCTCATCGATGTCCGCCAAGACCTCAAACCTCAGGCAGGTTGTGGCTGCGCGCGTACTCAGTTGCGAGATGACGACCTCCTTGCCGACAAACTCCACCGAGTAGTCGGCCTTGTGCCAACTCGGGGCTCGGGCGACTTCACCCATTTCGACGTCCCATGAGCAGAGTTCCTCGTCGCACCACAGATCAAACCCCGAATCGTCAATATAGTGTATTGTGCCGCACTCTTCAGCGCTTAGCGTGAGAAAGGCGAACGTTGCAAAGAGAATGGAAGATAGAAGTTTTCGCATGATGTTTCCTTTCTAGAATGTGGTCCGCAGACCGAAGTTTGTCACCACGCCAGCGCCATTATTGGTCTCGCCAAGTTCGTTGGAGAGCGTTGGGGCGACGCCATAGCCAACTCCTGCCACCAATCCGAGGTACGACAGGGGCATCAGAACAACTCCAATCGACCCAGAGACTGCAGCGCCCCAGTATATTTCTGAGGTATTTCGATCCATCTCTTGTTCCGACAGTGTGCTCTGCGCACGACTGAGCCCGACCGAGGCCTCTGCATAGACTTGCAAGCAATCGCCGAACCAATCTTTCTGAATCCGTGCAAGAGCACTCATATGCCAGGTCGACCACCGCAGATCATAGTTACTGGCTCCGTCGGTACGCCGACGGTACTCCTCGGCCTGAAGTCGCCCCATACTGCCCCCGAGCGATAGGTATGCCCCCAAGCGCCGATACGCCTTGAGCTGGAAATGCCCCTGGACACCGAAGAAGTCTTTCGAGCGCTGGTAACCAAAGGTCTCCAATCGATCGGTATAGGCGTCCTCAGAAGAGCCGCGCACATCCAAGCCAATCTCGAAGCCCCACTGCGGTCCCAACGGCTGGTTCTGGAGGCCGATCGTCCGAACGCGGCCCCCATCGCCCTTCTCGACTCCTGCCAACGCCGCGACCTTCACACAGGAGCCCCAGTCAAGCACCGTTGTCTTCTCGTCTACGAGTTTTACTGAGCAACGACGAAGCTTCGAAGAACTCGCACGCACCAGAATGGAGTAGCGCCCAGCAGGCAGAGCCACAATCGTCGACTGCCCTGGCGGCTTGTTGACCTCTGCAACGACACTGCGCTTTTTTGATACGGTGTAGGCACCACCAATCGCGTCGGGAAGCTTGAGCTTTGCAGTGGCTACCGAGGGCCTGGTGAGAGCGACATCGCCTTTGCCGCGCAGGTCAGTTTCCAGCGTGGCGTGCTGCTTGCCCACGGCGCTAACAGCGGTCGTGAGCAAGGTTGTGTGATACGTGTAGTCGTAGACCTCTCGAAGTGAGACGGCACCATCGCCGTTGGCATCTGCAGCACCGCGAAGCCCCGAGACCAAGTGGTGGGTGAAGTACGAGCCCTTGAGGCTATCGGATTCCTGAGAGAGTTCTGCCCCCGTACTCGATGCCATGATCGCCAGCCCCGTCATGCTGAGACTCGCGATGGAATTCGTCGAAAAGTCTTGGGCGGGTTTGGCTCCCTTCACGCGAGAGATGGCGCCGCTCTGACACGCATCCATCACGACAACGCGAAGTGAGGCGGGCATGCTTTCGATGCGCGCCCGCAAATCTACAAGAGAGATCTGCTGCGCACCCAAGTCGATGGCCGAGGAGCGCGCGTGACCGGAGTAGTAGAAAAAGAGCACCGACTCACGACCGGCCGCGCGATCTTCCTCAAGGCGCCCCTGCACAGTCTCAAAGGCGTTCCACAACTCTGTGGGGCTTGGCGTGAGAAGAAGCTCAGACTGGGACTTGGTGTAGTCGCCAAGTTGCGCCAAGACGTCGAGCACCCGATGTGCGTCCGACTCAGCATAGCGCAGCGTTTCCTGTCCAGGTCCTGCCGCGTTATTACCGACGACAATGGCATACGCGCGGACGGCCGAGGTGCTGGGCTCGGGAGCTTGAGCCTGTGCGCTGGAATGCAGCAAGAGGAAGCACGCTGCCGCTAAAAGAGAAATGGGAAGGTTCATGACAAAGCTCCGAGGTGTTTGTTGTGTAACACCCAACTCGCACCAAGTGAGTACCCCGTTTTTCACACAAAGCGATATGCACAAAGTTCGTTGGTGTTTTGGAACCAACTGGCCGCTAACCACTCGGCAAGACGTCGAACAAACCGCCAACGCTGTGTTGCCTTCACCTTGGAATTTGAGCGTTTCCACCATGTTGCGGGTAGCAGCTCGCCTTTTCTTGCCGTTTTGACAGATTTCCCCATACATCTGGGAGGTGCACGGAACACCGAAGCCAAACCTCGAGCGCGCTCCTCGAAACCGAGGACCAAACGCCGTCACAAGCTCGGGCTAGAGTCCTTCCGCAGTCTCGTCAAAGGACTCTTGCGGCGCAGCGACAGCCTTCCGAGGGACGCTCTTGCCCTGGCCTTTGCGAGCCTTCTGCTTGCTCTTGCGAGCTGCCCGCTTAGAACGAGCCATCTTTCGGCGCTTGGTTTCGCTGGCGATGTAGGAGCTGCAATTGCTCTCTTCGGGCGACCCCTCGACACTCTGCTTGTAGACCTGTGGACTCTTCTCTTTCAAGTCGTTGGCAATTCGCCCAGCTTCTCTGCAGCGCTTGCCACGAGCCGCAATCTGAAAGTCCTGAACGTTCTTTGTCTCCCAAGACGGAGGCGCCTTGGTCGCCGTTACCACCGGACTCGGTGCAACAGTCGCCGTCTCAGGTGTGGAGCCACCAACCAGGCCGCGAGATGAACTGCGGTTCTTCTTTGCTGGGGCCTCGCGCTTGTGAGTCTTGTCGCTGAGCTTTGCCTTGGAGTCGGCAATTGCTCCGCCACTTATCGCATTGCTTGTGCTGTCAAACGCAAACCCATCATCGCCCTGGCCCTTGCCTGCGCGAGACTTGGTGGCGTTTCGGGGTTTGCGAGGCTGCTCTTGCTCCCCGCCCTCTCTCGCCAGCGCTGAGCGAAGTCGCTCCTCTTGGGCAGGGCTAGCTAGATCGGCGGCCAATGCTCGAGAGTTGTCGTTCTTGGCCCCATTTTCCGAACCATTGCCGTCCTGCTCCGACTCCTCATCACGAGCCAGCGTCTGATCAACTCCCAGGTCTGGTTCCACTGCGGCCACAGGTGGGGCTGCTCCGGGCTGCGCGCCAGAAGTCCTCTCTGCCTTGGAGCTTGCAACTGTGGGCTCAGCGACCATATCGCCGTTTCGCAGGTAGAGGGTCCCAGCCACACCAGCAAGCAAAACAACGGTCGCCATGGCGGCTGCAGCGGGATGCAGCATGACAGGTTGGAAGAAGCCGACAATCGATGCCCACATTCCCTGTTTGGGCTGTGCAGACGCCGCCGCTTGCTGCATGAGCACGGCAGTGAGTGCGCTTGAAGGCTCGGCTTGTGGGAGCTGCTGAAAGGCCATACGAGTCTCGCGGAGCGCGAGCGCTTCGGCTTTGTGCTCAGGGTGCGTTTCCAAGTGCGCTTCGAAGCTCGCCGCTGCTTCCGAATCTAGCTCTCCATAGAGCCAATCCAATAGCGTGGCATCAAAATCTGTGTTGCTCGAAGACATGACGTTTCTAGAACTACTTGGACAAAACCTCGCCGCGCGTTTCCGCGCGCCTGTGGCGCTCTTCTAATGAGGCCGACCCTACAACGCAGGTTCGGCGACATATACTGAAATAGTGTAGCGCCCCAGAAGCCTTTCGGCTGCCATTCCCTTTCCTCCTGTGCATCTCTGCCAAAGGCTCACCAGGCTCGAAGTTTTGGCGGGGAATCAAAAAAGGTATATGGATCTTGGTAGCTTACGGCTCCTTTGAAAGACATCTGAGGTCTCGCCCTCCCCCTATCAAACGCAGCCATCGTCGAAAGGTTTTACCTTTCTCAACAATCCTTCTGCTGGACTACTCCACCCAGACGATCTTCCACTCGCGGACCTCGCCCTTCACCGTGACATCCACAATGTCATCAAGGCGCTTGCCACGCACTGCTTTGCCGATTGGAGAGGCTGGGGTCACAACCGAGAGATGACCGTCTCCATCAGGTCCGAGAAGCGTCATGCCGGCACCAACAGGAGCAAGAAAGAAGGTTCGCCCTTCGCCCGTGTCCTCATCCTCAATCTCCACAACTGCCCCCACTTCGATCGGAGCCCGACTGCGAAGCGCTTTGGGAACGAAGCCCTGCAGGGACCGCAACTCCGCACTGGCCTTTTCAGCGCGTCGTTTCTGTCCACGAGCAAGGCTTGCAAACTCCATCGCCACTCTCGAGTCCACAGTCTTCTCTTTTGAGGTCGCGCCGCTGCGTGCTTCGCTTGCGCACTCGGTGGCCGAACGCCCGGCCTCACGTGCTTGTTTTAGTAGCTGAGCTTCAAGCTGTCCCACCAGTTCTTGCTTGTTCATCTTGCTAGTGAACGACAGAGATCCAACGTGGGCAAGAAATGGACTCTCATCTCAAGGGAAGCTTCAGAAAACGCTGGTATTGCCGACCCCCTCTGTGTGCCTACAGCTTTGGCTAAGAGTCTCTTCGAGCAAGTCGGTGGTATTGTGGTCTTGCGCAACGTCACTCGGGTCTTCTACGACAAGGTCTACAGACACCCGTGGCTCAAGACGTACTTCGAACACATCGATCAAGACCACATCGCGTCTCAGCAGGCCGAGTTCATGCAGGGTGTCTTGGGAGGACCAGCGATCTATCGAGGGCGCACACCCGGAACGGCCCATCCGCACATCGAGATCACGGCAAAGGCATTTGATCTTCGGCAGGAGCTTTTGCGCCAAACCCTGGTGGAGTTGTGCATTCATCCAGACATCACCAAGCGCTGGCTCGCGCTGGATGAGGCCTTTCGAAAGCGACTGGTCAAAGACCGGGCAAACTGCAGGAAGCGCTACGGAAGTGACAAGATCATCGTTGCGCCGCCGCAGTCTCAATGAAGCATGAGCTCTGGCGACTGTTCATCCGAACGATAACTCTGATCTGCAAACGAGAACGCGATGGCGAAAGCTCGAAGCAGCGAAGCACATGCCTATGAATTGCGAATCCAAGACCAGACTTCGCGAAAGCTGGGTTTCTTGCCGTACGAGAGGATTCCCACTCGATACACCTTTGCGGCCAAGAGAACCGCGCCCAGAAGAGACGCGAGCAAGATGCCAATGGATGCGAGAATTTCCGCTGTTGAAACTGCGTCGAGCAAGAAGCGCATCGGCATGAGCACTGGTGATGCAAAGGGAATCTGCGTGAGCACCTCGGCGACGCCTCCACGCGGATCGCCAGCGACAATCTGAACACAGAGAACCGGGATAATGAGCATCAGCATGACAGGTGTCTGGGCTTGTTGCGCTTCTTGCTCGCTATTCACCATCGCGCCAATCGCCGCGTAGAGGGCAGCGTAAAAGAAGTAGCCTAAGAAAAAGTAGACCAAGATGATGGCGAAGTCAGCGCCCCCCAGGTGCGGCAACTCAAACGCCCCCGCACCTGGAATGCCAAAGAGGCCAAGGACTTCTTCGCGAAAGCCAACAATGATGGCGGCCATGAGCCCCCAGAGCGTGAGTTGCAAGAGCCCAACGCACCCAACACCAACCACCTTGCCGAGCATCAGCGAAATCGGTCGCACGGAAGACACCATAATCTCCACCACTCGGTTGTTCTTCTCTTGAATCACACTTCGCAAGACTGCAACGCCGTAGAGCAGGATAGCGATGTAGAGCACGAACATGACGGCATAGCCCACAACGAACGAGGCTGTGCCCGACGTCGCCTCGCCCTGCCCCGTCGTCTGCTTGGACTCAAATTCGACCTTCTGAAAGAGGCTAGCGATTTGAATCTCTCCCAACCCCATGTCCTTGCCTCGCGTCCGAAACACCGCAAAGTCGACCAGACTTGAGAGCCCCTTGGTGACGAGCATATTGGTGGCGTTGTCACCGCGGTACATGACCTTGCCGCCCGAGAGCACGTCCTTGGGAAAGATGAGGTAGCCGTCGATTTTCTCGTCGCGAATTCTTCCCTCCAGAATCGCCACATCGGTCTGTGGCGGCACTCTCTCGAGTTTGAAAGCCACGCCACGAGCATCGAGTTCTATGTCCATCATGTCCGCGACATCACGCTCGCTCTGATCAACAACCTGGACGTGAAAGCCTTCTTTCACGCTACGAACGCTCAAGTAGGCTGGCAGCACAATCGCCGCTACCATGCCGATGGGCCCGAGAATGGTGACGATGGCAAACCACTTGTTGCGCACTCGCTCCAAGAACTCGCGTCTCGCGATTATGAAGGCCTGCCTAGTCATCTGCGAGCCGCCCTTCTTGCTCAGCATCTGCCATAGCACCAACTCGCGACACGAAGATCTGGTGCAGACTCGCCTGCTGCCTTTCAAAACGGCGAATACTGAGGCCATCGGCAACGAGCTCACCTAAGAGTTTATCTGATTCCACCCCAGCCGCGAGCTGCACAAGCAGCCCATCACGCTCATCCTGCACCCCCTCAACCATCGATTGCCCTAGCACACCGTTGCGGGCACGCTGCTCGTCCTCTGGAGTCCGAAATGCCAGATTGACAAGCCCTTCCGCTGCAGCTTCACGCTTGAGTTCGTCAAGACGCCCCTCCACGGCCTTGCGCCCCTTGGCCATGATGCACACATGATCGCAGAGATGTTCCGCCTGCTCCATGAGGTGAGTCGAAAAGAGAATCGTCTTCCCTGCGTCCTTTTGCGCGCTAACGATGTCCTTGAGCACTTCGGCGTTGATGGGGTCGAGACCACTCCACGGCTCATCCAAGATCAGAAGCTCTGGGTCATGTATGAGTGCGGCGGCAAACTGCACCTTTTGCTGCATGCCCTTGCTCAAGTCTTGCACGTTGTTGCCGCGCCAATCGGAGAGCTTGAGACGCTCGAGCCAGGTATCGGCTTGACGATGGGAAGCCTTGCCTCCGAGCCCTCGCAATGCGCCGAAGAATGCCAAGGTCTCGCGCACCTTCATCTTGGGGTAGAGCCCACGCTCTTCGGGCAGGTACCCGATGTGCTTCGCCGCTTCCGGCCCAGGACTGAGCCTGTCGAGGAGCTCGATCGAGCCACTATCTGGCATGATGATGTTGTTGATCATGCGCAGGGTTGTAGTTTTGCCAGCGCCGTTCGGCCCCAAGAGCCCATAGACAACGCCTGTGGGCGCCTCGAAGCTCAAATCACCAACCGCAACAAAGTCGCCGTACTGTTTGTGAATGCCGCGGACGCGGAGGCTCGTCTTAGGACTCGCCAAAGGAGCCGCCCCCAAGGAGATAGAGGGTTGCCATGCGCACAGCAACGCCGTATGCGACTTGGTCGAGAATAACGGAGCGCATGCTGTCGGCAATGTCTGGCATCATTTCGACGCCGCGATTGATAGGCCCCGGGTGCATGACGATGGCATCCGGTTTGGCGAGGCTCAGAGTGTTTCGGTTGAGCCCAAAGTATCTCGAGTACTCGCGGGTATTGGCAAATCGGGTGGCACCAGCGCCGAGCCGTTCATTCTGAATCCGCAGCATCATCACGACGTCGGCTCCTTCAAGGGCTTCTTCCAGCCGATAACAAACTCGCACACGTTCGCTTGCCTCTGGACCTGCAAGTCCCTCCACATCGCGCGGCATGAGGGTTGCGGGGCCGCACAGGCACAACCGAGCCCCAAGCTTGGTCATCGCCATGATGTTGGAACGGGCAACCCGAGAATGGTCAATATCGCCAACGATCGCGATCTCGAGGTCTTTGAGACCTTGCCCAGGAACGCCCTTGTGTTTCCGAATCGTTGCGCAATCAAGAAGCGCTTGGGTGGGGTGCTCATGCGTTCCATCGCCAGCGTTGATGACTGCGCAACTCACGTGCTGAGCGATGAGAGCAGGCGTGCCGGACGCCTGGTGCCGAATGATGATGACATCGGGATTCATCGCCATCAGGTTGCGCGCGGTATCAAGCATGGTCTCGCCCTTGCTTGCCGACGAACCACTACCGCTGATGTTGATGGTGTCAGCGCTCATGCGCTTGCCGGCGATTTCGAAGGATGTGCGTGTACGCGTGGAGTTCTCGAGAAAGAGATTGATGACCGTGCGCCCTCGCAGTGTGGGAACTTTCTTGATGGGGCGCTCGTTGATCCCGCGCAAGGTCTCCGACAAGTCGAGAATCTGCGTGATATCTGCCTCGTTGAGTTCAGCAATCCCAAGCAGGTGCCGGTGGGGAAACTCGCGCGCTTTGATGCTAGGACTCATGGGAAATCCTCGTCCTCAGAATAACTCGGTCTTCATCACCGTTTTCTTTTAGGAAGACTTTCACTGAGTCATTGTCGGTGGTTTGAGCGGCCAGCCCGACATAGTCTGCGGCAATTGGTAGCTCGCGGAGGCCTCGGTCGATGAGCGCTGCAAGCTGCACTTGCTTGGGACGGCCATAATCCATGAGGGCATCGAGAGCGGCCCGAACGGTGCGCCCTGTGAAGAGCACGTCATCGACAAGAACGATGTTGTTGCCTGCCAGACGAAACGGTAATTCGGTCGGGCCGACCTCGGGCCTTGGCAATCCAATGAAGACGTCATCTCGATATAGCGTGATGTCAACCGCGCCGAGCATGGGCTTCTTGCCCTCGATGGCCTCGATGAGCGGCACCAATCGCTCTGCGAGATGTAGGCCTCCGGTCCGAATGCCAACGAGAGCCACGTTTTCGGCTCCCTGATTCCGCTCCACAATCTCGTGGGCGATGCGCCGAAGCATGCGGGCAATGGCGGCTTCGTCGGCGATCACTCGCCTATCGACCAATTCACTACTCGTCTCCCGAGGGCTGCGTGGCGGCACATAGGGGCGATATCGAACTTTATGCGGTCGGGTCAAGCGTAAGGCGTGCTGTGTACGGTACCGTGCGGGGAATGGATCCCGCAGCCAAGCCCGGCGAGATCATCGATGGCCGATACCAAGTGGTTCGCCTCATCGGTCGTGGCTCAATGGCAGACGTCTTTGAGGCCCTCGATGCTCAAACCAAGCAGGGGGTGGCCCTGAAAATTCTCCGTGGCCAAATAGCCCGCAATAGCGAAGCTGTGGAGCGCCTGCGACGCGAAGCACACGTGCAAAGCCTCATCAGCCATCGCAACGTCGCTGCGGTCTACGGTGGTGGAGCGACGGCTAAGAACGAGCCCTACTTGGTGGTGGAGCTACTCCAGGGCATGTCGCTGCGACGCGTTGTGAGGACCAAAGGCGCCATTGAGCCGCAGTTTGCCGCAAGCTACATCTGGCAGGCGCTGCAAGGTCTGGCCGCTGCCCACGCGGTGGGGGTGTTTCACCGCGACCTCAAGCCAGCCAATCTCATGCTGGAGCCGTCGCCGGGCCCAGTCGAGCGAGTAGTGCTCATCGATTTTGGCTTTGCCGCGCAAGAGGGCGGAGCGCGCCTCACCCAGACGGGACATGTTGTCGGAAGCTTGGCCTACTTGGCCCCTGAGCGCCTCGATGGAGACCCAGGTTCCGCCAAAGCCGATCTCTACGCTCTTGGAGTCATTCTCTACGAGCTGCTCGCAGGACAGCGCCCGTTTGTCGCCGAGGACGAGCTAACGCTCATCAACATGCAGATTCACGACATGCCCGATCCACCCTCAAGGGTCGCGCCTGAGCGAACCATCCCAGCAAGCTTGGAAGCCGTCGTCATGCGCTGCCTGGCCAAATCTCCTGGCGACCGAGCCGAGCATGCGACCGCCATGGCCAAAGAAATCGAAGATGCTATGGCGACCTTCTAGGCCCCCTTTTTCCGAGACACCCAAAGCAACGAGAGAGATTCCATGTCTGAAACCGTCAACGCCAGTGGTTCCTGCCTGTGCGGAGCTGTCACGATCACGGCTACTGCCGCAAGCAATAGCCTTGGTGCTTGCCACTGCACAACCTGTCGCAACTGGGGAGGTGGACCGCTCATGACAGTCTTCTGCGGTGATGCCGTAACCATCGAGGGTTCCGATTCAGTTCGGGTTTACGACTCATCGGCGTGGGCTGAGCGGGGCTTTTGCAGCGCATGTGGCACACATCTTTTCTATCGGCTCAAAGAGCAGCAGACCTATCACATCTCAGCTGGCCTGCTCGCTGCGAGCCACTCGCCTCCCTTTGACACACAAGTCTTCATCGACCAAAAGCCGGAGACGTACACGTTTGCGAATGAGACGAGAGACCTAACAGCGGCGGATATTTTTGCGATGTATGCCCCGAAAGAATAACTCTGAGAGAACAAACCTCTACTGTGCCCTGGGTCGCGTCCATCGAGAGCACAAGAAGCCCAGGACCAGCTTCGCCCTACAGAGACGCTTTCTCGAGACGCACGTTGCCTGCCTCGTCGGTCACAACGAGGCCACCGTCTTTGGTGACTGCAGCAACGCCAACGCGCTGGCCGTCTTGAAAGATCTCCACCCTGTCTTCTGCAACAGGGACAGCCGTGAAGACATCATCACCGCGGTAGATGGTTGCCGTGCCATCTGGATTCTGCTCGACGCGTGTCGCCATGCCCACGGCTGGATTTTCGCCGGTCCAAAACTCGAGTGTGTTCACAAGCAATGCGTCGACGGCAACGGCCAACCCGTACACAGGGATTACGTTGAGTCCCAAGAAGACGAACCATTGAATAAACTTGTCGCTCGAGACTTCGCCGTTCCAGCTGTGCACTTTCTTGGTGAGCGCAAACGAACCGTAGCAGCCTGAGAAGAGGGTGGAGCCAGCCAAGAGGCAGGCAATCAGAGATTTCGAAGCAAAACGTCGCATGGTGTCTCCTATAGGATCGTTGCCCTTGCCCGCGAGAACGCGGGAAGAGGGTCTGCTAGCCCCGACCGTGCGAGGGCCCAACAACAGCGCTAATTTCATCGGCGAGTTCCACCGTCATGCCCATCGTGTGATAGCCCTTGTCGACATACATCACGGTGCCTGTAATACCGCTCGACAAAGAGCTGCAAAGGAACGCGGTGCTGGTGCCCACCTCTTCGGCAGTAAGCTCCGATGTCAAGGGAGAATTCTTAGACGCGTAGTCAATCATCAGCTGCATCGGACCGATGGCCCCTGCGGCACGAGAGTTGTAGGGACCCGCCGAAATCGAATTGACCCGGTGGCCCCACTTGCGCCCAGCTTCATAGGCGAGAACCCGTGTGTCCGACTCAAGAGCCGCTTTGGCCGAGGACATGCCTCCGCCGTAGAACGGAATGACCCGAGCTGCCGCCATGTACGAAAGTGCGACAAACGAACCGCCGGGTTTCACAAGTGAGCCGAAATGACTAACCAGTGACGCGTAGCTGTATGCGGAAACACCGACGGCAGCCAAATATCCCTTTCGGCTGGTTTCTAAGAGTGGCTTCTTCACTTCGGGGCCGTTTGCCAGGCTGTGCACGACCATGTCGAGCGGTGTGTCGCCAAAGTCCTTCTTCATCTCCGCAGCCACACCCGCGATGCTCACATCGTTGTGCTGTTTGTAGCGTCGGCTCTCTCGCAGCTCTTCTGGGATGTCCTCAAGCGTGTCGTAGTCGGCATCGAGAGCGTAGATTTTCTCGAACTCCATCTTGGAGCCATCGCGCAGGGTTAGCGATTCGTCGAACTTGCCCTTCTCCAAGAGCTTGGTGAAGACGCCGTAGGCCGGCGGCCAAGTCCCAACGCACACCGTGGCGCCCGCTTCATAGAGGCACTTGGCGATGGCAAAGCCGAAGCCTCCATCGTCTGCGACTCCCGCAATAAACGCTCGCTTGCCCTTGAGATCGATTCCCAGCATGGGCGCATCTTTCACAAGGATTCCAGCTGAGTCAATGCTCCGCCCGTGGCGAATAGCGGGAACTCCAGGCCAAGGTGCCCAACCCATCAAACAGCAGCATCGAGCCAAATCCCCGCTGCCAAGAAGCTCTGAGCCGTGCATTTGACGCCAGATTCCTGGGCTGGCTGGGACTACACTCCTCGCGCAACATGAGCGCACATTACGATTGGATCATCATTGGATCGGGCTTTGGCGGTAGCGTGTCTGCACTGCGCCTCGCGGAGAAGGGCTACAAGGTGCTGGTCATAGAAAAGGGCCGACGCTTTGCACAGAGCGATTTTCCGAAGACAAACTGGGATCTGAAGCGGTGGATGTGGATGCCTGCAATGGGGCTCAAGGGCATCTTCCAAATGTCGTTCATGGATCACGTGACGGTCCTGCACGGAGTGGGCGTTGGCGGTGGATCCCTTGTCTACGCCAACACACTTCCCACGCCAACCGACCACTTCTTTGAGGCGTCATCGTGGTCCAGCCTTGCCGATTGGAAGACCGAGCTGGCCCCACACTACGCCATAGCCAAGCGCATGCTCGGTGCGGCTCACAACCCGGTCGAAACTGAGGGTGATCGAATTCTGGCGGACATTGCAAACGATATGGGCCGGAGCGAGCACCATCATCCAACCGAGGTTGCGGTCTTCTTTGGGAAGCCCGGGGAAACCGTCAAGGACCCGTACTTTGAGGGCGAGGGTCCCGACCGAACCGGATGCGACTTTTGCGGCGCTTGCATGACAGGTTGTCGAAAAGGCGCCAAGAACACGCTGGACTTGAACTACCTCTACCTCGCCGAACGCAAAGGATGCGAGATCCTCGCAGAGACCGAAGTGACCAACGTGGCCCCACGTGATGACGGGGGCTACCAAGTGTCGACGAAGCAATCATTCGGAAAGCACACGACGCAGTTTACCGCCGACAAGGTAGTCTTCGCTGGCGGTGTGATGGGAACGGTGCCGCTCTTGCTAGCACTTCAAGGTCGAGGCGCTCTTCCCGCCCTCTCGACGCAACTTGGCAAAATGGTTCGCACCAACAGCGAGTCTCTCATCGCAGTGGTCGCGCCAAAGACGACTAAGAACTTTTCCAAAGGCGTTGCCATTACCTCAATCCTCCACACAGACGAACACAGCCACGTAGAACCGGTTCGCTACGGAGAAGGCTCGGGGTTTTTCCGAACGATGGCAGTCCCTCATGAGCCCCTGCCTACACTCGCTGGCCGCCTGGCAGCAACGGCCCGTGGCTTTGTTCAAAACCCGCTAAAGTGGGCACGCATCTACGGCACTCGCGATTTTGCCACCAAGAGCCAAGTGCTGCTCTACATGAGAACGCTGGAAGGTACGCTCTCGCTCAAGCTTGGCCGCTCGGCACTCACAGGCTTTCGCAAAGCACTGGTAACGACTCTCGACGACCCCAAAGAAGCTCCAGCAGCGTTTATCGAAGAGGCAACCGATATCGCCAAGCGCTTCGCCGAGAAGATGCGCGGCACGCCGGTGAGTATCGTCACCGAGACTCTGCTTGGAACGCCATCGACTGCACACATCCTCGGAGGCTGCACCATGGGCGAAGACGCAAGTTGCGGTGTGATTAATAGCAAGCACCAAGTCTTCGGCTACGAGGGGCTCTACGTCATCGATGGGTCCGCCATGTCAGCAAATCCCGGAGTGAATCCCTCACTTACGATTACCGCAATGGCAGAGCGCGCGATGAGTTTCATTCCTCACAAGGCCTAGCCCGAAGCGGAGGAACGCCAAGATCGTCGCCGCATTCCATCTCGCAGCGGGTGAAATTCTCCGGTATCTGGCACAAACTCCCCAAACTGATGAGTATCTACCGCTTAATGGGTTTGGGTTTGGGCTTGGTGGCGCTTTGTTCGCTACCGACTGCGGCCAAGGCTGAGGCCCCAAAATTCGAATACGCAAAGAAGGAGGAAGCCAAAGCCGAGGGCAAGGCGACCGCAAAAACGGCATCCGCTGAGTGGAAGGCGACCGCCCAAGCGGGCTTTCTGCTCACCACGGGCAATGCCTCAAATACCACCGTCTCAAGCGGTTTCCGCGCATCGCGCAAGGCTGGCAAGAACAAGCTGCAGCTAGACTTGGGGGGAGCCTTTGCCCGATCCACAATCTATCTGGCCGTCGACGACAATGCCAACGGCGCTATCGAGGAGAGCGAGCTCAACCGCATTGCCAAGACCACGTCGCAAAGCTGGCTTGTTAAGGGGCGCTACGACCGATTCCTCAACGCGCACAACGCTCTGTACATCTCGGCCGCCACCTCAGCCGACAAGCCCGCCGGAAGAGTTCTGATCGGCAGCGGCCAAGTTGGCTACAGTCGAATCCTTGTCGACTCTAAGGTTCACCAACTCGTTCTCGAATCGGGCTATGACTTCTCGTACGAAGACTTGAGCGGAAACACGAAATCCGTGTCCATTCACTCGTGGAGAATCTTTGCCGGCTACCGGGGCAAGCTGAGTGAGGATACCAGCCTTGAAATCTCCACAGAGAGTCTCTTCAACATCAACGAACTCGAGACTTCGTCGGGGCCTGTCTCGCCGTTTCTTGATACCCGCTTCAACAATCAAGTCAGCCTTACAACCAGCATCTACGGTGACCTGAGCTTTCGCTTTTCCTTTCAGTCGAGGTTTGACAACAACCCTGCCCCACGCCCCAAGCTCGAGGTGCCCTACGCAGGTGGATTCTCGCCGTTGGCCGACAAACTCGACACCCGCACCGAAGCCGCCATCATTGTGAACTTCCTCTAGAGGCATCATGACACGCACTCGCACACAAACGTTTGGAACATCCCTCTTTCTCTGCGCTCTCGCGTTCGGCTTTGCTGCAACACAGGCCCGTGCCGATGAACGGGTCACGATCGGCGGCCTTGTTGGCGCCCACATCTTTAGCGACACGATCGAGCTTGGAAACTTTGATGATGACGATGAGGACACCCCTCGCAACAGCATCGCCTTTGGTATTCGCATGGGCTACCAGATCCTCCCTCGACTGCGCCTTGAGGGCGAGCTAGCGATTACTCCGAGCAAGACTCGCCAGGCGAAAGACGACATCACCGTAATTGGTTGGCGGACCCATGCGATGGTGGATCTCATGCCCGAGGAACGCCTGCGCCCATTTGCTGTCGCTGGCATTGGATTTCTAACCGGAGCACCGATTGCCACGGACCTTCTCGACGAAGACACCGACCTGGCAACCCATGTCGGTTTCGGCGCCGAATTTGACATGGCGGAGAACTGGTCTCTGCGGGCAGACGCTCGAGCACTCTTCGTGCCCACAACGCAGAGCAATGCGCTAACTGCTGACTACGAATTCTTCCTTGGAGCCGTGAAGCGCTTCCCAGCGCCAAAATCCATCATCGTTCCAGACAAAGATGGCGATGGCGTGCATGATGACGACGATTCCTGCCCTGAACGCGTCGAAGACCAAGATGGCTACCTCGATGAAGACGGATGCCCTGATCCAGATAACGACGGTGATGGCGTGTTGGACTCGCTTGACCAGTGTCCCGCCGAAGCGGAGAGTGAGAATGGTATCGACGATGAGGACGGATGCCCTGAACCCGATGGCGATGGCGATGGCGTGCTTGGAAGTCAAGATGCGTGTCCCCAAGAGCCCGAGGATATGGATGGAGATGCCGATGAAGACGGCTGCCCCGAAGATTCCCCGCCACCTCTGCCCGAGATCGAGCCCAAAGAACAACCAGAACCCGCGCACTAGGGGGTGTCCCTATTAAGAGTTGGATCATTTCGATCACTTGGATCCTGGTGTCGCGTTGGTGCTTGCGGTGTGTGCATAGATTTGATCTACA
>JANTGM010000089.1 GCA_024762925.1 Kofleriaceae bacterium | reverse complement strand
TCGCTACCCGGTACGACAAGACCGTCACGAGTTTCCTCGGATTTGTTCATTTGGCATCCGCTCTCAAGTGGACCCTTTAGGGACACCCCCTAGTCTCGCTCAGCGATCCACGATTCTAGCTCCGCCAACGCCTCTGCCTTCTCAGGTATCTCTCGGTAGAGTCTTGCGGCATGACGTGCATCTTTGAGTGCTCGGCGTCTGTCCTTTGCTCGCCAGTACGACTCCGCACGCCGTGAATACAAGTACGCCACCAAGCTTCCGCGAACGTTATCAGTTCTGTCTGCGATTTCTAACGCCGCAGAGTAGGCAGCGATGGACTCTGCGAGTTTCTCCAGTCGAAACGTCGTTTGCCCCTTTACCGAGTACACGTTAATCCGTCGGCGGTCATCCGCTTTCATAAGGGGCAGGACGTGCTCAATGAGATCTGTTGCTCTGGTGAGCTCCTCAGGCGTCTCGCTGCCAATGGAAAGGGTGTTCGCCAGATTGATGTAAGCCGTTACTGCCAAAGCACTTTCGTCGCCGTGTTTTTTGGTGGCCCACGCAACCTGCGCTTCCTGCAAGGCAATAGCCTCATCCCACTCTTCCAACGTGACCAACACGTTTGCGAGGTTGCTCTTTGTCGCCCAGACGATTCGATGCGCATCTCCGTAGACGTGTCGTTGGACTTCGATAGCCTCTCGGTAGGTTGCTGCCGCCTCCTCCGCTTTGCCAAGTCGGTCGAGAATAAGCCCTTGCAGGTTGAGGCAACGGGAGAGCGCCGACTTCGAGGCATCTGGACTCTGAAGAAGCTCCTTAGCGCTGCTCATGGTTGCGTATGCCTCATCCACCCGCCCAACTTTGTATTGGATCGTCGCAAGATTCGTCATCGTTGATGCAACACCCGAGTGTTTGGGTCCAAGTCGCTGCGTCTTGAGCGCAGTAATCTCGGTAAATCCGGCAAGGGCGCCCTCGTAGTCACCCGCATCGAAACTCGCCGATGCAACGATACTGAGCAGCGACTCTCGCAACTCCGAACCTCGGGAACTTGGGTTCTCGCCCTCCGACTCTTCGAGAAGCTCCAACCCCTTGCGCGCCTCTTGCAACGACTTCTCCGCCTGATCACTGGCCCGAGCAACAATCGCTGCGCCTCGATGCAAGAGTGCGTGATAGTAGGGAGAAAGCGTGGTGCCAAGCGCAATCGATCTCGCAGTGTCAATGTATGCCAAGCCCTCGGTTGCCCGATCTTCATGAGTGGTCGCATGTTCTGCGAGCAGAATCAGAGCTCGAACGAGCATGACGTTGTCCCGACCTCTTGCGGCGGCATCTCGAGAGGCCTGGACTTCCGAGCGGGCCTCCTCAAAGCGCTCAAGCGACCCAAGGATTTCGGCGTGTAAGAGCAAGGCATTTGCAAGCAGCGGGTCATAGCCGATCGTCTTTGCGAGTTCGACTGCTCGACTGGTTGTTGCCAAGACGCTTGCGCCCTCGTCTTTGCGGGCAAAGAGCGTGGCATCCGCAAGTGCTTTGTCCACCTCTTTCATGCGAGCTCGAAGCTCCGGGTCGCGAGGTGGCGCCTGCACGTTCAACATCGACTCACTTGGCAAGCAGTCTTCTGGCGCACCAAGCTTTGCCAGGGCCAACTGAGCCGATTCGACTGATTTTCCACCCTCCACCGCAGAAATAAGTGAATCGAGTGCTGTGAGCTGTGTGCCTAAACATAGAACTTGGCGGTCGTAGAGTTCGGCGGATTGCGAGTGACCAATGAAGGTCGCTTCACACGCACTGGTGTGTTCTTTGGCGAGCGTGTTCGCCGCCTCGGAGACGCTCTGTAGAAAGTGCTTGGCGTGGCCAGCGTAGGGAGAAGCTGCCAATTGACTTCGAAGCCCTTTCTCCCTGGCATCATTCCAAACAACCGCAACAGGTGCATCGCTATTGGCGCACATGGCCGGCTGCTCGGTAACTTTCTTGCCCAAGACAAACATCAATACACCAAGGCAAATCGCCCCAACAACCGAAGCCAGAACAATTCTTATTCGCTTGCGCCGGTGAACGACGCGCTCGAGCTTTCCAAGAAGCGCTTGCATGTCGTCGTAGCGCTCTTCGGCCTTGAAGGCCATGCCCTTTCGCAGAACGGCCCCAAGTCGCCTCGGCGCAATTGCCCCACTGTACTCTTGTTGTTCAAATTCGGTAGAATCAAGGGTCGAAGCGGTGGGCGCTTCACGAACAGGCGCGTCGGGGTCCCTCCCGAGGAGGCATTGGGCCAGCGTCACACAATAGCTATACTGGTCGCTCTTTGGCGTGCTCGCTTGGCCCTTCGCTTGTTCGGGTGCAACATACCCAGGAGTGCCCGCAGCCCTCGTTTCCACTCCTTCACCTTCGCGCAGACCGGGCCGCAAAAGACGTGTGAGGCCAAAGTCGGCAACGAGGACGCGCCCATCATTTGCGCAGAGAACATTGCTTGGTTTGAAGTCTCGATGAACCAGCCCTGCCTCATGAGCCGCAAGCAGGCCTCGCCCAGCCTCAATGCATGCGGCGAAGACAGTGCGCCAGCTATCGCTATGCCGAGAGGCAAATCGCCCGAGGTCAACTCCGTCCACGTACTCCATCGCGATGTAGACCAGGCCACCTTGACGACCGACGTCGTAGACGCGCACGACGTTGGGATGCGTGAGGCGCGCCATTGCTCGGGCTTCTTGTCGCAGTTGCTGCTTAGCCTCTTCGCTTGCAGCCGCGGCTTCCGAGCGAATGACTTTGACCGCGATTCTCCGATCGAGTTCGGGATCGAAAGCAGAGTACACCACGCCCATGCCACCCTCCCCGACTTTACCGAGCAGCACGTACCGCCCAAGGCTAGAACCGACCATAAGCTCGTCGACATTGTCACCGCCGCCATGGAGCGCCTCTCCCGCTTCGTCAAAAACGAGAGATCGATAGCTCTCCGGTTCATCAGCCTCAAGACGCGCAAGCTCTGTGAACTGCTCGCGGCACGACTGGCATGTGGAGAGATGTAGCGTGGCCGCGTCACGCTCGCGCTCGGGCAAGCTCGCCTCGAGAAACCCAGCCATAACTTCGTCGCCGAGACAGCTTGTAGCGCCTTTGTGGGGTGCTTGAGCCATGACGCCGCATCCTACCACGCACCCATCGCTGCTATGATTCGGCTCCCGTGCAAGACGAAACCAGCAAACGCGTCTCCAAACTCGCTGAGAGTGCGGCGAAGATGCATCCAACGCTCACTGGCAACAGCGCGGAGTTTGCGAAACACATCGCAGGGCTGGTTGGTGAGGGCACACTCGTCGAAGACATTCGGGCCACCGACCTCTACGTTGCTTGGTGCTGCACGCAAGGATGCAGTGCCGCCCTCGAGCACTTCTGGACCAGTTGCGTACCAACCGCCAGGCGCGCTGCGTTTTCCGTGACAAAGAATGAAGACCTTGCCGAGGATGTCGTTCAAGACGTCCTTCAAAAACTCATCGTTGGAACAAGTGACAAACCCGGAACCCTGGCAAGCTATCAAGGTCGCAGCAAGCTTGAACGCTGGCTTCGATCTGTCACGGTTCGCGCGGCCATCTCCGCATCTCGAAAATCCTCTCAGAAGGCCACGACGGAGAGCGAGGAAACGCTTATGCAAGTGCCAGCTGTGGACGACGACCCAGAGCTTGCGCTGCTCAAGGAAACCAGCAGCGAGATGGTGGAGACAGCACTTCGAGACTCGCTGCGAGAGCTCGACAGCGAGACCCGGCTTGTCCTCCAACAGCACCTCATTGACGGGTTGACCATTGATCAGCTGGCCTCAATCTACAGAATCCACCGAGCCACAGCTGCCCGACGCATTGCCAAAGCGCGTGAGGCCTTGCTTGCTGCGACGCGGCAAAAGCTCCGGAGCACCATTCAGATGACGGGCGGAGAGTTGGACAGTCTCATCAACTTTGCGCAGAGCCGAGTGAAGCTTAGTCTTCGTTGGTTCGTCGCAACCCAGGGGCCGGAATAAAACCGCAACAGCATCAGTAGGCAAGTGTCAGAGTGACACAGGCAACGGTTTTCGGTGCCCTTGTGTCAATCGCTCTGACGTGTTCCCCTAGTTATGCAGCCTCGCGACTCTTTGTGTTTGGCCACCATCTTGCTAGGTCACAGAGTCCCCACTTTCCATGCCCCTCATTCAAATCAAGAATCTCAAACGACACTACACCATGGGCGACACCACTGTTCGTGCTGTCGATGGTGTGAGCTTTGACATTCGCAAGGGGGAGTACGTTGCGATTGTGGGGAGCTCTGGTTCTGGCAAGACGACGCTCATGAATATGCTCGGCTGCCTCGCCCAGCCTTCCGATGGAACCTACGAGCTTGATGGCCATATGGTTGCCGACTTAGACGATGACGAACTCTCAGCTGTGCGCAGCCAGGAAATCGGATTTGTCTTCCAGAACTTTCAGCTCCTGCCCCGATCGAGTGCCATTAAGAATGTCGCGCTCCCTCTCGTGTATCAGGGGGTCTCTCGTTCCGAGCGGCGCAAGCGGGCGGCCAAGGCTCTCGACACAGTGGGTCTCCGTGAACGCATGAGCCATCGTCCCAATGAGCTCTCAGGTGGGCAGCGCCAACGTGTCGCCATCGCGAGGGCGCTTGTCACTACACCATCGCTCATTCTCGCCGACGAACCCACTGGCAACCTCGATTCAGCAACTGCCAAAGACATTCTCGCGCTCTTCTCGCGACTACATGACCAGGGCAATACGCTTGTCATCGTGACCCATGAGCCTTCCATCGCGGCACAGTGTCCACGAGCGATCCGCATGCGTGATGGGGTCGTCGAAGCAGATGGACCTGGTGACAAAGTGGCCGGAGTGCGAGCATGACGTTGCTAAGAACACTTCTTATCGCACCAATTTTCGCGATGGCATGCTCCACAGCGTCAAATGAATTTGCGCAGGAGAAACGCCCCCCGCTCGTCGCAGAGACAACGACATTTCAAACTCGTCTTTCACTTTCAGGTTCGCTGGTCGCCGAGACTTCGACGTCCATCTCTGCTCCTGGAGATGGTTACGGCTTGGTGATCCGATGGATGGCCGACGATGGCAGCTACGTCAAAAAGGGCGACAAGGTCATCGAAATGGACACATCTGCGGTGGTATCGCAAATTGAATCCCTAAAAGCCGCGGTACTTGCCGCCAACAACGCGCTCGCCCAGCAGCAGAGCACAGACCGAATCAATCTCGCTGAGAAGCAGCACTTACTTCGGCAAGCCGAATTCAATCTTCGAAAGGCACAGGCAGACGCAGACGTTCCGGCAGATGCGTACCCAAAGCGCGTCTACGAGGACATGCAACTAGCATTGGGGCGATCGAACGTCGAACACATCAACGCGATTGAGGCGCTCGCGATGGAAAAGAAAGTGGCAACTAGTGGCCTCGCCCAAAAGCGCATCGAGTTAGAGCGTGCGAAACGCGACCTTAGTAACGTCTACGAAAAACTCGAAGGATACGTTCTTCGAGCCCCTCGTGACGGACTCTTGGTCGCAAGCATGAACTGGCGTGAAGGGCGTGCCTATCGCATGGGAGACAAGACTTGGCCCGGACGGCCGATTGTCGAGATTCCCGATTTATCAGTCATGACGATCAAGGCCGAACTGTCTGATGTAGATGATGGCCAGGCTCATGTGGGCATGAAGGCGGAGTGTTGGCTGGATGCCTACCCAGACGAGGTACTCATGGGGACCATTGTATCGATAAGCCCAGTCGCGCGGAAAGCCCGATACGACTCCCTGCGCATGGTCTTCGATGTCGTCATCAAACTGGATTCTACTGACGCAACACGAATGCGGCCGGGCATGTCGGCCCGCGTTGACTTGCTGGGCGCCCCGCAAAACGATGTGGTGGTGGCTCCACGAAACGCCCTCATCTTCGGTGACCAGGGCGTGAGGGCACGCCTCACATCGGGCGAGACTACCCCTGTGACCCTTGGGCCTTGCAACGCGCACCAATGCGTCGTTGAGTCAGGACTGAGCGCAGGAACGAAGCTTGGGCGAGGGGAGCGATGAAGCGACTTCTTCTTCCACTCTTGTCAATGGCCGCCTTTTCACTCGCTGCCTGTAGTGAACGGGCATCCACCGAATGGTCCACTGTCACAGAAGATTCCCTAGTCGTTAGCATTGAAGTGACAGGCTCACTAAAAGCCACCGACAGCATCTCGATTGGCCCCCCCGGGATTGAGAGTATTTGGGAGTTCAAGGTAGCCGCGCTTGCGCCCGAGGGCGAAGTCGTCAATGTCGGCGATATGCTGGTTGTGTTCGACTCAGGCGATCTTGAGGAGCAGCGAGTAAAACGCATGAACGAGCGAGAGAGCGCACAGGTCGCGCTTGAGAAGCAGCAGGTGGAAATTCGACTCGCCAACCAAAACGACGCACTTGGGCTCGTCGAAGCCGAAGCTGCAGTGCGCAAGGCATCACTGGCTTCCGAGCAGTCGGCTGATCTGACGGGCAGCCTTGCGATTACCAAGGCAAAGTTAACGTTGGCAGCAGCGGAAGAGAAGGTAGAGCACCTTCGAGCACAGCAAAAGCGCAAGCGTGCTAACAGCCAAGGTGCACTCTCCACCCTCAAGGGCCGAGTTGCGCTGGCCACAAGACAAGTCGAGCAGCTCGATAAGGACATCGCAAGCATGACGATTGTGGCGGACCGCAGTGGCACGGTAATCTACGGCGAGAACTGGGGCGGCAAGACGAAGGTCGGCGACACACTGTG
This sequence comes from Kofleriaceae bacterium, assembly GCA_024762925.1. Lineage (GTDB taxonomy): Bacteria > Myxococcota_A > Polyangia > Haliangiales > Haliangiaceae > NORP324. The sequence continues at coordinate 19,355 of JANTGM010000089.1, read as the reverse complement.
GCGCTTGGGGACCGCGGTTGAGGTGGCGACCCTCGATTCTATGATGGCGGAGGGCATTGTTGACGAAGCTGACTCGGCCAAACTCAGACTCGGTCAGACGATTCGGCTCCGGCTCGAGTCCCAGCCAGATCAAGAAATCACCGGCGTCCTCACAGACATCGCCAAGACGCTCCACCCAAAGTCCGACACTGTGCCAACGAAGGTGGTCTCAGTAAAACTCTCAGTTGAGTCCTCCGATGAGCTGAAGCTCAGGCCCGGAATGCGATTTCGCGGAGATGTGGAAACCGAGCGGATAGAATCTGCCACGGTTGTGCCTCTCAGTTCCGTCTTTCCCTCGCCAACGGGTCCAGTTGCGTATCGAAAAACCCCTGATGGAGTGGAGCGGCGCAAGCTAGTACTCGGTTTGCGAGGCAAGCGTGGCATTGAGATTCGCGAGGGACTGGATCCTGGCGACAAAGTCTCAAGGGTGGATCTCGCCAGACAAGGATCCCCACAGTGAAGGTGATCAAGTACCTAATCGCTGCGGCTCTGCTTGCTGGCATTGGCCTTGGCGTCATCGCTGCGCGCGACTATCTCACCGAAGAAAGCACCAACGAGATTCCCACCATCGTTGTCAAGCAGAGTGTTGTTGAACGCCAAGTTCCCGCAGAAGGCGTCTTGAAGGCAGAGAAAGCCACTCCCATCATGCCACCCCGAGGCAGTAGGCGTCTGCGCATCGCCTGGATCAAGGACGACGGTAGCCAGGTAAAAGAGGGAGAGGTCGTGGTTCGCTTTGATCGAGAGGAGTTTGAACGAAACCTCTCAAACGGCAAAGATGCTCAGAAAAGTGCTGAATTCAAACTGGCGATAGAGCGGACGCAAACTCAAGGCGCCCAAAAGACCCGAGATCGAAGCGCAGAACTCGCTCGCATTGATCTAGAAGTCTCCCAGAGACGCAAAACCACCGAGGATGACGAGATATTTTCACGAAATGAGCTACTCACCTCCAACATTGATCGACAGCTTTCGGAGGCGCGTGTTGAACACGCTGGGGCAACAAGCAAGATGGACCGATCAATTTCCCGCTCCAAGGTAAAACTCTTAGAGCTCGAGAAGCAGGCCGCACAACTTGCAATCGGCAGGGCGAATGCTGGCCTGTCGAGAATGGAAGTGAAGGCGCCGCACGATGGCATCTTTGTTTATGAGAGCGATCGGATTGAGGTTGGTGCCACGGTATACCGAGGGCAAACACTCGCAAAACTTCCGCTGACCGCCTCTATGGAGGCTGAGGTCTTTGTTCTCGAAGCTGATGTCAAGGGGCTAGCGGAGGGCTCGGAGGCAACGTTCTTCATCGAGTCTCAACCATCGAGACACTACAAAGCAAAGATCAAAAAAATCGATACGCTTGCCAAACCAAGGCACCAAGATGTGCCAATTCAGTACTTCACAATCACGCTAGAGCCGGAAGAGACGGACACCGCGGTGATGAAGCCCGGGCAACGGGTTCGCGCAGATCTTGTGCTTGACGCCCTCGATGGCCTCGTCGTTCCACGCCAGTGTGTGTTTGAGATCGATGGTGACATGGTCGTGTTTCGCGAAAACGGCGGTTCGTTTGACACGGTAAAGGTCAAGCTCGGTGTTGGCACGCCAGGGCTTGTCATTATTGAGGAAGGCCTCGTTGAGGGAGACCGCATCGCGTCGCAAGATCCATTTGGCCGTGCGAGTGAAGCGGACGATGAAAAAGAAAGCACTGATGAGCCGGCGGAGGGGGCGTCATGAGAATGGGCGATGCAATCCGCTGTGCGCTCGAAGACCTTGGCGAACACAAGCTCCGCTCGGGCCTAACGATGCTCGGCATGATGTTTGGCGTAGGCGCGGTAATCGCGATGCTCTCGATTGGTGCGGGCGCAGAACAGCAAGCGCTCGAACTCATCGACCAGCTCGGTGTCCGCAATGTTGTCATTCGGGCGCGCAGCTTTGATGCAGAGGAGCTCAAAGAAATTCGCAAGCAGAGTGCAGGCCTCTCCGAGCGCGACATCGTGGCGATGAAGGAAGCGATTCCCAATCTTGAGGTCGTCGCACCGAGGGCTCTTTTGTCCCCATACAGCGTTCGCAGTGCGCAGGGCAAAAGTGACGCGAAGATCTATGGAGTGAGCCAACACCATGCCCGACTAAGCAACGTGGTGATTGCCGAGGGCCGTTTCTTTGATGCCTGGGATGAACGCAACCACGCACAGGTATGCGTTCTTGGTGCTTCTGCCCGCCGTGACCTCTTTGGCGCGGAGCCCGCTGTTGGCCAGCACATCGCCGTCAATGGGCAGTGGCTTGAGGTTATCGGCGTATCGGCCGCCCCCAGCGGTACTTCGTCTTCGATCGAGGGCGTACAGCTGAGCACCGCGTCAAACGCAATCTATCTGCCGTATTCAACACTGCTTCGAAAGTTCGACCATGATCCTCTCGCTTCGCCGCTTGATGAAATCGTCTTACGACTCACACCTGAGGGGTCTCCAAGTGACACAGCTGTCGTTGCCAAGACTCTTCTCGACAGGCTGCACAGCAGCGTAAAGGACTACGACCTTGTGGTTCCAGAAGCCCTCTTGCGACAAAGCCAACAGACGCAAGACATCTTCAACATCGTCATGGGCTGCATCGCGGGAATTTCGCTCTTCGTCGGCGGCATCGGCATCATGAACATCATGCTCGCGTCGGTGTTGGAGCAAACTCGTGAGATTGGCATTCGTCGTGCCGTGGGCGCGCGACGACGAGACGTCCGCTTTCAGTTCTTGGTGAGTGCCTTTGCGCTCTCTGTCTTTGGCGGACTCGTCGGCATCGCTGTCGGAATCACCATCGCAAAAGTCGTCGCAGCCTATGCAGGTTGGCCAACCCTTGTTACTGCTTCTTCCATCATTATCTCTACCGGCGTATCTGTCGTTGTAGGCCTGCTATCGGGCCTATACCCCGCAATTCGAGCCGCCAGGCTTGAGCCTATTGAGGCACTACATCATGAGTAGACTTCGAGTTTTCGCTTCGGGCATCGCCGCTGTGACGTGTGTGCTTGCCCTCTCAATTCCAGCCGATGGGCAGACGCGAGAGGATTCAGTTGCGCTTCCAAAGGCGCTCGCCGCACAGCCAATGCGAAAGCTCTCCCTGCAAGACGCCCTTGCCATGGCGATCGAAAATAACCTGGGCATTCAAATTCAGAGCGAACAAGTGGCCATTGGCAGAGCTTCGATCCGCGCGAGTGAAGGAAGCTTCGAGCCCACGCTCCGAGCAAGCGTCAATCACAATGACAGCATCTCTCCTCCAGCAAGCTCAGTCGATGGCATGCTTGGCCAGACGTTCAAGTCACAAAACCAGCGTTGGTCTGCAAGCCTCGGCCAGAAGTTCAGCACCGGAACAAATCTCAGCTTGGATTTCTTTAGCGCAAGGAATAAGAATAACTCTGGGAGCGCCGTTGAGCCGCTGTTTTATGGCAGTAACCTGGCACTTTCAATTACGCAACCGCTGCTGCGGGGGTTCTCCCTTGACCGGGACATTCCACGCGCGTCCATTCTCAAGGCACAGTTCGCCAACAAGAAAGATCTCGAAGCCAAGCGCATCATCATTGCGAACCACGTGCTCACCACCGAGAACGCCTATTGGAACTTGGCCGAAGCCACCCGTTCTTATGCTGTTCAGGAAGCGTCCCTTTCACTGGCGCAAGAACAGCTGGCGCTCACCGAAAAACAAATTTCGGCGGGAATTTTGGCTCCGGCCGATAGAATCTCATCCGAGAGTTCGGTTGCTCAGCGTGAGCTTTCCCTCGTTCAGGCTGAGGCTCGACTGGCTGGCGCGATGGATGACCTACGCATTGCCCTCAACCTGCCAAAGAATAGCTGGAACGACACTCTTGTTGCCGTTGACATGCCGCAAATCTCTGCACAGAAATTGACGATAGACGCCGCCATGGCTCTCGCTCTCAAGCAGAGGCCTGAGATTCACCAAAACCGCCTGGATCAGAAAAGTGCGGAGGTGGACCGAAAGCTTGCGGATAACAATCGTCTTCCTGCGCTCGATGTCGGATTTAGCTATGGGCTTGCGGGCCAAAGCAACGTTTACAGTGGCTCTCTCGACCAGCTACAAGGGTTGGGCGCGCGTAACTGGGGCGTCTTTGCAAACCTCACATGGTCCCCGCTGGGGCGAGTGGCAAAGGCCAACGCCGCATCGCTGCAGTCCTCGAACAAGATTCGCAAGCTGCAGTATGAGCAGTTCCTCGTGCGCCTGCGAAGTGAGATTCGCGCAGCGTTACGGACACTCGAAACCGCAGAGCGACAAGTTGCCGCCAGCGCTCGATTTCGCGGGCTCTCGGAGCGAAGCCTTGAAGCGGAACGCAAGCGATTCCTAAACGGTAAATCCCGCAACCTCGAAGTGAGCCGTCGCGAGGAGGAGCTAGCCCAAGCGCGTACGGCAGAAATCTCTGCGCGAATTGCCTTCCTCAAGGCGAAAAGCGCGCTCGATTTAGCCACAGGAAGCCTCCTTTCCAACAAAAACATCCAGCTCGAGCAGCGGCGATAGTTTTCTTAGATCCTTCTTGCGTCTCGTCCGTAGCACGATGGGATGGGACGGAAATTCAATTCAAGTAGATGGGCGCTAACCTGCGGTGCCGCGTTGCTGCTCGGCTGCGCAAGCCCGCAGAAAGCAACAACGGTTGCTACTCCAACCTCTGAAGCCCAGGCTCCAGCGCCGGGCGACCCGCTGGCTCCTGCCTTCTCAGACGTTCCTAACGCGGTTGATGCTCCTGTGGGCGCCAATGCCGAGTCTCTCGACTCGACGGTAAAAAACGTCACCGTCTTCTCCGATCGTGCTCGCGTCATGCGACGAGCGGTTGCTGAAGTAACAACAGAACCAACGGTCTTCGCGTTTCGCAAGTTGCCAGGCTGGGTCGACGACGGCTCGGTTCGCGTTTCCGCAAGTGCGGGTCGCATTGTCGATGTGAGAGTAGAGCGAAGTTTTCTCGCCCGAGCAACCGATGAAACGTGGATCAAGGCTGAAGCGCATCACAAGACGCTCACAGACAAACTTGCCGCCCTTGATGACGAGGTCGCTGTGCTGAACGCGCAGAAGGCGCAGATTGAGTCGATCAAAGCGTTTTCCCTAGACAAGATCACCAAGGACACCATGATCGGTGACATCAGTGTTTCGAGCTACGGAGATGTTCTTACCTTCATCAGTGACTCGCTACGAGCAACCGCAAAAGCCCGGAGAGCGGTTAAGCACAAGCGCGATGCAATCATGCCCTCGTTCGAAGCTAGCAATCGTCGGCTCCAAGAACTGAAGAGCCTGCGCCAGCTAGAAGAGACAACGGTACTGGTCACAATGCAGAGCAGCCAGACCGCTCAGAGCACCATCGATGTCGCCTACATGCTGCCTGGAGCAACCTGGGAACCAAAGCACGAGTTACGCGTCAGCACCTCCAATGCTAAGAAAGTCGAGGTCATATCCTTTGCCGTCGTCACTCAGACTAGTGGTGAGGACTGGGGAGACGCAGAGATCTCGTTCTCAACCCAATCCTCTGTGCAGTCAGTGCGCATCCCGGAGCTTGAAGCGCTCACACTTGGCGATACCCACAAAGCGACCCGTCGGCTCACACGAAGCATGTCTTCGTTTAGTCGAGCGCAACAGGCCTACCAAAGTCAGAACCAACTCTGGAATAAGGTCCATCAGAAGTCTTCTCGGCACAGCGAGCGCATCGCTCTTGATCGCGCGTATCAGAGCAACATTGAGTACCTTCAAGTCATTCAGGGCAAGACGGTGAAGATCTTTGAGACGCTGCAGAAGCGGGGCACGACCGCGCAGTACAAAGCGACTGCTGCTCCCACGATTCGAGGCGACGGCCACCCAGTACGAATGCGCATTGGCCGCAGCCAGCTCACCTCTTCTCAAAGGATTGTCGCGGTCCCAGAACAATCCCTAAACGCAGCTCGCACGCTTGAGATGACGAACTCCACCAATCAGTCATTCTTGCCCGGCCAAGTTGCGCTCTATCAGGACGGGACGTTCCTTGGAATGACCGACATCGACTTCATCGCCCAGGGGGAGAGTTTTGCCCTCTTTGTGAGCGTAGCCGATCACCTTAAGCTTTCACGCAAGCTCGATCGCAAGCATAGTTCACTGAGTCACAAGCGCCGTGCGCGCATGAAAATTGCCTTCAACGTGACGGTAGAAAATCTCTCAGACAAAGACTCCGAAGTCACACTCGCCGATCGCATCCCGGTGTCAGAGAATCGGGACATCAAAGTCGAAAACGTGCGGATTAGCGACGGCGGAAAACCTGACCGCAGCGGCATCTTGCACTGGGAGCTTGCCCTCAAGCCGAAGGAGAAGCGAACCTTTCACATTCGCTATGAAGTGGAGTATCCCTCGGAGCTTGTCCTAGAAGCGCGCCGCAAGCGCGACATGCGACGACGAGCCCCAGCGACCGACAAACCTTCGACGAGCAGCTCCTACGATATCGAAGAGCAGCTCATGGATCTCGAGGACAAACTGTAGAGCGCGGCGCATTACCTCAGAACACCAACTTGAGCACACTCGAACGGCTCCTGCGAAAGCACCAAGAATTCACCGCGCCAATCGCAAGTGCTCAGCCCTTTAGCTTGGCAAATGGATTGTTAGCGAAACCACCGGCCGGCTTCCCCTGTCCTTTGCGCTCAGACGTTTTCGCAGAGCGATCGGGCCCGGGACCGTTGCCAGACCTCTGAGGGTGGCTCCTCTTGTGTGCAGGCTTTCGCACTTCTGTCCTGGCTCCAGCCGCATCCTGTGACTTCGCTGACAGCGAGATGCGCTTGCGAGGGGCATCGACATCCATAACGTGGACCCGAAGCTTATCCCCAACGCGAACGACTTCAGCTGGGTCCTTTACAAATCGGTCTGAGAGCTTCGATATGTGGACGAGGCCGTCCTGATGCACACCCACGTCAACAAATGCGCCAAATGCGGTGACGTTCGTTACTACGCCTTCCAGTGTCATACCGACCCTTAAATCAGAGATTTCCTGAACATCGTCGCGAAATTTTGGAGGTTCGAATGTGGCTCTTGGGTCGCGCCCGGGTTTGGCTAGTTCGGCAACGATGTCGTGAAGCGTGAGGGCACCAATGCCATCACCTTCGTAGCGGGTGAGATCGATACTGTGCGCCAACGCGCCATTGCCTACAAGCTCGCCAACGCTCACGCCAAGATCTTTTGCCATCGACCGAACCAAGGCGTAGCTCTCGGGGTGCACTGCCGAAGCATCGAGCGGATTGCTACTACCAGCAATGCGCAGGAATCCCGCTGCCTGTTCGAATGCCTTTGGCCCAAGCCCCGATACGTTGAGCAATTCCTTTCGCGATGCAAACGCTCCGTTCTTGGTGCGATGCGCCACGATCCGCGCAGCCATCTTTGCGCCAATTCCAGCCACAAACGACAGCAGCGACGCACTGGCTGTGTTGAGTGCCACACCAACGTGGTTCACACAGCTTTCGATGACCTCTTCAAGCTTGCGCTGCAGTAGCGGCTGATTCACATCGTGCTGATACTGGCCAACACCAATCGCCTTTGGCTCAATCTTCACGAGCTCTGCGAGTGGATCCTGTAGACGTCTTGCAATGGAAATCGCTCCTCGCAGCGTTAGATCCAAATCGGGAAACTCCTCACGAGCAACATCCGACGCGCTATAGACACTTGCGCCAGCTTCGTTCACGGACACCACAATCACATCGGAAAGCTTCTCTTGCTTGCACAGGGCCCGAACAAACGCTTCAGTTTCTCGGCCGCCAGTTCCATTGCCCACCGCAATCACCGATGGTGGATGCTTCTTGATCAAAGAGAGCAAGTCTCTCTGAGCCTTGGCTTCATCACCGCGCACCAAGTTGATCGTGGTTGTGGCGAGGTACCCTCCGGTTTCGTCTACAGCAACGCACTTGCAACCCGTGCGAAGTCCCGGATCAATCCCAATCACCGCCTTGCCACCCAAGGGTGCTGCTAAGAGTAGGTTTCGAAGATTCTCGCCAAAGACATCGATGGCAGCCAAGTCGGAGCGCATCTTGAGATCGATTCGTACTTCACTTTCGGCGCTGGGACCTAGTAGTCGTTTGCAGCTGTCAGCAATCGCCTCTTTGAGTTGATCGCGAAACCGAGAGCTGTCGGAAACGCTCATAAGACGCCCAATGCCACGTCCGAGCTTGTCTAAATCGGCCTCTACTTTGGCACGCAGTACCTTCTCGGTCTCACCACGGCGAATTGCTAAGTAGCGGTGTGACGGAATCGTTTTCGCCTTCTCGCGAAAGTCATAGTACTGCTCAAACTTTGTGACGGCATCACCAACACCGCGAGCCCGGCTCGAGACCAACACTCCGTTATCAGAAAATTCCCTACGAACAAGCGCCCGCACCCTGGCGTTCTCAGCCACGACTTCGGCAACGATGTCTCGAGCTCCGGCAAGAGCGCTATCTGCGTTAGGTACGTCTTTGGCAGCGTCGACATACGCAGCAGCTGCCTTCATTGGGCTACCCTCACTGGGCTGCGATAGAATCCTGGCCGCGAGAGGTTCAAGGCCTCGTTCCCTGGCAATCATCGCTCTGGTGCGGCGCTTCTTCTTGTATGGAAGGTAGAGATCTTCGAGCGCGGCCTTCGTCTTTGCACGAGCGATCTGGGTGCGCAGCTCTGGGGTGAGCTTACCCTGCTCTTCAATCGACTCCAGTATCGATGTGCGCCGTTGCTCGAGCTCCAACAGATAGGTGCGACGCTCTTCAATAGCCCGAATCTGTACTTCATCGAGGCCCCCCGTTGCCTCTTTTCGATAGCGAGCAATAAACGGGACTGTGTTGCCGTCGGCGAGAAGCGTGACAACGGCAGCAACGCCAGCAACAGACAGTCCCAGTTCGCTGGCAATGGTAGGCGCTGGATTGAAGTCCGCCATAGAGTTCCCCTAAAACTCGCGAAGTGATTCGGGAAGCAAGAGCGAGGGCTCAGCTGTGGAAACAAGCCAAAGCTGATAGGCGGCACGTGTCGCGGCAATGTGCATGAGGTGTCGACACTCATCCGTCTCTGGATAGGTGCTCGTGTTTACGTCCACCATGATCACATAGTCGAACTCGAGGCCCTTGACCTGTCTTGCATCAGTAACGTCAATTCCGGGCTCGAAGCTAAACTCATCGCGCTGCACCCTTCTTAGACGCGGAACTTCCGCACGACGAAGACCGCCATAGTAGACGTCAGCTTGCTCTGGAAAGCGCGTAAGCACCGCAACCGAGGCCGCTGGCTCCGAGAGCACCAATGCCCGCAGAGCATCCGCCAAGAATGCCACTGCTTCACCCACATCACCGAATTGATGTAGCTCCACGGGAGCGCCAGAGCGAGCGATCAAGTCCTCGGCTGGTGCAAGCTCTGGCCCCAAGACTTCTCGAGCCAGTGCCATAACCTCCGCGGTCGAGCGATAGCTGAGCTTTAGCGGGCTCACCGTCACACTGCTGTTGCCAGTTTGATGTAAGAGTTGTTCCCATCCACCAAAATCGTTATCGAAGACAATGCGCTGGGCCGTATCACCTGCAATGGTCACAGACTTGTCTTTTGAGTCCGGACTCTCGCTCTCGGTCGCGTCCAAGAGAACTTTTACTTCAATCGCCGAGCGATCTTGCGCCTCATCAATCGCGACATGCGAGTAGCTAATCGCAGACGTCTTTCTGCTCGATAGAGCACCGCGCTTGAGCTGAATGAGCCGCAAAAGAATCGGATCATCTTCAGCATCAAAGAGCCCCGAGCGCGAACCTTCTTCCAAATCACGACCATCTACGTCACTAACGCCAAGCCCCTCCTCTTCTTCGTCAGGTGGGCTCTCAAGCTCCTGGTCCATGCACCAGCGCACCGTTGCTTCGACAGCGCCTTTGCTCACCCCAGTCTCTTCGAAGTGCGCCCAAAGACGCGAAGCGTCGGTCATGACCTCCGCCCAGTCTTCCATGATGTCGTTTGCCCGTGTGCCCAGGGACTTGATGCGATTCTCGGCCGCAAAGCGTGCATCTGCTGGCAAACCGGAAGAGCCGAGCCATTTGAAGACACTGCGCAGACGTGGCACCAAGGCTTTTTTACCAAGCCGATCCCATTCTTCGAGCACAGCTTCCGCGCCCACCTCAAGCTCAGCCAACTCTTCTCGAGCCTCGGATACTTGCTCTTTCACATACGATTCAAGAGCCGCAAGAAGCGCAGGATGCTTCTTCACACGCGTAACGTTGTCAGGCGTGTCGTGGTTGTATTTGCCCTTTGTTCCGCGAAGAAGACGTTTCCGCGTTCGACTCGCCCAGTCCGAATACATAACAACGGGCACACCTCGCACACCGAGCGAAGGCAAGACTGCATCGACGTAGCGCGCAAGCGCCTTGGAGGGCACCACAAAGAGCATCTTGCTTGCCCGAAAGCGCTGCCGGTCGGCGAAGTTTAGAAACGCGACGCGGTGCAGGGCGACGGTTGTCTTGCCCGAGCCAGCTCCGCCTTGAATGACGACCATCCCACTCTCGGGTTGGCTGATGAGGTCGAACTGTTCTTTGTCGATGAGAGCGGCGATCTCCGGCAGGTGCTTGTCAGCCCTTTCCGGCCCCACACCATGCACGCCAAGTGAGCCGCTGGCCTGGTCTCTGCCACGCCGCCGCCGTTTTTTGCCATCGTGTTTGGAGACGGTTGGCTTCTTGGGAGCTCGAACTGCCTTGCCACTACCACCTTGCAGTACCGGTGCAGAGTCACCCGAGGCTTCGTGCCACCGGTCTTCGCGATCGCGGATGAATGTACCTTGAAGCGTGCCGATGCGTCGCAAGCTGCCGCGCTGAATTGAAACGTTGCGCTTGAGCTGCACAACGCCAGAGAGCACCAGGCCCTGAACCTCCTCATCGTAGTCGTCGCCTTCGTCGTACCGGTAGTAGACCTGCGAGATTGGAGCGTTGCGCCAATCGACGATCTGCACGTTGCTCTGACGGTCAATAAAGCCGCGTTTTCCGATCAGAACATCTCTGGTCTTTTTGCCCTCTTTGAGAACCATGTGTGCGAAGTAGGGTGAGCTCATGTCGATGGGCAAATCCTTGCCCTTGCCAAGCCGACCGCGAATAGCGGCGAGTCGGGTCATCTGCTCAACCAAGGGCGCCAAGTCCTCGGGCTTGGCTTCTGCAATCGCGTCGCGAAGCTCAATGAGGTCTCGGTCCAGGCCGCTCGCATCAAGGTGCTCGACGCGTGCAGTTGCGCCCTTGCGGACGCGCTCCTGCACCTGATCATGCAACGTCACTTCTTCTTCAACGATTTTGGCGGAGGCGGAGCCTTCTTTCACGAGTTCAGACATCTGAGGGGCGTGAGTCTAGCGATCTGAAAGGCGCCGTGTGACAGATTCGCACCCAAGTTTCGAAAATGATTGAACCCTCTGATTTCATGGTGTAATTCGCGTCCTGAAAATGGCGTCAGACGCGAGCAATCGAGCATCAGTGAAGTCATGGTCAGGCAGCGATTCAGCTGAGTGCTACGGCATTGAACGCTGGGGCCGTGGGCATTTCTCCATCAATTCGCGTGGCAACGTTCAAGTCTCGACGCGGCCCGAATCGATTGCAACCGCCGACCTATTCGAAGTCATAGAGGATCTGCGTGCCCGAGGCTACAACGCTCCAGTCCTGCTGCGCTTCTCCGACATCCTCCGCACGCGCATCGAAGAGCTCAATCGAGCCTTCGCTTCGGCCATCTCCGACTGCCGATACCAAGCATCGTATCGCGGTGTATTTCCCATCAAGGTAAATCAGGCGCGCACAGTTGTTGAAGAAATCGTGCACTTTGGGCGGCCCTATCACTACGGGCTTGAAGCAGGGTCGAAGGCCGAACTCATGGCCATCTTGGCCGTTCATAAAGACCCAGACTCTTTGATTGTTTGCAACGGCTACAAAGACGATGCCTATGTGGAGATGGCACTGTTAGGCAGCAAGCTCGGTGTGTCGATCGTCCTCGTAGTTGAGAAGCCAAGCGAACTACAACGCATTCACCGCGTCAGCGAAAAACTCGGAATTCCTGCCTGCTACGGCATCAGGGTAAAGATTTCGACGCCCGGTGCGGGAAAGTGGCACCTCTCCGGTGGCGACTTGAGCAAGTTCGGCCTAACTGCCACCGAAATTCTTGAAGCCGTAGAGTCATTGCGAGGTTGGGGCCAGCTGGAGAATCTGCGGCTCATGCACTTTCACCTTGGCTCGCAAGTGTCAGCCATTCAATCGATCAAGAGGGCACTCCGCGAAGCTGCGGTGCTCTATGCGGAGCTTCGCAAGCTCGGATGCACGGGTCTCGATCATCTCGACGTCGGAGGAGGGCTTGGCATTGACTACGATGGATCGCAGAGCGACTCATCCTGCTCGCTAAACTACAGCATGCAAGAGTATGCCAACGACGTGGTTCACGAAGTCATGATGGTTTGCGATCAAGCCAAGGTCGCGCATCCACACCTCGTCTCGGAGTCGGGGAGAGCCATCTCCGCGCATCACTCCATCTTGGTAGTTCCCGTGCTTGAGGTTTCAAAGGCAATCACCGAAGACATTGACTTTGGCGAGGACGAGGTCGCAGAACCGCTCATTCGCAACTTCCTGCGAGCATTTCGCGACATTGATGCGAGCAATCTTGCAGAGTCCTACCACGATGTTGTGTCGTTCCGAGATCAGGTGCGGCAGCTCTTTGGGGTGGGTCATCTCAGTCTCAAGGACCGCGTACGAGGTGACCAACTCTACTGGGCGAGCTGTGCTCGCATTCAAAGGCTCATGCCGAGCAACGAAACAGTGCCCGAGAATCTCACAGATCTCGAGAGGCTTCTCTGCGACACATTCGTACTCAACTTCTCGCTCTTTCAAAGCCTTCCCGATTCGTGGGCAGTCGACCAAATCTTTCCTGTCCTTCCGATTCACCGGCTCAACGAGGAACCAACGCGGCGTGCGATCTTGGCAGACATCACGTGCGATTCTGATGGGCGCGTTGACTCGTTCGCCAACGCTCGAACAACCAAGAACGTGCTGGAGCTACACGCACCCGAGGATGACAAGCCATACTATCTAGGGTTTTTTCTGGTGGGTGCGTACCAGGAGATTCTTGGTGACTTACACAACCTCTTTGGTGACACCAACACTGTGCACATATCAATGCACTCCGACGGATATCGCTTTGAGGACATTTTTGCCGGCGAGACCGTTAGCGAGGTCCTTGGCTACCTCAACTACCGGCCGGAACAGATGCAAGCGGCACTGCAAGCCAAGATTGAAGACTCTGAGATGTCGCCGAACGACGCGGAGTCGTTTCTTGGGGTCTATCGAGATCAATTGGGCAGCATCACCTATTTGCGCTAACAAACCACGCTAACGCACGGCGCACTTGCTCTCAACCGCGGGTCTTCGCTTTACTCAGGACATGGATGGTCGCCCCTTCAAGATTCTTGGTGTACAGCAAATCGCCATTGGCAGCACGGACAAACAAGAGCTCACAACGCTCTGGTGCGACATGCTGGGGCTCAAGAAGACAGGAGAGTATCGCAGTGAGAAAGAGAACGTCGATGAAGACATCCTCATCACAGGCTCGGGATTGGCCACGGTCGAAATTGATCTGATGCAGCCGATTGACCCCGAGGGCCGTCCCAAGGTGCACGTGCCCGCGCTAAACCACATTGGTCTGTGGGTCGATAACCTGGCGCTCGCAGTTGAATGGCTCACAGCCAAGGGCATGCGATTTACTCCAGGCGGAATTCGCAAGGGGGCCTCTGGTCACGACGTCTGTTTCATCCATCCGCGCTCCTCAGAAGAATTCCCATATGGCGGTGCCGGAGTCTTGATCGAACTCGTGCAAGCACCTAACGACGTGATTGCAGGCGCCTAGTCTCTCGATGCCTCAAAGAACCGGTAGCTGCCTTTGTGGTGCACTCTCTTATCAAATCGATGGAGAGATCGATGGTGTTTGGATGTGTCACTGCTCGAACTGCCGAAAGGCCAGTGGCAGCACGGGCAACGCGATTGTCATCGTCAAGCGAGAGAACTTTACTTGGCTCTCGGGCGAAGACCATCGCGTCACCTTTGCCCTGCGCCCCACATACACGATCACTCGTTGCAAATCGTGCGGCACGCCACTTCCGGCCGAGGAGGATGATAGCAATGTGTATCTAACTGCCGGCACCCTTGACGATCCGATTGACGTCGGGATCAAGACTCGCATCTTCTGTGCATCCCGTGCCGACTGGGACTTTGATGCGGAAGGCGCTCGCCACTATGACGAGCGCTCTTCATAATTATTCTTAGTCACTTCCAGGGACTACTAACTATGGTGCCTTCTTCAGGGTGTCGCACCCAGCGAGGAGTTGCTCGTACTCCTCTTTCGCGCCAGCGCCAATCATCAGATTTGTCGAACACGTGAACTTGTCCTCGCCAACGGTCAGATGCTTCTTGAAGTGAAACGCGCCATACTCCGAGCCACCGCTTTTCCAAGCCAAGAGCCCTGGTTCGTCCGTTAAAACTTCGTGCTCCCCTTTTGCTTCCTTCTCGGCCCAACGCTCTTTGACTGACGCCTTGTATTCAGCGAGGTCTTCGTGCCCCTTGTGAAAAATAATGTCAAACCCGTTGTGCCCGCTCTCGTCAGCGATACCTGGCCCCTTGCAAGCAAGGCGCGAGGATTTGCCAAGATCGCCCATGGCCTTGCAGCCTTCTGGCCCGCTCGCAATCCAGCCTTTCCACTCATCGCCCGCTGGTGAAAGGTCGTAGTCTATGAGCTTTGGTGCAGCAGCCTTCTTCTTCGGCGCTGTGCTTTTCTCGGTAGTTCCGCCTGCCGTGGCGGTGTGATCGTTGCCGTTGTTGTCGCCCTTGTCTTTCGAACAACCAACATTTGCAGCAAGTGCAGCTGTGAGGGAAAGGAGCAGACAGTTTTTGATTCGTTGCATAGCGCTCACACTACCAGTTCACCCAGTGCGGTGAGCAAAGCCGCCAGACCAGTGGTGAGGACGAAACCACAAGAAAGGCCAAACTCGTGGACGAGATGACTTATAGTAGGATCGGCTCCAACCTGGAGCGGGCGACCCAGTCGCAGAACACGGAGAAATCAGATGAAACTCGGTTTGGCGTTTGTTCTCGTACTTTCACCACTACTTAGCACCTGCGGCTCCAAAGGTGGCGGCGGGATTGATGGTGGCCCAGGCTCGGGCGACTCAGGTTTGCCCGACAGCGACAATGATGGATACGACACCAGCGTTGATTGCAATGATCGAGACTCAACGGTTCATCCTGGGGCGCTCGACTATTGTGAGGATGGCGTCGACAACGACTGTGATGGAACGATTGACGGTCCCGATTGCGCGGGCCCATGTGAGATTGCAGCGATCGATCGCTCATCGGTTGGGTGCGTGTACTACCCCGTCGACACCAATGGGTTTCAGCCTGGCCAGTACGCAATTGCCATCTCAAACGTCAATGCAACCGAGACCGCGAACGTTGTAATCGAAACCAAAATGGGCGCGGTTTGGATGCCCATCGCAAACGGTAACCATACGGTCGGCCCCGAGGCGCTTCAGACAATTCCCTTACCCCATCGCGCTGTTGACGGCAGTGCACTCTACGAAGGGGGGGCTTACCGCGTGACCTCAGACTTGCCGGTCATCGCATATCAGTTCTCGCCTCTCGACGGCGCTGCAAGCTTCTATAGCGATGCATCGCTGCTGCTGCCAGCATCGTCACATGACACTCGATACATTGTCCCGGCTTGGCCATTTGGAAATGCCGATAGTGGATCGCGTTACCCAGCGCACGTGCAGATTACTGCTGGGACTGCAACTGAGGTGACCATTACTTCTCCAATTGCCACCACTGCTGGCAACGGTGTTCCAGCACTTGCGCCCAACGTTCCTCAGACAATTTCTATGCAAGATGGTGACTACTTGCAACTGACAGCCGCTGTACCCGACTCCAGTTTCAATGGAACATCGGTGACCGCCACAGCTCCGGTGGGTGTGTTCACCTCCAACGATTGCGTGAATGTGCCGCTTGCAAATTGCTGCTGTGAGCACCTCGAGGAGCAGGTCTTTGGATTGCAAACTTGGGGCAAGACCTACGCGGCCTCACGAGTTCCGGTTCGCTCGAACGAACCCGCCGTGTGGCAGATTATGGCGCAACAAGATGGCACGGTTGTCAACTTCACCTTTCCCGCAGGAGTCACTGGTTTGCCTGCAAGTGTCACGCTTGGCGCCAAGGAGATGGTGGAGTACACGGTCAACGGTCCCGCGAACGCCCCTGGTGATTTTCTGATCAACTCCGATAAGCCGGTCCTCGTGACACAGTTCATGGTCGCGTCTGCTCTGGCAGGGGGAAACCAAGGCGATCCAAGCATGGTGCAAGCGGTTCCGGTCGAGCAGTACCTGCGCTCCTACGTTGTTTTGATTCCTTCTACCTGGCAAAACGACTTCTTGGTGCTCACCCGCACCACAGGCACTGAGGTCACAGTGAACGATTCTCCTGTAACGGCGGGCTGGGTTGACATTGGAGGTGGTTACGAAGCCAATCGATTGGCAACCGCTGATGGTGTGCACAAGATCTCTGGGGTGGAGCCAGTTGGAGTGATCGTTGTTGGCTATGATGAGTTTGATTCCTACGCCTACCCTGGCGGCTTGGATCAGCAAGTCATCAACCCGATCGACTAGCGGGTTTTAACGGACTTCGATTCTGCTGAAACAATCCCGGCTAGTGTCTAGCCAGGGCGCTGAAAAAGGAGCTTCTTAGCCTTGATGTTCGCCAGCGAACGATTCTTGTGCAGAAGCGGCTCTCACAAAGTAGATAGAAGAACTCTTAGTAGAGTGTTGTCATTTGGGCACACAGGTAAGGCCTCTCATTCGTTACCCCTGCACTCCCTCATTCTTCCAGCCTTGCCCGTTGCAGGTCGTGATAGCGTACGTGCCGTTGAGGAGGGGTGATGTGACTGAGACGCGCAAGACATCGGGCAAGAACAAGCGGAAAGAGCCCATGGGAGCAATCCCGGACTCTTCTCCTACCGCTGCTAACTCAGCTTCCTTCGATGAGTCCGACAACATCTTTGCCTTGGGTTCTGGAGAGAACGCCCGTATTAAAGAAGAGCAGAGCTTTGTTGTGAACTTCACAATCGTCGAAGACAAGAGCGTCGAAGACAAGAGCGATGTGGAGAGACCATCCCAAGAGACCATTAGCCCCCTTTGACCCCTGGGTCCGCAGGCGCCTCCTCTGAAGAATCGTCACTCGAGTTTTTCCGAAGAGGGTAAGGGGATGACAGCGGATCTGTGCCTCTCCTGCAGTTGCGGTCGTAGGCTCTCAATTCTTGCCCAAGGCCTCGAAGGTCAGTATTCACGGCGAGGATTATGGAACCTCACAGCGACTTGTTCGGAGCCGGCAGGCGTTGGTGAGAGCACCTGGGCGCAAATCAAACCTCGGCAGAACCCGCCAGGTCACAGCAGAAGAAGTCTTAGAGGTCGCGAGAGGATGGAGCACCGAAGACCATTGTGAGTGTCTACAAGCTCATCGAGCGCTTGCTTGCACGAGACCAAGTGGCACCAAACACCTTTCGTCGATACGTTCGACGGGACGCGACGGCCGCGCGATCTTGATTTCACGGCCGCTGGATTACCGCCGGAAACAGCATGGTTGACAGTCCACCGTCATCTGCAAACTGTGGGGCAAGACCCGATGCTTGCATTGCGTCAGCCAACGCACCTTGGGGGTTTTCGAGTTGGGTACCAATGAGTCGCTCAAGGGAATCTACAAACGCTTTGTCGGCTCCGTGCTCCCGCAATAATGCGAAATAGCGTTTGGAGGTCAGTGTGTTGCCATCGGCTAAAATCGCTTGCTCACGAAAAGCATTCCAAAACGAAAACAGGTTGTGCTTCGGGAGACTGGCTGCCGTCATCTGCGCGATCAGGTCCCCACAAACGTAGCCAGACTTGCCACGTTTTCCCTGAAGCGGTCCATCGTGGAGTTCTGCGACGCATTGACGGTGAGTTTTCCAATATCGGCGTTCGAGCAGAGACTTGTCCATCATTCCCATGTCGTGGAGAACCGCGAGTGCCATGGTGTTTGCAGCTCCCTCGGTTATCCAGTCCGATCCAGGCTCTCGATTCAATTCACCACGAAATTGAAATTGATGGGCGGCCTCGTGGGCGAAAAACCAAAGCAAATCGCGGAGCCCGTCATCGTTTTTCGAGGCATATGCGCTGCCGCGTATCACCATCGATAGCTGAGAACCTGATGCATAGCCCTTGTTCTCAAGCTTTCCTTCCGTGCCCCCAAACGCTAGTAGAACCATCGCTTTTTTTGTGCTGGCCCCCCAGCGTGCGCGGTGGCCCGCATAGACATCAGCAATATCTTTTTGAAAACGTTCAGCCAACCAGCTTGGGAGTCCCGAATCCACCACAGCGATCACATCTTGTGTCTCAACGGGCTCGATGTCGCCAACATATACGTAGCCTCCACCGCTGCGGACCGGCAAGCGCACTTGACCTGTGGCTCGTTTCCCATCTGGTGTCAGCATATTTTGGGGTGCCAGTAGGGTGACCTCGATCGTCGGTTGTTTACCTTGCCACTTGCCCAGATTGCCATGTAGAGCCTCGGCCTCGGCGCGGCTCGTCACTGTTAGGACGGGAAATTGCCCCAAGTGAATTGCCTCACTTCCGTCAGAAAATCGGAGAAAGGGCTCAGTACCTCTGACACTCTTATCGGGTGGTTGCACCGTGAAGTGCGCTTCCGAGGATGGTTGAACCAGGAGAAGTACATCAAGGCCGTGGAGGTTCTCAATTTTCGTTTTTGGATTCGCAGCAATCCAGTTCGTTGCACGGAAGTTGCCTTCTGAGTCGAAAAGAAGCGCGGAGTATGGGCGGTCGAATCGGTAAGAAACGGCCCACGAACCGTTCTCTTGACGGGCGACCCGCGCAGTCCACTCTTCTGCATCTTTGCGCGATGACGATGGAGCATCTTTGCGCGATGACGATGGAGCATCTTTGCGCGATGACGATGGAGCTGCGGCGTGAGCGCAACCGGCCAGGAGTGAAATGGTCAATATGAATGGGGCATGCACAAGCGGTACCCTACCAAACACGAAAACGCCCGGACCGAGGAACGCCGCCATGGCTGCACCCGCATGTTGAAAGCCGCCCTTCCACCACAATTTCGCGCCCGAAACGGCCAAGGTGACGCCACCGTTTCACGAGTGTGCCCGCATTATCGCCAGTCCGGCCCTATCAGCGCGCATGGATTTCTCAGAGGCTACTCCGAGGCAGGCACCCACGCATGGTGCACGCCAAAATGGTGGTTGTTGACGGTCGCTACTCGGATGTCGGCTCTGCGAACTTTACCAAGCTCAGCCACGGCGTCTAC
>JANTGM010000088.1 GCA_024762925.1 Kofleriaceae bacterium | reverse complement strand
GATCTGAGCAACGATGAGCCGAAGGCGTTCAAAGGGCGAAGAACCGAGCCAGGGCGTTCTATGCCTCTGGATCCCACACGAGTGCGCGATTCATGAATATAGAACGCGCTCACTCGTCTTCTCGCCCGCTGAAGAGACTGGCTCTGCCAGTCTTCTTCGTTGTTCCTCGGTCGCGTGCCCCAGCAAACTCCCTCTTCCCGCCAGGCCAGCAAACGAGCTGACTTCGCGATCACGAATTCAATGTCCATGGATCGCGCACTAGTCGGCATCCGCGAGCAAGGGTTCAGGATTCACGTTGAGTCCCCGCTCGCCGACTACAAGTCTCACTTCTAAATAGACTGACTCACCCTCGGCTGTTGCCACTACGGTATCTCTCTCCACGGTGTCGCCAGCTCGCACACTTGGACGGTGCAGATTGCCCAGCACGGACATCGCATTCCCGTGATCGATGATAAGAGATGTTCCGAGCCCGCGAATCGGCCCCTGGTACCGCACACGACCAGCAGCAACAGCGAAAACCGCTTGCCCAGCCTCGCTCTCGATGCGAACTCCTCGACTTCGCAGCTTCACTCGATGGCTTGGTCCTTTGTACTCGCCGTAGTGCTGCACAATCGACGAATCTTGCACGGGCCACTGCAAGCTCCTGCGTCTGGGAGTAGCGGCAGGACGCAGCCTGCCCTCTTCCACCAAGCGCGCGTCTGCTCGATTTGCCATAGCGATTTCATCGTGCAGCATGTCAATTTCACGGATGTCCCGCATGGCCACTCGTCGCGCGGCACCAACCCACCGAGCGCTCTCGCGACGTGCTTCTGGCTCAAACCACAGCCGCGGCCAGTTTGCTCGGGAGAGCTTGTAGATGGCTCGCAGTCGGCGTTTCATCTCGTCTTGGCGAGTCGTCAACTTGGTCGCGAGTAACCCTTGAGTCTTTGCGAGAGAAGCACGCTGAAGCCCAACGTTCTCAGCGTATCTCGCAAGTGCAACCCGGTCGCGCTTCTTCATGCCTGGAGCGGTCTGCCCCTGTTGAGGCGCCAATAGAGCAGTCGCACCGACGAGAAGCAGAGTGGCGGTGAGTAGGCGCAGTCGCCTCACGTGCGGGCCTGCGAGTAGTTGGTCAACATGCCGCCAACAACACCTAAGCTCACACCAAAGAGCCCAAGCTGCAGAATGTCTTTCGTCGCCAGAAAGCTCAGATCGATTGCGCCAAACGATGACGACAACGCGGAAGCTATGAGAGGCGCTCCCATGACAAAAAGTGCATACAGAAGCAACGTTGCTGACGCCGCTCCCAGAAGACCCAGAAGTGCTCCCTCGATGAGCGTGGGACCACGGCGCAACACGCCAGGCGCTCCCATTAGGCTCAACACCCGCAGTTCTGACGCCCTTGAATCAGCCGATAACCGCATCGTCGCGACAACCGTGAAGACGCCAATCATGCTCGCAAAGAGAACCAAGTAGAGACCAGCCCGCTGTACGCGTCCAATCAGCGCAGTGAAATCGTCAACCCAGTTGCCAAGGAACTCCACATCCTCCACACCAGGAGTTGCCTCCAAACGCTCCATCACCGGGTGAGCTGAAACCAGATCGCGCACGCCCTCCATCAGCTGCACTTCTAGCGATGCGGGCAAGAAGCTCGCTTCAATGCCATCAAGCAGTTCATCGTGCTGTCCAAGGGATAGGCGCAAGTGCTCCATCGCCCTCTCGGGTGGCACGTAGTTCACACTTTGTACTGCGGGCAAATCGACCAGAGCAGCAGAAATTTTCTCAGCGTGCTCAGTGCTTGTTCCTTCGTCGAGGTAGACGATCATTTGTACACCAGCGCCCCAGCGTTCACTGAGGGTGCGCACGTTGCGCTCAGCCATGTGAGCAACCCCAACCAAGACCAAGGCCACCGTCATGACTCCAATGGTGAGGGCTGCAATGAGCGGACGGCGGCGAATACTCGCCAAGGCTCGCCCAAACGCGTAGCCAAGGGTGCGCATACGTTGCTTCACCGCGAGCCGCCCCTGTTCTTTTTCTGATACACCAGTTCTCCGGTCGCTAGGTCGACGAGCTCAGTACCCATCTCCATTGGATCGTCGAGCAAGGGCTGCAGCGCAGAGCGCGCATCTCCAGCGCCTTGATGTGGCCTGCGGATGCGTCGCGCAGCTTCTACTCGGCGTCTAAGAATTGTTCGGTATCCTGTCTTCATGTTGCGTTCTTATATTGCAGTTCTTGCCGACTTGCTCACTCGCCTCTAGCACTCACGGGAAAGGGAACGACGTTGTCAGCCGATGAAAACTCTTCCATCGACGCCTTGCCGACGGTGTTGCTAAACAGCGAGGTCATGTCGCCGGGAATGAGTTGTGCGCACGAGAGTGCAAGATGGCGCCATCCTGGCTGTTGGGCATGTGCCAAGAAACGCGGATCATTGGTAGCGATCACAACTGCTGTTCCCGTCTCGCGCATGTCCTCAATGAGCTCGACCAGTGTCAGAACGCGCTCGGCATCCAGGTCGTTTGACGGCTCGTCGGCCACAAAGATCTGCGCATTGCGAACAAGGCCTCGCGCTAAAGAAACACGTCTCCGCTGTCCTGTAGAGAGTTCTGTGACCTTGCGCTTTTTTACTTCTGCAAGATCGACTGCGTCTAGTGCTTCAGACGCTCGACGCTTCGCCTCACGACGCCCAGTTCCACAAACTTCCAACGCCAGGCGAACGTTGGCCAGCGCACTCATGTCACCGATGAGCTCAAGCTCCTGTGGCACAAAAGCCAGGCGGCGACGCAGTAGCGCAGTCGATGTGGAACGCATGCGCGCCACATCGTGATCGAAGACCCGAACAGAGCCCTCATCGGCCGTAAGAAATCCCCCGATCAAACTCAGAAGGGATGTCTTGCCAATGCCTGACGGTCCCGAAATGAGCACCACCTGGGACGACTCGATGCACACAAAGGCGCCTTCCAAGATTGCCGCACCCCCGCGATGCAAGCTCACCTTTGACAGCTCGATCATGCTCTATGAGTACGTCGCATATGACGTTGAGGCAAAAAAACGGCAGTTCTGGGGGGCATTGACTTGCGCTGCTCTGTAGTACAGTCAGAGGCCGATGCCATGGAGATGCAACCGATCGGTGATCTGGCTAGGCCTAGCACTGCTCGTGGGCTGTCAAGATGAGCCCGACACATCGAAGCAGGATGAACGCTTTGAAGCGCTGCAGAATCGCGTTCTGGGGCTGGAGGCCGAGCTTGCCAAACTGCGAACCTCTGGCACAGCTGTGGATGCAAAACGGGTGGCTCGCGAATTGGTGCTCGCTGGTGATCCGACGCTCAAGGGCCCGCCTGGACCACCGGGAAATCGAGGCATCGCTGGCCCCCCAGGGCCAGAAGGCGCCATTGGGCCGGTTGGTAGTCAGGGCCCAATTGGTTTGATGGGAAGCAAAGGTGAACCTGGTCCACCGGGCCCAAGCGGGCCGCAGGGAATTCAAGGATTGCAGGGACCGCAAGGATTGCAGGGGCCACAGGGTGCGCAAGGCCCAGAAGGACCACCAGGGCCGCGTTCTGCAGTTGGCGCCAAAGAGGACCTCCAACACCAACAGGGCCGAATCCAAGTGGGACCAGGACTTGTGGGTTCCGCCATTGCAAAGTGTCCCCAACCAACTGACCTCATTGTGGTTGGTGGTTGCTCTGCAGATCCCATGTGGCGGGCAGCACTGGTGGCGAGCAGCGCGTTTGGTGCGTCCAATACCAGCGTGCAAGCTGGCTGGCGCTGCGATTATCGAAACCAGAGTTCGGAAGCCGAGATCACGGTCACGACTGATTTGTGGTGTGCGCGACCCAAGCAATAGGCCTTCGAGAGTAATTTCGAATACCTAGTGACCGTTGTGAATAGCAACAAGTGAACAGCTCTCACACGTACTAAGCCTAGGAGATCACTGGATTTGAGGTCTTTCCTGCCATCCAGTCAATAATGCTATTCAGGATATGGACCTACATTGTATAAGGCGGCCACCTTGACGAGTGTCCAAGCAGAGAAGTCGTTTCTCGGTCGCTACGAACTTCAAAAAAAGATCGCAGTGGGTGGTATGGCCGAGCTGTACCTCGCGCAGGTAAGCGGGGTTGGTGGCTTTCAGAAGCAGGTCGTCGTCAAGCGCATCTTGCCTCAGCTCGCCGAGAGCGAAGAGCTCTTTCGCATGTTTCTCGACGAGGCACGCATTGCCGCGACGCTTCAGCACCCCAACGTTGTGCAGGTATACGACTCGTGCCAGGAAGATGGTGAGTACTTCATGGCCATGGAGTACCTCGATGGCACCGACCTCCGAACACTGCGGAAAGTGTTAGCCGACAAAGCGCTTCCGCTCCCCTGGGAACACGCTCTACATATCGTAACCAGCATCGCCGCTGGTCTCCACTACGCACACGACAAACGCGGTCTCGACAACCAGCCGCTCGGTATCGTTCATCGGGATGTCACACCACACAACATCTTTCTCACGCGGGAAGGTGGCGTCAAGCTCGTCGACTTTGGCATTGCCAAGGCTCAGGGACGAATGGCGCAAGAAACGGCGCTTGGCACTCTCAAAGGCAAACTCGCGTACATGTCACCCGAGCAATGCCAAGGCGAAGACATCGATCGTCGCAGCGACATCTATTCACTTGGAGTGATTCTCTTTGAACTCACAACAGGGCGTCGGCTCTACGCGGGTACAACGGAGTACCAGCTCATAAAAGAAATTGTCGAGAAGGACATCAAGCCACCCTCGAGCTTCATGGAATACCCTGAAGAGCTCGAATCGATTGTCCTAAAATGCCTTCAGAAAAACCCCGACGATCGCTACTCAAGTGCGCGGGAGATCCAGGCCGATCTGGAAGCGTTCTCACGCGAATACCAGGTGATGTCGTCGGCTCTTGGCTTCTCAACCTTCCTTGAGCCTCTACTCGCCGCTGCAACGACAGCAGCCGAGAATCGCTGGAAGCACCGCAAAGAAGCGACTCCGCTTCGCGCGCGCTCCAAAGCCGAAACGCCCAAGGCTGCGAAGGTCTCGGCAAAGCGCTCCCCTCGCGGTTCCGTTCCATTGCCCCGCCCCTCTACAACGCCACATCCAGAGGAGTCTGCTGCCATTCCAAGCCTGAAGCCATCTGGTGTGGTCAACATGCCTGCTTCCGACAGTGAGAGCGAACGCACTGTGGTTGGGTCCATGTTCGAACAAGAAGAACGCACTGTTCGGGTCCCGACCGACACCCTTGAACGCATTCGCGCGGAAGAGCGCAAGATGATCGAGGAAGAGCGAGCTCTCGCCGATAGCGATGCCATCGTTCGATTTCCCCAAGGAACCGACTCTGGCGAGCACAGTGTCTCCGCCAACGTTGTGAGTCGAGAGTCCTCGAAGATCGTGGTCAATGAGGCTAGCATCTTCGATGACGCCAATGAGCTTGAGATTGTCGTCGAGGAACCCACTGTCGCTGCGGCACAAGTTCCTGTGGCCCCCACCAGCGTCAAGGCCTTGGCGGATTCGGCCCCCATCGTCGCACCCGAGCCGATCGAGCGAGCAGTGAGCCACACAGCGGTTGTCCCCAAGGCCAAGTTCACTCGTGCTGAGCCGGTGCGTGCGATGTCATCGCAAGCAGAGACATTTCAGGACCTTTCCGATCAAGACCTTCGTGTCACAAAGAAGAACACGGGGCTTTGGGTCGCTGGCGCTGTCACGATTGCGATCGTTAGTGGCGGGCTCATCTGGTCTTCACAGAACTCTTCTGATTCCCCAAAGAGCACGTCTGCCGTTGTGACGCCGCCGCCGACGGTAGGAGCGCTCAGCGTGGGTGGAGCTGAGGGCGCAAATGTCTGGCTCTTTTTGGGACGCACGCCAATCTCCGCAATAGCAATCAATGGCGAGGATACGCATCGTGTGCGCATCGAGCACGAGGGCTATCATAGCCTCGAGGCGACCCTTGGGCCCGATAGCTGGAAGCGCGATGAGAGCGGGACCCGCTTTGCGGTAGGTGAGTTCTCGTTACTTTCAAGCAGCGAAGAGCCAGAGATTGCGCCTGCTCGTGTGGGACCACCAAGCGCTACCACGTCCCCCCGACCTTCAAACATCCAGCTCTCTAGTACACCAAGCTCTGCCAACGCCTGGCTCTTTGTGGGAACGACTCCCAACGTGAGTCTCGGAAATCTCGATCTCGAAGACGAAGTCCAGCTTCGAATCGAGCAAGGCGAGCAACCACCACAGTTCCTCGTTCTTCATGCAGCTGACTTCAACGCTGCAGGGAAAGCACACATCAACGTGCAGGCAGCTCCCGTCAAGAAAGCAGCAGATGAGTCGGAGCCAGAAGCGGCACCAACCACACCAGCAGCCCCCGTTCGCAAGTGGCGCCCCCGCAAGGGTCGCAAGCCTGCAGGCAGTGCCGCCCCATCATCCCTTCGTGGCCCCACCCCAGACTGGGCGAAGTAGCTACGAGCAGATGTTGATGACATCGCCGAAAGAGATCTAGGGCGACTGGGAGAGCCACTCATAGAGCTTGCGCCAGGGCGCTCCAGCTTCTGCGAGCGCGATGCCCACACCGGTCAAATCGTTGGCATCGTTCGGCTGAAACTGGTTGGTGACAACGCCATCAGCAGCGAGCTGAACGGTATCTCCGGCTCCTAGAGTCACGCGGACACGAGTGCCTGGCGCGGGCGGATCGGCAATTTGAATGAAAAGTCCTTCGGGACTTAGGTGTGTGCCAATGGCGTGCAAGGCTCCACCAGCACCACCGAGCACCGTGAGTTCAACGCGGAGCCCGTGCTCAAGCCGTCTCCACTTTCTCCTCTCGTCCTCACCCATAAATGCAGTGTTCTCCCACAAACTCAGGTGGGTCAAGACAATGGCTATTTCAGATGACTCCAAGGCCTGTCTTCTTGCAAATCCAGCGACTTCGCTGGCAGCCGACTCCTTGACCACTTCCGCAGTTCCAGGTCCAATGGCGGTTGCTTTGAAGCTCCGCATTGGCATAGCTGCAATCGTGATTGCGGTCGCAGCTTTCACACTGGTCAAGTCATCGACAGATCAGACCGGCGAGGCCTCGATTGTGCGAGCACGACTCACCGATGTGCGCGCACTGCCTGTTGGTGCCCCAGTGACACTCGCGGGCCTACAGGTTGGCGAAATTGTTGAGCGCCGCATCGGCTCCAGCTACGCGGAAATCGACATCGAGTTTGAGTCTCGAATCGATCTCCGAGAGGACGCAACCCTATTCAAGAGGCGCATCTCGATTCTCTCCGGGCCCTCATTGGAAATTGATCCGGGGTCGTCTGAAGAGCCCCTACCTGGCCGCTACATCGAGCGTGTTGTGGAGAGCAGTCAGATAGGTGACGTCCTGTACGAAATTTCCGAAGCCCTTCCCGGAGTGCGGGAGGGAGCAGAGGAAGGCGTGCTCCGTGCAGAGCAGATGCGAGCGAGGGTCAATGGTCCATTCAAGGAGCAGGTCAAGGAGCTCGATGACGCGGCCAAGAGCGTCGCCTCTCGAGTGCACAATCGCTTAGCCAAGATGGACGACGCGCTTCAGCGCGGTGAGACGATTCACTTTGAGCCTCGCGAAGCCATCGACCCTGTCTTTACCCGTGCAGAGGAACTCACGGAGAATGCCCAAGACAGCATGACAAGAGCGCGTGCCTGGGTCATCGACAACGCAGCTCTCACAAGAACCAAGGTCGAGGAAACGGAGATCGATTGGTCGGAGTTCTCGGGCCCCATGTCTGATATGGACGAAGGCCAGGGCACCTTAGGAACTCTTCTGAACAGCGGCGAGCTGCATGACGACATCGTCGACATCACGAACGACACGCGCGATGCAGTGAAGTTCATCGTGGACTGGAGAATGCATGTCGGCCTAAGAACGGAGTTCGGATTGAACGCTCGTGAACCAACGGGCTACGTCACCGTAAAGGCGGGAAGAGCAGACCGTTACTACTACTTCGAATTCGTTCGATCGTCGCGCGGAGGGGCCGCCGAGGCCGCCGTAGAATATGATGGAGCCAGCGACTCGTGGAATCGCAGTATTCGAATTCCTGATTCGATTCGTCTCACGGCTCAATATGCCAATCGCATTGGTCCCGCTATGCTGCGTTTCGGTTTCAAGGAATCAACATTCGGTGCAGGCGCAGATGTAAAGCTTCTAACCGATCGACTGGCCCTCTCAGCTGACGTCTTTGAGCTCGGCTACACGAGTTTGCCGCGCGTAAAACTCGCAGCCAGCCTCCGCGTCTTCGGCCAACTCTACATGCTTGCCGGCTTGGACGATATTCTCAACCCTGGGCGAACCATCAACACCGAGGGCGCAGACGACACGAACAACCTATCGGAAGTATACCTAGGAAGAGATCTCTATCTAGGAGCCGCGCTCGAATTCTCGGATCGCGATCTCTCATCGCTGATACGCATAGGCGGCACGGCGCTCACCTCGCTGATTCTCTAGAGGAAATCACTAAGACAGCAAATCCATCGCCAGCGCGAAGAGCATGATCGTCTTTGCCATTCCCTCATGCTCAACGTTTGTCTCAATGTACTCAAGCACGGCGGGCTGCTTTTGTTTCAACGTGGCTTTTCGGTCTCCCGAGGCCACCCGATCGAGAATCTCAAATGTCATCTCACCAACGGTGCGGTTGTGTGCGCGCTTGAAGCACTCTGCCATGAGCGCAGTATGAAAAATGGTGTTGACAACCTCTTCGGCGCCACCAAGCTCATCTGCGCTGGCACTAATGTACTGGGCTGCGGCGCCTTGGGTTTGCACAAAACCACCCACGAGTACCGCCGAGTAGTTCGGATCGCTCATTTTCTCCGAAGCCTCAGCTACAATTTCTTCCACAATCTTTGTCGGTATCCGCATAGGGCGAGTGCAGTGTACGTCGCCTTGAGCGAAGCATGCTACTACGTAGGCAAGCTGCCGGTGGCAATTGCCAACCGGCCACACACCATCGCAAGAGGCACGAGTGAAGCTGAGTGGAACATACAAAGTCGGGCTATCAAGCCTGGCGGTGTCAGTTCTGCTGCACCTGCTGCTCGTCGCTCCGATGCTCTTGACGAGCGACCGAGGTAGGCAGAAGGTCGTTAGTGAGCCATCGATCGAAGTCGATGTCGAGATCGCCCCCGAGGTTCCAGAGGCATTTCAGCCGGAGCCGGAGCCCGAACCGGAGCCCGAGCCCGAGCCTGAACCTGAACCGGAGCCCGAGCCTGAACCGGAGCCTGAGCCTGAGCCTGAGCCGGAACCCGAACCCGAACCCGAACCCGCCGCTCTGATTGCCGACGCGGGCCCAACCTACGATGCGCAAAGACGACCTGATGCTGCAGTCGACGCTGCGTTGCCCATCGACGCGGCCGAGGCAGCAGATGCGGGTGTCGATGCGGGTCCAGACGCAGCTCCACTCGATTTTGGAGATGAATCTGACGGTGGGCTCTCAGTCATTGTCACGGCTCCAATCGACGGCGGTCCAGACTTCCGCGATGCCTCTACAACCGTCGTGCTTGCGCCGTCGGATGCCAGTGTGCCGAAGGACCAAACACCAACCTGGGCCACTGTCCAAATGGATGCGTATGCCCCGCCGGGTGACACGATCTCAGTAACGCTGCGCCTAGATCGATTGCGAGGAACTGAGTGGGCCGAGCGCACCGCTGCCATCCTCGCACCAATGCCCGACCACAAGCTCATCATCGGTGACCGGAATGTGAGCTTTGCAGATTCGTTTGACATGCTCTACATCTCAACGTCCGACCCCTCTGATGTATCAGCAACCACTGTGGCCTGCACGGGAAAGCTCACCGATCAAAAACTCCGGACATTTCTTAGCCACAAGGACTCGAGGATCGATTGGACTGCAGTTGCTGGTGGTGCACTCGGCGACATCAAGAGCAGGTATCAGCACAAGAGCGACCCAAGGGTCTATTTGAAAACGGGCCGGGATAGTGTCTCGCTAGTGAACCCCTCCAGTCTTGGGGCGGCATCCTCACCGCGCGCTGGTGATCTCGATGCCATCCCAACGCCACAACCACTCCCCTCGTGGCTGCTCGCACTCCCCGAACTCGCAAAGGCGACCAGTACAGAAGATACTCCTTACGCCATTGTGCACATCGCAGCGTTCCCTGCCTCGATCTCCATTCCTCGAGGCCCAACACTGCGAAGCCCAAAGAACGCGTCACTCTATCTTGAACCTGAGAACCAAGGCTTTGTCTTGCGCGGGAAAGCGACATTCAGCAATGCTGTCCTTGCTAAGAAATTCACTGAAGACGTTATGGCCTATCGAACAGGCGCAATGGACTCGATTCTCACCACAACACTGCTGCGACAATTCCAACTGTATAACTTGCTCGTCGGCCTGCAGTTGCGGAACGAGGGACGAAGTGTCTCGTTTTCGAGCAGCTTGAGCATTGCCGATTCGCGCGCGATCTTCAACGTCGCCGCTGAGTGGTCAAAGGGCTTCTTCGGTCGTTCGCAAGCGCACTGACACAACATCCAGCCACGCCAGAGAGGCCCGATCTTGAATGCGCCATCCCAGTTCTAAGCAAGCTGCTACAGGGATCAGAAATTCTCGGAACCGAGCTGCACAAGCCAGCTATATTGCGGCAAGCATTCGAAGGCACGCTTGCCATCCCCAAGGTGCTCCAAGACGCCTCCGATGAGATTCACAAACGCGCGCCATTGATGTGGCGCTCCTCGGTTTGCCGACTGCAAACAGAAATGCGCGTGCGCGGCTTTGGTGCGTACTTCTGCCCAACCTGCCAACCGGAAACTCGCAAGAGCGGGATCGGACAACGCTGTAGCGCGGTGGCCAGCGATGGGGCTGCTTTGCCTCCCCCGCGATTGGTCTGGCGACAGAAATCGCCAGTAGCCAGCGTGGGCAAGTATGAGGAAGTACGTGCAAAAGCTCGCGATCGAAGCTTGGCAAGGACTTTGCTCTAGTCCCCACCATGACCAACATCGCTCGCAACATCCTTCTCGCCTCCGCCTTCCTTCTCGCCCTTGGCGGCACAGCGGATGCACAACGCACCGCAAAATCCACCAAAGCAAAGGACGGTCGTTCTGCCCGCGCTGCGGTCATCAAGAACTACAAAGCGAAGGGGCGTTCCACGAACATTCGCGTCACCAAGTCTGGCGTTTCAAAGAGCGGCAAGAGCATGCAGGTCCTCGTTCACTCCAAAGGTAGCGGCAAGGTACGCGCACTCAACGTTCGCAAGAGTAACGGAGTTGCTTACGAGACAAAGACACAAGCCAAGACACAATCCTCTGCACGCTCGGCCGCAAATCAGAAACTTCGCCGCCAAGACGGTACGTTTTCAGGGGTAAACAGTTCGGGCCTCTCTAAGTCCGGCAAGTCCTACAAGTTCAACAGCGCTACCGATCGCCGCGCAAAGACAGGTGACAAAGCCTACGTCAGCGTCAAAACCGGCAAGGCGAAGTCCGCAGTCAAAGGTAAGTAGTCTTCTTAGTAGAACTCTAGTCAAGAGAACCCGCGATATGAGTCATGACTCGGCCCTTCAGCCGGGTCATTTCTCGTTTCGGCACTATGGCAATCGTTGGCAGCTCGTGACACGGGGCACTGGTACCCAATTGCGTCATTGTCGGTATATTGATACATCCCATACATCGTGACATGTTTGCGATTCAGACTGGCCGCAACCTGCATCGCAGTAGTTTCCGCCTTTGCAACAACAGCCAGCGCTGACGTCGAAGTGCGAGGTGACGGTGCGTGTGTTGATCTTGCTGCGCTACAGACACAGGTGCAGAGCACGCTGCTCGCCCACAAGCCCAAAGGTGCGGCGGAAATCACGATTCGCATACATTTCCAACGAACCGACAGTGGCGCATCCAAAGTATCTCTGGTCATTCTATTGCCCGACGAATCTCTTGCGCTGGAACGTGAGTACGAGCTCACAGCGCAAGATTGCCCAAGTGCCGGAGATCTCCTGGTCGTGGTGATCTCAGACTTCTTAGAAGAACTCCCAGCCAAGCATTGGTCAGCTCCAACGCAAACCGAAACCGAAACCAAAACCAAAACCAAAACCGAAACCAAAACCAAAGTTGCAAATGTGCCTGCCAGCGAGCACACAATTTCCCTGGCCCTCGCCAGCGCGGGCTTGTTTGCGTTGGACACCTCAAATGGCGAAACGGTCATGCTCGCGCAGGCAGAGGTTGGTGCCGAGGTATCGCTCTTGGCAAAGACATCCTGGTTTGTTGGGCTAGGACTTCGAGGCAGCACAAAACACGACCTGGGAGCTGGGAGCTTTCGCCCAATGTCCTATCTCGCGGACGTTGGCTTCGTTCAAGGCAAGCAGCTCACCTGGGGGCTCCGGCTTCGAGGGGGCGCGGTGCGTGTAGTTGGAAGCGGCTATGACACGAACTTTCGCCAATGGCTGCCAGCGGCCGAATTGGGTGCTCAACTCGGATATCAATGGCGAGATTGGCAGGTGCGAGCCATGCTGCTAGCCACCCCCGTTCGACACAATATTACTGTGGAAAATCGCGACGATGTGCTCTCCTTGCCGCGATTTCGACTGGGTTTGGGGATCCGATATGCCATTGGAAGAAAGAAACTTTGAAGGTTTCGGCAAGTCGCGGGAAAGAAGAGTCAGTGCACTCTTCTCAACCCAGTGACGGCGCAGCGCTTGATGTCGCCGCGCTCTATCAGGAACACGCCGACTTCGTTGGTCGTGTGCTTCTGCGCTTTCTCGGTGAGGGCACTCACGTCGACGACATCCTGCAGGAGACCTTCATCATCGCATTCGAGAAGCGCGACTCGTTTGATGCGACGCGAGCGGCTCCATCAACGTGGCTCTATGGCATCGCGGCAAATCTCTGCAAGCACCACAAGCGCAGCGCGGGCCGACGGGGAAAGTTCCACGAGCGCCTAGGTCTTGAAGAGAGCACTGCCGATGCTGGCCCGGCCATCGAACTAGAACGCCAAGAGGAGATTGCCCTTGTCCAGGAGATTGTCCAGCGCCTGCCCTTCAAACAACGCGAGGTATTTGTTCTCTATGAAATTGAGGGTCTGAGCGGAAAGGAAATCGCAACCATGTTGCAGCTGCCGTTGGGCACGGTGTGGACCCGATTGCACGAAGCACGCAATCGCTTTCGCGAGAGTGTCAGCAAACTAAGTGCGCGACAAAGAAGAGAGGCACAGGCATGACAACCGAACCTGAACCTGTAGCAAATCCGCCACGACTATCAAGCGAAGGTGGCATGTACTCGGCCCTGGTAGATCTGCGCAACGCAGGCCTCTCTGCAGAGAGACTTGCAGCGGGTGCCCAAGGCCTATCGAAGCACATCGCATCCAGCAGCTCTGTTAGCACAGCGACCAACAGTCTTCTCCTCAAGTCATCCCTGTTCGTCTTAGGAGTTTCTCTAGCCGCCGCCGCTTGGTGGATTCTAAGAACAACACCAAGCCAGAGTGCCGAGACCGCACCCACACCAGTGCTCATTTTCCACGATGCAGGCACACCTCCAGTGGATGCCTCGATTGCGTTCCCCGATGCTCGCCTCATAGAGCCAGCGCTAACCATTTCTGATGCTGCGATTGCCAACCCCATACGCGCAGAGCGTCCAAAGCCCTTGGTGGTGCCCGACGCCGCTCCAGCGCCAAGTCAGTTGCCAGAACAATTGCGCTTGCTCAAAGAGGCCAAAGCCCTGGCACGATCGGGGCAACACAAACTCGCTTTGGAGCGGCTCGCTGAACTTGAGATGCGCTACCCAGACACACCGCTTAAAGCCGAAGTGGACCTGCGGCGAGCGATCGTTCTCAGCGCATCGGGAAACCTTGCCAAGGCCGAGCCTGCTCTCCGAGAGCTCCTAAACGACTCACGGCACTCAGGACGCAAAGCAGAGCTGCACCACATGCTGGTCGACCTACTGCTCCAACAAGAACGCTGCGAGCAAGCTGAGCTTGCGCTGGCAGCAGCCGTTGCGACGGGGCTTAGCGACTTTCGGCGGAAAACGGCTGAAGCGGGACTCGCACGCTGCAAAGCAGCGCGAACGGATATGGAGCAAAAATAGGGGCTGAAGGCGTTTTTTCTGAAGTTTTGACGAGGCTGCGGGCAAGAAGAAGTAGGAGCTCTTGCTGCCATTGCACTTCGGTGACCAGTGCCTCTCGGCAGTGCGGGGTTTCGCCTCAACGTTTGCTCACAACCACCGCTCCCCGCCGACCGAACCGGCGGTTTCCTACAGCGCCCTCCTTTTCAGAGGCGTCCTTACCCTTAAGAGACTGAGACCTAATCATGCGCCCATACTTCCCACTTCTCACCATCATCCTTGCTTCCGCATGCACCATGAGCAATGTCGATCCCGATGCCGTGATCGAGCTCAAAGGCACAACTCATGACGACCTTGGCCAACCACTTGCGAACCAGCGTATTGCCCTTGTCAGGGAGCCAGATATAGGAGAAGTTCTGGGTGGAATTATATTCGGACCTGTGACAGTTCTTGCATGTCTGGGAGATTCCCCCCCGCCCATTTGCCAGGACGCCCTCATTGACAATACGAACGCGGCCGGTGAGTTTTCATTCACCCTGCTTGGTCGTGATACCCAGGGCTCGATCGGCAACGCCAGCTATTTCACCTTGGCAACCTCCATGCCAGCCAGCCAAGGTCAGAGCGAAGGCCCATCTACCTATCAGCGATTTCAGATTCAATCCGAGGAGTTGACACTTCCCCCCATGCAGTTGTGGACCGAGCGCCTGGCTATTGAGAGTACTTCTGAGTCGATGCGGGTAAGCGCCGAGTACACCGAGTCCTTTGACCTCCGATTCGAGACCGGGGCGGCATGGGGTGCGCCGATCTGGGAAGTGCGAGAGTATGCAGGAGAAGCGCTTGACGCTCGCCTCTTTGAAGACACCGAGTTCACCGTTGTCGCAACTCAGAGAGAAGAGACGTATATTGAAGGCTCAAGCGTTGAGAGCGTTGCCCGAAGTGCAGCATACGACGCGACTGGTAGTGCTGGAGCTCCGCCTTCAAGAGGCTCGAGCTGTTCCGTTGCAGATCACGAGGGCAGTCTCCTAGCATTGAGCCCCTGCCCCATGACCGATGGCAACTTGGGCGAAAGCTATCCGCTGCTAGATGATGGTTGCGACGATGAGGACGAGGACGAGGGCGACTGCTCCGACTCACTCGCCAATCGGGAAGCGATTATTGATCTTGGAGAAGTGTCGAGCGCGCAATTCCTCGTCTTGCGACTGGGCTACTATGAGACACAAGTACAAGTAAGCGAAGATGGCCAAACATGGTCTATGGTGGGCAGTGGCAGTGGAGATACGCAGTTCGACCTACCTGCCCAAACGAAGCTTCGCTACCTGCGACTATCGACGTTGGGCCCCATAGCTTCTCTTGTTGGGCTTTCCGAAGTTTCGATCTGGTAGCGCAAGAGCTAGACGCATAATCGCTGTAGTATGCTGGTGGCTCGTGCAAACGGTACCCAACCTACTCAAGGCCGCTGGCTCAGCACTGTTCCTAGCGAAGCCCACAAGCGCTGAAATCGAAGTATGAGCAACTCAGAAGACACAAGTCTCACTGTGCGTTTCGACGATAGGCTCTCGCTTGACGTCCTCCCGTGGTTCGAAGCTGATGGTTCCCGTATCGTGCTCGCAGACAAGAGTGTTGGTCCTGCGATCGACATGCACACCCACTACGCGTTGCCGGCGATATGGCCTCACTCCTACAACCTTGAAGCCGAAACAGACGACTCGCATCTCCTTCTTGGCTGCTGCTCAAACCACAACCTAGACATATACGCGAATCAGAATTTTTCCAAGAAGGCGCTTCGCTCGATGAAGCTCGACCTGATCTTGGGGGGACTTACAGGACGAGGATCGCGAAAGCACCACACGGCTCCCAATCTAGCTCGTGACATGACCGACATTGGAGTTACACACTCCTCAGTTCTCGCCATCGACATTTCCGTGCCCTCCAAGCACGTCAATCAGACAATAGCGACAGGCGTTGCGAGGTCAGATGTCACAGTCTTTGGCAGCGTGCACCCGCGCAGTCGCAAGAAGAATGTGAAGCTTGAAGAGCAGCTGCATGCGGGTATTCACGGAATCAAACTGCATCCAGCAATTCAGTCCTTTCATCCCAACGACGACTCGGCGCGCGAACTCTATACGCTAGCCGGCCAACACCGCATTCCCATCATTTGGCACTGTGGCCCCGTCGACATCGAGCCCAAGAAGGCTCGCATGCTGTCACAGGTTGCGAACTACGAAGCTCCAATCAAAGACTTCCCCAACACAACGTTCATCTTGGGCCACTCTGGAGCAAAGCAGTGTGAAGAAGCGGTGGCACTTCAGAACCGCTATGCGAATGTATATTTAGAAGTCTCGTGCATTAGCTTGGCACACATGGACTACGTCTTTCGAAACGCCGACTCGAAGCGAATCATGTTTGGCTCCGACTGGCCGTTCTATCATCCAAGCCTGCAAATGGCGAAAGTGCTGATGCTAACCGAGGGCAACCCAGCTCTTCGCAAGAGCGTCTTGTACGACAACGCTGCAAGGCTGCTCAGCCTCTAGATCTTTCGGCAGCCATAAGCCCGCGCCCTGCGGGCTCTTTTACGGCACGGAGGCAGGCGCAAGCATTTGAAACGAGCAACGCCCGGAGCACAGGACCCAGGGCGTTTCAAGAGTGGTATGGGCAAGAATAGTTCTTACTTGCGATACATCGTCATGACGCAAGCCCCACCAAGACCAAGATTGTGCTGAAGGGCGATTTTTGCGCCTTCCACTTGGCGCTTGTCGGCTGTGCCGCGCAGCTGCCACACAAGTTCCGTACACTGGGCGAGGCCGGTGGCTCCAAGCGGATGCCCCTTTGAGAGCAAGCCTCCAGATGGGTTCGTCACAAACTTTCCTCCATAGGTGTTATCCCCATCCTCGATGAATTTCTCCGCGCCACCTTCAGGACACAGGCCAATCGCCTCATAGGTGAGCAATTCATTGGCGGTGAAGCAGTCGTGAAGCTCTACAACATCGACGTCCTCCGCACCAATGCCAGCCTTCTCGTACAGATCAGCGGCGGCCTGCTTTGCCATGTCATAGCCGATCATTTTGATCATCGAGTCTTCATCAAACGATGAGGTGTAGTCAGTCGTCATGACTTGCGCCGCGATGTAGACCGGATCAACTGCGCCATGCTTCTTAGCAAAGGCGTCGGTGCAGAGAATCGCAGCAGCGGCCCCGCAGGTTGGAGGACAACACTGGTATCGGGTTAGTGGGTCAAAGACCTCGGGTGCATTCATAACCTCGTCTAAGGAGAGCACATTGCTAAAGAGCGCGTATGGGTTGTTGCTGGCATGCTGGCGCGCCTTTACAGAGATCTTCGCAAAGGTCTCCTTCTTGGTGCCGTGCTTCCAACGATACTCGCGGCCCGCGCCACCAAACATCTGCGCTGCAGGTGGTGCTTGGTTGAAGCCCTGGAGCTTGCTCATAACACCTGCGTGCTGATCCAGAGGATTGGTGCGATCGGTAAACTTGGAACCGAGTGCGCCCTTCTCCATCTTTTCAAACCCCACAACAAGAACACACTCCGCCATGCCACCGGCAATCGCCTGCGCGCCGAGCATGAGCGCCGACGAGCCCGTCGAGCAGTTGTTGTTGACATTGAAGACCGGGATGCCTGTGATGCCAACTTCGTAGACAGCACGCTGACCACACGTGCTATCGCCATACACGTAGCCAGCATATGCCTGCTGCACTTCTGGGTATTCAACACCAGCGTCGTTGAGCGCTTCGCGAATCGCCCCTGCTGCCATCACGTTGTAGTCATCGCTTGCACCAGGCTTTGCGAATTTGATCATGCCGACGCCAAGAACATTTACTTTGTTTGCCATTGGATTTCCTTTGCGAGAAGTTCTGATTCGGCGTTACGCCAGTGTCTTAAGAAAGCCCAGACGATGGGCGACCTGCAAGTCTCCGTCGATGCGGAGCTTTCCATTTTGATACAGCACTTCCATGCTTTCGGTGCCTGAGGTGAGGGCGGCCAAGTCTCCATCGGATATCGTGAAAGTCACGTCCGCCGAGTCGAGAGTGCCTTCCTTTGCAGTGCCAACTCCTTTGGAGAAGTCCACGGCCCAGCGCATATCGGGTCCCGTGATGTTCCACTGCATCTTCGCAGCAACCTCCGAGACAATTCCCGGGTTGGCTGATGCAAAACTTGCAAGCTTCTCCAAGAGCCCGGGCCCTGAAGCAGCCACAGTCTTTGCTGTGGGTGCTGGCTTGGCTGTTCCTCCGCCAGCGGCTTTCTCGGCGCGGGCTTTCTTAACTGCTTCTTTTGCCTGCTCCGGATCAATCTTCTGCAAGAAGGTGAGCTTCTGTGAAGCCATCACGTTGCCACTAATCTTGAGCTTGCCGCCAAAGTAGAGCTTCTGCGCATCAAGGTCGCCAGACGTCATTCCCATGAAGTCTGCATCGGAAAGCTCAAGCGTGCACTCGGGCTTTTGCGTCTCACCCTCGTCTACGCTGCCTTTGCCATTCTTCGCATCAAGAGTCCAAACGCTGTCTGGATCGGTAAGCTTGAACTGAAAGACCACTCCAACCTGTGAGACGATATCAGGGTTTTTCTCAACATAGTCGCGCATCGCGATAAAGACGTCTGCGCTATTGGGCTCGTCGCTCTGCGGAGCGGCTTCCACGGGAGCACCTCCGCCCGAACCGGCTCTCGCCTTTGCAGCGTCGAGAACGAGCTTCGGATCGAGTTTTGAGAGAAACGTCAGCTTCTGCGACGCCATCACGTTTCCACTGATCTTTAGCTTGCCACCAAAGTAGAGTTTCTGTGCGTCCGCTTTGCCTGTGCACATGTCCATAAAGTCGGAGTCGCTCAGCTCTAGTGAGCACTCGGGCTTCGCGGTTTCCCCTGCGCTAACGCTGCCACCACCATTCTTGAGATCGACGGTGTAGACGCTGTCTGGGCCCGTCAACACAAACTGAAAGACTGTCTGAATCTGTCCAGCGACGCTCGGATCAGCCTCCAGAAATTTTCCGATTGCGGTGAAGATGTCTGAACTAATCGGTTCTGCACTGCCAGGAGCTGCCGCACCTCCTTGGGCGGACTCGGTCTTCTTCTTAGGCGCCACAGGCTTGGGAATCTCACTGTAGCGCTCAATGGCCGCATTCGAAATGACTACTTTGTCACGTTCCTTCACCTTGCATTGGAACACGACCCGATTGTCGCCGTCTTTCCACATCTCGGTGATTAGTGTTTCGCCAGGATAGACACTATCGGCGAATCGCACGTTGATGCTCTTGAAGAAGCGAGGGTCAGAATCCGGAAAGCAAGCGTTAATCACGTGACGAGTTGCATACCCAAAGGTGCACAGACCGTGCAGGATTGGCTTTTCAAAGCCAAATGCCTTTGCCATCCCCGGATCCACATGTAGTGGGTTCCAGTCACC
The DNA here is from genome assembly GCA_024762925.1 of Kofleriaceae bacterium. Lineage (GTDB taxonomy): Bacteria > Myxococcota_A > Polyangia > Haliangiales > Haliangiaceae > NORP324. Next base: position 6,700 of record JANTGM010000088.1, on the reverse strand, counting down.
ACTCAATCGATAGAGCAGCGCTTGGTTTGCGCCAATGTTCTGTTCAGTCACAACGTCAGGCTTGCCTGTTGGTGGGACGTTCTTCGGCTCAGAAGGACCTCGTTCGCCGCCCCAGCCACCAGCTCCGCGAATCACCGCAGTCAGCTCGTTGACCATCATCAGGTTGTCGTTCTCGTCGTAGCTCTTTGTCTCGTACGTTACCAGGGCGTTCTTGCCCTTGTCGTAGATGCTCTTGACGTTGGACTTGTGAGTGAGCTTTGCATGTGGCGGCAACGGCCGAACCACCTCGGTGTACTGCTCTCCGTGGAGAAGGCGATCGATTCCGAAGTTGAGTCCGGGCGCAGTCTTGCCCTCCTTGGCCATCGTGATGATTTGATTCACAGCAGGAATCACGGCGTAGCTCGGCAGAGCCTTGAACCCCGTACCATGCATCTCGTAAACAAGCTGAAGGTCCTTGTCGTTGGCCGGGTCATCGCCAGCTCCAACACCAAGTGCGTAGAGTGCCAAGTCGCGTTCGTCGTAGCTCGATGTTGAGGGAGCAAATTGGTAACCAAGAGCCTCGTCCACGTCGATGAACTCATTGCCGCCCTTGCTCTCACCCTTCGAGATATTATTCATGATGGGCTGCATTGACTCGTTAATGTCAGATGGGTGGGTCGACTTGGAGAAGTCAGTGATCTGTGACCATGCGGCCTTAATCGTGTCTGGCGTGATGTCGCGCCCAACTCGGTACATTTTGCCTTCGCTGCGCTCCCAGCGAAGCTTTCCGAAGTAGCCACCACCAACTTCAAAGAGGCTGCCATTCTCTTCACACTCTTGGTGGCAGAGCCAAGCGACGAGTGGCGAAACGTATTCGGGCTTCAGAGCTTTGATGAGATCCTCTGGGAGAACGGTTTCTGTAAGCCGCGAGCCGGCAAGCGGAGCAATTGTGTTTGAGAAGATGTTGCGGCCTCCTCCTTCGCGCGCGAGTGTGTTGGCAAATCCTGTGACACCGAGCTTGGCCATGGAGTAGTTGGCCTGCCCGAAGTTTCCATAGATGCCAGCCGCAGAAGCCGTCATGATGATTCGGCCATACTTTTGCTCACGCATATGCGGCCAAGCTGCGGCAGTCACTTTGTATGAGCCCTTGACATGGACTTGGTAAATGAGATCCCAGTCGGCCTCAGACATTTTCGCAAAACTTGTGTCTCGCAAGATGCCGGCGTTGTTGATGACGATGTCAACGCGCCCGTACGTATCCATCGCGGTCTGTACGATCTTGTCGCCGTCGACAACGGAGTCGTAGTTTGCTGCGGCCTCACCACCCGCTTTCTTGATTTCGTCTACAACAATGTCAGCCGCCTTGCTGCTTTGGCCTTCACCAGCAATGCCGCCACCAAGATCATTAACCACAACTTTGGCACCGCGCGCCGCAAGCATGAGCGCATGGCTGCGCCCAAGTCCATTACCGGCACCGGTGACAATGGCCACCTTGTCGTCGAATCGGAGTTCCTTTGACATACTCAGTCCTCGTTGTTGCTGGCTCATTGACCAGCGGCTGGGGTCCTACAAAAGCGATTGACTGTAACGCCTGGAGAGATGCGAGACAGCTGATCGCAGGTTAGGATACTTCGTGTCACGAAATAGTTGAGTGCAAAGACTAGGCATTTTGTGCACTGAGTCAAGGATCTTGTGAATTCGAGATCCGGTAATACCTGTGCAATTCCAACAACTAAGAAATAGGTCTTGCTCTCGCGCACATATTGGTTCAACCATCTATCCAATGAGGTTCCAACCCATTGAGAAGCAGTCGGCGAGCAATGAGTGCCTAACCGCGCTTCGCCGCGCCATCCTCAGCGGCGCGCTTCGCGCTGGCCAGAAGCTGCCACCTGAACGTCGACTTGCGGAGCAGTTTGGCGTCAATCGGCTAACGCTGCGCTCAGCCTTGGCCCAACTGCTCGCGCATGGCTTGGTGACGGTCAAACAAGGCAGTGGATACACCGTTGCTGATGTTGCTCGTGTCGGCGGCCCAGACCTATTGCCTGAAGTCCTATCTATAGCTCGCGAAGAAGGTCGCCTTATCGAGCTCGTAAGAGATTTACTCAATGTACGAAGGACGCTTGCGGCGTCTGTACTCTCGCGACTTGCAGAGCGCGCAGACGAAGAAGCAATTCGCCACATCGAAATTGCCGTTGATGCCTTCGGCGAACTTGCGGCGAAGCCGGCCGACGTTGGGGACTTTGTCGAAGCAGACTTTGTAATTGTTGCGGCAATGATCGAGGGAACTGGCAGCGCCATTATGCGCATGTGCCTTAACCCCGTTATCACCGCGATCGCTCACATTCACGAGCTCGCTCCCGCCATGTACGTCGACCCATCCGACAATCTCGCGGGACATAGACTTCTTCTTAGTTGGCTTCGCAACCCAAAGCTCGCAAGTGTAGCCACCATTATCGAAGCGCTTGAAGTGCGTGACCGATCAACCATCGCCCGCATGCGCGCACAGCAACGACAGGCGCCAAAGGACACACCATGAACCCAAAACTCACCAAGCGACCACCCTGGTTCTCATATCCCTTTCTTCTCACACCAAAGCGCGTGATGCGAAACCTTGCGCGCCGCGAAGAGGCCGAGCTTATTGACGACACCGCTCCCAACGCTTGGCAGCTCTCGCTTGGTGTCATGCGCATGTGGCATCGCTCGCTCTTTCGTACCGAGACCGTTGGCACGTCTCCCGATGGCACGGTGCGCTCTACCTGGCGGGCTAAACTTCTTCACAACCGCACAATTCGCCTCCCATTTCTGCTGCTCGAGGGTGCCATCGCTCCCTTTGACATGACCGGGCTAGCCTCCGACAGGGAGCGCATCATCAAGCACCTACTGGGTGCCCATCACGATGGAAATCAATTCATTTTCGACATCGACCTATTGCTGGCGCACGAGGGTGCGCTGGAGGAGCTTCGAGCCCGAGCTGCCGATGTCGTGGAGAATGAAGACCGGCGCAGCACTTGGCTTCGAGACCTCACGGTTTTCGAGGGCTATCACGAGTCTCTCCTCGCTGCGGTCGACGAAGCGATTGAGGCCGGCATTTCGCTTTCCGACGATGAGCGGTGGGATGCCGACATCAGCCTCTCTGGGTACCTGAGCTGGTGCGCCCAACAGCCAGCGACACCCGCAGCGACTTGGCATGCGATCACCCGAGGCGAATTTGCATTCGACTCGGAACCCACCCCAGGAGCCCGAGCATGACGCTCTCCGAAAAAGCCTTAGATGTCTGCACGAAATCTCGTGGCCAACTCGCCGAGCTCTTTGAGGACGCAGGCCCCGTCGATCTGAGCACGATCGCAGGATACTGCTACCGTGGCGTTAGCCTGGGCCTGCCAACCTGGATCGAGAAGCTAAGCTGGAAGAAATTTGCCAAGTCCTTTGTGCTTGAGAACGACGGTAGTGTGCGCGGTTGGAATGTGCGCACTGAGCAAGACGCGCTCGACATGCCCTGGCGCCCGCAATTGAAGCGTGGCAAAGAATGGCGATTTGGCCCCTTTGGGGTCCGCAAAACGACGAACTCTGTACACGTGGAAATCGACTACAGCTTGGGTACCAAGGGGCTCTCTCCCCTTCGACGCCTACGAGATCCATTGCGCAGACTCGACGCACGAGGTGACGTTCTGCTGGGCCGATCGCTTGTGGACATTGGCTTCGCCAAGCGGTTGGGCACACCAAGCTGGTTTGTCTTGGAACGCGACCGGGAAGTGCAACAGAACAACACCTAGATGGTACAAGTTGCCAGCCGCAAACCGCACGAGCACAGCAAAGCTGTGCCTTATCGGTGTCTTCATCTCTGAGCGCGTTCTATATTCATGAATCGCGCACTAGCAGCGAATCTCATAACCACTGACCGAGTATGAGGGCCCGAGCTGCAAGCAGGTCCAGGAGCGGGAGCTTGCTGGGGCAATTGACCGAGGAACAACGCTAAACAAATCGGCCCGCGAGTTTGCTTGGTCAATGTCAATGCATCTAGTACTAGAGCGCGATTCATGAATATGGAACGCGCTCACTTCGTTGTTCCTAGGTCGCTTGCCCCACTAGAGCATTTGGCCCCGTCACATATTGGTACAGATTCCTTTCTTGCGCAGCGAACTGAAGTCGACGAAGTGAAGAGCTACCAGCCTTCGTTTTCGTGACAGGCGAGGTTTGAACATCGGCGATTTGCCGGATCATAGCTGCCACCAGTTGGAATCAGAATATTCCTTAGCCCATCGATGTGCATTGCTGGCGCGACAACCTGCTTGTTAGCGTCAACGACGGCAGCATGGCACTCAACACAAGCGAGGTCTTCATCGCGAATGTGTTTGTCATGTTCTCCACTCATATCACGAGCAGCCTGGCCGGGGTTTGGCGATTGATGACATGAGTTGCAGTCCATGGGCCCCGCTATCGTCCAGTCCATCGCTCCGTTGCTACCCCGGCCATTGCCATGGCAATACAGGTTGCTACACGTTCCCGTCGCCAACTCGACGGTGGCAGCTGGATTCAAAGCATCAAACGGAACCTCAGCAATGTTATCGCCATCTATGTGAAGTGGGTCGCTAACCGACGTCGGTACCTGGTGGCAGTTCGAGCAGTTGATTTCTCGGCGCCAGGTCGATAGCGCCAAGTGCTCGCGATGCGCGCCAACTCCAACAGCAGCTCGCTCGGAGTTGCCAGCGAGATCACTAGGAGGTGCTGAGTTGCCACCCTCCCCATGGCATGAATCACAGGCTCCTCCTTCACCTGTTGAGAGATCCACCACCCCATTGATGTGTAAACTTGGATCGAGAAAGACTCGATTGTCAGCCGCGCTCACACTTGGATGACAGCTACCACAGTTGTCATCGGCGGGATGTGGAGCGGGCGGCGGAGCACCATGGCAGCTGCCACACTCACGTGCCGTTGCGTTCACAACGTTCCAAATCGGGGTGTTGAGCGAGCCACCAGAGAGCGTGGCTCCATGACAGTAGACGTTGCTGCAGCTTCCATCGGCATTGAGTACGGGCTCTGCCCCGCTGGTCTGTGCCAGTGTTCCAAAGGTTATTTCGGCACGATTGTCGTCATCATCGATGTGACCAGGACTCTGGATTTCAGAAGGTACGAGATGACACGAGGCGCAAAGAATCGGCGCGTGGAAAGTTGACGATTCGGAAACTGCGAGATGGTTGCGATGGGCTCCAACACTCATATCGGTTGTTGCTGTACCGCCATTGATCGACTTTGGCGGTGCGGGACTTACCGCATCACCGTGGCACTGAGAGCATTCCGGGTCGAAAGACTCGCCGGGCGTAGGAACCTCATCCGCATCAGTGTCTGGCCCTGTGTATACGAACTTGCTTTCGGAGCATGCGGCTGAAAGCCATAACAAAGAAAGCCACAACGTCGAAAGCCACCCGCAGACTAACTTGTTGTGTATTGAACGCATCAAACGCTTCTAGTGCATCCGCTGTGCCACGGCGCTCCGGCCGATCTCCAGTCCAACTCGTTGACGCCACACAGCGTGTCATTCCTCGGCCCTACTCGCTCATCAGACATTGCGCAACGTTCGTACAATGAGTGTGGACTTGTCCCCCAGGTAATCAATCCGAAAGTGAGTCGCGCATTGGGATTTTCCTTGCACACATCACGGTTCGGAGTCTTCCTACGCTCCTCAAACGGATTGACAAGCGTATCGTCCATCGAACGCCCTCTTGCTAGACTCCCACATAGCGAACTTCGGCGACTGAGAGTGCGTCTTGGTTGCCAATCGCGCAGCCACAGCGTGACCTGCCTCAAGGCAAGACTGCGATCTATTCTACAGTGCTACCTGTAGCGCGCCTTGGATCACCTCGAATCGCGTGCATGGGAGTGACTTCGCCATCTTCTCAGCAGCATCGCCATCACAGAATCCTTCTGAGTCCTGAGGAATGCCATCAACCGCCTTGGCTCTTCGCTCGATTGTCACACCGTTGTCCGTGACCAAGAGACTGTCCTCGAAGACCTCGCCGTTGCAGGGTTCCGATCCACCAATAGAATACCCCGAGCTCGACCAACACCACTGTTGCTGCCGTCCTCAAATGCAGATCCGCTCAGATTGATCGTGTCACCTGTTGTTTCTGCGCGGCATGCCTCAAGGTCACGGCAGGTCGCAGCACTCACAAACGCTTGGTGAAATTCGGCGAAGAGTTTAAGTGCAGGGTTCCTGAAAATCCCCAGGCTACGATTGGTTCGCCCGACATTGTCGTTAAGCCTGTGGAGCAACTGCGCCGATTTTTCCCTGACTACACAAAGACAGACGGCGCTCGACGAATGGGGCCACTGCTTGACCCCAAAAACAATGCCTCTGCAAGTTTTCGAGCGTTCTGCTCAGGCGTTGTGCGCGTGACAGGCTAAACGCCAGACCTCGCGAGGTAGCGAAACACACTGCGCTCGCTCACTCCCATGGCGTTCGCTATCTCCTGCGCAGTGAGGCCTTGGTCGCGTAGCTCGTGTGCGCGTGCTGGTTTCGCTTTCGTCGTGCCCGCTTTGCGCCCTTTGTAGACGCCGCGCTTCTTCGCTTGCCGAATGCCCGCCGCCTGTCGCTCGCGTCGATACTCAAGTTCGATCTCCGCGAACCCGAAGAGCACGCTTGCGAGCATTCGGCCGACTGCGCCGCGTAGATCAATCTGCTGCGTGACCGACACGAAGCGCACGCGCTTGTCGCACCAATCAG
>JANTGM010000087.1 GCA_024762925.1 Kofleriaceae bacterium | reverse complement strand
GAGCAAGCGTGGTGTTTCGCGCCTTCGGCGCTGTGGTCTGGTGTTCCACACCAGAAATTAGCTAGTTCGCGTCCAACTGGGACGCGAACTAGCTAGTGGCCGAGCGAGCTGGGCATTCATGCCTTCCTTGCTCGCGTTCCTCTTTTTCGGGAATGCAGGCAATCGGTATGTGGGGGGTGGTGCTCACGAAACTAGCGATGCGCGAAAGCGCTTTCCTTTGATCCGCCCGGCGTTGATGCTGTCCACCGCACTTGCAGCATGTCGTCTTGCGACCGCTACATACGAGAGTCGGTTCTGGATTTCGATCTTGCCGATGTCGCAACCCTCCAGACCGCCTGCCTCACCTGTGAGAGCGCCCAGAATATCTCCTGGGCGAACCTTGTCCTTACGACCACCAGAAATCAGAATGGTTGCCATCTTGGCGTCTCGTGCCAGCGATCGTACATCGGTCTCACCGACCTCGTGCTCAAGCCGCTCTGGAGCAGTTCCCATTACTTGCTCAATCGCGGCGAGTTTCGTGCGTTCTCGCTTCGTGGCGAGAGAGACAGCAACCCCAGCCTTGCCCGCTCGCCCGGTGCGACCGATGCGGTGCACATAGGTGTTGGGCTTTGCAGGCAGTTCGTAGTTGATGACCAACTCGAGATCCTCAACATCAATGCCGCGACCGGCAACGTCAGTGGCAATGAGGATGCGTGTACTCTGATTGCGGAACTTGGCGAGAACTTGGTCGCGCTGATACTGCTCAAGGTCGCCATCGAGTCGGTCTACGCTGAGTCCGGATCGTGAGAGGGCTTGCGCAAGTTCGGCAACCGACGCCTTGAAATTGCAGAAGATAAGCGCCGATTCGTGCGGGTAGTGTTCGAGCGTCCAATAGAGCGCTTGGAGTTTTTCTGAAGGCTCGACTTCCAAGAAGAACTGCTCTACAGGGGAATCTTCGTGCTTGGCGTCATCGATGGTTACCCTCAAGGCATCACTCTGATGCGCCCGGCTCATGGCTTCGATTGTGCTCGGAAATGTCGCTGAGAAGAGGATGGTCTGACGTTGCTTCGGTACTGCCCTGAGGATTCGTTCCACATTGGCACCAAAGCCCATATCCAGCATGCGGTCGGCTTCATCCAAGACCACGGTTGCAAGCTGAGTGCAATCCATCGTGCCTCGCTCTAGGTGGTCGAGCAGACGCCCTGGCGTTCCAACGGCAATGTGTACGCCGCGATCGAGCGCATCGGTTTGCTGACGCACCGGCTGTCCACCCACAAGCTCGAGAATCGAGAGCCCCTTATGTTTTCTGCCAAGCTTGCGCATCTCTCGGGCCACCTGGGCAGCAAGTTCGCGAGTGGGGCAAATGATGAGCGCCTGTAACGACCGAGAGTGGACATCAAGCGCTTGTAGGATGGGGAGCGCGAATGCCGCTGTCTTGCCGCTTCCTGTTTTCGATTGGCCGATGAGATCGCGGCCAGCCAGTATGAGCGGAATGCTCTCAACTTGGATCGGAGTTGGGTGCCGGTAGCCAAGTTCGTCGACCACAGCAAGTAGCGCTGGAGCGAGCGAGAGTTGAGCGAAGTTGGTTGCCATGCGGCGAGGCTATAGCATTGCGCGAAGGATGCTTCGCGCTCGATTTCGCAGGACTTGCTAGCGAGCCTCTAGCGAACGCGAACGCGAACACGGCCACGGCGCTGGAAGCGCTGCTGGGAAGCTGCCGGAATGGGATCAGCCCCTGTGCCACCGAGTTGGCGGTAGCGCGCATTTACGCGCTCGCGTTCTTCTTCGCTGGGCGAGGTGGCTTGCGCGGTAGCCTCTTCCACAGCAACAGCGATTTGCCTGCGATTCACAGAGTTGAATAGTGCTACCCGTCCTCTCCCGACGGGCGCCAGTCGGCGGTTCCCACTCATGGATGGCACTCTAGACGCTCCTGCCGAAAATCCAAGAATATTCTGAAGAAAACTCACTCATAAACAGAAGATCTGGGGTGCCAAGACCTGTAGGAGCACAAAATCGTGCTGGAGACGATTGGTTGCGGCTAGTTGAGTCCTGATGACCCCTCGCCGGGGGCACGTCTACGTCATCTCCAATATTGGTTCGTTCGGCGAGGATATTTTCAAGATTGGTCCCACTCGGCGCCTCGAACCAATGGATCGCGTAAAGGAGCTGGGAACGTGTACCTTTCGAGTTTGATGTTTACGCCATGATCTTTTCTGAGGATCTGGTTTCCGCAATGGCTTAGGTCGCTACCCAGCCGCAAACTTGATCGTGGCGCTGGCATCCTCAATGAGTTTGCGAACGGTCTTGTTCTTATGTGAATTCAAGTTGTCCATGCACACGATGTGGCCAGGGCGACGTACCGGCACGAGTTGTCGCTCAACAAACCGTCGAAACTCCCAAGAGCTCACGCCACCGCGCACGGTCGCCCGGGCAATGATGCCATCGACGGTGATCGCCCCGATGATCGAAACGTGCAGCTTCCGAGCATGGACCTGTTCAGGGCCTATGAGTGGACCACCTCTCGGGGTCCATCCGCGCAAGGGCCCGATGCCTGGATGGCAGCCACATTCGTCTATGAAGACCATGTTTTCAGCGAGTAGCGAGCGTTGTTTCTCTCGACAATGTTCTCGTGCTTCAAGCACGTCATCGCGTTCTCGCTGAGGCGCTATTGGCGTCTTTTTTTGTGCCTGAAACCGAGCGTTTGCATCGCGCGAAGAATCGTCAGAGTCCGCCGAGCTTGGGCGTCATCTGTTCTACGACTTGCGACTGTCGGGAAATGGCACCTTGGCGTGTGCAAGTTGTCGGTTACGACGATCGAGGAGCAGTTGCTGGGACCGATGTTTGGAGAGGAGCCTCTGGAGATGGGAATGGGTGGCCTCGAAGACGAAATTACGGGGCGCCTTGCCAGCGATGCGAGATATCGTGAGCCCTTCGCCGGTGCGTTTCCCGGTGAGGAAATATCGGTGAACTCGTTCGATTCTCGCTCGCTTCGTTTGTGCGCTCCCTGGTGTCCTATCGTTCCGCATTTGAACAATTCTTGGCTGGTGACTCTGCAGCGATTTCCCAGTCTGCGTAAAGGGGTTCAGAACTATTCTATTCGGAGAGATTGGGCTGTAGTCATTGTCACGCGGGATTCGCGTTCTCAACGGTGCAATCTCTTGCTACAAGTTCGCAGCCAACATCCCCCTTTCACAACATTGGTCTCTACAATTGTGGATGGCGAAGGTGGGTACCCAAGCGCTGCACAAGGGCTCATCGAGGAGTCTGGATTCGCCAAGGACATGGGGCGGTTTCGCGTGCCATCTTTGCGAAATGTCGCGCTCACCGCCCCATACGGACACGATGGGAGCGCGGCGACCTTGGACGACTTCATTCGAATCTATGAAGAGGCCGGGCGCAACGTGGAGGCTGGATCAAACCAAGGCGATGGACGCAATAATCCGTGGCTGAGGACTTGAAGGTCTTCGAACTCTCCGATGCCGAGCGCGATGACCTCATTGCCTTTCTCGAAACCCTAACGGACTCGAGCTTTGTCACGGATTCTCGTTTCGCTGACCCTTGGTGAGCGCCATTTGCGCACAGGGTGCTTGTTTGCGGTGGCCTCACGCGTGACACTTCCCATGAATGCTCACTCCAACACGGATTATAGTATTGCTTGTTGCCTCGTTTGTGGCGAGCTGTGCCGCCTCGCCGAGTTACCACAAGTCCGCCATCGCTCAGGCTCCGATGGAAGCTCGAAATGCCGACTATGGCGATAGCGACGCTAGCAGCGGCTATGCTAGCTATGAGGTGGCAGAAGAGCCGGCCCCGCCGCCGACGATGGGTATGGCCCCAACGTCACCGGGTTCACAGCCCACGCCCAAGCAACCGCAGACGACCAAACCTGCACCCATCAAGCCGGCACCTGGTCCTGCAGCGCAACAGAAGCGTCCCATGCTCATCTATCGCGCGACGATCAACCTCGCGGTCTTTGAGGCCCGTAAGTCCATCGACGAAGTTGAAGCTCTCGCCAAGAGCCTGGGTGGCTATCTGGTGCAGCGCACCGATTCGTCGATTGTCGTTCGTGTGCCCGCAAAGACTTTCGATGGCGCGCTCGAAGCCGTGTCGAAAGTTGGGGATGAGCTACATCGCCAAGTGCAAGTGCAAGATGTCACGGCAGAATTTCGCGATATGCAGATTCGTCTCAAGAATCTGCAAGCCGTTCGCGCCAGGCTTACCGCATTGCTCGACAGAGCAAAGACCGTTGAAGAAGCACTTCGTGTCGAACGCGAACTGGAGCGCGTTGCAGGAAATATTGAGAGCATCAAGGGCAAGCTTAAGTACTTCTCTGAGTTGATCGCCTTCTCAACCATTACTGTCAACTTTCAAGCGCGGCCCGCAGAGAGCATCCGCTCCGATGTCAACTTGCCGTTTCCGTGGCTAAACAGGCTCGGTCTCGGCCGGCTCTTGGACCTCAACTAAGGAGACCACAATGAAGATACGCACATCCTCACTACCTTTAGGTCTTTGCCTTGCCCTCTTGCTATCCGCTTGTGGTCCAAGCTTCACACAGCCCACTCCAGACGGCTTTGTGAAGCTCAAGAATCAGCACAACTACGACTACCGTGCGGTCACGGCCGACGGATTGGTGTACTCGGTTAAGGAAATTTCTGATGCTGCCAAAGGCGATACGGCATTTTGGGCAAAGGCCGTCGAGAACAAAATGCGAATCCAGGCCGGCTATGCTCTCATCGACAAAAAACAGGTAGCGACGAGCCAAGGCCTTGAGGGCACACAGATGCAGTTTGGATTCGACCGGGGCAAGACTCCGCATCTTTACAGCGTGACGCTGTTCACCAAGAACGACTCCATCTTCGTCATCGAAAGTGGCGGCACGAAAGAGCTCATGGAAGCCCATCGTTCCGACCTAGAAGCGGCCTTGCAGAGTTTTCGCGTTAACTAGTGTGCGATCCAAAATGTTTGACCGGCCCTCGCTTGGTTCCTCACCCGCCTTGCCAGAAAACGAGTTCCCGGCGCGATCCTCCGGTCAATCATTTCGATCTGCACACTAGTGTGCGGCTCAGAGGAATAGAAATGTGCTGGCGACGGGAGCTCGTTCTTTGCCAAGGCGCGAAGGACGACCTTGCTGGGGCAAGGATCTGAGCAACGATGAGCCGAAGGCGTTCAAAGGGCGAAGAACCGAGCCAGGGCGTTCTATGCCTCTGGATCCCACACTAGTGCCAGATGCATTGACATTGACCAAGCAAACTCGATTCTTCGCTCGCTGGCCGCTTCGCTCATCGTTGTTCCTCGGTCACTTGCCCCAGCAAGCTCCCTCTTCCCGTCTTGCCAGCAAACGAGCTGACTTCGCGATCACGAATCAATGTCCATGGATCGCGCACTAGTGCAACTTCGTCCGTACCAGCTAGAAGCCGTGAACGCGGTTATTGCTGCCCGAAAGCGCGGGGTTCGACGCATGCTTCTCGCCCTGCCCACAGGGGCGGGCAAGACGATCGTGTTCTCGGAACTCATTCGACGGGCACGACATGACGTGTTGGTGCTTGCCCACCGCGATGAGCTTCTAGCGCAAGCAAAAGAGAAGATTGAAGCTGCACTTGCTCGCTCCAACGACAAGCGGCGCGTGGACATCGAACGAGGACAAAATCGTGCAAGCAAACGAGCCCAGGTGCTTGTTGCTTCGATTCGATCTCTGCATGAAGGCCGCATTGGAAAGGCTCTGGCAGGACGCGATATTCGCCTTGTCATCTACGATGAATGTCATCACGCGGTTGCCGAGGCAAATCGCAGTGTGCTCGAGGTGATAGGAGTCTTTGACCCCGATTGGCCTGGCACGCTTGTGGGAGTTACCGCAACAACCCGCCGTGCAGATGGTCGAGCCCTTGGAGAGATCTTTGAAGAGATCGCTCTCGAGCGATCCTTGCACCAAATGATCGAAGATGGCTATTTGAGACCTCTAAAGGGAGTGCGGGTCGAAACCAAGACATGCCTTGATGGTGTAACCATGCGCGGCGACGACTTCGATGTTGATGAGTTAGAAGAAGTCGTCGATGTGGAAACTCGCAACCAGCTTGTGGCTCGAAGCATCACTGAACTGTGCCGAGATCGCCGAACCATTGCGTTCTGTGTGGGTGTTCGCCATGCAGAGAATCTGAGCCGAGCACTGAATGACATGGGTGTGCGAGCCGGTATGGTGTGCGGCGAGATGCCTAAACCTGACCGAAAGCGCACACTAAGAAGATTTCGGGAGGGCAAACTGCAGGTAATCACCAACGTCGGCGTTCTGACGGAAGGCTTTGATGACCCTGGTGTGAGCGCCATCGCGATGGTGCGACCAACCCGTTCCGAGGCCCTCTACTTGCAGTGTGTGGGCCGAGGAATGCGTCTTGATCCAAGCGCGGAGGACTGTCTCATCCTGGACTTTGTGGATCTTTCCGCGCTGGATCTGGTTACCAGTGCGACACTCGACGCAGGAGCGACGCGAGAAACCCCTGAGCGAGAGGAAAAGGGGGAGCCAACACCTGGACAGGTCCCTGCACCAGAAGAAGACGATCGAGACGAGGCTCCTGTCACGCTCGAAGAACTCAAGCAGAGGATCAGCACGTTCGACCCACTGACAATGGCACAGACGAAAGAGGCTGCAGCAATCTCGAAGTACGCTTGGTTGTCATTGGGAACCCGCGGCATGATGTTGCACTTCCTTGATGCGCATGGCGTCATGCTCTGCTTTGAGCTGAAGCCCGTGGGTCGTAGTGGAGTTGAAATCTGGCTTGGCGACCACAAGCTTGCGAGAGTCTCGACGATGCAGGCAGCGATCGAAGCAGTGGACCATGAGCTGCCGAACTATGGGAGCCCGCAAAGTGCCACAAGTGAAGCGCTCTGGCGGCAGCATCCCATCACTCCGCCGCTGAGGGAGGCGGTCGCGGCACTTCACCCTCCGAGAATCGCTCATAGCGTTGGCGACGCCATTGCGCATTTGGCACTCAAGTTTGGAATCGACTAGGTGATGCTTGTGCGTGGTTTACGACTCGGGGTGAAGCAAGCTTCGGAGAGCCGCGAGCAAGGCCTCGGGGCGGTAGGGCTTGCGCAACAGAGCGACTTGCTCGTCGGTAAGTACTTCTTCGGGCAAGCGACCATCGGCATAACCCGTGCTGAAGATGATCGGCACTTGAGGAAAGCGTTTGCGCAGCGCCTCAAACACTTCGTGCCCAGAGGCTTTGGGCATTACGAGATCGAGCAGTGCAATGTCGATGGCAACACTTGGTAGTAGCGCTATCGCCTCTACGCCATCAACTGCCACATGAACGTCCAAGCCTGCAGCGCGCAGCACTTGAACCACAACATTGCGAACTTGCGCGTCGTCCTCGGCCACCAAGATACTTCGGCCAGAGATGTCAGCTGTAGAGGTTATGTCAGGGCTTGCGGGCGCAGTGGTCTCTTCGGCGCTCCTTGGAAGCCAAACTCGCATTTCGCAGCCCTGGTTTGGCGCAGAGGTGACGTCAATGCGCCCCCCGTGCCTGGAAAGCACCGTGTACACAGATGGTAACCCCAACCCTGTGCCTAGCCCTCGCTCTTTGGTGGTGAAGTAGGGCTCGAAGATCCGCTGTTGTGTAGTCGCTGACATTCCAATGCCGTTATCGATCACGCGAATGACCGCCCCATCGTCTTCCCCTGCTTCGATAGCGAGTTGTAGCTTGCCTCCGGCTGCTGGCATCGCATCCCTGGCATTGATGCAGAGGTTCACGATGACCTGTTCAATTTGCCCTTGGTCAACGGAAGCACAAATAGGCTCATCGCCGAGCAGGATTTGGACCTCCATGGACTCGGGCAAGAGCCTGCGAATCATGCTGTAGAGGTCGGAAACCACATCGCGCAAGTCGACCGTGCTGGGTTGAAATACGTCGGATTTTGAGAAGGAAAGAAGCTGCTGAGTGACCGCGCTTGCTCGTTCGCCTGCAGTAATAATTTCTCTTAGACACTCGATGGCCAGAGGGCTCTTCGCGTTCCGAGCTGCGAGCTCTGCATTCATCATCACTGCCAGCACGATGTTGTTAATGTCGTGCGCAAGCCCACCTGCAAGTTGGCCAACCGCATCGAGCTTCTGCGATTGCAGCAGCTGTTCTTCGAGTCTACGCTTCTCGGTGATGTCGCGCCCAACTGCGTAGATAAGCTCGGTCTTAAGGTCGTAAACCCCTCGCCAATAGATGCGATAGTAGGTGCCATCTTTGCCTAGATAGCGATTCTCAAAGTCGTCGATGCTACCGTCCTCGCCCATCTTCACAATGATGTCGACGGTCGGCTGCACATCGTCTGGATGGACAAAGCTCGTAAATGGTTTGGATAGGAGTTCGGCCTCGTCGTACCCGAGCAGTGCCGTAAAGGCGGGCGAGACCGATTTGAAGTAGCCTTGTAGCGTGGCAGTGCAGAGAAGGTCCTTCGACAAGTTAAAGAACCGTTTGCGCTCTGCCTCCTCGAGACGCTGTTCGGTGACGTTCGTCGACAATACAGCGAGGGAGCTCGTGACACCGTTGTCGACTATGGGCAAGACACGGCACGACCAAAGAAGCGTTCCTTCTGGTCCAGGAAATGCCACTTCAAGACGGTCCGGCATGCCAGTCGCAAAGGCCGTGTCGAAGGCAGTGGTCACGGTGTCTCGGTCGTCGGGCACAACAAGATCTGCTACGCGTTTTCCGATCACCTGGGCAACGGAGTAACCAACAGGCGGACGATTGATGTAGGCAATTTTGTGCTCGCGATTGATGAGGGTGACGCGCTCATCCAAGCCTTTGAGCACCGTCTTAAGAACGGTCTCGCTTTTCCAACCTTCCATCGGCACTCAGCATAGCGATAGGTTTCAACGTCCCGCACGTTCCAATGGAGCTGATCTCGTGACTCCTCGCTTTTTTCTTGAAGCCCTCAATGCGTCTGTCAGGATTGCTTCATTATGAGAGAAGAGGACGTAAGCGATCGAGTTTGTGTGGTGACTGGTGCAAATACGGGGATCGGACTGGTCACAGCTCGCGAACTGGCGCGAGCGGGCGGCCATGTCATTTTGGCCTGCCGCTCCGAGGACAAGGGTAGGGCGGCTGTTGCGGAGATTCGCGAGAACGTTGGTTCGAAAACGGTTGAGTTTCTGCAGCTCGACCTATCAGATCTTGCGAACGTCAAACGCGCCTCAGAAGAATTCTTGAGCAAGGGAATTCCCCTACATCTACTTGTCAACAATGCTGGTCTCGCAGGCACTCGCGGGCAGACAACGCAGGGGTTTGAGATTCAATTTGGGGTCAACCACCTCGGTCCCTTTCTCTTCACACAACTGCTATTGCCAGCACTTGGAAAAGCGGACTCCGCACGCATTGTCAACGTTGCAAGTCGCGGTCACCTGCGCGCCACTGGCATCGACTTCAGCTTGCTAAAGAACTCGACGAAATCGATATTAGGATTTAGGGAGTACTGCGTTTCGAAATTGGCAAACGTGCTTTTCAACATGGAACTCGCAAAGCGATTGCCAGAGGACGTCACAACCTATTCGCTACATCCTGGCGTCATCAAATCGGAAATCTGGCGACGCATACCGTGGCCCATCCGACCGCTTGTCACTCGCAACATGTTGACGGTCGAAGAGGGCGCAAAGACCAGCCTGTATTGCGCCACGAACCTCGCGATCGGCGCCGACAGCGGTCGGTACTACGTCGATTGCCAGGAGGCCCCAACGAACAAAGTGGCGACCGAGGAATTGGCACTGGAGCTGTGGAATCGAAGCGAAGAGTGGTGCCAAGAATACCTATGACGCGCTTCGCCCGGATTCTAGTGCGCGATCCATGGACATTGATTCGTGATCGCGAAGTCAGCTCGTTTTCTGGCGAGGCGGGAAGAGGGAGTTTGCTGGGGCAAGCGACCACTATATTCATGAATCACGCACTAGCACCAGCTGGCAACGGGGCTCTCCTCTGCTATCGTTTGCTCAACGACAACCCGTAGCGTGTCGAATCAGCCTCGCCGCAGACTGGGTTGGCAACCTTTGGGCTTTTGCTACTCCGCTGCCTTGTGAGGCACGCTTGAGGCCGCTACGCTGCAGGGTAAATCTTGGTCTGGACAGAAGCGCACAGGATGTGCGCACTGGTTATCGCAGAGAGGGAGCCATGATCTTTAAGAAATTTTGGGCGTCGTTTCGAGCGCAAGTTAACAAGCTTGCCAACGTGTTTTGGGAGGCGGATCCGATCGCCCAGATGCAATATGAGTACGACACGGCTGTCGAACAAATGAAAGAGGGCCGGGAGGGCCTTGAGCAATACCGTGGTCTCGTTGAGCGCGTGAATCGCCAAGTCGCTCAGAACGAGAAGCACGTTGCAAAGCTCCAGGGACAGGCCAAGGCCTATCTCAAACTCGGCGACCGAGAAACTGCTGCCAAGTTCGCTCTTGAGCTTCAAAAGGCCAAGGCCGAGATGGCGCAGAATGTCGAGCAGCTCGCCATGCATGAGAAGGCGTACGAGAACAATCTCAAGAAGATTAAGAACGCCAACAAGAAGCTCGCGGATGTTCGCCAGAAGATTCAGAAGTACGATGCAGAGCTCAAGATGAGCGAGGCTGAAGCAGAAATCGCAAAACTCGCAGAGGGCTTTGACTTCAATGTCACCACCGATTTTGGCCAGCTCGAGAATCTGATCCAAGGCAAGATCGACACCAACCGAGGCAAAGTTCGCGTGGCGGCGGATATGTCCTCAGAAGGTATCGCCGATATTGAGGCCGAAGAGCGGCTTGAGAGCGCAATGGCCGAAGACGCCCTGAGTGACTTGGAAGTTGAGCTGGGGCTTAAATCCCCGGAAACGACTCCAATCGCGGAAACGTCGAAAGACCTAGGGCCCGCTGAACTAGAAACCGAATAGCTCGCGCGTTTGGTTCTCGGCGTTTTTCGTAGCGCCGCTCGCAAATCTTGTGGGCCTTAAATCAGGTTCACGCAACAGCCCGACCCGCAGAGTCGGGAGTTCAAAACTAGTAATCAGGTAGAAAACACTATGGCAGGTAAACCGAAACCAGGATTTTACGCAGCGGTCTTTTTGGTCATTGCAGGTCTCATCGGCGTCGCTGTATGGCGATTCGCCGGGTCCGACAAAGAGGCAAAGCCCGATGACATCTCGTTGGATGACATGCGAGATAAGGCGGGTCTTAGTGCCGAAGCTCCCGACTCACAAGGCATCACAACCGTCAAGGAATACTCGTACGTTGCCTCAAGCAAGCTTCCCGAGGTGAAAGGCGTTTCCGACTACAAGAAGATGGAAGGCAACACCGTAAAGTTTGCCATCAACGTCTGGGCGGGTTGGGCACCAATCATCTACGCAAACGAAGGGTTTGCGGCCAAGAAGGTTTGGAAGACTCCCAAGGGCGAAGAATTCAAAGTCGAACTCGTGCTCATCGACGACCCTGTGCAAATGCGCAACGTCTTTGCCGCGGGTGATGTCCACATTGGTTGGGCAACGGTCGACATGCTTCCTCTCTTGGTTGAGGGATTGCAAAAAGACTCGCGAACCATGCCTCGTGTCTTTCAGCAGATCGACTGGTCAAATGGTGGTGATGGTATCGTGGTCCGAGACTTCATTAAGACAATTGCTGATCTGCGCGGCAAGAAGATTGCTCTCGCCCAAAACTCACCGTCCCACTTTTTTATTCTCAACGCTCTCCTTAACGCGGGAGTACAGCCTTCGGAAGTTGAGTTTGTCTTCACCGCAGACGCCTTCCAGGCAGCTGCCGCGTACAACGCTGAGAAGAGCATCGCAGCTTGCGTTACCTGGGCGCCAGACATCTACAACCTTAGCGAGGTTCCCGGCAACAAACTCATCGTGACGACAGGCACCGCCAATAAGCTCATCGCTGATGTGTGGTTTGCGCGCGCCGACTTTGCAAAAGACCACGACGATATTCTCGAAGGACTTGTGCGAGGCATCTTCGACTCCGTTGAGGAGCTGAAGGACGACGAAGCAAAGAGCAAGGCCGCGAAGCTCATGTCGGATGGTTACTCCATTCCAGCAGACGAAACGCTTGGAATGCTTGCCGATGCTCACTGGACGAACTTTGCGGAGAACCGCGATTTCTTCATGAACCAAAACAACCCAACGAACTTCGAGCGCACCTACAACACCGCTCACTACCTCTACAACCGGATTCGAGCGGTTGGGCAGAAGGTTCCATTCGACAAGATCATGGACTTCTCCATCCTCAAGCGCCTCGCGAAAGAGGAGAAGTATGCAAGTCAGAAGAACGAGTATGACGTGAAGTTCGCTCCAGCTGCTGCAAGTTCGATTCAAGCTGAGAGCGAAGAGATTCTCACCAAGACCATCGTCATCCACTTTTTTCCCAACTCCCACGAGCTGAAGAAGATGGTGACCAAGGATGTGAACGGGAAAACGAAAGAGGTGCTCTATGATCCCAACGTTGACTTTGTGATTGAGGAAGTAGGCAAACTCGCTGGTCAATATGGTGCTGCACGGATCGTTATCGAAGGTCACGCAGACTCGTCGATGAAGGGTCGAGCTCCAGCTGATCTGGTAAAGGAACTTTCAAACAATCGAGCGAACGCGGTCAAAGAAGGTCTTATTAAGCAGTTCAAAGAGCTTCAGCCGAATCAATTCTCCGCGACTGGTGTAGGTTGGGATCGCCCCGCAGATGCGGACGACCCGCTCAACCAAGCCAAGAATCGTCGGGTTGAGATTAAGGTGTACCCAGCGGAAGCTGGCGGTCTACAGTAGTGGGGCTTCGCTCCTTCAGTCTTGGCTCTTTCTTTGGAGGGCGGCTGCGAGCCGAACAGAGCTTCCTGTCCAGGATGATCTTGGGCGGGCTCTGTCTCGCTTGCGTCCTTGGGGTATGGACCTGGGCCACAGCGGGCAGCGTTGTAGAAGAGCGGGTGCTCTCGCCTACCGTGATGCCGTCGCCGTACGAAGTATGGGCGAGCCTTGGTGCTCTTATGGAGAGAGGCCTTGTCTCAAGCATCGCGGCCACGCTCAAGCGTGTCTTCCTGGGCTTTGGTATGTCGATTTCAGTGGGAGTCTCAGCCGGTATTCTCGCAGGTTCCTGGCGTCCTCTACAGTCGTTCTTAGCGCCACTCGTTCTCTTTGGTCGGAGCCTGCCGTTGGCAGCGCTAATTCCACTGACGGTGGTTTGGTTTGGCATCGAGGACAAGCAGAAGATCATGTTCATCTTCATTGCGACCGTTCCCTTTATTTTCTCAGATACTGTCGCATCAGTGCTGTCGATCAAGGAACGCTATGTTGAGACCGCTGAAACGCTTGGCGCAACACGCTGGCAAATCATCTTCAAGGTGCTCGTGCCTCTCTCGCTTCCTGACATCTTCACTTCTGTGCGCTTTCTCTTTGGCCTAGCCTTTGGCTACATCATGTTGGCTGAAGTGATCAACGCCAAAGCTGGTATCGGGTTTCTGATCAATCAGAGTTTCACCCGTGGTGGAAACATGGAGCACGCGCTGCTGTTGCTCTTAGTAATTGGCATCATGGCGTACATTATTGATCGCACCATGGTTTGGTTTCAGCGTGGTCTCTTTCCCTACCGCAAGGATCTGTAGATGACTGAAGGAACGAAGTCTGGTGAGCCTGAGGCCAGCAACGAGTCGGAGCAAGAAGTGCCAGCGACCGACGCCGAAGCGAAGCTAGGACCAAGTATGGAGACTGACGCCGAAGCGAAGCCAGCTGTCGTCGCTTCGGGGCGCGAAGATGGCGACGAACCCTCCATTGCCTCAAATGAGCCTGCTGCGGTGCCTGAAGACGTACCTCTGGTTGAGTTCTCTGGTGTCAGCAAGGTCTTTGGCGAGGGCGCTTCGGCCTTCACGGCGATAGAAAACATGAACTTCAAGGTGGTCGACAAGACAAGCCATGGCGAGTTTGTCTCGGTCTTGGGACCTTCGGGTTGCGGCAAATCGACGATTCTGCGGCTCATTGCCGGCTTGTCTCCACAGCATCCGCCAACGACGGGTAGTGTGAAGGTCGACGGTATTGATGTTCGTGGGCCGGGTGCCGACCGTGGCATGGTCTTTCAGGACTACACGTCGTTTGACCATCGAACCGTGATCGACAACGTGGCATTTGGACTTGAATGCCGCGGAGTAAAAAAAAAGGAGCGGTACGAACACGCCAAAGAGTGGATCGACAAGGTCGGGCTTTCAGTCAAGGACGACGCCAATAAGTATCCCCATCAGCTCTCTGGCGGAATGCGGCAGCGCGTAGCGATTGCGAGAACGCTGATTCTTCATCCAAGAATTATTCTTATGGATGAGCCTTTTGGCGCCCTCGACCCCGCCACGCGCATGCTCATGCAGGACAATCTCGTAACCCTTTGGCGTGACCTCGAAGCAACCATCTTCCTCGTTACGCACTCAATCGAAGAGGCGGTGTACCTAGGCGATAGAATCTTCATTCTCTCATCGTCACCAGGAACCATTCTTCGAGAGATGGATGTTCCTCCGCCCGATCGGCCCGCGAAAGAAATGCAGCGCGAAGACGCATTCCAGGACATCGTGTTCGATATTCGGGACACCATTGAGCAACTCGAGGCTTCGAGTCGAGCGGGAGACGACTAAGACTCGTGGCTAAGAAAAAGGCAGGCATTCTCCGCTACCTCAAGGAGGCGTTCACCTTTCGGTGGAACTTGCTCTTCCTAGGAGGGGCTACGGTAACTGCGGCCATGATTTCGCCTGATGTTCTGCTTCCGCTCGTGGCAGCCGGCGAACTCGCCTATCTGGCGGGACTCACTGCCGTTCCACGATTTCAAGCAGCGATTGACGCACGAGTCCACGCAGAGCAAGGCGAACTTGGCAAGATCGCCAATGGTAGTCAAAAGGCCAAAGCTGACATCAGTTTGTCTGAGACCATTCGAGCGCTCGATCCAGATGCTCGCAGACGTTTCCTAGAGCTACGCAACCGTTGCCGCACGATGCACAAGATCGCCAAGGGAGTGCGGGGACACCACCGAGCGCAGGCAGGTGGCATTGGAGGCGATGTTCGGACTCCTGGACTTGAGAGGCTCTTGTGGGTGTTCTTGCGTCTCCAAGTGTCCGACAAGGCTCTGCAGTCGTTTCTTCAAGCCACCGATGAAGACGAGATCTCGACGGGCCTACAAGACCTAGAGAGACGTAAGAATATTGCAGAGGAAAAGGGCCAAGAGCGAATCGTAAATTCTCTTAACGACAGCATCGCCACTGCAGTCATGCGGCTCGAGAACTATCGCAAGGCGCACGACAACGCAGAATTCGTTCGGGTGGAACTCGATCGAATTGAAGGCAAGATCCAAGGGCTTAGCGAGATGGGCGTTTCGAACCAAGACCCCGACTACATTAGCTCTCAAGTTGATGCGATTGCCGATGGTATGGCCCACACCGAGGAAGCAATGCGCGAACTCGAGTACATAACCGGCCTAACAAGTGAGACCGAGGCAACCCCAGAAATCTTTGGCGAGGACTTCGAATATGAGTGAGGGGGAAGACAAGGTACTTGCGGCTGGGAAGGCGACAGAGCTTTCACGATCTGATCGCCTGCCGGACTGGTTCCCCTCATGGGCCGGCGAGCTCGCCGAGTTGTATTTCTCAGGCACCACCAATGTCTTCTTGCTGCACGGAAACACCTTCGACTTCGTGCGAACTACCGCTCAAGAGACGAATTTCGGCTCAATTTCCGACTTTCTCTCACAGCAGCTCTTTGGGCGCTGGGATCTCGTGCTTCATTACGATCTCGCTCGAGGCTTGCGCTGTGTTGCGGGCAGCAGCTCGGAGCGGCTTCGAGAAATGGTCACCCTCGCAAATCGCCGAGTTGGAGATCTAAGTAAAATACCTAAGGATCCAAGCAAGACGCTCATGGTTCTAGACCGGTTTCTTCAACGCAATGTCATGGCAAAGCCCGAAGATCGACTGAGCGTGGGTATCGTGATTGACCACGCCAGTTTTGTCGTTCCACGAGGTGATCGCATATCACTACAAGAGAAGACACACCTTGTAACCTTGCTTAACTGGGCGACCAGTCCGTATCTCAAGCGTCTCAACATGTGTGTGGCACTGCTCGAAGATCAGCAGAGCAACATCTCTGAGCGCCTCATCGGCAATCCCCACATTGCATCGATTGAGGTGAGCCTGCCAGAAGAAGCCGACCGCCTGGCCTACTTGGAAGCTGTGGCTGGCAAGAGGATTGAGAGCGTAAGCGACTACACGATTGAGGAGATTGCCAAGCTCACCGCAGGCATCTCTCTCGCCGATCTCAACGTGCTGGTGCAATCGGCTCTGGAGGCCGACGAGAGGCTCGACTCGGCAACGTTTCAGAAACTCAAGAAGCGACTGATTGAGCGCCAGGCTCGGGGGCTATTGGAGTTTATTGAGCCAAGCTGGGGGCTGGACATGGTTGTAGGTCATGATGCGGCCAAAGAGCGTTTGCGGCAGGATGCATTGCTGCTCAAGAAGGGGCGGCTCGAGAGTGTGCCCATGGGATACCTTTTCTGCGGCCCCGTGGGAACGGGAAAGAGCTTCTTGGCGCAGTGTGCGACAGGGTCGATCGGCATCCCCTGCGTTAAACTCAAGAATTTTCGCTCGAAGTACGTCGGTGAGACTGAGGGGAACCTAGAACGAGTCTTAGGGGTTCTTCGTAGCATGGGGCCGGTCGTTGTCATCGTTGATGAGGCTGATGCTATGCTTGGTGATCGCCAAGGCAGCGGCGGTGACTCGGGCGTCAACAGCCGCATCTTCGGAATGATCGCGCAGCAAATGGGTGATACGCGTTACCGTGGCAGGATTCTCTGGATGCTGCTCACGGCGAGACCCGATTTGCTGCCAATCGACATTAAGAGGCAGGGACGCGCGGAGGTTCACGTGCCGCTTTTCTATCCCACGGAGGAGAGCGAGTTGCGCAAGCTCTTTCTTGTGTTGGCCAAGAAATCTGGGGCCACACTTCGCGAAGAGAATGTTCCCAAGCAGATTCAGCACAAAGGAAATCTCAGTGGTGCCGATATCGAGGGCATTATTGGGCGTGCCTGGCGCATTTCGCTGATCGCTGGAAGCGACGAAATCACCAAGGAGGCGCTCGCTGAGGCACTTGGTGGGTTCTTGCCTTCAAGCCAGAGTCTGGAACGTGAGCTTCAAGAATTGGCAGCGATCATCGAGTGCACGGATGTAGACTTTTTGCCCGAGGCAAAGCTCTCAAAGATGAAAGAGTTGGGCGGGCGCGAACATGTGCAAGAGCGGCTGACTGCAGTGAAGCAGATCGTCGAGAATAGGTAGGAAGAGAATGGCACGAGTAAATTGGATAGACGACGACAACCACCCCGATCTCGATGAGCATGTGTCTCAACTCGAGCACTTCACCGCATCCATCGCCGACGGTCACGTCGACAAAGATGAATTGTCGAAGCAAGAAGAGAACCTCATTGCGGCGATGCGTGCAGCTGAGGGAACTCTTAGTGACGAGCAGCATGCGCTTGTGACAAAGCTGCTTGTCGAACTCACCGCTTACAACGTGATGGGCGCGCTGCACGAGATGGCCGCAAGCCAAGTGCGTTCTGCGATCAAGTAGGCGGCTTCCGTGAGCAAGCCGAGCAAAGAGCGATTTCTCCAAGTTTTCAATCTGGTGAAGGCACACATCGAGAAGCGCTACGAGATTCCGGTGCGCATCAACGACGTTGCTGCGCCATTCACCGGGGATTTGGATGGTGCGGAAATCCACGTTGACTACGAAGAGGAAGTGGAGAGTGCGCTTTTCATTGTTGCTCACCTCTTTGGGCACACGGTGCAGTGGAACGTCTGCGCCGAGGCCCGCGAGATAGGTTCCGTGATTCATGACAATCCGAGTGACGAACTAATCACCAAGCTGTGCGCCTACGAAGAGGAAGCGTGCGGGTACAGCATGCATCTTCTGCACGAGCTAGGAGTGCGAGACCTGGACCAATGGTTGAGCGATTTCTCCGCTTGTGATCTGTCCTACCTCACGCAGTTCTACAAGACCGGAGAGAAGGTGGACTTCATGAGTCTTTGGGTGGATGGCACTCCAATCATGCCGCCCCTCGTTCTCCCAGAATTTACCCCGACCAAGTGGATTAGCCGTTGGGAAGGCGTTGTCCTCTAGCCACGGAGGCAACACCAAACGAACCTTGGCCATCAAAGACTGTCCTGCGGGCGAGAAGACGAGTGAGCACGTTCTATATTCATGAATCGCGCACTAGATAGGGGCCTGAGACTCGAGGCTAAAAAATATCCCCACTTTGTGTTGCGGTGTAGGTAGAAGTCGCCAGGCTCTGGCAAGCCTTCATGTTGGCGGCCGTTGAGTCATGTGTCGAACAAGAGTGCGCAGAGGACGATGAGCTAAGGGGCAAGGTTATCGCAACGACCAAGGATGCCGAGTTTGAATTCGATGTTCGTGCACACCTGTCGGTTTGCTTCACATGCGTGGCGCGTTCGCTCGAACCTGAAGATGAGGCGGCCATTGTTCTAAGAGAAATTCTATCGCTCTCGAATCGCGAAGCCGCGGATGCCCTTGGTGTGACGGAATCGGTGCTTCGCCACAAGCTTCGTGACGCTCGTCGAGCAATGGAGGAGACGTTCGATGGTCTCTGCGCGCTGGTGAACGAGGAGGGAGTCTGGCACCAATGTGCAGGATTTCGTGGCGCGACCGGGGCAGAACGAGGAGGCCCAAGCTTGCCCCTGCTCAACAATGGCGAAGAAGCTTGAGGCGCACGCCTTGGGCAAGTGCGTGAGCGACACTTTGAAGGTGGGGTGAGTTCGTCAATGCACGATCTATCTTTTGATCGCATCAAGCGTCTGGAAGCTGCCACAGAGCGTTAGTGTGAGAGCTGGCCCGATACCGACTGGCCGTGATCGGAGGGATCTGAGTCGTGCAGTGCATCGAGAGCGCATGCAAGGCCACGCTCGATGGCGCTTGGCAGTTCGATGGTCAGCTCTTCATGCGAAACCGCCCCCGCGCCACGCATCGTTGCCACAACGGGAATGCCTGATGCAGCTGCAATTCGCACTTCGGGAAAGTACGCTTCGCAAAGGCTTGGGGCGACAACAGCGTCAACTTCGCTCAGGGTAGTTGCGTTTGCACGACTGACCTGTGGATGGCCCATGAGTGATTCGGGCTCGGCACCCTCTCCGGGTCGCAGTGCAATGCGGAGCCAGGGCCGAGTTTCGAGGGATGCCAGGAGTTGTGCGGTGCCGTGGCGTGCTGCAGCCAGGCCGGGCAGCATGACCCGAAGGAGGCCGTGAGCTCGCAGGCGATTCGGAGTGATGGGTTGGTACGCGGTCTCAACAATTGTGATGCGGTCTGGCGACACGCCAAGCTTGATGAGTTCTTGTCGGGCAAACCTGCCCCGCACAACAATGTGATCCGCCATCGCAATCTCGCACTCCTGTTCGACGATTGCCCAGCTTGGTGCCCGGTAGCGTCGCAAAAACTTGCAGTCGGGGTGGGCTGCAGCGGCTCGATCGAGGTCTTCGTGCATGGTTCGAAAGAGCGGCAAGTCGAGCAGCAGGATTGCCTCCGCCTTGCTTCGTGCTGCAAAGAGCCTTCGCGCGCTCAAGCTCGGAGCCAGCACGTGATGTGCTAGTCGCAGCTCAGGTGTTCGCGAGGCCCATATGGAAGAGGCTTGACGCAGCGCGAACTGGCACTGAAACATCTTGTCGCGTCGGCCGCGGCTATAGAGGCGTGTGGCGAGTTCGAGAGCGGGATAGCCAAGTGCGCCTCGTCCTTGAGCGGCGCGAAGGGACACAAATCGCTTGAGCGAGGGCGGCGCGAATCGTGGTGCCCAACCAGGAACTCGCCATGGAACCAGCGTGTGCAGATCGGAGTGAGAATAGTTCTGTATTGCGCGATCGAGCCATGGAGAGGGTTCCACACAAAGTGCGACTGCTCTCATAGTGTCTCCACCAGACTTGCACGGGCGTTACACTCACGCTCTTCACACGTAAGACAATTTCGGCGCAGACCTCTTGGCAGAATGCGCTGTGAATCTCGTCCGAGGAACTCCGAGCGATGTTTGTTTGCCGCCTCGCGTGAGCGATAGATTTTACTTGTCTCAAACCCTCGACTCACAGAAGCGAATCGTTCTCGCCAAACGTGCATCCTCTGCCGGCGCTCGCTTTCCGCGCCATACGCCGCAACGCGCAGCTGACCACCTGCGAGGCGAATACGTAAAAGCGCGGACCCAGAGCGGGGAGCGAAACGCAAATCGACAAAGGGCCAGAAGACTGTCGCGTCAATTCGGGTTAGATCGCTTGGAGCAACGGTATGCCCATGTCGCTCATGAATGGTCCAGTTCATTTCGGCGGCCAGCCTGAAGAGCGCGCCTGAGAGCATGCACAGACCACCGCCGATGGTTGGAACCACGCAGCCATCGCGAATCTCAGTACCTGGGAGAAATCCTCGTTCTTGCGTGGGGCGCCCCAAGAGTCGCCAGAATGAAAAGCCCCGACCGGCGGTGAGAAGACGTCCATCAAAGTGCGCAGCGGCTATGGACAAGTTTCGAAGTTTCCCCGCTTCAAGGCTTGGATGACTCTGCTCCCCTTGGGCGTCGACTGCGATTTCATGAAGCAAGACTCGATCGCCCATGGAGTCATGCGGTGCCTTGGGAAACTGCTCTGGAGATCGTGCCCACTGCACCAGCCGTCTTGCCCGGAGCATCGCGACCTTGGACTGACGAATGCGCAGCTCAATCGGGGATTGTGTGCGGAGAGAAGAGGCCACGTTATTAGGAACGCCTGGGAAGGCCAATCGTCGCAAGGTCAGGCCATTTTTCTTTCGAATCTTGCAAGATCTGCTGAAAGCATAATGAGGTACGAGAAATACCGACACGCTACTACTAGGGATTTTCCGGAGTAGACCACAAAGCACTCATGAGCCTATGTGAGAAGCAAGTGTACGTTGATAGACTGTAGACTCTGTGTGGATTCGCCACTGTGGTGAGACCAGCAGAAAGCAAAGGCACTCCCCACCGCGAGGACTAGTCCCATGTCAAATCAAAACAATCAGCCACCTTGGGGGAGCCAATCGGCTCCCGGTCAGCCCGCTGCACAACCCTACGGCCAACAGCCTCAGGGCCAGCATCAACACGCTGGGCATCAACAGCCAGGAGGGCAGTATGGGCAGCAAGCGCAACAGGGGTATGGGCAGCAAGCGCAACAGGGCTATGGCCAACAAGCGCAACAGGGCTATGGCCAACAAGCGCAACAGGGGTATGGGCAGCAAGCGCAGCAAGGCTACGGCCAGCAAGCGTATGGACAAGCGCAGCAAGGCTACGGCCAGCAAGCGTATGGTCAAGCGCAGCAAGGCTACGGCCAGCAAGCGTATGGTCAAGCGCAGCAAGGGTATGGCCAGCAAGCGTATGGTCAAGCGCAGCAAGGGTATGGGCAGCAAGCACAGCAGGGCGGCCAACAAGCACACGGTCAGCAGCAATATGGTGGCGGTCAGCAACAGTATGGTCAGCAACACAATCAGCAACAGTTTGCTGGCCAACATCCTGGTCATCCCCCACAACACCATGGGCGCGGAATCCCAGGTGCGACCGCTACCGCAGGCGCGCCTCCAAGAGTACGATTTATTCGGATGACCTACTTGCACCTAACCGGTGCAATCTTCTTGTTCGCCGGCCTCTCTTGGCTCCTCATGAACAACGAAACGATCGGTAAGTACATTTCTGTACCCATCCTCAAGTTCTCCCTTGGCGGCCGATACAACTGGGGCGTCTTTCTTATGCTCTTTATGGGCGTTGGCTACGTGGCCGATATGTGGGCGCAGAAGCGAGGCTCGAAGACGCTGCAATACATGGGACTTGGACTCTATGTCCTTGCCGAGGCAGTCATCTTCCTACCCCTTCTCTTCATTGCAGAGCTAAAGGGCGCAGATATCATGGCGAAGGGTGGTAGTGACCCTCACTTCATTCGCGACGCTGCATACATCACAATCGCATTGTTCTCTGCGCTCACGGCTTCAGTCTTCCTAACCAAGAAGGACTTCTCGTTCATGAGAAGCGGCCTTGCGATGGGTGGTGCTGGTGCGATGGTACTCATTGCTCTCTCCATTCTTGGAGGCTTCAACCTCGGCATAATCTTCTCGTTTGCGATGGTGGCGTTGGCTGGTGGCTACGTTCTCTACTACACCTCGCAGGTTTTGGCCCATTATGACTCCGAGAGCTACGTTGCCGCATCGCTCGCCCTATTCTCTGCAATCGCCCTGATGTTCTGGTACGTAATCAGAATTTTGATGAGTTTGCGCGACTAGCGACCCCAAAAGAGCTGTTTAGAGCGAGGCCCCTTTGGGGGCCCGTTTCAATTTCGGGCGTCTCGATCAACAGACAGTGTTACAGTTGCATTGTGGACTGGAAGGAGTCATGCCGAGAGCGATTGCCTTGGCACCTCGATTCGGCGGGTGACCTGGCACCTCCGTGGCAAGAATTTCCTACTTACGAACGGTATTGCATGGGCTGGCGTATGGGCTCTGGCGAAGACTGGATGGGCTTGTGGCATGTATTCCTCGAATCGATTCCAACCAACTATGAGTCGCGCCTCTCGTACCTAAAGCGTCATCGGCCGGCACCAATCTGTTGGGCGAACTCGGTGCTTGGTGTGCTTCACCCCGATACGAATAGAGAAGATGACGTGCCAAAGGCCGTTGTTGAGCAGCTTCTCTCTCAGGGGCTCTTGGCTGTCGACGCAATGCTTGGCGAGTATGGCTAGCTGAAGAGCTAAATTACGAATAGTTCTTGCTCCGCCATGGCGGGTACGCCTGTGTGACTCAGGTGGCTAGGGGAATCACCGCGAGACCCGAGTATACTGGTCGCAAGCGCGTTTCGTTGGATGAGGAATGGGCAACTTCGGTGGTTGGTGCATCCATAACTTCACCGAGCAGCATGAGCCGCTTGGACGAACCGCCATCCATATTTGCCGCTCGCTCACACCCAAGACCCTGCATCCAAGCCGCGCTCCCTGCCAGCGACAATCCCAGCGCCCGCTCTGCCTGACGGCCATCGATTGCCACGATGTAGAAGAATCCCTGAGCATCTGTGCCGACAGCCAAACGAGCGAGCAGGTTTCGAT
This sequence comes from Kofleriaceae bacterium, assembly GCA_024762925.1. Taxonomy (GTDB): domain Bacteria; phylum Myxococcota_A; class Polyangia; order Haliangiales; family Haliangiaceae; genus NORP324. The sequence continues at coordinate 3,335 of JANTGM010000087.1, read as the reverse complement.
CCCCGGTCTCGTCTTGTGAGAAGGTGAGGGGAGCGGCGGTACCCCAGAAACCTTCGATGCGGTAATCGATGCATGGCTCACCGTCCTCGAGAAGTAGAGGACCTCCCGATAGGCCCTCTTGGGCGCTCTCTCCGTTCTTCATTCGCGGCCCCTTCCATCGAAGGACCGTGCCGACTGCGGGAGGCCGTCCATCGTGTTCCGGCCAAGGCAAGAGGAATCCATTGAGGGGCACCGTGAGGTCATGGCCAACCGCAAACACGGTGGCGCCAACGATTGCGACACACCGGCTTGCAGGGCCAATCGATGAGATGGAGCGGTGGATTGCCGACGACAGATCGAGCTTTCTTTCTTGCCAGTAGAGTTCAACATCAGCGAGCCCAATTCGGCGAAGTTCGACTCGCGAATTGGCAAATAGCAGTGCGGCCCGAGGTTCGATTGGAGGATAGGAAATGTTCTGATGATCGAGAATCATTCCAACAGGGTCATACTGGGCCGAAGGAGCCTCAATATCCGGTTCGGAGTAGAGAAAAAAGCCACCCGAGCTGCCTGCGATGGCGTTCAGCCGCTCAAGGCGCGCAGCAAGCGCATCGTGGTCACCGCTTTCATCGCGGAGGTCAAACGTAACGAGCCGATATCTTCGCAGGTCGATCTTGAGAGCGCGGATATGCTGCGGGCCCCATACTACGCTGCTCTCATGGTGAGTTTCCCAGAGGCCTTCTTGGCGAATTCCCTCTTTGCTCACAGGATGCCACACGGAAAGAGAGGCCTGTTTTCGCAAGAGCTCTGTATCGAGAACTTCGATGTTGTGCATGAGAAGCACCGCACGGCTGTAGTAGAAGTCTGCTAACGCACGCAAACGAATGGCGGGCCAAATGCCTCGCTGCATGATCTGGCGCATGCGAACACGAAGCCCAAGCCTCAGAGCTTCCGAGACAGGTGCTTCGGGTAAGTCGGCAAGAAGCGCATCAACTGACCGCAACCGCCGCTCAAAGAGCCCAGCAACAGCGGGATCGACATCGTCTTGCCAGCTGCCCTGCGCAAGTTCCTCAAAGGCGGAAGCGTGCTGTGCCGAGAAGCTTTGGAGTGAGTGGCCAACCTGCGGTTCCACTGACAGCGGTGTATCGGAGCGAGGAAATGGAGCATCGAAACACTGCAGCGTTTCAACGATGAAGTCTGTGAGTCGATGCCCTCTGAGTTGCTGAGAGCAGGCTTCTATCCACGACGGCATTGGCTGGCCGACATGCTACTTGAGAATCGCGCTCGAGAGGATATCGCTTGCTCGTAACTCTTTTGTGCATCGGCTAGAGGGCATCATCTAGCATCAGGTGCCCAGGGGAGCTGCGCTCGGCGGCGGTGCTGGCTCCATCTTGAGCCTTGCATAGCGAGACTTCTGATTGAATTTTGAAGCGCTGGAATCGTAGGAGTGTTTGTCTCGGCGACAGTTGCGCTTTTCTGTGCGTCTAGGGCCTGCGTAGGGCTACTGAGGGAGCAGCTCGGTGGAATTAAGATCGGAATAAGTTGTGAGGCCCCTTGAGGCTTTGGTCAGATTGACGAAGAGGAAGGAATAGCTATGAAAAAACACATGATGATTTATTCGGCCTTGGCGCTGATGGTGCTGGGAGGAGTGGGCGAAGCGGAGGCTCGCGATTGGTACGTCTCTATTCACCGAGGCAAGGGCAAAAAGGGGACGGTGGAGAAGCCAGCAAAGGAGCTTGGCAACATTATTTCGAGACTCGCGCCGGGAGACGTGGTTCATATGGCCGGTGGCTTGTATCTGGGCAAGGGCGACAATGGCACCCACGTTATCACCGTGCCTGTGAGCATCATCGGTGGCTATTCCGATGACTTTAAGAAGCGTGATCCTTGGGGGGCGTATCGGACGATACTATCGGGTGACAACAAGACCAAGAACTATCAGATGACCCCCGCGCTCAAGATTGACCTGATGAAGGTTGCGCCTCGAGATGGCTATCCAGGCAAGATTCTCGTCGATGGTTTGATTCTCGATCACGGCGCTCGCAATCGTTACAAGACCGACAAGAACTGGGAGATTGTGCGCTTGGCTGATCCCAAGACGGGCAAGAATCCGACGCCGGAGAGTGGTGCTCTGGTCATTTCGGCGGGCAAGAACGGCATGTTCGACAAGACACCTTGGGATATCACCGTTCAAAACAATATCGTAATGAACAGCGCTCCAACGATGGGGGCGATGTCGGTCTCTGGTTACAAAAAGAGCAAGATTGCCATTCGCAATAACTTGGTCATCAATAACACTGGCACGGGGATTTACGTTGGTTCTAAGTACGCAGGTTCCAAATATGATCCGAATGGACCGACCTTTCTCATTGAGAATAACACGGTTCTCTTTACTTGGAAACACGATCCCATCGCTCAGAGTTATTCTGGCAACGTGATGGACTTTGATGCCTCGGTTCGCGCCACCGTCAAAAATAATGTGCTGGCCTTTGCCGATCGGCACATCATCTACAATCCTCGCTCAACGACCATCTTGTTGCAGAACAACGTGATGACGGCCAACGTGGACACGGCTTACCTTGAGTTCAATACCAAGATTGCTCTCGACGAGATTGAGGACGAGCCGGACTATATTCACGAGGACTCGGAGAACAACGAGGCCAAGGCAATCAAGCTCAGCATTAACAAGGACTGGCTCAAGCTTTACGGCAGTCGCGTTCTTGTGGACCGCAACAAGGCCGAGGCCAATATCAGCGCCAAGTCGACCCGTGCCAACGAGCTGCGAGGCATGCTGGGCATGAACTTGCGAGCGGGCAAGGTGGCCTTTCCTCAAAGCCCTGTGTGGTTGCCACGGCTCTCAGTGGATGACGCTGTGAAGGCTGGTAGCAAGAAGTACTACGGTGTGGGTTGCCAAAAGCCCTAGGGCTGACTGCTACACGTTTGGGGCGCCTCGCCGCTACGACGCGTCAAGAGACCTCGCATCAGTGTCGTCCTGCATCAGTAGCGGGTGACATGAGCGCTCGCATCGGAGCCTTGGCGCTACATAAAGGTTGGTATAATTCTTAGCTAGCACGCTCTAGTGCGCGATTCATGAATATAGAACGCTCACTCGTCTTCTCGCCCGCTGGAGAGACTGGCTCTGCCAGTCTTCTTTGTTGTTCATCGGTCGCTTGCCCCAGCAAACTCCCTCTTCCCGCCTCGCCAGCAAACGAGCTGACTTCGCGATCACGAATCAATGTCTATGGACCGCGCACTAGCTAGCTTCCGTCCCGCTAGGGACAAAAACTAGCTAACGCTTGCGAGCAAGCGTGGTGTTTCGCGCCTTCGGCGCTGTGGTCTGGTGTTCCACACCAGAAATT
>JANTGM010000086.1 GCA_024762925.1 Kofleriaceae bacterium | reverse complement strand
CGGCGGGTGGGTATTCGGCTTCCGGAAGACCAGGAGGAGCTGGCAGTTCGCGAACCGATGGAACTCGAGGGCTTGGCGTGCTGGCATGTGGGTGACAAGCTGCTGGCGGCCATGCTTGAGACGGGCGACCCAAGCCGAGCCATGGACGTACTCCGAGCTTCTGGTGCCCTGCCGCTCGGCACTCCGGGAAGTCATCATCTTCGACAAGAGATTCCGCTCATTGAAGCCATTGTTGCGATGGTGAAGCCATTTCGCACTGAAGAGGCGCTGCCGAACCTCGAGGTCGATGTCACCGTGGGATCCACGCGAATCATTGGCCAGATTGGTGACCTATGGCCAAGCGCTCGTCAGGAAATTTCGTACTCTTCCCTTTCGGGAAAGCGCGAGTTGCGCGCCTGGCTTCAGCATCTCCTCCTTTGCCACCAAGATCATCCGGACTATCCTCGTGAGAGCATTGCTATTGGTCGCGATGCTGGGAATGCGGTGGGTGTTCGATTGGCTCCAGTTCAAGATCCATTCGCAGAACTTGTGCCTCTTGTTGCGCTCTATGAAGCTGGGCAGGCCGTTCCGCTGCCACTCTTTCCCGTATCTTCAAGTCTCTTTGCAAATCACTGGCTACGGTCACAGGCAAAGGACCCAACCGCGAACATTGATGATTCACTTTCGATAGCAAGAGCTGCATACCGAGGCGGGGAATACCACCGAGGTCCACCACCCGACGTGGCTGATGCGTACGTGCACCAGCTCTACGGAAACTCCGATCCAATTGCAGATGACTTTAACCCACTGCCAAGGCCCGCAGAGGAATTTCAGTGTTTTTCTAAGATCGCCACGACAGTCTTCGGCCCCCTTCTCGCTCATAGGGAGCGCATCCGGTGACCGTGAAGCCACTCGACTCTAACGAGGTTGCCCTCGTTGGCACGAATCTCATCGAAGCCAGTGCGGGTACAGGAAAGACCTATGCAATAGCGACGCTCTACGTCCGGAGCCTGCTCGAGACCGATGCCCGCGTCGAAAACATCCTAGTAGTCACATACACCCGTGCCGCAACGGCAGAGTTGCGCGACCGCATCCGCCGCCGAATTACGCAAACCCAAGTGGCATTGCGCACGGGCACCAGCGACGACGGCTCGCTGTTGGCGTATGTGAAAACTCGCATTGCAAACGACAGTGTAGATCTTGATATAAAGCGGCTGAGCCTCGCTCTGCGATCGTTTGATCAGGCCAGCATCTTCACGATTCACGGCTTCTGCCAGCGTTGCCTGCAAGAATCCGCTTTCGAAAGCGGCACTTCCTTTGATAGCGAGTTTGAAGCGGATGACCGAGTATTGGCTTCAGAGATCGCCGATGATTTTTGGGCGAACGAAATGTTCGCCATCGATCCTGGCCTCTTTGCATTCTACCGCGGCCGCAAGCTTTCGCCGACGGAGCTTCGCACGCTCGCCCAACAAATCATCGGAAATCCGGACCTCTTGGTGCTCCCTGAGCAAGTGGCTCCGCCTGCAGTTGGAATCGAGGAGTTTGAGGCCTGCTATCAAAAAGCACGACGCATGTGGCGTACCGAACGCGAAGACATCATGCAGACTCTGCTCTCAAATCCAGAACTAAACCAGCGCTCCTACAAGGCTGAACAGATTTCTGGGAAGTACGCACCTGCTGTTGATCATCTCTTCTCAAACCCATCTCCAACACTCGTCGAGGATGGCCACTTCCTAAGACGCCTGACCACGGAGGCGCTGGCATCAGGCAAGGGCACGCGACGAGGCAAGAGACCCCCAAAGCATGCGTTCTTCGACCTCGCAGCGACAGTCGTTTCTGCGAGTGAAGCAGCAGCAGCCACATTCGAAGGCGAGCTCATGGCGCTTCAGCTTCGATTGGTCGACTACGTGCGGGAGCAAAACGCCTCGCGCAAGGCGGACCGATCCACGCTGAGTTTTGACGACTTGCTCTTGCAGCTTCGCTCGGCCCTTAGAGATGGTGAGCCCGGGCAACTGTTCACAGGGGCACTGGCAAAGCGCTACCCCATAGCACTCATCGATGAATTCCAAGACACCGATCCGGTGCAGTACGAAATCTTCCGACGCATCTACTTTCAGAAGACCTCAGTTTCGGTTAATCGCACCCTTTTTCTCATCGGTGATCCCAAACAGGCCATCTATGGCTTTCGCGGGGCCGATCTCTTCACGTACTTCAAGGCCCGTCGCGACGCCGCAGATCGAACGCATACCCTGGCGACAAACTATCGCTCAAGCCCAAAGATGATAGCGGCGGTGAACGCCGTCTTCGAACACCAGAACGATGCCTTCCTCTTTCCCGAGCTCGATTTCACGCCCGTTGGACACGCTCCCTTTGCAAAGGATCAACTCGTAGACCATGAGACAAATTCTGCTGCACTAGAATTGCTCGTACTCGAACGCAAGCGCGCAGATGGCAGCGACAGCACTGTTCGCACCAAAGACGGCGTTCCGAAGGCAATGAGCAAGAGCGCCGTATTGTCACGCTGTGCCGAGCGTGTCGCGGGTGAGATTGTGCGTCTACTGCGAAGCTCTGCCACCATCGACGGCCGACCTGTGGTACCCGGCGACATAGCGGTTCTCGTTCGCACAAATCAACAGACTCGGGCAATCCAAGATGCCCTAAGAGCGCTTTCCGTGCCTTCGGTCTTGGAGTCCGATAGCAGCGTTTTTGTCACCAACGAAGCCAAAGAGCTTGGACGAGTCTTGTACGCCATGGCATTTCCCGGCAATCGCAGCGCCATTCGAGCAGCCCTCGCCACTGACCTTCTGGGCTACAGTGGCAACGACCTCGCAAATCTTCAGGATGACGAGCGAGGTTGGGAAACTGTGCTCTATGGATTTCGCGCCTGGCACGATACCTGGGCAACCCGAGGTTTCTTTCCCGCCTACTCGCAGATGATGCTCGAGTCGAAAGTCGCCGCGCGATTGCTTCGTCGCCAAGACGGCGAGCGCAGCATGACGAACCTCGGGCAGCTTGCAGAGCTCTTGCAAGAGCGCGCACTGCAAACCAACGCAGGGCCGCAAGTCTTGTGCGCATGGCTTGAAACTTTGCGAGTCGACAAGGCAGCAAGGGGCGCAGCGGGAGAGGCCGCCCAGCTACGTCTCGAGACCGATGCCGCCTCAGTAAATGTCGTAACGGTGCACAAGAGTAAGGGGCTAGAGTACGGCATCGTCTACTGCCCTTTCTTGTGGCAAGGACAGTCCTCGAAGCGTCAAAGGGCACGCGTTGTTCGATTTCACGACCAAAACGATTCCAGCAAACTCAAGCTAGACATTGGCAGCGAGGAGCTCGATGAACACAAGGAACAGTTCAATCGCGAGACGCTTGCGGAAGATTTGCGTCTTCTCTACGTCGCGCTCACACGTGCTCGCCACCGATGCTCGGTCGTCTGCGGCGTCATGACGAGTTTTGGAAGCTCGGCTCTCGCCTATCTCTTGCTTCGCGATGATGCCCTCGAGACGACATGGAAGGGTCTGCACCAGTTTGGGAAAGACCTCGAGCACTTCGAAGATCGCGAGCTTTGGCAAGCGTTAGAACCACTCGCCGAACGTGGCGTCAGCGTCCGAAGCTTGGACCACTACTCCGGCCCAAAGTACGAGGGCACAATACACAACGGGACAGCCCTTGCGGGACGCACTGCCACTCGCAGGCTCGGCGGAACCTGGCGGACCTCAAGCTTTACCGGCCTCACTCGCAACGCCGACAGCGATCATGACCATGACGCTCGAAACGCCGTCTCCACTTCGGAAGCCACAGCAGAGGGACTTGGCGCACGTATCACAATGGCCACGGTTCCCGCTGGTGCACACCCGGGACAAATGCTTCATCACATCTTTGAGCACATGGACTTCGCTGATGCTCGCAAGGAGGGAAGCAACTCCGATCCGATGATTACTTGCATTGCTGACAGCCTGTCCGCATTTGGCTTTGACGCCAATCGGTGGCTTGAACATATCGTTCCGGCCTACCACGAGATCTTGCTAACTCCGCTCGCGAACAAACACAGTGAGAAACCGTTTTGTCTCGCCGATATTCGAAAGCACGAGCGACTAGACGAGCTCGAGTTCAACATGCCCGTGTGCAGGGACGATGCACCATTTCAAGCAGCAGCTCTCGCAAGGGCTTTGCAGGGGCGCACAGCTCCTCCTTGGAACGATGCCTATCTAGGGCAGGTGCGAAACCTCGGATTTCGCCCGCTAGCAGGTTTTTTGAAGGGGTTCATGGACTTGGTCTTTGTCCACGAAGGGCGCTGGTACCTGATGGACTACAAGTCAAACAAGCTGGGTGAGCACTACGGCGACTACCGTCCCGAAGCAATGGCTCAGTCAATGGCAGAGCACCACTACTTCTTGCAGTATCACATCTATCTCGTGGCTCTAGATCGCTACCTCGCGATGCGCATCCCCAACTACAGCTACGAGCGCGACATGGGAGGCGTTTACTACCTCTTCATGCGCGGCATGCACCCAAAGGCACCACCTGGCACGGGTATCTTCTTCGATCGACCAACGGCTGCAGAGCTGCGTGCGCTTGGTGATGTCGTTGGAGGTGTCGAGTCATGACGTCTCTACCCACACTCGAGGAGTTGCGATCGGCCGGAGCGCTGCGGCCAATCGATTACCACTTCGCTCGCAGCACGGCCAGGCTTGCCAACGATGATAGGGAAGAACTCTTAGTATCGGCAGGACTAACGAGTGCGCGAATCGGCGACGGCCATGTGTGTCTTGAACTCTCCGAACTTGCGGGCACCACACCGGACCTGGGCGAGGGAGAGCGTCGCCGATACCCGGAACTCACAGTTTGGCGTGAGATACTCTTGAGCAGCCCAATGGTTTCCACGGGAAACACCTTGGCGCCCTTGGTACTCACAGACGCAAACCGTCTGTACTTGCGGCGCTATTGGCTACACGAGAGCTTCTTGGCCCAGCAGATCTTGCAACGGGCTGCCACATTGACCGAGGAGGCAGGAGAGGATCATGCTCTCGAAGCGCTCTTTCCCGGTGCAGGTGCGGATGACAAACAGCGACAGGCTGCACTCTTGGCCAGCCGGCATCCGTTTGCTGTGGTCTCCGGAGGTCCAGGCACAGGTAAGACATTTACCGTTGTGAAGATTCTAGCGCTCTTAGTGGAGCAAGCGTTGGCTGCTGGCAAAGCGCCTCCTCGAATGACCCTTCTCGCACCCACCGGGAAAGCCGCTGCTAGGCTGGTTGAGTCGATCCAAGGCGCCAAGGACGCCCTACCCTGCTCTGACGCAGTTAAGGAGGCGATAAGCGATGAAGCGTCAACCATTCACCGCGCGCTCGGATCGATTCCGGGCAGCAGCACGCACTTTCGCCACAACAAGAACAACCCACTCGTTACCGACCTGGTCTTGGTCGATGAGGCATCGATGGTGAACGTTGCCTTAATGTCACGACTCTTGGAGGCAATTCCAGCAACAGCCCGGTTCATCCTTCTCGGTGACAAAGATCAGCTGGCGTCCGTGGAGGCGGGTGCCGTACTCGGTGACATCTGCAACTCGAGTCAGAAATTCTCTGATAACGTGCGACCGCGAATAGCGGACTGCGTCACTCACCTCACAAGAAGCTATCGCTATAAAGAGGGGAGCGGCATTGAGGCCTTAGCCCTAGCAGTGAATGCAGGCGATGCCACAACCGCTCTCGAGGTGCTCGCAAGCGCTCGCTACCCTGACGTAGCACTGCGTCCTGCGCTACCCGGAAATCGCCTGGGAACAACGCTTCCAACTCAACTTGGAAATGGCTACCGAGACTTTCACGCGGCCACAACACCAGAAGAAACCCTAGCGGCACTAGGCCTGTTTCGCGTTCTCTGTGCCCATCGTAACGGCCCAAGCTCGGTAACATCGGTAAACGCCGAAGTGCGTCGACAGATCGACAAGCGTGGACGCGCAACACCGGGGCTGTTGCACTACGACAAACAGCCCATCATGATCAGCATCAACGACTACGACCTGCAGCTCTTCAATGGCGATGTTGGTGCGGTCATGAGAACGCCGAACGGCCTACGCGCGTTCTTCGAATCAAAAGAAGGCCCTCCACGGTCCTTCTCCCCATCCCGTCTACCGGCACACGTCCCAGTCTATGCCATGAGCATTCACAAGAGCCAAGGCTCAGAGTTCGCAGACATTGCGATTGTCCTGCCACCGGAGAATTCTCCCGTGCTCACTCGTGAACTCATCTACACCGCTATCACGCGCGCCAAAGAACGTCTCACGATCTACGCCGATGAGGCCGTCGTACGAGCCTGCATACAAACGCCGACTCGACGAAGCTCGGGACTGCGCGACCTGCTGTGGAGCTAGGTGTTGAAAGCCGACCTTCCATCGTAATTTCACGCCCGAAGTGACGCTGTAGTTTCACGCGGCGAGCACAGCGTCAATGCGGCAACCACCATCTGGCCCTACTCCCAATTCTTGCCCAACGCCTCGAAGGTCAGTATTCAACAATGCGGCGGTGCGGGGTGCAGAGGATCTGTCGAGTTGAGAACGCTACCAGGTCCACCAAGGCTTGGTCTCACTTGAACAACAAGGGATGCGCACAATCGACACGAACGAAATGAATGATGTGCTTCTTCTCATGATGACCCCTCAACACCAAGGGCACAAATGGTTGCGTCGCTCGCTCACTGGAACCACCCTGAGGGAATTGTTGAAACGAGTCAATCCGCATGAACCTAGCCGGTATTGCGAAGCCCTTGTGCAACACCATTGAGCGTTGTTCCTAGAGCCTTGTTGAGCAGTGCGATCGTCTTTTCGTCCCCCTCGGCAGCGCGTTTGCGCCGAAGGAGGCTAACTTCCATCACGCTCAAAACATCGAGATACGGGTTGCGCAACTCGATTGCTGTTCGCAGTAGGCCGTGTTTGGCTTGCAACGAGCGATCGCGCAACGCTTCGATCGCATCGACCGTTCGCGTATATTCGGCTCGCAGCTCCGCGAACAATGCCTCATCTCCACCAAGCTCGCGAACGTAGAGTTCGGCAACTTGCAGGTCTGCTTTGGAACAGACCATCTCGACCTTAGAGAGCAGGTCATCGAAGAACGGCCAGTTGTGGGCCATCTCCTTGAGTGTCTGCATATCATCAGGCGACTGCATGAGGGCATGCAAGGCTGTGCCTACGCCCAACCAGCCTGGCAGCATGAGGCGAATTTGTGTCCAACCAAAGACCCACGGAATGGCGCGAATGCCCGACATCGTTCCACTCTTCTTCTCGCGATACGCAGGGCGCGAACCGAAGTACACGTGTGCCAGCTCGCGGACTGGCGTGGCTTGCAAGAAGAGCTGGAAGAGTCGGTCATCCTCGTAAACCATGCCGCGAAATACGGGAAGTGCTCTGTCGCTGAGACGCTCAATTACATCTCGATACCGCGCTTGGTCTACCTTTGAAACGCTGTCACGCCAATCGACAAAGCCCGCCATGAGTGTGCCCGTTAGCATGACTTCAAGGCTGCGCTCGGCGATGAATGGCAGGCCAAATTTCTGTGAGATGACTTCGCCCTGCTCAGTAATCTTGATCGAGCCTTGAAGCGAGCCAGGAGGCAAGGCAGCCAACGCCGTAAAGACCGGCGAGCCACCACCGCGTCCCACGGTACCTCCTCGACCGTGAAACATCGTAAGGGTTACGCCTGCCGCAGCACATACCTCTGAGAGTTCTTCTTGCGCCCGGTATAGCGCCCATGAGGCGGGCAAGAGCCCAGCATCCTTGGCCGAATCGGAGTACCCCAGCATGACTTCTTGACGCATGCCACGACACTTCAGTTGCTTCATGTAAACCGGGTCTGAGAAAAGTTCTGTCATCACAGCAGCAGCAGACGCGAGATCGTCGCGTGTCTCAAACAGCGGAACCACATCCAAGCTCGATGTCGGTTCTTCGCTGCCAAGGTCCACAAGCCCAGCTTCACGCGCAAGAATTAGAACACGAAGCAAGTCGTCGGCGCTTCTTGCCATCGAGATGATGTACGTCTCGGCAGCTTCTGGTGCAATCTCGCTCTGAATCTGCGAGATGACGTGGAAGGTTTCGAGCACCTTGGCGGTTTCCTGGTCAAGTGGTGTTCGACTGCTTGTTAGCGGACGACGACCCAACAGTTCGCGGTGCAGCGCAGCTCTATTGAAAGCCGGCTCACCAATGCTCTTTGCAATCGCCGCCAACGCATCGGTGTGCACCTCAGAGTCCTCGCGAACATCGAGCACGTAGCCCCAGAATCCCTGCAGGCGAACTTGCTCGATGAGAGGGCGCAGAAGCCTATCCATAACGCTGCTCGCCTTGGCGGCAATCATCGCATCGCGCACCAGCAGGAGCTCGGCTTCAAACGCTTTGCTGTCTGCATAGGCACCGGGAAAATCGTCGTGTTGGCCAAGGTGTCTGGCCGCCAACGCATCGGCCGACTCCTCGAGACGCCTGCGCATGAACTGCAGCTTTAGACGAATCGGCTCATCACTAGCCAAGCGGCCGTGAGACTTCTGAATGCTCGGGAGACGTTCTGCATCCTCAATGAGCGAGGCGCGCAATTCGGGCAGCTCAGGGCTAATGCTCGAAGACAGCGAGAGCCGCTTGAAGAGCTGTCGCAAGACCTCCGTGTATTGACGAATCACGCCATGGGCGTTGTAGCGAGCGGCGGCCAAGGTGACTTCCGGCGTGACAAAGGGGTTGCCATCGCGATCGCTTCCAACCCAACTGCCCGTCGACAGTGGGGCGCTCTCTTTCAACGGCCGCTCAAAGCACTCCTCGAACGCCTTGCCAACTCCATCTGTCACGCGAGCCACCGCACTCAGTAGCCTATCTTCGAGGTACCACTGCACTGTGCTCACCTCGTCCATCACGCGCGGTCGATCGTGGCGAAGCTCAGAGGTGAGCCAAAGAAGCTCAACTTCCGAAGCAAGATCGCCCTCAATTTGCTCGCGTTCAGCAGTTCGCGCTCCATCACGATCGAGCAGAAGATTGGCGACGCGGGCCTGCAAGGCCAACACGGTTCGACGCGTTGACTCGGTCGGGTGCGCAGTCAGTACCGGCCGCACATCGAGCTTTCCGATCATCTCCTCCACATCCTCGGCGCTCTTGCCCTGGGCTTTGAGTTCTGCGAGCGTCCACTCAATGGAGGCGGGCTGGGCGGGCTCCTCGGGCCTGTCATGGGAACGAATGCGCCGCACACGATGCACTTGCTCGGCGGTATTGATGAGCAAGAAGAAGAGCGTAAATCCGCGAGACACCGCGGCCGCCTGCGCCAGTGGTAGCTCATCGACCTTCTCCAGAAGCGCACGAAGGTCAGGCGCGTCGGTCTCTTCGTGGCGACGACTGCGGCTCGATGCTCGCAGTGACTCCACAGCTTCGAACACCGCATCTCCTTCGAATTTGCGAATGACTTGGCCTAGCGTGCTTGCTAGCCAGCGGACGTCTTCACTCAGCGGCCTGTCTTGTTCGCGCGACAACTTCTTTGGCGTCATGACGCGATTCTATGGCGCCCCAGGCGAACTGTCTCGATTCTCAGCCAGGCTTTGCAGCCCCACGCGCATGCTTGCGAGTGCGATTTTGAGTTCGAACTCATCACCAATCGCAAACGGTCGAATGATTCTCTACAAACGCGAAATGGAAACCTTGGTCTCGGTTGGTCGGCCTGTGACTTGGGCTTGCGAACCGTGATCGTGGTCTTGGGCTTGTGAAACGCTTGGCCACAAAATCTCCACGACTCTTTCGCGCAACAGCATTCTTTCACGCAAGGCCATTTCCCTCTTGGGTTTCCCGAACGATACGTGTATTGGTTTAGAGGTGGTCCCCAAGCCCTTCACGGCGGCGCCGTTCTATCCGCCGGCCCCTCACGCCGATCCCACTGTTCGCGCCCGTCCCATTCGCGCCTATGCTCAGGTTCGTGGCTACACCTGCGGCTTTGCCTCCGCACTCACGGTGCTTCACAGCTTTCAGCGCAACGTGCCGCCACGCGACCTCTACGAGCGACTTGGGACAAATCGCGAAGGCACCGGGCAAACCGCGATCGTGCGTGAACTTCGAAGTGCAGGCCTCTCAGCCAATCTTCGTTACGATATGGACTTCGCGGCGCTGCGGCGCACCATCGACGCCGGCAAACTCATCATTGGCTATCACCACAGAGTCGAGCACTGGGTGGTCATTTACGGCTATGGCCTTGAGCCCGCGCGTGTCTTTGTTGCGGACCCAGTAATTGAGTGGCGCAGCGAACATACTTGGGAACAGTACGGACCAAAGCTTTCCGACTTTGGAATCGTGTGCTCGCCTCGGCGAGTTCGCGCACGAGCCTGACCTTTTTAGCAGCCCCGCAGCCGGTGTTTTTAGATGGCAGCGTAATCAACAACTGTCTTTGGAAACGGATCAACTTTAGTTTGGGAAGCAACGACGAATGGGCCTGGTTACTGGTGGTGCCTCCGATACCCGGTACTCAAGCAAGTAGGTACCCCACGACTACCTTGAGCTCAAAACAAACTCCGCGTAGCTTGAATGGGAAGTGAGGGGGCTGTACCCACCACAATATTTCGGCTGTAATGTATCCATGGTTAACGAGAACACAATTTCAACGCTCTTGGAAAGAGGGCTCTATGCCTATGGGCAGGGCGAATTGCGATCGGCTGTGGAGCAATGGCATGAGGTTCTATTGCTCGATCCAGGTAACTCATTAGCCGTCGACTATCTACAAAGTGCGGGGCAACAACCTTCTGTTGTCGTGCCCAGACCTACCTCTAACGAAAAGAACCCCTCTATGGTTGAAGAGTTCTATGACCGACTCAAAGAACTACTGGTTGCCAAAGAGTACTCAAAGGCTCTTGAGCTCCTGGTGCAGGCCAAGCGAAACGATCCCCAAAATGCAGCCCTGGGACGTGCCATTCAAAGAGTCAAAGAGAAATACGTGGTGGTGCTTGTTCGCGAATTGGGAAAACTCGATCAACTGGTTCGTCGGCAAGAGAACTCGGACGAACTTGATGAGGCTGCTTCCGATAGCGAAGTCCGCAGTGTCGTCGAACACATCGACAATGAGACATCTGTTGGCGATATTATCAAAGCATCGGCATTGGAAAAGCATACGGTGCTGGAAATCTTGGTGCGGCTTCGCTCTCGCAACGGTATTGAGCTCGTCTCTCCTTCATTCGCCCTCCCTTTGGAAATTGCAGGAGCGCAATCAGAGGATGTCGCAAGAACCCTCTATTCCTCAGCCCCAGCCTCAGTCTCAGCTTCAGTAGATAGTCCAGGCGACAATTTCGATATGTTATTTCGCGATGCGACTCGAGCTTACGTCAACGGTGATTTGGAACGAGCCCTCGCTCTCTTTGAGCGGTGCCATGTTCTGCGCCCCGATTCCGAGCGTACTCGGCATAACATCGAACGATTGCGGAGAAGTATCCAATGACGATCGCGATCTCTTTCGCAAGCCAAAAGGGGGGGGTGGGAAAAACGACTCTCGCTCTCAATGTCTCCTTATCCCTCGCAACCATGGGATTTCGGGTGTTGTTGGTCGATGTTGATCCTCAGGGAGGAATCGGGGTTTCTCTTAAGAAAAAGTCCGACAAGTCGGGTCTCAAAAGCTATCTATCTGGGACGCCTCTTGATGAGTGCACTATACAAACGCGAATACCCGGCTTATCCGTTCTTCCACTTTTCTCGCTATACGGGCTGGAGCGCGCTGCCATCTCTTCTGAGATGGAGAATGGGTTGCGACTCCAGGTCCTCGTGGATAGTGCGAAGGGTTTTGATATTATCGTCTTCGATACCCCCGCGGGGCTAGCAGGTTCGACCCTGGGTGCATTGCGAGCCAGCGATCTGGTCTTTACACCGCTGCAGGCAGAGCCTCTCGCTGCTAGTACTTTTCCTCAATTGCTGGAGGTACTGGGAGACTTGCGCGAAGAGGGTGCGCGAGTGTCTCTTGCCGGTATAATTCTTACGATGGTGCAGACGAACGTTGATAGTTCCCTGAAAATCATGGAAGCGATGTGGAGCAGCATGCCTGATGAACTTGTTCTCGATGCACATATTCCCAGAGATTCCGCGTTCCTAAAGGCTTCTGAGTTGGGAGTTCCTCTCGGACTCATGAGCCGTCGTCCGCCGCCAATCGCACACCGATTTGACGAACTGGCGGCTGAGATCGCCAACTTTCTCCCAGCGCTAGAAGAAGGAACAGACGATGAGCCAATCTCTTTATTCCTTTGAGAATATTTCGACCTTGCTCTCCCGGGCTGGCGTGTCCGAAGGAAGAAAAGCGAACGTCTTTAAAGCCCAACTCTCCCCTGCTATTCCGAGTACCCCCGATCTGGTTAGTGCGGTACAGGCGGTTGAGCCACCATCACAGCGGGCACTAGGTGCTGCGCTAGAGTCTCTATTAGGAGACTTGAGTCGAGTCTTAGGGGTGCCTCTATTCTTGGCTGATGGCAATGGTCTGCTCTTAGCCGGCAAAGGTGATGCTCCCACGCTGGCTGCTTCTATTGCCGCGGAGCTAATGCATTCCCTGCACAAACGTACTGGGCATTCCGCAAATCGGTTGGACGGAATACTACTGAGCGTGCCCCCTGGCCACTACCTGGTTTTCGCCCGAGAAGAGAGTAAACGCTCGTTCGTTATCGGCGCGAAGATCAATGAAACCCTACCGCTCCAAGCGTTGCGAATGGCCGCAGAGAGGATCTGGGAGACCCTGTTTATGAGGATTCAACATGCGTAAGAAAATCGGCGAACTCGCCGAAGAGCTTCCTTCTTTGCGCGCGGTACTGATTACCGCCATGCCCGATTGCTTATTATTTGACGATTGGAATCGTTCGGACGTGAGTCTGGAAGCAGAACGCGCAGCGGCCTACTTTGGAGATCTAATTCGTGCGAACCATGCCGGACTCAAGTCGATGGATGCACTTACGGATAGGATGCAAGTTACAGTGGAGGCTGATGAGGTTCTAATCGTCATCAGAGAAATGCGGGATAACTTTGTGGTGACTGCGGTGTTCGACGCGGGGAGCCCCCTGGGAATGGTCCGACTCTTCGTTGAACGGATTCTCTCTATTGTAGATAAGAGCCTGCCCTCTCGCGAGATTCAAGAGCGGTCCCGAGGGGAACTGTTAGTGAATTTCATGCGTAAGTACGCAGCCGATCCTCACGCCGTTCTCAAGCGCGCTTCACTACGCTCTGGCATATCGCTCAGCCAACTTCGTGCGCCAGCAGAACTCTCTGCGCCACAAGTCGAAACGCTTGAACTCGTCGCCCAAGAGCTTTTGGGGCTCGACCACATCAGTCTGTAAGGTAAGTATGTCTATCGATCAAATCGACAAATACAACTTAAAATTCCTTGGAGACTCTCCGGTTGTCTACCATTGTCATCACTTCAACCTCTTCTTAGATCAGACCATTGATGATGCCGTGGGAGCATCAGGAGCAGAGCTGAAACGACTTGCTGGACGACGAGCGGCTGCCGAGCTATTGCCTCCCTTCCTGGTGGATGCTGTCACGCCGGTCGAACGCTTAGAGATCGCAAAGGAGCTCTTCGCCTCCATGGGCCAAGGTCGGTTGCGCTTTGAGGTCACGGAAACGGGTGGCGAAGCGAGCGCTACGACCCTTCACTACGGAGTGAGCTGGTCGGAGAAGTACGGACAGACGATTAAGAATAATTCTCCTGTCGATCATTTTGCCGCTGGCTTCGCTGCTTGTGCGGCCGCACTTGCCTTTGGCAACGATGGCGAGTCTCTAGATAGCACTGAAACACATTGCATAGCCAAACGGGATGGCCAGTGTAAATTTCAAATCGCTCCAGGCGCCCCTGCCCTCCCTAGCGCACCCGCGGTCAACAAAGAGAGCATCATCGCCGAGCTGAAACGCTCTCCCTCTCTCTCCTATGAGGATGAGGATACAATCTCGGCGATTACCAGTGGGCTCAATAGTTTCTTGTCTGGTGTCACGCCCGATTCTCGTGGGCTCATCGAGGCCTTTGGTGTTTACGTCACCGTGCATCTTGCCAACTACTACAATGCCGTATCCTTTGGCGCGCTCCGCGAAGTCGAGAAGCGCTCCCCTGGCTCAGCCGAAGTACTCGCCGACTTACTACGCGAATCGGGGCAGGTTTGTGTGTTCAATACCTTTGGCGGAATGATTCTCTCGCCGGAGTGGGAGGCATTGGTGGGAACACCGGAGAACAGTCCGAGAACGATAGCGCTGTGGTGTCTGTCTATCGCACGGGCACTCGGCTTTGGACACTGGTCTCTAGAAGAGTTTATACCCGGCAAAGAAATGGTTATTTCAACCCCGGCAAACTATGAATCGACATACTTCGCGATTCGCGAGACGGGAGCATCGAGCGCTCCAGAATTTTTCTTTCAAGGGGCAGCGGTAGCAATTATGCATCTGGCTCACCATGTAGATTGGCGAGGAAGCCCCAAGTTCACACACGAGGAATACGTCAAACTCTTCGAAGATGATGAGCTACCGTGGAGATTTGAACAAGAGAATAGCGGGGCCCTAGGGGAGTCCATATCCCGAGTTCGAGTCCGCGCTCGTGGCTAGCATCGAGCCGGCAGCCTGTTGTGTCCGAGGGCTGCATTGGGAACTATCCTTTGAGTCAATCCGCATAGAGGAGGTACGGCTCGCAATGTCCCCCTCGGGCTTTCTCGACTGCACCCGCATGCCCGAAATCCTAGTTTTTCAGAATTCGCCAGGTGATCGAGTTATCATCGTTCCGGCTACGGGGCGTATCCAGCTGAGACTAGACTTGGCTACGAAGAAAGAGGATAGGGCGAATCGAGCACAGCGAATCACTCAAGAGCTGTTGGACAAGGCCCTGCAACAACGTGTGTCTAGCCCAGGAATCATCACGCATTGAGGGTGTGACCTGCCTGCCGAGATTCGGACAAGCATAAGAGTGGAAAAGCATAGGTCTTCTGCGCTCGGCCATGCGCTCGAAGCCGCTCTAGATCACGCTCGCAAGTCTTCGCGGCTTCCGAGACAAGAGACACCGCAGCTTTTGCCGGCCGCTTGCCTTATTGCAGCGCCCTCAAGCTCGCCAATACGAGCGCAAAGACGCCGGATGGCCGCACCAATGTTCGAGAAGTCATACTTCGGAGCACGATTGCCCTGGTAGAGCCTGCAGAGAGCAACCATGTTCGCCTGATGGGCAGGGGAGAGATCGAGACCACGCACGATGCGCTCGCGGTCGATACCTTCACCTTCTTCGAGCGTCTTTCCCCGGGATTGCCGACAAGAGATGGTCGTTCTCCTCACGTTCCAGAAGGCGCGTGAGCAGTGAGGGCTAGCGTGTCGGCGAAGGACAATAGAAGCCGTGATAGCTTCCTGGCGTGAGTGGCCGGTCCAAGACAAGCCAACCAACTTGCGTCTGTCGAAAAGTCGGTTAGACGAGCGCAACGGCTCGACGGCTCGACGGCTCGACGGCTCGACGGCTTGGCAGCTCGACGGCTCGACGGCTCGACGACTTGGCAGCGCAACGGATCAACGGCTCGACGGTTTAACGGCTTGGCAGCGCAACGGATCAACGGCTCGACGGTTTAACGGCTTGGCAGCGCAACGGATCAACGGCTCGACGGTTTAACGGCTTGGCAGCGCAGCGGCTCGACGGCGCCACAGCAAAGCCGCTCAGAGGTTTGGTGGGGCGAGCGAGGAATGAAGTGACTATCGGGAGCGCTTCTGTGCCAGCGTTTCGGCACAGCCACGAATCTCAGTAGTCCACGCATCCATACTGTCTTTGATCGACTCGGCAAGTTCTTTGAATGCCTGATCTTGTGCTCCCACTCGACAATTTCGAATTTGCACCCGGTCTCTCTTGTGAAGGGGGAAGGCTTCAAGGGCGGGATGTGTTCCGGGGAATTTGGTGTTCTCAAGAATAACACCCGAACGATCCCACGCATCCAACCTACCAAGTTCGTAGCTTAGATCGACACATGCCTGAGCTTTGCGGAGGAGGTGTCTGGGCTCAGAAGCAGCAGAGAATCTCGTTGCCACCAGGGCACAGACCAGAGTAGAGCTGTCCGAAGCAGGTGGTGGTGGTGGTGTCAATACAGTCACCCGTTTGGCCGTTGTAAGAGCAGCTACCATAGGGGCTCGTACCACCACTAGTGCCGCAGTTGTCCTCATCCGAGTTGTCAAAACAGTCCTGAATGCCATCGCAGTGGTAGACGGCAAGATACTCTTCGCCATCATCGCAGAGAAGGTAGTCCCCTGGCGGTGTGCCGTTGTCACCACTTCCGTTGCTAGGGCAACTACTCACTTTGACAAGGCACGACTCTTCGCACTTGTAATCGCCGGTGCTCAGTGTCTCGCAGTCGCCTTCATCCATGTTGTACGGCCCGCACTCAGCAACAGTGCAGGACTCCTCCTCAGCCTCCGGCGTTAGGCCGCCAAAGCCTTCATACATGGCTCTCACACCAGCGATGTCGCTAGAGCTGAGCTTGTAGTTGTCCACAGAGCTTGGACCGCCTCCAACAATTTTGTAGAGGGGAATCGTTGGGTCAATGACAAATCGAGGATCGGTGATCTTCGTGCGATAGTGCATAATCGATGTATAGTCGTAGTTGGTGTAATTCGTAGCCCCTTGCGTGATGCCAAGGTTGACTCGGCCAAACTGGCTATCACGACCGCCAATGACATTGTCCCAGTTGATGCGAACATAGTTATCGCGATCAGCGCGGGTGTGCTCATGCATAAGGCCAATAGCATGACCGATCTCGTGAATTGCTTGAGCCTTGTAGCAACCCGTACCAAGACTCAGTTCTTGCGCTCCACCTTTCGTTCCCATGTAGGAGTAGCAACCTTGTTTGGCCACGACGTTCAGGTAATCTGTTTGATTGGTTCGTGGAACCAAAGTGACTCCGGTTTGAGAACTCACAGCGTTCCAAGCTTCCACTCCTTCGAGAAAGACTGAGTTGTTGGAGCGATTCTCATAGGGAATGACACCACCGGGCCAACGTTTAAAGGGGCCCGCAGCGGCACCAAGTGAGAGAGCAGAGTTGGCAGGCCAGAGGATGTCTCCACCAACTACTGCGACACCATCACGCAGAACGTAGGCGGCGCGAATTGGGCCATCAGGCCCAGGGAAGTTGCCAACTCGTATTTCGGCAGTGTCATCGACATCGCTTGAGTCGTCGACCTGGCTTCCTGTTGGCTCAAGTCCAGTTTGACAACCACTAAGAAGAGAAAGACCAGCGATACTACAAGCAAGGAACTTCATCTGGCACCTAGAAATGCAACCAACATACCAGCAGAAGGAGCGCGTAAAACCCTGATATTACGACAAAGTTTACACTAGAAAGGCCTACATGGTGGGAGTTCCCCCCCAGGCCGATGAATCCTATGGATAGAATAGAACACCCACACTGAGTTCGATCTCAGCTGTCATCGCCAGGGCATTTTGCAAACGTGTCGACAAAGTCGCCACTGTCGTAGCTTTCGCCGGCCTCCACGGGGACGCATACGATGGGTAGGGTTCGCGCACTGGTACAGCCGTCTTTGATGAGAGCCCCGCCTGCCGACTCGTACACTCTCATGCAGTCCATGGGTTGGCACTGTCGGAAACCAAAGCCAAAGCTGGAGTGGTCGTACTGGAAGTGCTTTCCGCCGTAGTCAAAGCTCAAGGAGTCGTTGTTGTGATTCCCGCCCCAGTCGTGTGAAGGATTCGCGAGCGGCTCGACACTGTCGCCGATTTTGGCAAAGGCAGCGATGCTCTCATAGCGCGGGTAGTAGCTCAGGGTCACGATGCACTCAACGGGGTTGTTCTGCATGTAGATGTGGCCCGA
Source organism: Kofleriaceae bacterium (assembly GCA_024762925.1). Classification (GTDB taxonomy): domain Bacteria; phylum Myxococcota_A; class Polyangia; order Haliangiales; family Haliangiaceae; genus NORP324. The sequence continues at coordinate 8,985 of JANTGM010000086.1, read as the reverse complement.
CTGGTCGTCGTACTCGAAGGTGCAGAGCCAGTCGGCCTCATTCAGTATCTGCTGGCCATAGAGATCACCGCAGTCAAACTCCTTCGAGCCCGGCGTGCGAATGGTGAAACCCAAGTCGTTGACGATGTCGTCACCGGCGTCGACGTTGTTTACCGATGAGTCGATTTGCATGGTTGCGGCGTCGTTTATCGATGCGTCGGAAGCGTTCGTGGAATCGCCTCCACAGGCGGACGCCGAGAGTGCAAGACAGATGTAGTAGCGGATTATTGGGGATCGAGGCATAGGGGTTTTTTGGGGTGGCGAGGCTACGGGGCTTGGAGATAGGGGCGTACTTGTTTTATGAACAGGGCGCGCTCGGGCCCGTGGAACTTGAACTCCAGATCCAGGCGCAGGCTATTGGGCGATTGCCCGTAGAGCGGCGCAAAGTGCTCTTGTACAGAGCGAGACGCAAGAAATAAATCGATCACCTCAGCGCTTGAGAGAATTGGCTCATCAGGCGACAGACTTGAGTAACGCGAACGTGTCACCTGGATCGCTGAGGAGGTGCCGGGGATGATGGAGAAGACTTCCGGTAGTGAGCCGTCGGTGGGATTGGTCACTGGAACCTCGCCCAGCTGCACGTTGACGTAGTGGCCAGCGACGAGAGGGTCTGCGATGTTCTGCGTGATTAGTACGCCATTGGCAGCCTCGTCTGGGAAGGCCTGGTTGACGTTGACCCCCATACGCACATCGAGGTGCGCGATCTTCCAAAAGCTTCGCTCCTCGTAGGCGCGCCAGTTCCAGGCAGAGGCCCATACCTTGCGAATCTGCAGGGAAGCTTGTTTCTCGCCGGAAGCGTATGCCGAAACGGAGGAGTAGAGGCCCGCGCCGCTGAAGTTCGGCAAGTCCTCCGCGTTGGTGCTCGAACGTAAGCGGGCCTTGGCGGTTCCAAATATTCCTTCGACCCGCTGGTCAAGCAGCGTCGCAACGTCCGAATCGATTGGTATGTGGCGGATGTGATACCGAAGGCCATCCAGCACGGCTTCTCGCAGGGCCGAGTTGAGCTTGAGCGCATCGTCGCTCACAAGACGTGCCACATACTCTTGCAGGGAAGCCACACTGCCCCGGGCCTCGTCACACCAAGCACCTGCTGCATCGCAGATTGCTTGAGCCCTCCCTTCTTCGACACAGTCCGCTTTGGCCTCAAGGCAGAGGGCTTCCGTGGCGTTCTTAGAGTTCATGAATTGGTCGTAGTAGTAGAAGGGCACGCCGAATCCTTTGGGTGCCTTGTCGCCAAGCAGGTGAGAGAGTTCCGCCAGGTTTGCCGCCTTTGAGCCGACGAGCTTTGCATCTGCGAAGCCGAGTTCGGCGTACCCTGGCAGCCCCGCGGTATCAACATCGAATTCCAGATTGCTTGGTTCCACGACTCGTGAGTCCCAGAAGGCGGTCGCCTCTTCAAGGGTTGCTTCCCGGATTTCAAAACCATTGTCTTTCACCTCGAAGCGAACCAACTTGTTCAGGAATGGGGCAACCCGTTCATCATTGACCGCTTCGAGCAGTGCGATGTTCGGTGTGCCTCTCGATCTCGAGGCGACATTCACGTGGGCCAAAGGCGTCTGCAATTCTTCCGTAATCGTCCCTCCAACGATCGGCAGGCTGTTGGGAAGGCGCGAAAGGATCAGTATGTCGGCGAAGGAGACGACCGTCGTTTCAAGTTCCTCCGGCGAGGCCCGCCTGAGCGTCCCGAAGGCCAAGCCACCATTGAGGATCTGGAGGGACTGGTTGCCGTAAAGCTCCAGTCTCGTGGTCCATGTTACATCCCGCCGAGCCAGTAACTGTGGCGCCAGCTCTAGATCCGCCTCCTGGTTGGTTCCGGCGGGAAGATAGGCCAATCGGTGTGTGCCCCCATCCAGAGGAGAGAAGCCCATACGCGCCTCGAGAAGTTGGTGTGCCTGAACGACCTGCTCGGGGGTCAGGTCATCACTGGGGAAGAAGGTCAGCGCTATTGGCGAATCGATGTCACCACCAAGCGAAGCATTCTTCGCATGCAATCCGCTGTAGTAGACAAGCGTGCCCGCCATGGCTTTGCGGTCCAGCCCGTGATAGGTCGAAGACTCGAATTCCGAGAGGCTGATCGGAATGCCGAGAACGTTGCGCACGAATTCGTGGTGCAGGCGATGCTTGCTCGTGTTCTGAAAGTAGATCTTCTGCGTCTCGAGTCCGAGGTCGTGAATGTAGAATTTGACCACATGGGTAGGGCCGAGTTCTGTCTGCACCGCGTAGCTCTCTGCTAGGAAGGCCTCAAGCCCTTCCTGGCTTCCGAACCCACTGCTCCAGTCATCGTTTTGCTCGAAGGCATCGAGTCGGCTCAAGGTGATCTCCGCTCTGCGCTCTGTCTCTCCTAGATCCGCGCGGACGAAGCTTTGGTTGGCGAACTCGTACCCCCTAGCCTTCACAGTCACATCAAAATCGGCGGGGGCATTCGCAATGCGGACACCGTGCTCCAAACACTCGATCCTCCCAAACGCCGATTCGATTGCCCCATCTCGCGGGCAGGAGATGCGCTGGACGGAGCCGTCTTCGTCGCTGATAACGAAGACGAATCCTGAAAGCCCTTCACTCACGTCGCCGTGAATCTCAAATAGGATGGCGCTCTCTTTGGTGCCACAGGCAAAGAGAAGCGCGAGCATGACACAGGCTCTGAATCTGGCTGTGTGTGAAACAAACACGAGAGGTTCCCATGCAGGTGTTGAGCCATGCCCGATGAGGACTTACTTCCCCTAAAACACAGGCATACTGACGGGCTACATCCAGGCTTGCCGGGGACCTTGTTCCTCACGTTTTGTATCTCAGTAAGGTCGTTCACTCATGTTGAGCCCAGACACAAGAAGCCTACCTTTGGGCGTCTTGATACTTAGATCCTGTGCGCAGGAATTTGACTGTCATCAGGGAAGCTCTGCATCTTCGACGTCCCAGACGCCGTCTGACTGCAGATGCCAGAATGGATACTCGGGATGGATGCCCTTTTTTGTAGTTTGATATTCCAGAACTGCACGGGAAGGAAGTGTTCTCACCACTTCGCAGGAGGTCGGCCGCCAGGACGTCCAGGATGTGCGATGCCGAGCTTTCGCAATTTTCGCTTCAACGTATTGCGGTCAATCTTCAATAGGCGGGCCGTTCTCGAAAGATTGCCGTTGGTGGTAGCGAGCGCCACGTTGATGGCGTTTCGCTCAGCCCCCGCGACAGCTTCGGCAAGAGCTTGAGGCCGTGTCTGCGCATTGGGGGAAGCCACCAATGGTGCGTCGGAGAACTTTGGGGCCAGGTCTTCGGGCCGCACCCAGCGATCACAGAAAACATGCCAGCGCATGACCTCGGCGCGCAGTTCACGAACATTGCCAGGCCAAGCGTAGGTCTCAAGGAGCTGCCAGGCATCACGCGTTACGCGCAAGTTGCCGTGTACCTCTTCGAGGAAGTGGGAAACGAGGGGCTCGAGGTCTTCGATTCTATTTCTAAGAGGCGGCACATTGAGTGTGGCGCCCTGAAGCCGATAGTAGAGGTCTTCGCGAAATGCCCCCTCGCGTACCATGGCTAGCAAGTCTCTATGCGTGGCCGCCACGATGCGAACATCGACGCGAATGCTCTTCTCGCTGCCAAGACGGCGCAGTGTGCCGTCCTCCAGCACTCGGAGTAGATTGACTTGAACTTGAGGGCTGAGCTCTCCGACTTCGTCGAGGAAGAGCGTGCCACCGTGGGCAAGTTCGAAGAGGCCTCGCTTTGCGTGGACTGCGCCCGTGAAGGCACCCTTTTCATGACCGAAGAGTTCACTTGATAGAACGCTCTCGGTTAATGCTCCACAGTTTTCGGTGATGAGCGGTCCTGCGGATCGGTGGCTGCTTTCGTGGACCGACCGTGCCACAAGCTCCTTCCCGGTTCCCGTCTCACCGTGAATGAGAACCGGCAAATCGCTGGGGCCCACCCGACCTACGCGCTTTGCCAGCTCACGCATCGGCTCGCTGTCGCCAATCAGATGGGTGCCTAGGATTCTGGAGTGGGCTCGCAGCCGCATCAGTTCGTCGCGGAGTGCTCGGATCTCGGGGAAGCCGTCGATGTTGAGCCGAACCTCGCGAATTGCGCGCGGATGTACAGAAGGCACAAAGGCCGCTGGTATCACCTGAAGCATGCGCCCGCTTAGCAAACCCGCCTTCACAAGAATCAGCCAAATCGTCTGCATTTGCGGAGTGCCAGCGGACAAGACGATGTCCAGGTGTTGGGAGGGCGAGATACGTTCGACGACGGGGCCGAGAGCCAAGTACAACTCGGCATAGTCAGATGGGTCGCGCAGCTCAAGGGGCAATAGGTCGACCTTGGAAATACGAGACTTGAGGTCAGCGACGAGTTCTGCGGCGGCGCTTGCGCCCGCACCTGTGGTCAGCACGATGGCTTCATCGTAGAGACCTTCCGATTCGGCTTGATCCAAGAGCCGCATTACGGGCCCTCGATCGCTGACGGGCCGCGCCACGTGATGGCCCGGTTTTTGTCCACGTACGCCGCGATCTGACCAGGTAATGAGCGTTCGGCCCATGGTGCATACTAGACCAATTAGATGAGAACTGCACCATATAGGTGATGCAGAGTGCATCGTATAGGTCTCAGGCGACCTGTGAAGATAGCTACTTAAGGTTGGTCCGATGTGTGCTTTATAGAGCGAAGAATGGACAATTCAGGAAATCGATTGGCAGAGGATGCCAAGGCGCGAGTCATAGCCACACCGGCGGTCTGGCTTGAGGGCGAGGCGATCCGCCAGCTCGAAGAAGTGGCCCAGGATGACGATTGTGCATCAGCAGTTGGAATGCCCGACCTGCATCCCGGCCCCGGCATTCCTATCGGAGCGGCATTCGGCTTCACGCAGACGATCCGCCCCCGCTTGGTCGGAAGTGATGCGGGTTGCGGAGCGCTTGTTGTGGGCCTTGGAAAGGTGAAGCTCTCAAGCTCCCTTGAGCGTCGTGTTCGCGCGGAGTTTGCCCGCCCACCGTTTGCCGAAGAGAACCTCGACGCGCTCTGCTGCTCAGCTTGGAAGCACGGACCCGCTGCGCTTGACGACTCCGGGGTATCAGAGTTTCTCGGAGCTCTCATTGGTCCAGATGGGCTGTGCGAGAGCGGCGATTTGCCTAGCTCCGTATATGGCTCTGCGCTTGGCACGATTGGCGGCGGAAACCACTTCGCTGAGATTGGCAGGGTGACAGATGTAGTGGACAAGGGAGCAGCGACGGAGCTTGGACTTGGCAAGGGAAGCTTAGTTGCTCTCTGCCACTCAGGGTCTCGCGGCCTCGGCAAGGCGCTTGCTGATACGTGGGGCCACACAGCACTCAAGGATGACGCTGCCGCCGACTATCTCGCTGATTTGGCAGGCGCTGTTCGATTTGCCCGCGCGAATCGAGTCCTTCTCGCCGGGAGACTACTACGTGCACTTGGAGTTGCTCGCCCAAAGAAAATTGTCTGTGCCTTTGACTGTGTTCACAACCATGTGACTCGCGAGAACAACCTGTGGGTGCATCGCAAAGGTTGCGCACCTGCTCACAACGGCCAGATGGCTGCAGTTCTGGGGAGTCGGGGAACCCCATCGTGGATCGTGCGCGGGCTTGGAAACCCGGACGGACTCTCCTCGGTGGCGCATGGCGCTGGTCGAAAAATGATGCGCTCAGAGGCTCGCGAAAAAATCCGTGCTCGCTACCGTCGTAAGCAACTCACCAAGTCGAGGTTGGGCGGCATGGTCATCTGCGATGACACCAAGTTGCTCTACGAGGAGCACCCCGACGCATACAAGGATATCGAGCCCGTCATCGATAGCCTCGTGCAGGCCAAGCTGGCCGAGCGCATTGTCTCAATTGAGCCACTAATTACGGTGAAGAAATGATGCATTGGAAAATCTTAATAAGCGCAGGTATAGGGCCAGCAGAAGTGCGGCGCTTTGTGTGCTTGCTCAGCCACGAGCTCGCGGAGCGATGCGAGCAGAACGAACTCGTATTGAGTTCACTGACAACGCATGGAGATGAAGATGCCCCTCGCTCAGCAGAGCTCGCCGTAGTCGGAGACGCCGCCATGGCACTGGAAGGAATGCTGGGCACTCACGTGCTCGTCGCTCGAAGCCCATCGCGGGGTCGAAGATCGCGAAAACGCTGGTTCGCAGGCGTGAGCCTTCATGCGTCTGAAGAGAGCCAAACCACGATCGCAATTCGACCAAGCGATATTGAGGTTAGCGCAGCTAGAGCAGGCGGCCCCGGTGGGCAGCATGTGAACACGACAGATTCTGCCGTTCGAGTTCGTCACAAGCCAACGGGGATTTGTATCCGAGTGGCCAACGAAAGATCGCAGCATCGCAATCGCCGCGCGGCCCTCGAGCGACTTGCTGCCGTCCTAGCGACTCGGGAGAATGAGAAGAGGGCATCTCGAGGGCGCGGCTTGCGTCTCTCACACTACCGATTTGAACGCGGGAGCGCAGTCCAAATATGGACCCTCGACGACCGTAGTGGCGGGCTCAAGCCCGCGTAGAAATCGGCAAAGCATGAACAAGAGAAAAACCATGAGTGAACGCAGAGCGACACAAACACCAATTCAATCAACACAAGAGGGACGATTCAGAGGAGCCTCCTATGGCCACAAAGAACCTCGCCCGTACCGTCATCGAGGGCGGCCGGTCGCGATGGAGTAAGAACGAAAGACGATTTGCGAATAAGAGTGCTCGGCGCCGAGTCCGCCAGTACGCTCGCTCTTTGCTGTTTGACGCAGAGCTTGGCGAAGGGAGCAGTGCTCCAGACAGGGAACGAGTTTGGCGAAACCACTATGATCGACTGTCGGCCGCAGAGCGCTGGCTGGCGAGCTTCGTCGGCCGGCCCTGGAATGTGGCAAGGGCAGAAATCGCTCGGCGTTTTGATACCCGAACGATCGCAGGTCAGCACATCGTCTTCGATCATCTACTACCATCGGTGAAAGGAGGCGGTCACGACACCTTTGGCAACTGCGACTTTGAGGTTGACGAGCAAGGCCTCCTCAAGCGCTTGCCACCACGACGATACGTCTCAGCGAGAAAGCTGCCGCCTGGCAAGGTCCGGCGTTCGCCGCGCCAGGTCGACGCCTGGGCACGAGGGCGACTCGTCGGGAAACGCGGCCAAGGCTGGTTTTGGTTTGAGCCGACGGGCTTGGTTTGGAAGGCCTGTGCCGCTCTCTATTGTTGGCGCGACCATGAGGAGGAGGGCAGCGTGCGCATACACGAGCAGCCAAACGGGACCTTCCGTCAGAGCCATCGGTTAACAGCCGAAGATGTCCTGTACTTTGGCGAGCTCACTGAGGACGCGCAGAAACGGCTGCTGTTTCGTCTTGAGTGAGGGATGCATTAGCGGATAACTCCGCCAATCTTGTTGGCGTACGTCCAGGCGAAGTCTGCGAGTCCTGCCTTCAGAGCTCGCTCGCTTCGCCGCAGGACTTGCCCCTCGGTTTGATTGCCGCGAGGAAAGCTTCGACGCCCATCCCGAGGACCTCATCGTCCCCTCGAACAGAGGCAAGCATCGCAACATGAACCGCGGCTCAGCGAGACGATGCGTTACGCGAACCTGGCCCACGGCCATCTGCGACCCAGACCAGAAACACTGGTGGAGCTGTCGCTGACCCAGACCAGCGATCGTCGCGATGCTGAGTGCTCACGGCAACACAATGGCAAACCCAAAGACCGAGAACGAAGCAGCCCCGAAGCAACAGGCACTTCGAGGCTTAAAAGTGGCGGAGCGGACGGGACTCGAATGAGCGCTGATGGGGATTATTCTGATACGTTTCGAACGAAAACGAAGCTAAGTGATGAGAAGAATACTCCTGCTCGTGTAGTCGAAGAGGTGCCGCAACGGTCTCAAACGAGTGCGATGCGATTGGACGGGAGAAAAGGAGAAAAGGATCCCGCAGATGGCATAGCCCAAGCCCTAGATGAGGCGAGAAAGCTGTGGTTGAGGGGCAAGGATGTCAGTGAATTGCGGACCTGCCTGTACCGACTGATGCTTCGTCTCGAAAAAGACTGATTCTGCCCCGTGGCTAGACGTAGTCGTACCGAACGTAGAACTCTCTGCTTCCACTGCTCACCGAAAATGCACCTTCTATCTCAGGAGGAACTGGCACGAAGATACGACTCTTGGTGAGCAGCGTCGTTGTTTGAATCTCGCGACCACCTGGAGGCCCTTGCAACGGATCGCGCAGTTCAAGATCATAGTAGAAGGACAAATCACCCGCGGCGTGTTGAAAGACAAACACCACGCGGTGCTGCGCCCAAATGACCCTCGTGTGATGAGGCGCGATGAAGAAGTCCTTCTCGTGAAGCGAAACTCGGTTAGTGAGACCAACGAATGTCTTGAAACCGGCGAGTTGTGGCAGCTCCGACCCCGCAACAAGCACCTTCATTTTGGTGTCGGTTTCTAATCGCAAGATACCGGGCATCGCGTACCCAGGTTCATCGCTGGGCGGCGCAGCGTCCGAGTGAGAGAGAGTTGGAATCTCCGCCTCAATCGTCCCGACCTGGTTAGCTGATAGGCTCTGACGGCCAACATATCTAGTCGTGCCACGGTTCTTAACAACGTCTTCGAGCGTGATCGCGCCCTCTAAGAACTTCTCGAGTAGCGGATCGAGGCTTCCAATGTCCTCCGACTCGTAGCGATACAACTCCTTGCGCCTGTTTAGGAGCCGCTTCAACTCCTCAGCTCCTTGCCGTGTGGCAGAGGGAACCAGGTCCTGCACGTGGCGGAAGATGTAATTTCTCACGAAATCTTTAGTGAAAGGCCCAAACAACTGCGGTGACGTAGACCTGAGTTGAAGAAGCTCGGGAATCCCTGGGCCGCCCCGTCGCAGATTGATCGTCAGCTCCTCCGGATTGTCGGAGTCAACGACTATTGAGACGTTGTGGCTTATGTCAGCGAAAAGGAGCGACGGGCGAGCCAGCAGGTAGTCCTCAGATAGGATGGTCTCAATCCT
>JANTGM010000085.1 GCA_024762925.1 Kofleriaceae bacterium | reverse complement strand
TGGGGCAAGCAAGGATCTGAGCAACGATGAGCCGAAGGCGTTCAAAGGGCGAAGAACCGAGCCAGGGCGTTCTATGCCTCTGGATCGCGCACTAGTGCGGGGATCAACGCGTCCAGCGGCGAGAAGACGAGTGAGCACGCTCAATCTCTTTGAGTCACGCACGAGTTACTGGATGACGTTCCAGTGAATCACTTCTAGCGGACCCAGCGCACTGCCATCCACCGAAACTTCCAAGACAACCATAGACGTGCCAGGCCCTCTGCCAATCGACCGCAGGATGATGATGCCATCGTCATCATTGCCCGCTGAAAAGCCCGGGTCGTCAAGGTTGTTGAGTAGGGAAACTTCGTAGCTCATCTCAATCGACCCAGTAAACAAGTTCGCAGGATCGAGATGTGGAAGGGTGTTGCCAGGGATTCCGAGTGGGGTTTGGACCACGCTATTGTTGGGAGAGACGAAGGCCCCAAAGAAGGTCACTGGCACAACGTTTGTGCGTAAGAACTCCATGCCCGCACTGACACCACTCTCGGCGGCAAAATGCGCCACAGACTGAAAGCGCGCCTGGCTGGATGCACGAGCTCCTCGCTGCACTTTGAGGATCATGATTGTGCCGGTCATCAGAAGAGCACTGAGGACAATTAGGGCGACAATGATGGTGGCTCCCCGCTGGCGAGAAGGACATCGTTTTGCACGCATGGAAGTCTGCATAGGAAGGTGTTGGGCAAAAAGAAAGCGAGCGAACCGGTGGGGGGACACCGGTTGCTCGCTACGCTACACCTTCTAGCAAACGCTGTCTGGCTCTGTTTGTGGGGGGAGTGGTTAACTTTGGGGGGCGCGAGCGGCTCGGTACTCCCAAGCCGCTCGCATTTTTAATAACGCAGGAGTCTGCATAGCAGGGGCCTGCGCGTATTCTGTTGTTGGGTTGCAAGAGTGGTAGACCACCGGCAACACCCTCCTATAGAGCAAGGGTGATGCCAAACCTCCCTGACTAAGTATCAGGCACTTAAGCCGGTCATACCGGTGACAACGGTGACCGATCGTGGCCTGACAAGTGACGACAGAAGTCGCCAGCACCCAATCGGCCTGACAAAGCCAAGAGGGAAGAGTGCTGTAGTACGCTCTTGTAGGGTCGGGATGATGGTGGGTACGCATCGGGTGTCTAAGGCGCTCAACAAAGAGCTGGGTGAACAGGCAAACCTACTCTTGGTCGCACTTGAGACCACGACTGATTTTGTGGCGATCATCAGTGCCTCTGGTGTGCACCTCGATGTCAACGCTCGCCTCACCGACCTACTTGGCTACGAGCCAGAGCAGGTGCTGGGCAAGACACCAGACACGCTCTACTGGCCTCTCGAAATGCGATCGCGATTTGCCGAGGTCTTCGCCGCAGCAGAGGGCTTTGCACAAGACGCGTTTCGAACCGTTCTCAAGCACAAAGACGGCACAGAGATCGAAGTACAAGCGGAGATTACTCGCTATGGAACCGAGACGTTCGACAAGCCGCTCTTCGTTGCGCGCTTTCGAGAAGCCGGCAAAGACGCGATTATGGTTCGAGCGTTGCGTGAGAGCGAGGAGCGCTACCGAGCACTCTCGGAATACTCTCCGTACGGAATCCTGGTTCACTCTGGGAGTAAGATTCACTACGCCAACGAAGCTGCGGCAAAGATGTGGGGCGGTCCAAGAGAAGAACTCGTTACGCACTCGCTGCTAACGATGGTGCATCCAGAGTCGAAGGAAGATGTCTTGGCGCGCGTTGCGACCATGATGGGCAGCAAGGACAGCGCGCCAACCCTAAGAGAAAAACTCCTAAGAAAAGATGGCACAGTATTTCATGCAGATGTGCTTGGCACTCCAATTCCGTTTGATGGCAAGCACGCGGTACAGCTCGTAATTCGCGATGTCACTGAAGAGGAAAACCGGGAAGCACGACTCGCTCAAGCAGAGCGCCTTGAAGCAATTGGAAATCTCACATCCAGCGTCGCTCACGACTTCAACAACCTGCTCACTGTTGTGATTTCCTCTTGCGCCTTGGCCGCTAGACGGTGTCCAGAAAACCGGGCCATCCAATCCGACCTAAAAGCTGCACAGTTCGCCGCCAAGCGCGGGGGCGCGCTCACCAAGCAGTTGCTCGCCTTTGGGCGAAAACAAGAAACCACGCGTCACAGTGTCTTGCTGAGCAACGTCATTATGGAGATCTCGCTGCTTCTCAACAAGCTGCTTGGCGATGCCATTGAGTGGACGGTCGATTCCCCCCCAAATCTCTGGGCAAGCCACGTCAATGCACTCCAGGCGGAGCAAGTGGTTATGAACCTCGCGAGCAATGCAAAAACGGCAATGCCAAGCGGTGGAAAACTCACCATTGAGCTTCAGAACGTGGATACTGACGACGCTGCAGGGCGCCTGCAAGCAAGTAATGCAGGACTTGAACCGGGGCGATACGTAGCAATGCGGTTTGCCGATGATGGCATTGGAATGGATGAGCAAACTCGCTCGCGAATCTTTGAGAAGTCATTCACAACGGGTGCTGGCCGAGGTGGAAGCGGCCTAGGTCTGGCTACGGTCTGCAACATTGTGAAGAGCAGCGGCGGTGCCATCCTCGTTGATAGTAGCCCTGGTGAGGGCACTGTGTTCACACTCTACTTTCCTTCCTCCATTGCCACCCAAGAGCCGATTCGCTTAGCAGCGGCCCCAGTGACAACAAATCAAGGTGACGAGACAATCTTGCTCGTCGAAGACCAAGAGTCCGTTCGACACGCCACACGCGCCATCCTCGAACTGCATGGATATCGCGTTGTCGAAGCTGACAGCGTTCAAATGGCGCGCGCAATTCTGCGCGACATGCTCTCAAGTCTCGACCTTCTGCTCAGTGATGTGATGCTCGGTGATGGAACCGGCCCCGAAGTCGTTGAGGAAGCGCTGCGCCGTCGACCAGATCTTCCGGTGTTGTACATGTCGGGCTTTGCAAGTAGTGATGCGCTGAAGGCCCGCGTGCTTAGTGCAGAGGTTCCAGTGTTGGCCAAGCCCTTCTTGCCCTCAGAGATTTGCGATCTCGTTCGGCGACGTTTGGATGCCAAGGAATAGCCTTTGCGTCTCGCGCGAATGTTGCGTGAAAAGAGCTGAAGGGTGCACGCACCGCTCGGCTATAGTGCCTCCATGAGCGCTTCTACCAGCACTCGTCTCTCCGCTCTGGACGCGATGTTTGTTGGTATCGAAACGGCAGAGCTACACATGCACGTCGGAGCCGTGCTCGTCTTTGAAGCAGGTCCGCTGGCCACAGAAGACCGAGGCATCGACTTTGATCGCATCACTTGCCACATCGAGGCGGCACTGGCAACGGTTCCAAACTACCGGCAGCGACTCAAGAAGACGCCTGGTCTTCGTCATCCCGTCTGGGTCGACGACGAGCACTTCCGGCTTCAATATCATTTGCGCCATACGGCCTTGCCGCGGCCAGGAGGAGAACGACTGCTGAGGCGTCTCGCGGGGCGCATCTTTTCCCAATCCCTTGATCGCAAGCGCCCGCTTTGGGAGCTGTGGATCGTTGAAGGGCTTGGTGGTGGGCGTTTTGCCCTGATTGCCAAGGTGCACCACTCCATGGTGGACGGTATGGGTGGGGTGCAAATGCTCGCCGGGATTCTGCGAGGTACGCCCAATGCACCTGCACCAAAGCCCTCTGTCGAGTGGGAGCCGGCCACGCCTCCAGGAAACTACGAATTACTCTTAGACGAATACCGACATAGGCGGGCCGGATTGGCTGTATTGGCCCGCAGAAGCCGCGAGTTTCTCGACAGACTCAAACATGGTGGAGACAGCGGAGCGAAGGATGTCGCGACGGGTCTACTGCAAATCGTCAAGAGCGGCCTCGCCCCCGCTCCAAAGACAAGTCTCAATCCAGACCAGGTGAGCCCACATCGGCGATTTGACTATTGCCACTACGAGCTTGCCCACATCAAGACCATCAAGAATCGGCTCGGGGGGAAAGTCAACGACGCTATGCTAGCGCTCTGTGCAGGGGGACTGCGACGTTTTCTGATGCGAAGAGGCGATCGAGTTCGCCAGCTAGAAGGGTTTCGCATCCTCATGCCGGTTTCGACCAGAAGTTCGAAGACTAGGAAGTTCGGCAACCAGATCGCGCTGACGATAGTACCCATGCCGCTGCACATCGAAGACGTACTAGAACGCTATCAGGCAATCCACGAGTCCGCCTCTGAGGTGAAAGACGACTCGCACCAAGCGGAGGGTGTCGCTCTTCTCGAAGAGGTCGCCAATGTCAGTTCGGACGCACTGCTCCGCGAGAGCGTTCGGCTCGCGGGAGCGCTTCGCCCGTTCAACGTGGTCATCACCAACGTGCCCGGTCCATCCTTCCCGCTCTACATGCTTGGAGCAAGACTGAAGGAGAGGGTTCCGCTGGTTCCGCTCTTCAATCATCAAGCGCTTGGTATTGCGCTCTTTAGCTACGATGGAACCATGACGATTGGGTTCGGCGCAGACTGGAATGCGGTTCCCGACTTGCACCGACTCGTCGAAGACTTCGGCGCAGCCTTTCACGAACTCTACGAACTCGCGAACAAGCAGGAGACCTTAGACGATGGAGAATAGTCACACGATACTGCCGTACTTTACCGTTGGCACCCACGCAGTCGAAGCACATCAACCCGTTTCAAAGGCACTCGAAGTTATGCAAGAGCACGACCTGCGCCACCTTCCTGTGCTTCAAGATGGTGTCGTCGTGGGAGAGATTTCCGATCGAGATTTGCGGGTCTGGCAACTGCAGAAGGAGTTCAAGTTCGAGACCGCGATTTCCCACGTGATGATTGCCCCCCCTTTCATCGTGGATCCTGGAGCACCGCTCACTGAAGTTGCCAATGAAATGGCCGCTAGGAAAATCGGCTGCGCGATTGTCGTGAGCGGTGGACGGCTCTCGGGCATGTTCACGATCACGGATGCCCTCCGAGCACTTGCCCGCCTCGCAGGGGACTAAGAATTAGTCTGATTTCTTTGCAACAGGCTTAGCTGCTACGACCTTTGTATTTGCTCCGCTGCCCTTGCTCTTTCCCGAGAGCAAGACGTAAGCGCCAGCAGCCAAGGCCGTCAGCGAGACCACAATGCACACGACCGCCCAGAAGTAATAGGGCCCAAACAGAGCATCCGCCATGTTCTGCGTATCGGAGGCCATCCGCTGGCCATCCGCGGTGAAATAGTCAGTGAACAGATAGTGACGATCGGCGTAGAGGCTGAGGGCCAACTGAACACCAAAGAAGATTGTCACGGTTTGGTTAAGTGAGTCTGAGCCCTTGAGAGCCACCAACGATGCGCTGGCCAAGATGATTCCCGCAACGACGAAGCCACGCGCGTTCGCAATCTTGAAGAGCAGGAGCCAAACAAGGATGAGCGCCACAGTGCCGAGAAAGATCCGGGAGAGCCGAGGTTTGCGCGCAGCAGCAAAGGAAAACATTGCCGCAATCGAAGGGCCAACGAGCCCACCCGCACTAACAATGGCCGCGGCAATTCCTGAGGCTGGCCGCGCGACTGTTGCGTACCCACCCCAGTCGGTTACGTGGAGTTCCAAGAACTCGCCGCCCACCAAGATGCCAGCAATACCGTGACCTGTCTCATGGACGAACGTCGCCAAGAGAATCAGTGGGCCTGCGATCGAAGGAACGAGTTTGTAGAGGAGGAACGTCGCAATGAGGCTGCCGAAGAAAACCATCCGACGCGTATCAAGTGCTTTGCTCATCAATCCCCTCGCTCTCACCTACAGCATAAAAGCGATTCGGGAGTCCGACAATGAAACGCTTCGCATTTGCCGGGTGACCGCCGCCGATGTGCACCTCCACACTTACTATTGCACCTCGCCCAAGATCGAGGATTCACACACCTGACGAACCAACACTGGCGTAAGCGTTTGAAACTTTGGCCTCCGCTCGGCTCCACGCCGCTTGGCAGAGGGGTTCCAAGCCAGTATAAGAGAGCATGAGCGACAGCAAAACAAGCGCAGCATCTGCTCCTTTTGGAACCGTGTTCGGAGCAAGACTTCCCATCGCCCGCTTTGATGGCGAGAACTGGAGCGCTGCCGAGATCGTTCCCACTGACTCGGTCAGTTTTGGCGTGGCTTCGCACTGCTTGCACTATGGTAGCGAGTGCTTCGAGGGAATGAAGGCCCACAAGCAGCAAGACGGAAGCGTCAAAGCGTTTCGGGCTGACAAGAACATCACCCGGCTTCAGAAAAGTGCTGAGTCGCTCTGTCTGCCCGTTCCCCCAACCGAGCTGCTCGAAGAGCTCGTCGCGATGGCAATCGATGCCAACGAAGAGGTCGTGCCAAGCTCACCGGGCTCACTCTACCTTCGCCCCAATCTCCTCGGCACAGATCTCAACATTGGCGCTGCGTCCAAGCCGTCAAAAACTGCCGCTCTCTACGTTCTCGCCAGCCCGGTTGGTGCCTACCTCCCACCGCACATGCTGCGCATCCAAGTTGAGTCCAATATTCCAAGAACCACCCCGCAGTTCGGCCAAGTGAAATGTGGTTCCAACTACGCCATGGCACTTGGAGTGATTCGCAAGGCGGCCGCCGAGTTCCAAGCCGACCAAGTGCTCTTTGCGCCTGGCGGATTTATTGAGGAAACGGGTGCAGCAAACTTCCTCCTGCTGGAAGAGGGCCACATCATCACCGCGCCATTGTCCGGAAGCTTTCTTCACGGCGTGACGCGCGACTCCCTTTTGCAGCTGGCCCGCTCGTTGGACTGGAAGGTTGAGGAGCGGCCAGTAAGCGTCGAAGAACTCACTGCCTGGTGCCAACGTCCAAATGCTGAAGCTGCCCTTGCTGGTACTGCCGCAATTCTCGGTGGCGTGGGAACGCTCATTGTCGGTGGGGAAGATCACCAGGTTGGCGCTGGTGAAACCGGTCCGGCAACACGAACACTTCGGGACATGCTCACGGAGATTCAAGTTGGCAAGCGCGACTTTAGCTTCGCATAGTCAGGCTGGGCTTCAGCAGGCCTAAACCATCAGCGGTTTCTAGCGGATAAATCATGCTAGCGTGCCCGGGTCATGCTCCCCACACACACCACCTGGCGCACCCACATCTTCTTTGCAGCCATTTTTCTTTTGTTGGCAAGTCCGTTTCGGCAGACCGAACTGCATGCAGAAGGAGTCGATCTCATTGAAGACAACGGCGAGATGGTTCGCAAACCTCCACGCCCGGGGTTTGAAATTCAGTCCGAGCACGTCTCAAAGCTGCTCTTCCTCAACCGCTGCGCTGGGGGCTGTACCATCACGCCGGGCAACAATGACTCTCGATACAACACCTCCACCATCGTCTCTGGGCCGTCGCAAATCAGTCCTTGGCAACATGGTGACGAGTCCTGGCAGGAGCTGCTTGCGTGTGTGAAGGAGCTCTATGCCCCCTACGACCTCGAAGTCACGGATGTCGATCCTGGTGACAACATCTTTCACCACGAAGCGATTGTCGCTGGCGTTTACCAAGAAATTGGCTACGAAACCCCAGTGGGCGGCGTTGCACCATCACAGTGCAGACCTGCGAATAACGTCATCTCCTACACCTTTGCGAACGGCTACGGCAATAACCCCATCGCCATCTGCCACACAGTTGGCCAGGAAACGGCCCACTCGTACGGCTTGGAACACGCACGAGATTGCTCCGATCCAATGACGTATATGCAGACCTGCACCAGGCAGTTCTTTCGTGACCGCACAACCCCTTGTGGCGAATACCAGGACGAAGAACAGTGCAAGTGTGGAGGCACGGCGCAAAACTCGCACAACTGGCTAAAGTCGGTGCTTGGGGAGAGCGATGTTGCCCTTGTTGGTCCCGAGGTCAATATCGAATCGCCCACCGAAGCAGAGGCGGTGAGTGCTGGTTTCTCTGTTGCTGCCACCGCAACTCATGTTCGTGGAATTGGCACCGTAGAACTTTTCTTAAATGGAACATCCTACGAAATCCAGGAGGCGCACTCCTATGCGACCGCATCGTCTCCCTATTGGTTCCAAACTCCCGCTGCGTTGCCCGATGGAATTATCGATATTGAGATTCGTGCAACCAATGACATAAGCGTTGAGACAATCGCAGCAATCACCGTGCAAAAGGGCGAGCCATGCGCCAGTGCCGACTCATGCCTGGACGGCCAGAGCTGTGAGGACGGCCGCTGTCGGTTTCCTCCGGCCGACGGAGAGTTTGGCGACTCCTGCGCCTCGGATGCAGAGTGTGAAAGTGGCATGTGTCCCAAAGATGGAGACCAAGGGATTTGCAGCATGAGCTGCTTTCCCACCCCAACTGAGGAGACCTGCCCAGGTGGCTATGATTGCGTGGCAATCAACGCGAGTGAGGGCGTGTGCTGGCCCAAAGACGAACCAACGGGTGGGTGCGGGTGCCAGAGTTCGGGCCAAGGTGGGCCAGCGGGTGCTCTGCTACTGCTTCTTGGCGTCTGGGCACTTCGCAGACGCAGATATAAGCTCGGCTAACGCCCAGATCAGAAATTCTCGATTTACTTCCAACGCAACCCCACGCAGGTTCCCTTGCGTCAGGGCAAAGAGCCCGGGCAATCCCCCCGGATGCAGCCGGCTTGCGAGACGTAGCACGCTCCCGTTCCCCCCGATGAAGCGCACCTCGCGGCCGGCTGCTCCAACTCCTACAACCGACGATGGCCGGTGCTGTGCGATGCCTGATGCTTTGCGATGCCTGGAGCTTTGCGATGCCCGGTGCTTTGCCAATGCCGGCACATCTCTGCCATCAAGATTTCGGGGCCACCAACTTCGCCCTGCACCCTCGTCATGACCGAGGAAGAAAAGCCGCTTGTCATTCGCGGCAGAAGTTACTCATCGAGCCCATAGAGCCGGGCAAACCGGCTCTGGATCTGCTCCGGCGTCTCCCAAATTTGCTCATCGCCGAGCAGAAACGCAGAGGTGAGCAGTTCTCCCTCAGAGTTAAAGATTTCGACAGCCCCCTCATCACCGTCGGTTCCGCAGAAGACGAGAAATATCTCGACACCTTCAACGTCGTAGCGCAACGACCACGCACCGCCGAAATCTGACAAGGCCTCCCAATACCAAGCCATGCTCGCGTGCACCGGCGCAGGTGGTTTGATTCCCAGATTCTCGCAAGAGAAGCAAGGGTCAGGAAAGAGCCCCTCGGTTGGTTGGGCGATCGGTTCTCGATAGTTCTCGATAAACCAGGACTTGGCGTCTAGCATGAAACCAGTCTAATCAATAACGGCGCGAGGAGTGACGCCAGCCCCCCAGAAACTCACGTTCTCGTAGTAGGCACGCTCAGTGCCAACACCATTGGAAGGATTGATCTCGATGACATATCCCTCGTCGGTGAAAGCGTAGATGCGGTTGTTCGCAACACCACTGCCAAAGACCCGCCCCCAACCAATTTGCCCAATGGACTCTTGGAAGGCACCGGTCTCAGGATCAATGGTGATGAGTACGTTGTTCACATCCTCATTGCCATTGGGGCCCGTATCGGAAATGGCGAACATGCGACCATCGGCGACACCAACAAGGTCTCCCGCCGTCGCATAGCCGCTGCCAATCAGGCCAAGCTCTGTGACCTGCCCGGTTTGTGGATCAATCGATCGCACAGCGCCATCCTTGTCAGTGGCCAGCAAAGTTCCATCAATGCGGAAGGTCATACCAACATTGAGCGTTCCAGCAACGTCGGCGACTTTCGTGGCCTTTGCTGTCTCTCGGTCCACTTGAAAGAGTGCGCTTCTTGAGAGTGTATAGATTTCGCCATCAGGCGTGACTGCGAGGTCAGTCATATTGTCGCCATCGGGTGCGTCGAAGGAGCCAACTTCACTGAGCGAGAAATTCACATCATCAATGAGGTAGAGCTTCTCAGCTGTGTGCACAAACATCCGAGTTGCGTTTGGCCCCGCGTCAGCCACAGGCCCGCGAGCGTCGGCTGAACCAGGTCCTGCATCGGCCTGCGTCCCTTGCCCACCGTCCTCATCGCTAACGCATGCTCCTGCGAAGAAGCTCATGGAGAGGGCAGCGCAAAAAACTCGGTTCATTGACAACACAGCGCCAGTCTAATCACTCCGCGCTGTGGTGCGTCAAGAGAAGACTCTTAGGTGCTCACAACCCGGCATAACAAGTTGGAATAAGGGCGTCTCGGGCTCGCAGAAGAAACATCTTGGTTCCCCCATGCGTGAAGAAGAGCACGCTTGACTTGTGTAAAATCCGCTATTTGACGAACCTTCGCACCATGTAGCCTCGAATCAGTGAGAGATCCTGCTTATCCAAGTCGAGCCCGTTTTCGATCATTCGCGACAAGACTTGATTCACCTCTTTCCGTGATCCCGGAGGCGCATCCGTGACATCGCTAAGGCCGTGACAAAGAGAGCACTCCTCTTGGTACAGCGCTTTTGCCTTAGCCATGTCAAATGGCTTCTTTGCGGGCTTCTTTGTGGCGGGCTTTATGGGCTTGGGTTTCGGTGTCTCTGGTTTTCCCGTGTCGGTCTTGGGCGGGTCTGTCTCGGGTGTCTCTGGGAGAGATTCCGTGGTCCCGGAGTCTGCGTGCTCTGGAACACCAGCATCGAGAGCCACGAGTACCTCAGCCGCAGCCTTCTTTGCCTCGCCTCGATCAAGCCGATCAGCGCGCTTGGATTTTGCCGAGCGCTGCAAGTCAGGTGTGATGGCAATTAGGTAGGCAGCCACCAAGTGTCCTTCATGTTCGGAGATTGTCACACCAAGACTGGGCTTGTTCGCCATGCGCTTGTTGGTGCGCACCCAGTCTTGCGGCGTTCGCGGCCGCGCGATCACCGTCTTGAGGTCGTGGCACGCAACGCACTTATCAAGCAGCACCCTGCGTCCTTTTTGAAGCGATGGCCGTGTCGACAATTCGCTCAGCTCGACGCCATCGGGAAACCCGGCGTTGGTTAGGAGTCCCGCGACACGCTCTCGGTTCTCGGCAGAGTAAGCGCCGCCTCCGACCGCTCCTTCCGCAAGTGCACGCTCGCGGAAGAAAGCCGGCATCGACATAACACCGAGCAAGACAGTACACACAAGCAAGGTGACACCAAGAGCCGGCATCCACTCCTCGAAGTGTCGAAAGAAGCGCAGGATACTGATCTTGATTATCAGAATAATTCCGATCGTGCTCCCCAGGAGAATGTGTACAACGGTTCGAACCGGAAACTCTACCTGATACTCCCACAAGCGAGGAACCATCTCGAACATCATCAAGATGTAGACAACGACATAGGCGAACCCAATACCGCGATGAATGTTCATCTTCCATTGCGGGCAACTGCTCTTCTTGTTGACCTCGTCATAGTCATAGCCCCAGAACTGGAACATCGTGAAGGTTGCCGCGAAGGCGAGACCAAGGAAGATCACACCCAAGAGGGCGCTTGTGGAAATGTGCATACAGGGGCCTTACGTGGGTTTTCGAAGAAAGTTTCAGACTCGGCAGGAGATTGTGAGCGGCAGCGCAATGAAGCCCTACCAATCGCCCCTAGCGCATGAGCCCGCAGGCAAGGGCAACATCGTCTCGATAGGCCTTCCAGGCTGTGAGCATCTCATTCATGGCGGCAACAACGTCGGGACGCGCCTGGTCTCCTACACGGTCCAGAATCACCTTCCAAGCGGCTTGGCGGTGACTTCCCTCCACTTTGCGATGTGCCTTTGTTAGCGCAAGGCCTTCGAGCGGCAAGCCATAGTGGAGCACTAGGGGATGCTGCTCCAGAGGCGTTTCGGGGCGCTTTGGCGCGGCCGCATCGACTTCACCCCGCTCGTACTTCGTGCCCTCAATAAAAAGTGTCGTGACTGCCGCAGCTGTCTCCCAGCCACGACGCTGGGTGCACAGGTCAATTACATCACGGTAAGCGCGGGCTGCTGGCAACAGTTCGATCGATTCGTATCGCTCGAGATCAAAGCCGAGGCCTCGAGGGTACTCTAAGAATAACTCTGGATGCGGCCGTCCGGCTGCGAGCCCGCCAGTTTCCTCTTCGTAGAGGTTCTCTGCGAGTTCTTGGCGAGCAACGCTGTCGGGGCACTGCACATAGGCGTGTCCAATGAGCACCGGAAAGTCTCGTACGTAGGTCTCGTACTCCTGCTCGAAATGCAGATGCAGTTTGGACTTTGCAACGGTGCCGTCGGTAAAGCTAGCCCACGCCCAGTGCTCCTTGGCTTCCATCACAGCCAAGAGCCCCTCCAAGAATTCCTCACGAGTCACATCGCAAATGGTACCAATAATCAGCCGTCGACGATTTCGATGTGCAGCTCGATGTCCTGCCCAGAAAAGGGGTGCTTCGATGACAGCCTCCAGGTATCGCCCGCCCCCTCTTCCACAACCCAAAGCAGGATCTCGATTCCATCACAGGTAAGCCGCATAGCGTCACCAACTTGCACATATTGTGGAAACCGAGAGCGCGGGATTGTTCGCTCCACGCCCTCGCCTTTCTCGCCAAAGGCATCCTCAGCATCAATCGTAAGCACGGCTTTTTCACCGGCTTGCATTCCAATGACGCCGTGGCTAAGCCCATAGAGGACATCTTCGCTGCCCGCTTTGAACTTGAGAGCCGGGCCGCTGCCGGTGCTGGCAAGTACACGGCGATCGCTGGCAATCGCACGAAAGCGGATGGCGACCTGATCACCTTCTTTCACCTGCGCCACCGGGGCATCATAGCAGTGGATGTTACGCTGCGCCCAGTGGCCACGCAGCACGACATCGTAGTAGTGAGCGACCTACATATTGGTAGGGGAAAAAACCAGGCGACAGGCCGCTACTACCGACTTGAGGCCTTCTTCTATGACGCAGATTTCCTGCGCTTCTGCGACCACTTAATCGATGACGCACGGCTTCGCACCTGTCGATTCAAGCTGATCCTCAATGGAGATACCTTCGATTTGCTGCGGGTGGATCACGACTCGGCCAGCGACCAGAGCTTGCGCGAGCGCCGCTACGGCCCGGTCCTAACGCCAACCGTTGCAGTGTCCATCATGCATCAGATTATTGCAGGTCATCCGATCTTCATGCAGGCACTTGCACGCGTGCTGGCAGCTGGTCACGAAGTCATCTTCCTGCCGGGAAATCACGATATCGAAATGCAGTGGACCGCTGTGCAGGCCGTGGTTCGAGAGGCGCTTCTCGAGATTGTGCGGTCGGAAGGCGACGACGAGATGGCAAAACACGCGGCTCAACGACTGCAATTTCGAGCGTGGTACTACTACGAAGAGAACCGAGTCTGGATCGAGCATGGCTGCCAATACGACCCGGAGAATGCCTTTCAGTACTTCCTACGAGGAGAACTCGCAGAGAAGGGCGAGGCGGTTCTCAGGGCTGAGGCTGACATGCCGCTTGGCACCTTCTTCCAGCGCTACTTGTACAACCAGTTTGGCAACATCACGTTCTTGGTTCCAAACTCGCGCTCGCAATTTCGCTACTTCCGTTGGCTTCTCATCAATCGGCCGAGACTGCTCGCGCGTGTTGCGACGGTGCACTTTCCCTTCTTCTGGCAGGTGATTCGGCGCATCGCCAAGACAGGAAGCAAGGCAACCGAGTTGCGCGAAGGTCACGAACATCAGCTTCAGGAGATGATCGAGACTTCCACGCTTGGTGAGAAACTTGGCACCATCGAGGGCTACAAGCGTATCGGACTGGACTCGGCAATCCTCGCAAAGCAGGCCATCAGTCGCGCCCTCAAAATTGCCGCCTTCATCCTCTTGGCGGCTGTGCTGGCAACGGGGCTTTGGACTCTGGGCGCACAGTCCATTGGCACAGCGACCTTTGGCGTAGGGTTCAAGGCGCTGCTCTTTGTCGGGCTCAACTTTGGGTTTCTCGTAGTCACTCTAGTAACCATGATGTACTTCTTGCTGCGCCCATCTGGCCCTGGTCCAGATCCTTGGCTAGGCCCAACAGCAAAGAAGATCGCAGAGCTTATCGACGTGCCTATCGTCACCTTTGGACACACGCATGACGAGGATCTTCGTCCACTGCGCCTCGACGGTGGTGCTTGGTACTACAATACTGGTACCTGGATTGCGGTCTTCACTCCCGATTCCCTGATGCCCCGGGAACGAGTGCAGTACACCTTTTTGCGCATTCAAGGCACCAAGGCCAAGCTCGAGCACTGGAGTCCAGGGCGCTCCGAGGCTGTGCCCGTGGTCCTTATCGACGGGGACTCCGACCCCAAGGACCGAGTCGAGGCCAATTGAGACAATTTCTTACTGCAGCGTTGCTCGTTTCTGCCTGTGGGGGAAGCTCCGCAAGAGCGCCTAAGCCCGAGCCTGTGCACATTCCACTCATTGATGCCGACTGGGGCATTGACGAAGCTGCCAGCGAAGCTGCAGCGTATCTTCTGCGCCATCTCGACGATCGAGGAAGATTCGACTATATCCGCCGCTCGACGGTATCTAAGAAAAAGTACAATATTCTCCGTCACGCGGGCTCTACTCACTCTCTTGTGCAGTATTACGAGCACAAGCCAAGCGACGAACTCAAGGCGGCGATCGTGCGATCTGCCCGCTACCTGCGAGAGCGGTATGTGCAGCCACTCCCAAAGCACCCTGCCCTCTTTGCCGCCGTGTCGCGTCCAGGCGAGGAAAGCATCAAGACACCCACCGCAAAACTTGGTGGTACCGCCCTTGCTGTCATCGCCCTGCGCGGTGCTATGGCCCTCGATGCCTCAGTGATCTCCGTAGCGGATCTACAAGCGATGGGGGCGTTCTTGCTCTTCATGCAAAAGGAGGATGGGGCGTTTCACTCCAAGTATGTAGTGGGCGACGGCTTCGACTCATCGTTTCACTCTCTGTACTACCCGGGTGAGACCATGCTTGCACTCACCATGCTCTACGACGTTGACGGCGATCAGAAGTGGCTTGATGCTGCCCTGCGAAGCGCCGCGCAATTGGTACAGAGTCGAATCGGCACGGAAGACTGGCCCGCAGACCACTGGATGATGCTCTCAAGCCTGCCACTCCTCGAGCGCTATGACGTTGTGGCGAACCCAGCGATCAGTGCCGATGACCTCCGCGCACACGTAGAGGTGATGGGCACAAAGATAATGAGCGACCAGCGCAAGGTCAGCTACTTCACCTCCCAACCTCGTTCTACGCCAACAGCAACCCGCCTTGAGGGCTTGAGTGCCCTTGCGCAAATTCAGGCCGTTGAGGACGGAACCGTCGCTCCAGGCCTGCGCGAGAGCATCGAGGGCGGCCTGGCCTTTCTGATGCGCTGCCAGCTCAGAGAAGCGGGCGCCCACCGCGGAGGCATGCCCAGAAACTGTTCGGAGGATGCAAAGAGCAAACGCCGGGGTGAAGAGATCCGCATCGACTATGTGCAGCACTACTTGAGCGCTCTACTCCTGAGCCCCTCAGCGAAACCTCAGAAGTAAGAACTATTCGGTTCGAGTAGCGACCCGATACATCCACATTGCGAAGAAGCTGAAGGTGGCTGCACCCAGGAGTTTGGCCGCCACAGCAAGCCCACCAGTCATGTCCATTGCCCAGACGTTTGCGTCTTCGTAGATTGCGAACGGAATTGCCAGAGCAATTCCAATGAGAGCCTCACCAGTGATGATGCCCGAGGCAAAGAGCAACCCGCGCCGATTGGCCTTGATCGTGTCTTCCTCGCTCAGATTCCTCCGTCTCATGGCTCTCGATGCCACAAATGCCAAGACACCACCAATAAAGATGGGAGCTGTAGAAGCGATGGGAAGGTAGATTCCAACAGCTACTGCGAGAACTGGGGTACGAAAACTACTCTCACGCGCTTTGAGAAGTTGGTCGAGGACAATCACACACACAGCGATTCCCGCGCCGATTCCAATCAGGTTCCAGGGCAAATCCATATTGAAAACACCGAACGCGACTGTCGCCATCAACTCGGCCTGCGGCGCTGCAAGTGGCTCGGAGCCAGGGTTGCCGCCCACGCCGCCAAGGCCATACGCATCGAGGAGCAGCTGAAGTACCGGGGCGAGAACAATCGCCGCTGCTGCAACGCCAACAATTTGCATGATTTGCTGCTTGTAGGGCGTCGCACCAACAATCTGGCCAGCCTTGAGGTCTTGCATATTGTCACCTGCGATGGCGGAAGCACAGCAAACGACACTGCCAACCAACAGAGCAGTGGCCGCAGCAGCAGCGGCTTTGTCTGCGTCCGCAAAGTCCACAGCTGCTCCGAGGATACCGAGCAGAATGAGGCTGATGCAGAGAATTGAAGCGATGGTCACGCCAGAGATTGGATTGTTTGACGAGCCAACCAATCCAGCCATGTAACCCGCCACCGATGAGAAGAGAAATCCCGCGACGAGACTAAAGAGCACACCGACCACAATCGTCATGACGTAACGAGTGGTATCGATACCAAGAGCACCGCGATCGATGATGTAGAAGAAGACAATGAAGATCGGTATTGCCAAGGCGAGAGTTCCGATCAAGACGAACTGAATTGGGGTGTCCCGTTCGGTTCTAAGAATTTCCCCTTGACCTCCATTCTTGGCAGACTTCATCGCTGCAAACGACGATTTGATGCCGTCGCGAATCGGTTGATAGAGCGAGACAATGGCCCAGAGTCCACCGGTCGCCATCGCTCCGACGCCTAGGAAGCGGATTTTCTGGCTCGCAACCGTCTGCGCCGCAGCAAAGCCTTCCTTGTTGCCAATGATTGCATCGAGGGTGGCGCTATCGGCAACGGCCATGTAGATCGGAATTGCGAAGAACCACGAGAGAACACTGCCGGCAAAGACCAAGATGGCGATATTGAGCCCAACGATGTAGCCAACCGCCAAGAGTGCGCCAGACATCTCCGAAGCGATTCCCACAACGCTTCGACCACCGAGTGGAATCGCGGTGTGTAGCGCTCCTGCTACCGTTTGAAAGCCCGTTTGCAGAAGCTTGACAAGAGCGCCCGCAACGCCAGCCACCGCAATGAGCTTGGCACCACCACCACCGCTCTGCCCCGCCTTGAGAACTTCACCCGTGGCAACACCTTCTGGAAATTTGAGTTTGGCTTCGATGATGAGTGCGCGACGAAGAGGAATCGTAAACATGACGCCCAACGTGCCGCCGAAGAACGCGATTGCCACGGTGGGGATGTACTCGAACTTCTCCCAGTACCCCAACATGATGAGTGCGGGAAGTGTGAAGATGACGCCAGCCGCTAACGACTCACCTGCCGATGCGGCTGTCTGAACAATGTTGTTCTCGAGGATGTTGTGCTTGCGAAACATCCGCAGAATTCCCATCGAGAGCACCGCCGCGGGTATGGATGCGGATACTGTCAAGCCCACCTTGAGCCCAAGGTAGGCATTGGCACCGGCCAGCACGGCTGACAGAACAACGCCTGTTAGCAGTGCCTTGATGGTAATTTCGGGCAGCGACTTTGACGCCGGTACGAACGGTTCAGGCAGTTCCTCTAACGACATTGGTGCAGTGCATACTACCTACTCCACGATGAGTACGTCGCTGCTGCTGCGCCCAAACGTCTCAGGGAAATACATTTCCTCCGCTTTTGCAGGTGGCACGACGAATCGCCCAGGTGTTGTCGCGCGGGTCACGTAGTCATATTTGTGAACCCCGGCCCACAAGAGGGACGAAAACGCCTCAACCCGCTCATCGCGCATGTTCTGGTGTTCATACCAGGTTCGCGACCACCACCAGAAGCGACCGCCAGAAGCCTGCACGCTCTTGTCCTGAGGCACTGTGCCTGTGACGGCCAGTGCTGGGTTCATTGGCTCAAGCCCCGCTGGCAATGCGTCGACCAGAGCCACATGGTAACGGCGATTCTCAGCCACCATGGTGAGACGCACGCGAACACGAGCTCCCGCCTTCACCTTCCAAGTGCCGTCCTTCAAACGCGTGACATCTCCATCATCGTCAACCGCCTCGTAGCTGCGCTCGATTGCAAAGCCGTGGTCCGCGGGCTCAAGCTTGAGAGACTTGGGCGCGTAGGTCATGCCAATTCGATAGTAGAGCCGTCCTTTGCCTTCTTTGGAGATCACCAGATTCTGATCGCCCTTGCCAGCCAAGTAGCTCATCGGAATGTTGGTCTCGTTTCGATCGGTTGAACGTTTGCGATACACGGTTTCACCCGCAAACTCATCTCCAAGCCACATTCGTGCAACGAAGTTAGGTGTGAGCTTTTCGTACGCTTGGAAGTATGCGTCCATCGCCAAGAGCACAAAGACGTTCTCTTGGGTATTTCCCCAACGACCGCGCTTTCGATGAGCAAGAAGGCCACGCACCACCTTACTGATGAGTGCGTCCTTGGGCTTTGACTCCATCAGTGCCTCGAGCAAGACTGCATCGACTCGGCGACTTGAGTGCAATACTAGGTGTGCATCGTCGCTGTAGTTCTCAACCCAATTCGCGGCAGAGGCTGTCTCGGTGACCTTGTTCGATACGTGTCGGTGGATCTTGTTAATGGTGCCCTTAGAAGACGCATCGCCGTGCATTGCGCTCATCAGCCAGCCAAGGCTCTCCATCGACATACCGTTGAGTCCCGCTTCGGCAAAGAGCTTCTTCGCTTTTGCAATGTCGCTATCCCCCATGCGCTTTCGGACGTAGAGAGCATAGGCACGCAACATGCGTTTCGTTCGGACGCTGTAGTAGTGAGGGATGTGTTGCTCTATTTGGCGCAAGTAGGTGTGGCTCTTGTCGAGCATGCTCTTTGGCACCTTGAAGCCTTTCTCCTTCGCTCGAGTGAGCGCGTGTGCTGCGTGGATACTGATGTAGGGCCATGACTCGTGTCCTCGAACCCAAAAGGCAAATCCACCATCCCAGTTTTGCAGAGACGAGAGCCGTTCGATATCGCGAGCAACCGTTGCAATAATTTCTTTCGGCTTCGGCATGTCTTTCGCTTCGAAGGCCGTAAGAACATCTCGCAACGCGGCTACGCCCATAATGCGGGATGCCGTCTGCTCGCTGCACTCGTAGGGATACTGCACCAAGTACAAGTACGCATCGGTGAGCGCCTGCAGTTGCGTTGATGACATGCTCACGTCGAGGCCGCCGAATTTCTCGACAACCCCAGGAGGCATGCGCACAGGCTGAGCAATGGCGGTCTTGGTCTTGTCGATCTCGCCGTAGGTTGCGAACGCCTCTGTCGTCGCAGGAGTCCAAACCGGCAGCGAGAATTCGTTCGCGTCGTTGTAGGAGCTGCTGGAGGCGGCAACCTGAAAACGCGCAATACCTGCCATCTCGGCAGCTGCCGGGAATCGAACCTCTACGCGATCGTTAGCGGGCACCACCAGAGCGCGCCCCGCACCAGCAGTTAGCGCCGCGTTGGTTGCGCGAATCGCAACATCCACTTTCATGTCGCTGTCAGTTTGATTTTGGAGCACCACAGGCAGCTCGAAGCGATCACCAAAGTTGAGAAAGCGCGGGGGGGACGGTCTAACCATCAGCGGCATGCGAGCAGTCAAGTTGCTCTCGCCTTTGCCAAACTTGTTCTTACCAGCAACCGCCACGACCATGATCCGGTAGCGAGTAAGGTTGTCTGGAGTCTTGAAACGAACCGTGGCGTTGCCCTTCGCATCCGTTATGACAGTCGGCGCAAACGCGGCGAGGGCGTCAAAATTCTTCCGAACGGCAATGGGAGCATTGCCACTGCCATTGTTGTCCCGACTTCGCTCTCCCGACTTGTACTTTCCTTCTTGACCAGCCGTGGGGTTGGGCATTGCAGCGTCGTCCATTGGCTCGCTCTCAGCGATAGTGACGGCAAACCCTCGACCTGTTGCAGCATCTCCGCCTGGACGGTTCTCTGCAGGCATGTCGATGTGGGCGAGCTTCGTCTCATCAGGTGTTGCCAGTTTGAGAAAGCGCCTTTGGTGAAAGTCACGCCCACCGGCACCGCGCTGACCATAAAACGAAGCAATGGGGTCAGGGGTTTTGTAACCACTTAGGGCGAGCACAGATTCGTCAACCACGATGGCAGCAAGCTCGGCACCTTGTACGGGCTTGCCGTTTGCGTCCCGCACCTTGACGGAAACAGAAGTTTTCTCACCGGGAGCCACTTTGGCGCGAGCCGGCGTAACCGTCACTTTGAGAGTTCGCTTTGTCGGAGGAATCGCGAGATTCAGGGTTCCAACGGCGTATGCGGGTCTTCGAGGCAGTGCTGGTTGTGCGACGCCTTTGTCATCAACTCGCTCAGCAGACCCCACAAGGTCCACCTGCACATAGATGTTTGGCACCTGGGTCTCCCGAATCGGGACCTCAATTGTCTGCGTGGCTGTCTTCATCGTGAAGCGCTCGGTGCGAACGATTCCCGATCGTCGAATCGAGAGAACTGCTTCGGCCGGAAAGAAGGGCGCTTGCACCATGATTTTTGCGGTGTCGCCTCCTGCGTATTCCTTCTTGTCTGGAATCAGCGTGACCATCTCCTGACTCACGTCTCGGTTGGGCGGTTGCTTGCCACCCGAAACCCAGGTTGTTATCTCGGTTTGGTTTGGTCGACTGTGCTTGTCGGTGACCGTCGCAATTACTTTGTAGCGACCACCCTCAGGCGTCTTGAATTCACAATTGAAGGGCGCGTCGGCGGAAGTCACTTGGCAAAGTTGAGCGTCTCGCTCGACTTCCTGGTATTCGCCCTGCTTGTACTCCCACTCCAATCGAACGGCGCGAATGGTGGCAGCTGTTCCTGGCACCATGGCACCGTCTTGGTTAACGACAATGCCCTCAATCTTGATTGGCTCGCCCTTTTGCACAAAGTATCGATCGCGCTTGAGACCAACGTAGAGTTCCGATGGATGTACCAGCAGCGTGGACGATGTCGCCCATGCCTGGCGGTTTACATCCATGACGCTCGCCTCGGCAACGACACTCATCGGGCGCGGGGGTTTTACTGAGACGAAGTCCATGTGCAAGACCTGCTTGCCACTCGCGTCCGTCTTGGACTTGTGATTCTGCCAATTGTCAGGAACCTCCGGGCCAAAGCCTTGGTGACGCCCCCAGCCCCACCAAGGCACCCACTGACCGAAGCTGTATTCGCCGCGGTCCGGCGGTGTGAAGTTGGTCGGAGTTGAATACACGCTCCAGGTAACGTCAGCTCCAGCAAGTGGGCCGCCAGCATAGTACTTTGCATTGACGGTGACATCGGCGCCTTTGCCCACGATGTGGGGTCCTTGGCTCACCTTCGAGGCAACCTCAAACTCGGGTCGGCGAAACTCCTGAATCTGAAAACGATGATTGGAATGCCCACCGACTGGTGCATTCGCAATCTTCATCTCGATGCGCGCGTATCCGAGGTTGGCGGTCTTTGGAAGGTCTAGTGCAAAGTCAAAACCGCCCTGTGATGTGAGGTTGGCTTTGCCTTCTCCCATCTTGTTTCCCCGTGGGCCGTGCAGCGTATAGCGAAGTGCTCCGAGTCTTCCAGGCCCCACGATGTCACCACCCTCGCGGTTCTGGCGCATGCGAACCCAACCTTTTACCCGAACCTTCTCTCCGGGCTTGTACATGCCGCGGTCATCAAAAACGAACCACTGCAACGAGTCGTTTTGGGATGAGCCCCGAAACGCCGAATAGCTGCGCCACCACGAGATATTCTCGGGAAGAAAGGCCGTATCGTTGCCCTTGCGAGCCAAGATGACTTGGTGCTCGCCATTCTTTGCTCCCTGATTATCCAGAGCAAGCGTTGCCAGTCCTTTGCTATCACTGGAAGCGCGTTTGCTTGTGTGCGTGATCGAAACGTCAACGCCGCTCATGGCGCTCCCATCCGCAAGACTCGTCGTCCATGCAATCAAGTCGCTGGCGTCTGAGAAGGCATCAATTCCGATGTCCGTTACCTGCACCCAACTCACAACCCGAGGCTTGTACGGATCTGGCCAGGTTGTTGGCTCAACCACCACGACCGCGTGTCCTTTGCCATTTGCCCCCAGTGCTTTTTCGAGCTCGATGGAAGAGTCCATCATGCGATCTGCTTCGCCAGAGAGCTTGAGCTTCGTGTCTACGACTTTGCGACCCGGAGCGGGCTTTGGGCGGCGCGGATTGCCCTGCATAAAGACCGTGAATTTCTCCCAGTCTTTTGGCTGCACCTTGTAGACCTTCACGTCCAAAGAGCGAATGTTGATGCTGTGCACATCGTAGGTCGCGGACTTTGCCTGCGGGTCTGCAACGGTTAGGCCTTGGCCACCAAAAAGTCGGGGATAGGCTTTGCCGATGCGGAATGTGAGGTCCTTGTCTTCCCCAAAGGTTTGCCCAAAGCGATCTTTTAGCCCCGCTGGAACCGTCATCGTGTAGGTGGTTCGCCCGAGCGTGTTGCCCATGACGTTGAGGTTGTTGTGCTGCACCTGAGATCGCATGCGCGCAAGCTCTGGGCTCACTCGAATGGATTCGGCATCGAAGTTCTTCTCGTCGAGCGGGTTGTTGAACCGCACCATAAGCGGAGATCCTGGAGGGCAGTCTCGCCCCCAAGAGCAGCGATGTTCTTGGATCCGAAGTGGCGCGTAGGTGCGAAAATTGAAGCTCTGTGCGGTTTGCGTGAGCAGAGGTCCTTCGGCTGAGGGTGTGCCCTTGCCAATTGTGACAACGATGCGCTCGTCCTTTGGAAGGGGCCTGTCGGGGCGAAGAGCGAGCCAACGGCGGCCGCGTTCCCGCTTCTTCTCGGCCTCAACCATCCCGAATACCGCCTTGTCTGCTTTGATTTCTTCGTCCGTCGCCAGGCGCACTGCGCGCTTCTCCTTGCCAGCGGTGATCGACATCTTTGCCAAGACCGCATCCGGATCGATTCGTTGGTTAAAGAGCACAAAGATCGTCGGTTCGAGATCCTGTGGCCCATGGTTTGGATAGCTGCGCTCCATCGTCGGTGCAGGCGTCGTGAAGTCAAACGTCTTGGCGTTGGCAAGCACCTCGCCGTTCGCGGCCTTGGTTCCCTTGGCAATCTCAACAGAATACTTCGTAGACATCGGGAATCGAACGTCAGGATCAAAAAGCAGTGTCTTCGTTCCAATCCAGCGCCACTTGCCTGCAGGGGTTGGCGTGAGTGAAACAGGAATGTTCTTTACCGAATCCGCATGAGACGTAATCGCAATCATCGGCTTGGAGAAGCTGACTGACAAATGGGGGACGAGTGGCACCTTGCCCTCGGGCGCATAGCGCGTGACTTCGAGCCGTCCGCCAGTCACAGCCGGACTTGCGGTGCTGGGCTTCGCAGGAAACGGCTGTTTCACGGATTTTCCGGTTCGTGGTGCGGGTAGTGAGCGCTCGCGAAACGCAAAATCGGTAGTATCGCCGCCGACTTTGAGCAGCTTTGGCAAGCGGCTTAGCAATGACGCGACGCGCTTGTCATCAAGCGTCGATGCTTTGGCCAGCGTTCTGGGCAACGCCTTGCTGCCGCCAGTTTCGCCGTCGCTAAGAATAATACTCAGCCCTGGCTCTGCGCCTTCGAGCTTCAGAAGTATCTTGTCGTTGTCGGTTTCGATATTCTCCGTTGCGACTCCTGTGGAGCCGTCCTTAGGCTTCTTGTTGCCGCGACAGCTAAGGCCAATGCCAACCGAGAGGCAAAGAGAAAGAGCGAGAAGGAAACGAGGATTCACGGTGGAATTGGTCATAAATCGGAGTCCAGATGTGCCTGTGGCATGGTCGCGCCAGCAGCTACGACGTTCAAACGCGCAGGGTGGGTAAAAGACCTTCACATGGCCCAATTTCCCGAGAAATTTCGAGTTTTGGGCTCAACTGAGTAGTGCGGCGATCACCAGGCCGATTAGCGCGAGAACGATCAGTGTGGCGCCCCACAGTAGCGGCCCACCGACCGGAGCACTCTTGGGCAGGTCCAGCTTGCCGGCAAGGACCGAACTAACGTAGCGCTGGCCGGCGAGCTGCTGTGCTTCCGGAATGACAAGCCAGTAGTCCCCTTTGGCAGCATCACTCCCCCGAGTCGGCATTCGCTTGGCATCGAGCCCCTCTCCGCGCAGCCCCAACTCCCATTCGCGAGCACGCCGGCCATCGGCAATGAGCAGACTGATGTGATTGCGAGGCAGCATGAGGTTCGAAGACTTGCTAATTGTGCACAGGCAAGCTCCACTTCGGCCATGGATTTGGGAGCCAAGTGTATGGCGTGGGCGATTGCAGCCCTGGCCACCATGGGGGCGTGTGGACGCGAAGATGATCGCCCTGCGACCTTCACCTATGTCTATGAAACGGTGATTGCGCCAAGCTGCGCAACGATTGGATGCCACAACAAGGTTTCGCAGACCTATGGCCTGCAGTTCGAAACCAAAGAGGGCGCGTATGCCGGTCTCACAGGGCAAGCTTGCGATGAGGGTAGCGATCTACCCGGCGAAGCAGTGGCAAACTACGTGCGCCCTGGCGACCCAGATCGCTCACAGCTCATCTCGTTACTCTACGGCGACGATGTGCCCCGGCGCATGCCACCGGACCGCGGGATCTCGGAAGTTGACATCGAACTGGTTGAGCGATGGATTCTGGAGGGTGCACGATGCGACTAGGTGTACTAAGAATACTTCTCATTTGCGCTGCTGTGATGATATTCGCTGGCACAGCATCCGCCTACCCGCAGTTTCAGTTCAGTACCGACAACGCTCGGTGCACGATGTGTCACTTCTCTCCCTCGGGTGGTGGCCTTGTCAACGCTTGGGGCCGGGAGGAAGCTGCCGATACAATCAGCCGTGGTGGCGATGGAGCGTTTCTCGGAGGAGCTTGGGAGCCTCCCGAGTGGCTTGCACTGGGTGCGGATCTCCGCGCGGCAACGGGCGTCAAAGACACGCCTGCCGAGGGTATCGACACCCTGCTCTTCCCCATGCAGGCCGACGTCTACTCGAGAGCTGAGTTTGGCCCCGTTGCGCTCACCCTAACCCTCGGCCTGCGCAAACAGGCGCGTGATCGCAATCCACCACCACTGGCCTACGTCGCCTCTCGCGAGCACTACCTGATGTATCAGCCCGAGCCATCTGGGCTCTACGTCCGCGCTGGTCGCTTCTACGCCCCGTATGGGCTTCGCCAGGTTGATCACACAAACTACATTCGCCGAGACCTGGGCTTTTACACCGACGAACAAACCTATGGCGTCTCGGGTGGCTACCTAAAGGATAACGAGTGGGAGCTGCACCTGAGCGCATTCATTCGCGATCCGCTCTTTTCTGTTGGGCCAGCTGGCAGCGGTCTTGCCGCAATGTACGAGAAGCGCTTTCACGACGATGCCGCAGCCTGGGGTGTTCAGAGCAAGGTGCAACTTGGGCCAGATTCGCAAACCTATTGGGCTGGCAGCACATTCAAGTATTGGATGCCATCGCTCGACTTGCTCTTGCTATCCGAACTCGACATTGGCGTGCAGCGTGTTGATACGCCCAATGCAGATCCCATCGCCAAGGGCATAGCTCATGTGAATCTAACGCACTTCATTACGACGGGGCTCATGCTCGGTACCACGTTGGAAGCGAAACATGGGGACCTCACACTTCGGGGTAAGGATGCAGAAGCCGCGACAGTGTCGCTGCAGTATTTTCCGCGAGCCCACTACGAAGTCATGGTACTCGCCAAGGCGGAACGCACCCGCAACACTAGCGATCTCCTCTCACTCTTGATGTTTCACTACTACCTCTAGGGAATTACCTTGCCTCACATCAAGAAACTCTCTCTACTAAGTATTCTTCTTACCGGAGCCTGCGAAATCGGAAGCCCTGCGATTACATCACCAACTTGGCTAGAGGACGTTCGCCCGATCGTGCAGGCAAACTGCATGCGCTGCCACACGCCACCCTCGATTGGTGGAGCGCCAACAGATTTTCGGTTGGACGTATACGAAGATACTCCCTTGGCGGATGGACGGGTTATCCGCGGCGCTCGCACCATGGCTCGATTCATCGCGTATCGCGCAGGTGAGCAGGGCACGATGCCACCTGACTTTCCCCGCAACGATGGCCAGAGGGACACACTCGTCAATTGGTGGGAGAACGGTGCTCCTCTTGGCGGCTTGGAACGAAATCGACTTCCACGAGCCGAGCTGCTCTCAGAACTTTCCCAAGCCGACGACGAGCTTGTCACGCTTGAGTACGAAGTGAGCGATGCTGACGACGATCTTGTGAGCGGCAGTGTTCGAGTTGGAGATCGAGTGATTGCCGAACTCGTCAAGAACGGACGGGGAAGCGCGAGCATCAACCCTGCAACGCTCGAAGAGGGAGACCACCGAATTGTAGCTACCCTCACAGATGATTTGAGTCGACGTGATGTCACAATGGGCACGCTTGTGGTTCGGCACGCGGATGGCAACACGGCGCCAGACGTGACCTTGGGCAATTCGCTCTTCGACGGGCTCCTTAGCGACCTGCAATTTCCCCTCAATCTCACCGTTACTCTCTCTGATCCCGATCCAGCCGACGCACTTAGCTTCGACATCTCTGCGTTTCGAGGCAGCGAAGAAGTCGCGATCGAAAGCGGCGTCGCTGCGGTTGTTGGCGAGAACGTCTTCTCTTGGACCAGTGCCGCCGATTTGCCAGAGGGGCCCGGTTGGCGACTGCGAATCGTTGCAAGTGATGGCACTGCGAGTTCTACCTACGAAAGCAACCGCTTCTACCTGAGTCACCAGAGCACCCAGCTCACATATGCCGATGTGGAGCCTTTGCTCTATGAAGCCTGTGCAGCGTGCCACCATGACGGCGAGATTCCTGGCCCCACCGCTCCAAACTTCATCGCTGGTCCGGATGCGAAGGGCAACGTTGACCTCTTGCGAGGGCGGCTCTACCGTCGCGTGATTCTTGAGCGCACAATGCCACCTCCCTCGGCGGACGCAATCGCACAGCGAGAAGGCCTGCCATGGCGGGCACTTAGCGCAGTTGAGCTGGCGATCGTAGGCGAGTACTTGCTCGGCGGAAGTCCAGACTAGTGTGCGGCTCAGAGGAATAGAAATGTGCTGGCGACGGGAGCTCGTTCTTTGACAAGGCGCGAAGGACGACCTTGCTGGGGCAAGCAAGGATC
>JANTGM010000084.1 GCA_024762925.1 Kofleriaceae bacterium | reverse complement strand
CGTCCCGATAGGGACAAAAACTAGCTAACGCTTGCGAGCAAGCGTGGTGTTTCGCGCCTTCGGCGCTGTGGTCTGGTGTTCCACACCAGAAATTGGCTAGCAGTTTCAGTCACCCGAATTCGATGATTTGCTAGTTCGAGTCGGTGAGTTCCGGCGATGAGCTGGCCGCATAGGCTCCAACCGTCACAAGGGCAGGGCGGAGCAGACGCTCTCCCATCGTGTATCCGGGGCGAACCACATCCACGATCTCACCATCCTGTTCGAGTCGATTCACATCCACAGTCGCAACGGCCTCGTGCCTCTTGGGATCAAAGCGCCCCGAAGAGTTCTGCCTCTGCACGCCATGCTCTCGGAGTTTGCTGTCGAATCGGTTTGCCAACAGTCGCATCCCCTCAGCGAGACTTGGTTCGCGAGTTGATTCGTCTGCAGCCGCAACCGCTCGATCGACGTCATCGAGGACTTCGAGAAAACTTCGGAAGAAGTCTTCTTTGCTGGTCTCAAGTTTTCGTATGGAGTCTCTCTCGAGGCGTTTGACCGAGGACGCGTGCATCGCCTTCTCATTTTCGTAGAGGGCGACCGCTTCGCGCAGCTTGGCATCGCGATCGGCAAGCGCCGCCTCAAGCTCCGCGCTGCGATCTTGCTGCGAGGCGCCAGGCTCGCGTTCCACTGCAGACTCATCGTTCATGTGTTCGTCGACATTCTGGTTGTTATTCGTGTTCATGTTAAAAAAACTCCGAGGGTGTGGCGCTCATCGTTACCGTGCCCGCAATGTGCGGGTGGCTCTTCCCTGGACTCCACCAAGGTAGGTCGCAATCGCGCCCAGTCAATGGGGCGACGCGTGATGAGGGCCGGCACTCCGATGGTGCCGACCCTGTCTCGTTGCTATTTGATTTCAATCGACGTTGTTCGATGCTCGCCCGAGGTGCTCTTGGGGAGCCATACCGAAAGTACGCCACTATCAAAGTTGGCCTTTGCGTGCTCGCGATCGAGATCTGCGGGTAGCGGAACGACCCGCTCAAAAGACCCGTAGTATCTCTCGGTTCGATAGGCACCGTTTTCCTCGCGCTCTGCGACATGGCGCTTCTCGCCTCGAATAGTGAGTCGACCCTCATCCATTTCGAGGGTGATGTCGTCTTTGGTCATCCCCGGAAGCTCTGCGGTCACACGCAGGCTGTCCTCCTCATCGACCACGTCAATGGCGGGTTGAAATCGCATGGGAGAAAAATCCCCGAACCAGCGATCCATGTCCCCAAATAGGGATACGGGCTCGCGAGTGAGACCATCGCGCCAAAGACGATCGAAGAGGGTACCAAAGGGAGAAAGGGCAGCGAACTCTGCAGGTGCTAGCGGAGCTTGGGATGTGCCCCGTTTTTCGACCGCTTCTTTTTTCTTTTCCTCTGTTTTTTTTCGTCCGAACTTAAAAGGGTTCCATCGTTCAAGCTTGCTCATCACTTGTCTCCTTTCCAATGCGCTCATGAGATTCCCAAGAGCGGGCGGTTGAAGGGCGAGGCGCCCCGAGCATTGGCCGTCGGGATCCCTCGCTCCCACGGCAAGCTAAGATTGACTGGTGATGCGTCAAGGTCTGAGCCACACGCAGGGGATTTTTTTTGAATGGTTCCTGTCCGAATCGTCAACACGGTACCCGCCCGAAGCGCTGGTGACTCGTGGTGCGCGATCAAGCTCCGTGGAGTCGAGCTCTGGGTGCAGAAAAGCGATTCGGGATGGAGCCACTGCCCCAGGTAGGCCAGCCACTCCATCCCAGAAGAGGCCAAACACTCTCTTTCTGTCTGCGTCGCGAAAGCCTCGAGTCATTCTCAACGCAGCGCCAAGGTACTCTAAATTTTCAAGTGCCATTCCGTTTAGCGAGAACGATACTTCCGCCCAGCTCTCGCCGGCATCCTCAGTGTGCAAGAGGCGAATGACCTCTTCGCCAGCGGTCACGCGAACAAACTGGGGGATCCAGACTTCGCGAGGGCCAGGACCAATCGTAGCGAGGGGGATGAGGTTGGCGAATGCGCGCCAGCTCTTTCCGTCATCGTTCGAGAAGGCGACCCCTCGGTCCGGCTCCGACGTTCCCCAAACCGCAATCAGCGTGCCGTCATTGGTAGGAAAAACATCACGGGTAACAATCGGTAGATCTCCCAAAGGGCGCCCCCAACACCTCGCTTCTGCCGTGACCCAAAGCTGTTCCGCCTACGACCGCACATGCCGGGCAACCGGAAGAGCGAGTTCGTATGGAGATCATTGTGGCCGAGGACATGGCGGTGAAATGCGCCACCGCTATTGCGGGCCGCACACACAGGCGACCCAGGCGACGGGCTTGTTCTGAGGATGCCGGTCGAAGGCCTGTGCCGAATAAGTAACTACGCCCTCGGCAGCGCGGCGCTGGCTATGGGTGGGGGACAGTGACTCTCGTGGAGTCGGATCCCAACTTCTCTGCCGCAGTGCTTGCGCACGCCAATAGCTCCGCGCTCGCTGGACGAAAGCCCGTCGGATCGATTCGCCTAGCTCTTGCTCGTATCGGCAGTCGAAGTGCCGCGAGTCAGCTACTCGGACTAGCGGTTACAAAAGTATTCATTCCTCGAGATCCTTGGGAAAAGAGCCTCTGGCGCCATGCGCTTCAAACCGCGTCCGCTGCTCGCGCGATTGCGGTTCGCTTCGCTGATGCGAAAATCAATCCGGACGAAGCCTACACGGCTGGTTTGCTCCATGACGTGGGGCGGTTCGTAATGTTCTTACGGGCCCCCGAAGTGCTGAAGAGAATCGACGAGAACGATTGGGAGGATTCGGAACAACTGCTGGACTTGGAGCGCTCTATTTGCGGCCTCTGCCACGGAGAGCTCGGTGCGCTGATTTGCGGTCACTGGAACTTTCCCGAGGCACTACTATCCGCCATCGAGCTACATCACATTCCACCGACTTCTCCTCCTGAAAGCGAGACGGAAAAACTAGTGGCGCTAGTTCGCCTTGCAGACTGCGCCATGTTTCGCTCGGCCATGCCGGGCAGCGCCGGCTTGCATGAGGTAGAGGATGAGGAACTGTCCTGTGCCCTTGATGGGATTATCCCCCCATTCATACACACAACTGCTCTTGCTCTTCGACCGCTCATTCGCGCTGCAACTGAGGATGCAGCGGCGATTTCCGCCGCGCTTGGGCTCGTCTGACGAGCTATGCCTCAGAACTTTACCGACTGCCAAGAGCAGACGTTGGCCTAGGTGGAGACATGTAGCTCCAGCTCCGGCGCCTGCTACTTGACGAACATGAAGACGCC
The DNA here is from genome assembly GCA_024762925.1 of Kofleriaceae bacterium. Classification (GTDB taxonomy): domain Bacteria; phylum Myxococcota_A; class Polyangia; order Haliangiales; family Haliangiaceae; genus NORP324. Next base: position 23,876 of record JANTGM010000084.1, on the reverse strand, counting down.
CGGGTCGGCGACGATCAGGCCGTCGGGCTTCACCTTGCGCACGGTCTCGACGTACTCGGGCAGCTTGTTGATGTCCTTGTTGTGCGAGAATAGATTGAGCGTCAGGTAGACGCGGACACCGTGCTGCTGGTGGGCGTACTCAATGCCTTCGACGACCTCCTCGAGGCTGAACTTGGACTTGGTGCGCAGCGACATATCTGGCGTGCCCATGTAGACCGCATCGGCGCCGTACAAGACCGCGGTCTTAAGTTTGGCGAGATCGCCGGCGGGCACGAGGAACTCGGAACGTCTTTGGTCACAGGGCGGCTCAGAAGAGAGCGCACCCTACGATGCCCCCAGCGGGTCGTCGAGTAAGAAACTCACCGCCGAAGTGGAAGCCACCAGTCCCGGGGTTTCCTCGTGAGAAGCGACGTTACTACCTGGGGATCACAGTGTTTTTAACCGGTTAGCCGCGCTAGAGGCGACTGAGGATTTCGCTCTGCGCGCCTGTCAGAGAGAAGGTGAGAAGCTCCGAGCTGCCGGGCTTGCCGTCGGTGCGCTCGCTCTTGACCATGCCGTGCATCGGTACCGCCGGGTGGTGCCAGGTGTGACTCTCAATGCTCCATGGACCCAAGGACAGGGTCGTGTCCATCTCGCTACAGGAGGCGAAGGTGCCGGCGGGAACTGACACAGACGCGCCACCCGGTGCTCCAGTTTGAGACATGAAGATCTGGCCTGCGAGATTCTTGTAGACGCTATCCATGATCGAAAGCGACATGCCGTCCATTTCCTTTGGAGCATCGTCGCCCTTGCTGCTGATAACGCGAACGATTTTCATCGTGTCGATAGGGGCGCCGAGCGTGTACTGAAACTCGATGTAGTTTACGTCGCGGCTGTAGTAGCTCTCAGAGACCGTTTCGACGGCGTAGCCACCATCGAGGACCGCCAGTAGCTTGTAGGTCATGAGGGTTGGTCGGCCATTCTCGTCGAGCAGCTTGTACTGAAGCCACTGTCCCGCTTCGTATCCGGCCGGCGCACTCTCCGCCGAGTAGGTCTCAGAAGAGTTCTGGACCATTGCAAGCTTGCTGTCGACGCTAGTCTTGAGCTTGGGATTGATGCTCGGGCTGCACGCAGCGCACAGCAGGAGTGCCACGATGGCGAGTGGTGAGAGGTGTCGGGCCAACACGGCTCGGGCGAGAAATTTCGAGTATGGGTTGCTCATAAGGGCAGGGGTATACTCCAGGTTTGCCGCGAAAACGATGCCGCGGAAACGGCGTGCCCAATGCGCCCTTGGGAGCGGTGGCTCAGTGGCTCAGACTGCGGAGAGCAGCAGGGCGGTCTCGCCAGCCGGACTGATTACGGTTTGCTGCGGCTGTTCCCGATAGCTGGCAGTGCCGCTTGGATCGGCTTGGTGACTCAGGGCGCAAATCTGCGTATCCGGGGCGATGATGGTCTCCACAAAGGCCAAGCTGCGAAGCTCGCCGTAGTCGTCGAGCATGGTGTAGCCGAGGCGGCTTAGCAGGGCGCGATGCTCGCTCAAGCTATCTCCACTGTGCCCTTGCACGCGGCTTGCGCGCAAAAGGCACTGCGCGTTACTCGGGTCGATCAGAGCGCCTCCTGTCTCATCCTCGATGCGAAAGAGTTCCGTACTCTGCGAACATGTCCACCGGGCATGGTTTGCGGCTTCGAGTACGACGGAATCGGTCACCACTGCACGCCAGAGACCGATGTCCCACCCTAGAGGGCCTCGCTCAGGACTCCCGCCTACCTGGCTCTGCTTAGCTACGAGTTGTCCCAGGGCCGGTCATCCAGTGAGTCCAGCCTCGCCATCAGACCCTCCATGTTTGGAAACTGATCGCAGCTGGTGACCCGGATCGGTGCAAGCAAACGCGATACCGAGGGAAGACACCCAATATCCACCGCACCACTCTCGAGATCGCCGAGAGGCGGCAGCGTGGCTCCGCGAATCAACACACCGTCGGCCAGTGTGTGGAGCTCGCAATCGGGAAGAGCGCTGCAGAGCACATCAAGGCCACCAAGGGCATTTGTGAGCTCAAGGTCCAGATAGTTCAACCAGGTGGCCGGTGGAGAGCTGCCACCCATGTCTCTGGGAATCAGGCGGGCTGAAAATAGACCGAGGAATCGCTGGTGAACTTTGTCAAAGGGAAAGAGCTGACCTGAGTGTGCTGTGGTTCTGAGTTGGTACCCAGCGGCGGCTGACTGAACATGGGGCAGCTCCATCAGGCCCACGGCAAACTCCATGAAGCCGTCGATCCCCTTTCCCTCGAGCCAGTCAAAAGGGAAAGTGAAGTGCATCATGCCAGCCTGGCGGTCTCCCCACAGCTCCGGCGAGCGCTCCGTATCGCGAATGCAAACCCCAAAGGGCCCGGGCGGGTCTCCACGCATCGTGGAGTAGTAGTAGATGTGAATGCCTCGATGAGCAGGGGGAAAGTTGCGCAGGTGGCGCAGGTCTCGATTGAGTCTGCGTTTGCTCATCTTCGTCGGATAGCCTGTGCGGGCCACGTAGCTCTTGAGCACATCAAGGCCAACGTAGTCGATGTAGCTCTCGAGTCCATCGGCGTAGGTTGGTGCGTGGTCGTGCAGACTGCCACCAAAGTAGCAGGTGATGGACAGAGCGGGTATGGCTCCACGAGAAGCGCGCGACCAATCCACCGAGGAGGCGGGCTGTGCAGCTTCCAGGTCGGCAATGCCCTGCGGGGCGCTCCTGCGCGGCTTTCCACCCATCCAACGAACCTAACGAATAGTAGAGCTCATCTCCAGCCCAGGGCAGGGTTGCACAAGGATGCGGGGTGGGAGGCTAGTCTCTTTCATGAGTGTCGAAACGTGGCTGCCGGGGCCCGCCTGGTCATTGCCGGGGATCAGGAGGAGGAGGCGCACCAAGCGGTGGTGGATGCGTTTGGCGAGTGGCTATGGCAGGAACACGGCACACCCGGGTTGATGCCAAACGGCTCTAGCGATCGGCGAGCGGAAGTAGCAAACATGATAGAAGCCCGAAGAGGTAAAGAGCATGTCAAACACAAGATCAGCTGTCATAGACGTGTACAACAAGATCGCCAAAGCGTACTCGGCCAACTCCGACGAGTCGCCCTTCAACACCTTCTACGAGCGGCCCGCAATGTTGAACCTTATCGGCTCGGTTGCGGCCAAGAATGTCCTCGAGGTTGGCTGTGGTCATGGCTACTACCTGCAAGCGTTTCTTGAAGCTGGCGCGAAGCGTGTAGTCGGCGTGGACGCGAGTTCGAGCATGCTCCAACTCGCCAGCGAACGAGTGGGCGATGCGGCAGAACTTCACCTAGCGGACGCGGAGTCTCTTCACGATCCTGAACCTTGAACCCGCGGTCCTTCCCTTGTCGTCCGACATAGACTCGAGTAGCTAGAGGAAAACGCTGCCAGTGAAGATGTCACCAAAGGGCGAGCAGGTGGATGTTGGGCTGGGAGGCTGGGGCTCTTAGAAGCGGTAGCGCAGGGTGTACTCGGAGCAGTCGCCATTCGCACCGCCTCGAGATGTTACGAGCATAAACGCCCAGCCGCTGCCGTCACCCACGAAGGATGGATTGATGAATTGCTTCTCAGGGGCGCCGTGGACCGTCTCGCAACAGCCCGCTGCAGTGATGCCCATAAACTCAAACGTAGGACTGTAGGCACACGTGTCCGTGGTGCCCTCGCCTTCCTCGAAGTAGTAAACGCAGAGGTCGGCTGTTTGATTCTCTGGCACCTCGAGTTCGAACTCAGGCTGCAGGATGCCAGTCAGTTCATCTTCTACGCGAACCTGGTACCAGTCGATGGTGTACGCATCGAGCGCCCCTGTGACCGTCTGGTACTCATCGATGGTGTCATCTGTTGCGGGCAGCTGTGTTGCCGTGAGGGCCGTATCATTTCCATCGAAGCAGCCAATCTCGTTGGCCGTGCAGTCGAAGGTCCCACCGCACGCACAGCTGGCACCGGGCTCATAGGGCAGAGTCCCGCAGAAGCCACAGGCATTGGCGCCATCGAGGCCAGGGGGGCTTGCAGCTGTGCAGAGAAACTCTGGATACCAGCAGCGCATCAACCCATCCTCCAGAACCCCGCAGCGCCCTGACATCTGAGCGACGGGGCCGGGCTCGGGCTCGTCGAGCAGACCCTCCCAATCCCAACACTGAACCTGACCGCCAGCTGTAAGTCCACAGACTCGCGGGGCTCGATAGCCGCCCTCGACCATGACTTCCGATTCGGTGTCATCGAAAATATCGAGATCCACGAACGTTAAGCTCGAAGACTCCCAGATGTCATCGCCGTCAAAATCCCAGCAGGAGGCGACACCTGCGGCATCGAGCACACAGCCATATCCGCCATTGGCTGCGATATGCGTTGCACTGACTGTGGGGGTATTCGATAGGTCGTCGTCACCCCAGCAGAGAATCTCATTATTCGTGTTTACGCCACAGGCTGCATTGCCCTGAACAGACAGGTCCAGAAAGGTCCCGGCGGGAGCCGCGAGTGTGCCCACCACCTCGCTGCCGGTATCATCCCAGCAGGACAGCGTGTCGTCTGTTCGTATTCCGCAACCGATGCGACGCTGGTCCTCGCGACTGACTTCAAGCTGCTGAAACGTGCCTGTCGGGGAGTCAAAGTCCCTCCACCCCTCGCTGTCGACCAGGTATCCCCAGCATCGCACCGAGCCGTCAGATCGAAGCCCACAGGCGGCGCGTTGCCCGGTGCTAATCTGCACGAAGTCATCGTCGGGCGTCTCCTTGGAGGCATTGTCTATCCAGCACTCTGCCGAGCCGTTGCCTCTCACGGCACAGGTCGGCTCGCGCCGGTTGCTCACCCACACGAAGTTCTCGCCTGTATCCGAGCAGGGGCCCCACTCTGACCAAGCGCCGTCTTCGCAGATTCGCGAGCGCTGCCCCTCGCCGCAGCTCTCCTCTTCGGTCTCGCCATCAACACATGAGTCGCTGCCAGCGTCGTCACCTGGCGAAGGCGAGTTGCCGCCACAGGCTAGCGAGAACGCTAGGAGCAGTACGGAGGAAATGTGTAGGGATGTCAAATTCGTCATAGTCTAGTCCTAGGTTCCCACTAGAAGCGGTAGCTCAGTTCGTAGGAGGCACAGGTATCGGCACCGCCTATGTATACGATCTGCATCGCGGCGAATCCGTCGCCCACACCAAGGTCGGGATCCAGCGCCAGTATCGTTGGCTCACCGCCAGTTACGGTCACACAGGCCGAATCACCGGCTGTGGTTCCATCTCGATACTCGCCGCACAGTTCGGCCACGTGTCCAACCGGGAGCACCAGACGAAATTCTGGCTCGAGAATACCGCCGAAGGTGTCGTCCACCTCTACTTTGAACCAGTCAATATCGTAGACGTCGAGCGTGCTGTCCACAGTCTGCCAGTCGTCGACGGAGTCGTCGGTGGCAGGAAGCGCTGATGCTGTTTCGAGCGTCTCATTCCCTTCTTTGCATGCATAGCCCTCAGCGCCCTGATCGCATGCGAAGGTGCCACCGCAAGCACACTCTTCACCTTCCCCGAACGAGACTGTCACGTCGCACTTTCCACAGATGTTTGCAGGCTCCAGGCCTTCGACGGCCTGCTCCAGGGGTTGATTGCACGCTTCACCGAATCCGCCCCAGCACGCGATCGTGCCGCCAGGCGTAACTCCACAGCGGCCCGCAATGCTGGTGTAGGTGCCCGGCACTGGCATACCGTTTTCAATTCCGTCGAGACTCCATCTGCTGATGGTGCCGGCGCCGGTGAGGCCGCTGTTCCAACCTAGCGCGGTGAAGGTCCCTTGAGGAGCGGGATGGCTGGCACCAAAACGCCAACATTCCACCGTTCCATTTGTGGCGAGCGCACAGCTTGGGTCACCGTTGGTCTCGACCTCGGAAAAGGTACCAACCGTAGGAAACCCCTCGTTTCCCTCGCCCGCCCAGCAGTCCAAACTGCCATCCGTCCTCACGCCACATCCAACGGATACATGTTTGAACGTTCCAGACGGTGGCGCCCACTCGCCCGTCGTGATGGTAGCGCCAGTGTGATCCCAGCATGCGATGGTGCTATCGGACGCGAGGAGCCCGCAGCCGACGACAGAATCCGATGGATTGCTCACGTCGTACCAATACGCCCGCACCTCAGTAAAGTTCTCACTCGGAGAAGGCAACGGCTGGGGAGTGCTAGTGTCTAAGCGCCAGCAGCTCACAGCGCCTGTGGAACCCAGGCCACAGACATCAAGGCTCCCAGAGGAGAGCTTCTCAATGTCCTCGCCGATGAGCTGATCGGGAAACACCAGGATCTGGCCATCCGCGCGTAGAGCGCACTCTTCCGATTCGCAGACTGCGACGAAGTTCGCACCAGGGTCAGAGCAACTGCTCCAATCGGCATATTGACCGGAGGAGCAAGTACGGCTTCGCGTGCCGTTTCCGCAACTCTCTTCCTGCTCAGATCCATCTTCACAAGCGTCCGGATCATCGCACGTTCCCCAGTCTCCCCATGATGTGTCGACGCATTCACGACTCTCCTCTCCCCGTGAGTTGAAACCACAGGCGCGAGTCTCGACAGTACCTGCTTCGCACGGGTCGGCGCCCTCTTCGCAGCCTCCACTGACACCGAGCAGAGCGCAGAGCAGAATCGTTGGAATATGCAAGCTCGACCGCTCTCTCCGTTGGATTCCCTTCAAACCAGATGTGTGCGCTAGCATCGGAGCATCTTGACCCACGGGCAACGCCGGTTCAATGACTAGCGTCCAATGGCAGTCAGACCAGGGACTATGGGGCGTTCATAGGCGCTGTGGTTGCGGTGCAACTGCCATCCCCTGCCGCGCCATCAGGACTTGTCCTTGCTGCATGGGTCTCCACGAATCATCGCTCAGGGGAACGCTCGCGAACAGCAGAACCCTCTGGTCTTCATGTCTATCGACGAGCTCGGCAGCTCCTACCTGTTGGACCTCGTCTGTAGCGCAGTGACGCTCGAGAACGTACAGCCCCGGAGTGGCGATGCGCCCGTCAGGCTGACGACGGCGATCGGCGTGTGCGAAGAGGAACTCGCTATCTGAGTACAATATATTTGCAGGCCCGAATGTACGCATCTCTTTGCAGAAGCTCTCAAAGACTTCGAGACGCGCGCTAGGACTTGGAGGCAGAGCGGAGTCCGGGGAAATACTCGCAAGAGTTTGTAGCAGGTGACAGAAGGCTAGCTCTGAGTCCGTTTGGCCGATGGGGTAGTGGCGGGTGTCCTCGGAATAGTTCTTAGTGTGCAGCTCTGGCAGGTGTCCATTGTGAGCGAAGCTGTGCATAACACCAGCTTGCTCGCGAACGAACGGCTGTGTGTTGGCAAGCGTTCGGGCGCCAATTGTTGCGTGCCGAATGTGGGCGAGGGCAATGTCACTGCTGTGATCGTGGGAGGCGATAAAGCGGACCAGCGGGCTTTCTGCAGCTCCCGCCGGAGCTCGGTAGCGGTGCAGGTCGCGGCCCTGGTAGAAGACCATGCCCCATCCATCTCGCTCTTGTCCTTCGGGCCCGCCGTGGCTGGCAAATTCGTCGAGAGACAAGCGAAGGTTTGTCGGGCGCCGAGACGACATACCGAGGAGTTCACACACGTGGCCTCGAATGCGCTTGCGTTTGGGGTAGAGAGTCACACATCAGTTGAAGATGGTACATCGTGTTTGCTCTCGCGACCGATCCCTCGGGTTACTTCTGCAGAGAGAGTATGAAGGCCACCACGTCCCAGGCCTCGCCCTCGTCAAAGAAGTTGTCGCCGGAGGGCATTGGAGTTCCAGCCATTCCCGCCATCATTGTCCGGTAGATTTCGCGTGGTGACATGCCTCCCACGAACGTGGCCGGGACGGTGAAGTTGGCCGCCAAAATCGGATCTCCGCTATCGGTGCGAAGGTCGGCTGCCTTCGGACCGTCACCAAGTCCCTTCTTCCCATGGCACTGTGCGCAACCGGCGGCAAGGTATTGGGCTCGTCCTCTTCGGACTGCATCGTCGTCCATAGGTGGCGCCTTTGGTACCTTGATGATTTCCGATTTTCCGGCCGTGCTGAACCTGGGGTTCAGTGTGCGAAGGTAAGCCACGACTTGCCATCGCTCTTCGGGGCTGAGCTTTGAAAAGTCCGGCATGCCAGACACCCCCATCCCTTGGCTGAGTGTTCTATACAGGTCCTCGCTCGTCGGTAGGGAATCTCGATCTGTCGTTCTGAGCTTGTACGCGCCCCGAACCAGGTTTGTGGGCTTGCGGCCAAGATACCCAGAGGCAGGACCGTTTCCGCGCCCTCGTGGCCCGTGGCAGCTTGAGCATTCTCGCTTGTAAAGCTTCTTGCCACGTCGCGCCATCTTGGCCGTCATGCGAGGCGCCCGAATAGACCACAGGTCGTCGGATGTAGAAGCCTGTATCTCACGAGAAGATAGTGCGGAGAGATAGGACACAACTTTCCACGTGTCAGAGATTGAGAGTTTTTCTGAAAAACTCGGCATCACTTCGTCCACACCTCTGCGAACGATCTCAAAGCGATAGGCATCCAACGTGCCGGCGGGAACCTGCATGTGCGCAAATGCCTTGGGCTGCGAGTCGACAGGTGCGAGTTCGCCGTCGCCCTCGCCATTGTCACCGTGACATCCTGCGCAAGAGGAAGCGTAGATTGCTGCACCCTCAGCGATGGCCATGGAATCATCGCTCGTAAATGGGTTTCCTTGCGGTTCTGCAGTGGCGACTTCGCCTGCGTCGGGGATTGGGGAGACAACAGCCTCCAGCGCCCCCTCAGCTGCAGGCGAGGGATCGTCCATTCGGCGAGTAGCAGCATACGCAAGCGCCATTGCAAGGAGTATCCCCAATCCTCCGAACACGAGTCCCTTACGACTGCGATGAGGGGCGCCAGGAAGTGAAGGAGCTGTTTGCACCACAGACGCCACCTCGGGCAACTCAGATGCGTACGGAAGAAGTGCTGCCTTTAGCTCGCGAGCACTTTGCCAGCGCCTCTCCGGATCCTTCGCCAAGCACCGCATAACGACCGTCGCCAGTCCCTCGGGTAGGTTCTGTACTAAACAACTGATGTCCTCAGGCTTCGTATTGGCGTGGGCCATAAGAACTCCGACGATGCTGTTGGCGACGTGAGGTGGGCGTCCGCAAAGGAGTTCGTAGAGCACGCAGCCAAGAGCATAGATGTCGGTGCGACCGTCGACGTTCCCAGCAGCCGACGCCTGTTCTGGTGCCATGTACTCTGGGGTACCGACGACGTGCCCAGCGGCTGTGCGTTTCCTCGCTCCTGTGCTCTCGTCGAGTTTGGCGATGCCGAAGTCAAGGATCTTTACTCGCTCGGTTCCTTCTCCATCAACGGCTAGGAAGAGATTGGCGGGCTTCAAGTCGCGATGAACGATATCTTGGTCGTGTACGATGGCGAGCGCCGACGCAACTTGTACGCCTATGGAGGCGACTCGGCCAGCGGAGAGTGCTCCTTCCCTAGCGAGAGCGTCCTCGAGGTCCTTGCCGTCGAGGTATTCCATCGTGGCATAGAGTTGTCCGTCATCGAGTCGACCAAAATCGAAAATCTGCGCGATGCCAGCATGGCCGAGGCTCGAAACAATCTGTGCTTCGTCGACGAACCGCTGTACAAGTTGTTCATCCAGAGCGAGATGAGGCTGCAACACTTTGACTGCGACACGGCGGCGTAGCGTGTCGTGCACAGCGAGGTAGACGCTTCCCATTGCCCCCTGGCCGAGTAGCCGCTCCACCACGAAATTCCCCACGCGGCGATTGACGAGAGAATCAGGAATCGCGGGAAGTGTGTCGGACTGCGCTCGGCTCGGCTTGGAAGCAGATCCTCTCGCCAGCGTCTTCTTGGCAACGTGTACGTCCGCAGGTTCCAATACTACATTTCCCTCCATACAAATTCGGATGTGCGTGACACCATGTCTGCCACACTCCAGACTACGAAGCGGAGAGAACGCGGTTACAGAAACCCATCTACGACCTTTTCGTCGACTTCACAGCTCCAGTGACCAACGTCGGATTCATTATCACACTCGCGCACAATGACGCGCGGATCGTCACGGTTCGGCTGCTCGATGGGGACACGGTGATCGCCGAGCAGGATATCGTGGGGGCCGGCTCGGCCTCCGATGGGATCGACGACTGATCGCAGGGCATTTGGGCGAGACGGGCTTGACTCGTGCTCCGGTTCAGCGCACACTCAACCATCTGGTTAAACCTTCTGGTTGATTGGCATGGGTACTTCCGAAACCGACACGAAAGCGCGCATTCTGGCCGCGGCAGAGGCCGAATTCTTGGCTGGCGGCTACGACAGAGCACGCATGCAGGCCATTGCGGACCGAGCGCAAATTAACAAGGCAATGCTGCACTATCACTTCCGCAGCAAAGGCGAGCTTTTCGCACAGATTTTTAGGAACAAGGCAGGGCAGCTCTTCCCGAAAGTCGAGGCGAGCGAGAGCCTTGACGGCGACTTCATTGGCTTCACGTGCAGCTTCGTCGACGCGTACTTCGAACTTCTTCTCGAGAATCCCTATCTGCCGACGCTTCTGCTGCAAGTTGCCGCCAACCACGAAGAACTGCTTGGCGAGGTGAGCATCGACTTTCCTAAGAAGTTTGTGCGCGGCTTTAAGGCGGCGGTGAAGAAGAAGGCCATCGCCCCCCTAGATCCCCAACAGTTCATCGTCTCAATCATGGGCATGTGCGTTATGCCCTTTATCGGCAAGAATCTGATCAAGAGCTCGCTGGGACTGAGCGACGCCAAGTACAAGATCCTGCTCAAGACCCGCGCAGATGAAATCAAACGCTACGCTGTGCTGCTCTTGACACGCAGCGATTCTAGGGAGAATTCTCATGGGTAAAATCGCCATTTGGGCCTCGTTGCTTTGGGGGCTCTTCCTTCCGCTCTGGCCAGCAAGTACTGCACGAGCCGATGTTGGTTCCTCTGTGTCGCTTGTCTCACTGGTCGAGGCCGCTCGCGAACATCACCCGACGTTGGCAAAGCAGCCATTGTTGGCCCAGTCTCTCAAGCTTCAAACCAAGCAGCTAAGCCGCGCCTACTGGCCTCAACTCTCTGCGGGGGCATCAGCGACTTGGCAGTCGGACGTTACGAGCCTAGATGTGCCATTACCAGGCGCGATGATTTCGCCCCCACCCAACGATCAGTACCGGGCCACTCTCAATCTGCGACAAACTCTTTGGGATGGCGGCGCCGTTGCAGGCCAAAAGGGGATTGCAGAGAAGCGCACACAGATTGAGCACGAAAAAGTCAACGTCGAGTGGTACCAGGTACACGAGCGAATTTTGCAACTGTACTTCGCAGGCGTGGTTCAGCAAGAGCTTGAACGGCAGGCCGAGAAGCTGGACGCGTATCTAGATACAACAATACGAAATGCGGAGCTCGCTCGGAACACCGGTGTCGTTACCGAGCGCGATGTGCTGCTCGTGCAGGCCCGCCAAATCGAGGCCCGAGCAGTCGCAGCCGATGCCGCGGCACAGCGCGAGCGTGTGTTGCGGAGTCTAGAAGACTTGTCGGGAGCTTCTCTGCCCACAGGGACTCGACTTGCTGCAAAAGCCCGAGTCTGTGAGACCACCCAAGAGCGGCATCCCAAAGCGGAGGGCATTCATCGCCCAGAGTTGCGCCTCCTAGCAGCGCAGGCCGAACTACTCGGTGCCCAGGACGAGTTGAGTCGTGCTGCTGATAGACCAAAGCTCGGAGCCTTTGCGACAGCAGGCTACGGGCGGCCTGGTCTCAACATGCTGAGCGATAGTTTTCAAACCTACTTTGTTGGTGGCATTCAGCTGACCGTACCGCTGACCTACTTGTACACGGGCAAGAGGAACACGGAGAAAGAGAAGCTTGCTGTTCAGCGATCACTGCTCGCGCGTCAACAAGATTCCGTGATGAGTAAGGTGCATGTGCAGCTCGAGAGCGAGCACGCTGAACTTGAGCGCCTCGACAGCGCCATCAAGCTCGATGCCCAGCTGCTGCAATTGCGTGAGGGCGCGCGCAAGCAGACCGAACTTCAGCTCTCTCTCGGCACTGCCACGATGACAGAGCTCGTGAGCGATTTGAGTGAAGAAGATCGCGTGCGAAGCCAAGCTGCTGTGCACAGGGCGCAACGCGACTTAGCCTGTCACCAACTTGCATTCATTCGGGGCGAATTATGAACAACCATTTCTTTAGACGAACGATCCTCGCTATCTCGCTGATAGCCCCCTTGGGCTGCGGGGCTGAGACAGGTGGACATGATGCCAGCGGTGTTTTTGAAGCGCGTGAGACGATCATTGCGGCCGAAAGCGCTGGCCAAATTGTCGCGATGCCAATCGAAGAAGGTCAGACGCTCGAGATCGATACCATCGCCGCCGAAATCGATTGCACCCAGCTCGAACTGCAACGAGCACAGATCAGCGCTTCAGATGTCGCAATTACCGAGCGCACTACCGAAGCGAAGCCCGAAATTCAGATCCTGCGCGAACAAGAGAAGGCAACCGCGGCACAGGTGGCGGTGCAAGAAGAGCAGCTAGTGGTGTTAGAACGCGAGCGAAAACGCTTTGCGAAGCTCGTCGCCGCGAAGGCTGCCCCTTCCAAGCAACTTGAAGACATTGAAGGCAAGATTGCCGTGCTGCGTCGGCAGGTGGCTGCCACGAAATCTCAGATGGGCGTGATACGCCAAAAGCGCGAGTCGTACACTGCGCAAGTTGCCTTGCGAAATCGGGCGACGAGCAGTGCACACGGGCCCACTCATGCTCAGCTTGCACAAATCGACGATCAGATCCGCAAGTGCAAGGTGCGCAATCCAATGCGGGGAACCGTGCTCGCCACCTACGCCGAGCAGTATGAGTTCGCGGCCCCGGGAAAACCGCTCTACAAGATTGCGAATCTGGAGACCCTGGTGTTGCGCGCATACATCACGGCGGATCAGCTTGGCAACGTCAAGCTCAATCAGGAGGTGCGCGTCTTCATCGACAATGGACCCGACGCCTATCGCGAGCTACCTGGGACGCTCGTCTGGATTTCTAGCAAGGCGGAGTTTACGCCTAAGACCATTCAAACAAAGAGCGAACGTTCCAACCTCGTGTATCCGATCAAGGTCCGTGTTGCCAACCACGATGGCTTCGCAAAAATTGGCATGTACGCGGAGGTTTCCTTTTAGTGGCAGGGGAAGGCCAGGCGGTCGTCGTGGACGGGATTTGTAAGTCCTATGGTGGGGATGTGCAGGCGCTTCAGAATGTTTCCTTCGAGGTAAAACCGGGAGAGCTCTTCGGCCTCATCGGACCGGATGGAGCCGGAAAAACAACCTTGCTGAGAATCCTCACAACCCTGCTGTTGGCCGATAGCGGGAGCGCAAGCGTGCACGGCCTCGATGTTCGTCGCGAGTTTTCCGCGATACGCGGCATCGTCGGCTACATGCCAGGCAAGTTTTCTCTCTACCAAGACCTCTCGGTGGAGGAGAACCTAAACTTCTTCGCGACAGTCTTCGGCACGACCGTCAAAGCCAACTATCACCTTGTTGAAGACATCTACCGCCAACTCGAACCTTTCAAGACTCGACTGGCGGGAAATCTCTCGGGTGGAATGAAGCAGAAGCTGGCTCTCTGCTGTGCACTGATTCACGCTCCCACCGTATTATTCTTAGATGAACCGACAACTGGCGTCGACCCGGTGTCACGCAAAGACTTTTGGGGCATGCTTGGGCGGCTACGCGATAGTGGCATCGCCATTGTTGTGTCCACTCCCTACATGGACGAGGCTGCCCGCTGTGAGCGGATCGCTTTGATTCAGAAAGGACAGATCATCGCGATGGATTCTCTGGCGGGAATCTTGGCGAGTAACCAGACCGAGACCTATGCCGTGCGTGGTGAGGGCCTCTTGGGTGTTCTCAAAGCTCTGCGAGCCTACCCCGAAACTCGCTACTGCTATGCTTTCGGCCAGGAGCACCACCTGGTGCTAAAGGGCGATGCGGATCCCAAAGGCGCAGAGTCATTCCTGCGCGCACAAGGCCACCAAGACGTGTCGTTTCGTCGAATTGAACCCACAATCGAAGATGTCTTCATCGCGCTCATGCAAGACCAAGCCGATGTCTGAACCGGTAATTGTGGCCGAGAACCTCACTCGGCGCTTCGGCGATTTTACGGCGGTAGATGCCATTAGCCTTGAAGTTTCTGGCGGCGAGATTTTTGGGTTTCTCGGGGCGAATGGCGCAGGCAAGACGACGGCGATGCGGATCTTTTGCGGGCTGCTTGAGCCAAGCTCCGGAAGGGCTTCGGTTGCGGGCTTCGATGCCATGACCGAGCCTGAGAAGATCAAAAATGAGATTGGCTATATGAGCCAGAAGTTTTCTCTATACAGCAAGCTTACCGTAAAGGAGAACATACGGTTCTTCGCGGGCGTCTACGGTCTGTCGAGAAAACAAGCCAAAGAGAAGACAAGCGAAATCGTTGACCAGCTAGGGTTGGCGAATACGGCAGATGCTCTGGTGACCGACTTGCCCCTGGGTTGGAAACAGCGCATCAGCTTTGCGGTTGCAACGGTGCATGAGCCAAAGGTCGTGTTTCTCGATGAGCCGACAGGCGGAGTCGATCCAATCGTTCGGCGGCAGTTCTGGGACATGATTTATGAAGCCGCTGAGCGCGGGATTACGGTCTTCGTAACGACCCACTACATGGACGAGGCAGAGTACTGCGATCGAATCTCGATCATGGTCGATGGCGCGATTGCAGCGATGGGCAAGCCTGCTGATCTTTGTAAGCAGTATGCGGTCCCGACGATTGAAGATGTCTTTATCTCGTTGGCGAGAAAGGCGACCCGTCATGGCGACTGAAACGCCAGGCAAGACTCACTCGGTTGGGGGCTTGACGATGTTCCTCGCGTTTGTGAGCAAGGAGGCCAAGCACGTTCTGCGCGACCGAAGGAGCCTCTTCATTCTTCTCGGTCTGCCCATTGTCATGATGACGCTCTTCGGATTCGCACTTTCCAACGAGGTCAAGAATACGAATTTCGTCGTATTGGACCAAGTGCCCGATGCGGAGACGATTGCTCTAACAGATCGGCTCGCCGAAAGCCGCTACTTTACCTTTGTGGGGCGGGTTGAAAGCGAAGATGAAATTACGAAGTTCTTTCGCCGAGGCGATGCTCGGCTCGCCGTAGTCTTTCCGTCGAACTTTGACCACGATTTGCATCACGTGCATCACGCGCAGGTTCTCCTGCTCGCCGACGACTCTGATCCCAATACGGCCAAGACGGTTACAAACTACGCAACCGCGATCATTGGCCAGCACCAAGTGGAGATGGCCAACGGCCAGCACCGCCAGGGGGGCATTCGGGTACAGACACGTATGCTCTACAACCCTCAGCTCAAGAGTAGCTATATGTTCGTACCAGGGGTGATGACCCTCCTTGTCATGTTGCTTGGCGCGATGATGACTTCGGTATCCATTGTGAGGGAAAAGGAGCGGGGCACCATGGAGATACTTTTGGTCTCGCCGATGCATCCACTGCTTCTAATCCTGGGCAAGGCCGTGCCCTACATGCTGCTCTCTCTCATTGATGTGGTGATCATTCTGTTGCTCTCGTATGGCGTGTTGGACCTGCCCTGGGGCGCGAATATCCCGCTGCTCATGGCTGAGAGCCTGCTCTTCATTCTCACTACCCTGGCCCTCGGTTTGGTGATTTCTAATGGAGTAGAGCAGCAGCAGACTGCCATGTTCATCTCCCTTGTCGGTCTGCTGATGCCTGCGCTGGTCTTTAGCGGATTCATGTTCCCCATCGAGAATATGCCAATGCCATTGCAGGTTCTTGGCAACGTGGTTCCGACCCGCTGGTTCTACGAGATCGCGAGCAAGATCATGATCAAGCATGTGGGGTTCGCTTCCGTTGTGAAGCCGACGCTAATACTTGCCGGTATGACGATTCTCTTCATGCTCGTCGCTTGGCGGACATTCAGGCAGAGGCTCTAGCATGCAAGTCCTCTTGTACATTTTGCAGAAAGAATTTCTGCTCATCTTCCGGGACAAGACGATCCTTCGGCTGATTTTCATCATGCCGCTGATGCAGCTGCTAGTCATACCTCTGGCAGCAGACTACGAGGTCAAGCACATCGCAATCGCGGTTGTCGATCTGGACCACAGCAGCACATCGCAGCGCCTGACTCACAAAGTTGGCTCATCGAGCTATTTTCAAATCATCGCCACGCCTCATAGCTATGCGGAAGCGACGAAACTTGCCGAAGAAGGCAAAGCCGACATCGTGCTAACGATTCCACCTGACTTTGAGCGAGACCTTGAGACCACGGGCCTCACCTCGCTCCAGCTTGCCGCGGACGCAGTCGATGGTGTTCGCGCTGGGCTCGGAACAAGCTATGCGCTCGCCATGGTGCGGCAGTTTCAAGCAGGGATGCGCTCTGGGGCCACGAGTGCGGATATGTCGCGGGCTGGGCCAACGATCGAAGTGGTCTCGGCCAATTTGTACAACCCGCACATCGACTATCCGAAGTTTATGGTGCCCGGCCTCCTGGCGATTCTGGTGACGATGGTGGGGGCATTCTTATCTGCGCTCAACATCGTGCAAGAGAAGGAAGCTGGAACCATTGAACAGATCAACGTGACACCAATCGCGAAGTATCAATTCATTCTGGGCAAGCTGATTCCGTTCTGGCTGCTTGGTTTGTTGTCGATCACCATTGGAATGCTCGTCGGCCGAGTCGCATTTGACCTTTGGCCCGCTGGTTCCCTTCTCACCATCTACCTTTTCTCCGCGGTGTATCTCATCGGCGTCCTTGGTATCGGGCTCTTCATAAGTACTCTTACCGAGAGTCAACAACAGGCCACGCTAATTTCATTCTTCTTTATGATGATATTTGTGTTGCTCAGCGGCTTGTACACGCCGATCGAAAGCATGCCCAATTGGGCGCAAACCATCGCTGCCTTCAACCCGCCCTCGTACTTCGTCGAAGTGGTGCGCGGGGTCTACATTAAGGGCAGCGAAACGCGTGACTTGTTGCCCGCGCTGCTAAGGCTTGGCGGATTCGCTCTTGTTTTCAACCTGCTTGCAATGTGGAGCTACAAAAAGCGCAGCTCGTGATCGGGCCGATGGTTGACCCGATCGAGAAATGCCGTCATGCGAGGTGCGATCATTCGGCGGAATTGTCGTCGCGACGCACAATGAGCACCGAACACGGCGCATGGCGCAGGACTCTCTCGGCGTTGGTCCCAAGTAAGAAACGCCGAACTCCATGGCGGCCATGACTGCCCATGACGATCAGATCATACGTGCTCTCTGCCGCATTCGCATGGTCGATGATGCCGCTGGCTGTGTGAGATTCCACAACCGCAAAGCTGAGAACGACGCGGTCATTTTGGTACTTCGAAAGCAGCGTTTGCCCCTGTGCTTCCGCTTCCGAGCGTAGCTTCTCCCTGAGTGCCGGCGCCCACGGACTCATCTCCGTCGCGGGCGATGTCCAGTAGTGCACGAGGTCGATCTTCGCGCCCTCAGCTGCGAATTCTAGCGCCTCTCGGAGTGCCGCTTCTGAGAACGCCGTAAAATCTGTTGGCACCAAGATCTTCTGGAAGCCGTCTTTGTTCTGGCTTCCTGGCCGGACAACCATAGTGCTACATGCACACAGCCGTGCCGTTCGTTCTGCGACACTACCCAACAGGAAGTGTGAAGAGCCTGTTCGACCGTGATTCCCGACGACCACAAGATTGGCATTGAGATCGCTAGCGACGTTGCACAAACCTTCAGCCGGAACGTCGTCCACGACCTTATGCGAAACCGTGACGCCCTGGTCCGATAATCGGCGCTGCATGTCTTCGAGTCGTCGGAGCGATTTTTCGTCTCGCTCGGTCATCACATCATCTGGCGGCATCACAAATGCCGGCCCTCGCGGGTCACCGACGTGCACGAGTACTAACTCTGCGCATTTTCGGCGAGCAACTTGGACTGCGACATCAGTTGCAAGACGTGATTCTTCTGAGAAATCCACACCTGCCACTACGGTAATTTTTTCGTTCTTCATTCTTTTCGTTCTCCTACTTTATCTTAGTGCATGGCTCTGCTCAATGTTGCCTTACAATACCGCTTTGAGTTCGAAATACAGAAGCGTTGGTGCGTTTCCGTATTCACTGCTGTCCTGGCCAACGGGCACATAGCCGCCGAGCATCGCCTGGACGTTGTTAGCAAGGTTGTAACTCAGGCCGAGCGAAAGCAAACTGCTCGGGTCGCGCATATTCACGATCGCCGCACCAACGACGTGCAGCAATGCATGAGCCTCCCAGTCGGCGGCGAGTCCCGCGTAGTGAGTTCCCATGAAGATCTGCTCGCCAATCGCGGCCCGGTCTGAGAGGGCCAGCGAAAGGTAGTCGGTTTGGCTCGAGCCTCCGAAGTCATTGAACATGAGCTCGGGCGTGAGAGAAAGCGTTGAGACGGGATGGAGGACGGCGCCAGCGCTGGCTTTGATCGCGAGCTCGCCGGTGCCGACCTGCGGAGAGTCGAGACTCCGTTCGGAGGGGCGCGTAACCGTGGCTTCGGCATAGAGCTCGAATGGCCCCGCATCATAGACACCGTCTGTGCCGATGAGGGCGTCACCGCGAACATAGCCGGCCAAAAATCCTACTTCGCCGCCATCGAGAGAGCGCTTGCCACGGACCACAATCGATGTTCCTTGTCTCTTGGCTTCAATGTCATTGTCCTGTTCGAGTTCACCGATTGCGGCGACTGCTGTGATAACGGTTTTTTCATTCGGGCTCCAGTCCACACGAAGCGCATCGGCACCAGGTTTGTATTCCCTATCTACCTGGGTGAGAGCAAAGGTGCCTATGAGGTCATAGGGCTTCCAAAGCGAACCGCGACCGAAGGTGATTGGCTGTCGGCCGACGGTAAGCGTGACGGTCTCACCGAACCACGAAGCATAGAGCCAGTCTGCAACGTGTTTCATGGCAAAGGTTGCATCATTCGCGATGTTTTGCTGCAGCGGCAAGAGTCGTGGCGGTGGCAAACCGCGGCCCACAAGCCCAAGACCGAGTAGAGCTTGCGAGCGAAACGTGGTCGTGAACTGGTCGTGAAGGACAAGTTTCCAGCGCGAGCTTCGCTTGACAATGTAACTGCGAAAGTCGAGCACACCGAGACCGACGGGGGCGTCAAGGGGCTCACCCAAGAGGGAAAATGTGAAGGAGCGGGCGATTAGACCGAGTTCCGTACTCGAGTCTTCGAGCTCATCTTCGGCGATCACAAATGCCTGCACTGGAGTGGCGGCCAGCACCACGAGTACAAGTGCCACGGCAATGCTAGATGTCTGGTGTGCAGCGCGAGACCGCCGCGAGCGGAGGTTGCGAGACACAAACGCTTGTGCAGGCCTCATTCCGAGCAAGGGTGCCAGCCCGTTTGGCAACAATGTCCTATGCCGCATTCGCTCGCTTCTCGTCTGATACCACTCGCCCATCCTCAAGTTGAATGAGTCGTTCGGCGCGGTCGATGACCCTGGGATCGTGAGACGAGAATATGAAGGTAACGCCGTGATCGGTTTTTAGTCGGTGCATCATTTCAATGAGGTCTGCACTCGTCTTGGAATCGAGATTGGCCGTGGGCTCATCTGCTAGCACCAGGGCAGGGCGCCCGGCGATGGCTCTGGCAACAGCAACTCGTTGTTGCTGACCACCTGACATTTCCGATGGGCGCCGAGACGCAAGATCTGCGAGTCCAATCTCTTCAAAAATCTCGCCAATGCGACGCTGCCGTTCTTCTGCCTTGATGCCCTGCAGCAAGAGAACATATTCGGCGTTCTCATAGGCCGTAAGTACGGGAACGAGATTGTACGCTTGGAACACGAAGCCAAACTTGTGAAGGCGCAGGTCTGAGAGCTGCCGTCCGCTCAGTGTGGACATATCCTTTCCTTCGAGAAGGAGTTTGCCCTTTGTCGGAGTGTCGAGCCCTCCAATCAGATTGAGCAGGGTTGTTTTGCCTGATCCGGAAGGACCCGCAAGCACCGCAAACTCTCCGTGTTCAATGCTGAGGTTCACGTCTTGTAGTGCCGGAACTGTGATGGCCCCCTGCTGATAGCTCTTGCAGAGCCCTTGGGCTTCGATTAAGGATTTAGGCATGGCGCATCGCCTCTACGGGTTTGAGTCGGGTGGCACGAAAGGCCGGATAGAGAGATGAGAGAATGACCAAGCCAAAGACAATCGCAGTCCATTGTGCGACCTGGGCTGGGTACAGCGTTGAGTAGATACGGCCATTGAAGGAGATGCCCGCAAACTCGAGACCGTCGCCGTACAAGGCTCCGACGTCGAGCCCCGTGGTCGACATCCAATAGTGGAGCGAGAGACCAATGGCAAGTCCAACGCTGTAGGCCACAACGGCTAGTACAACGGCCTCGGCTATCACCTGAGCAAAGAGTTGCTGCCGGCTCGTGCCAATGGCGATCATGACTCCAAATTCGCGGGTGCGTTCGAGAACAGACATCAGGATGGTATTGAATATGCCAATGGCAACAATCAGGAACACGATGGTGTGGAGCAGATAGTTGCCGATGCTGTCGAGCACGATCGCATCGTAGAGTTCGCTGAGGGCAACCTGCCATGGCAAGACTTCCAGGTCATCTTGATCGTCGAGAGCGGCTCGCATTTCTTTGGTAACACGAGCCGTTGCTCTCAGGTCGTTCAGGAGCAGAGCGACTTGCGTCACCTTGCCGTCGAGGCCCAACATCTCCTGAGCGTCACCCAGCGCAATCTGGACATAGAAGCCATCGAGCTCACTCACACCAGTGTGAAATATACCGCGTACGCGAAACGCTGCCGAAGCGGGACGTTCGGCATTGGCGGGCGATGCGGTTAGTACAACGCGATCCTCGACTTCTACGTCGAGAGTGCGGGCCAGTGTATCACCTAGGTAAATGTCCCCGGGAGCGTTGTTGAACTCAAGCTGGCTGCGTGGGCGAAGATATCCTCCGCTCGTGCGGTGGCTCGGAGAGGCGATGTCGGAGACCTGGGGCTCAATGTCTGGAACGACGCCAGCAATCATCGTCGCAGAGTTGAGTTCGCCGGAGCTTATCAAGCCGCCTGTGTAGACTCGTTGCGCCACGTTCTGGACGTCGGGGATGGTTCTGGCTACCGCCTCCACACGCTCGGGATCGTCTACCAAGAAGTTCAGGGTTTGCTCCTGCTGAAAGCCCTTTCCTTGGACGACCACATGGCCTGAACCCAAGCGAACACCGAGGTTGGCCATTCTATCGTGACCATTGATGGCAATTCCGGTGACGGAAATCAACATCGCGAAACCGAGCGAGATGGCTATGGTCGTAATGGCCGAACGGCGCCTGTGCCTGATGAATGAGCGCCAGGCGAGCTTGAGTGCAAGCATTAGGTTTGCCTCATTCCAACAGCGGGTCGCAATCGTGCTGCGCGCACCGCTGGATAGAAAGACGCTACGAAGCAGGTGACTGCCAGGATAGCCGAAGGATACACAACGCCCCTCGTTGTGATTTCGCCGTGAAACACTGGATTCATGGTGACGCCTCCTACGGAGAATCCGCTTGTCACCGAAGATAGGTCAATTCCGTGCACAACCATATACCAGTCGGCGAGCAGGCCAACACTGGTTCCTAGGATCGAAAAGAGAGCGACCAGGAAGAAGGTTTCGGCAACGATCAGCCCAACGATGTTTCGTGCAGGCATACCGAGTGCCTTGAGCATGCCGAGTTCTCGGGTGCGCTCAAGAACTGCCATGAGCATCGTATTGACGACACCAAGCGCAGCGACAAAGAAGATGATCACAATCATGATCGTCATGCTGACATCGTTGAGATCGAGCATCTGTTTCACATCGGGGCGAATCTCCGACCAAGTGCGGACCAGGTAGTCTTGTGGTGACAAGACCGCGCGGAGTTCTGCTGCGATCTGCGGTGCACGATGTGGCGATGAGGCAACGATCGATAGCTCGTGGATCCGATCGTAGAGATGCACGAAGCGCTGCATGTCGACGATGTGTAAATAGAGCCTCCCACGATCGAGGCCAGCTGTTCCCGTACGGAAGAGACCAGCAATCTCGAAAAACGTCTCCTCAGCTTGCCCATCTGCAGTCTGCCCGGTGGCATGAACCTTGTCCCCCACTCCGACGCTCAGCGTCTTTGCAAGCGCGGCGCCCATGTAGACACGAGGGGCGTGCCGGGGAGGCGGTGATAAAATCTCGGCAAGCCTTTGCGTATCTGCGGCGCTCTGCGGCGCCTCTTCCCCATCGAGGCCCTCAATCTCCTGCAGTGCTTCGGCCTCCGCTGCAGCAGTCAGAGCCGCGTCCTGATTTTGCTCTTCTTCACTGAGTGCGCGGCCACGAGGCCAGGGGGTTGGCTCGGTATCCAAGTAGTCACCCGCCACACGTTGTCGGTCTAAGGTGGTTACCTTCTGCTCTCGCATTGGCTCTACGCCGACGAGTTGGACGCCGATTGATTTGCCCTTTGCACTCAGAAGAGCAAAGCCGTAGACCCTTGGCGCCACGCCTACAACGTCTTCGAGTTTTGATACGGTCTCAATAAGCGCGGCTGGGTTGTTAAGAGTTTTGCCTAGGGCATGGGAGTCGGGGTAAGCCGGGTTGTGCACCTGCACGTGGCCTAGTTCGTTGCGCGTCAGGGCTCGCAGTAGCTCGGCGTTCATGCCATCGATGAGCCCGTAGCCTGCGACCGACAGCGCGACGCCAACAATCAGCGCCATGCCCGTAATGCCCGTGCGACGTCGGTTGCGCCCGAGATTGCGCCATGCGAGTTTGAGCGTGCGACTCACTTCTTCAGTGCCTGTTCGGTGAACTTGCCTTTTGGGATCTTCACCCCTAGCTTAAGTTTCTTGTACACGATGCGGGTGTACTCGCCGGGCTTGCTTGCGACAGTGACCTTCATGACCGACGGAAGGCGCTTGCCACCGAGGTCCGTCACTTCCGAGAAGGTCATCGTACGTGATGGCTTCGGTTGCGCCTGCTTGCGAAAGTAGTCGGCCCGAGTGGGAATGATCTGATCGCCGTGTTCGACCAGGGTGTACTCAATGCGTGCCCACGCAACTGGTGCCGATGGCTTTGGGGTTAGAAGCACCGTGTAAAAGGTTGAGGCTGCGCCCAAATCGGAGTCGGCAGTCCACTTCTTTGCAAGCTCAGCCTCGTAGTGCTTGGCCAATTTGCTCTCCTTGACCAGGTCGTCATTGGAGAAGTGACTGCCCATCCAACTGTCGCCCAACATTGATGAGCTAACGACGGTGACGTGGTTGGTCCTTGGGTTGTAGAGCTTGAGGCTATCGCCCACCTTGAGAGTTCCAAACCCACGCCATAGAGCGGGGCCTAAGATTTTCACCAAGGCCCGGTCTTTGTCGCCACCTTCGTCACCCCAGAGCACAACCTTGTAGGAGCGCTCGAAGGATGAGGTCTTTACGGTCATATCGAAGACACCTGCAGACGTTGCTCCGCGATAGGCCATATCGGCCCGTTCCACGAGGCTTGAAACATCGCTCTCTGCCACCGCGGGGCGAACAAGAACTGCGAGTAGCGCGAAGGAGATGGCGATGGTCTTCATGTCTGTTCTCGATTGAGAGTTGGCTGCACGATTTCGCTCAACGTCCGAGCATTCTCAGATGCGTCGCCTCATTCCGACGTTTCTTTCACTCGGTTGCCAAGGCATACTCGTTCTTGATATGGGGCTATCCCGCGGGATGAGAAAGCAAGTCTCATGCCGGCATGATCTCTAGCGATTTACTCTGGCTCAGCGCCAAAAATACACGCATGGCGCAGACTGGAGCGCACGATCTGCGCGTCCCCCACCGAGGAACTTTGCGCCGAGCCCAGCTTCCCCCGCCCTGCGTGACAGAATCTTGCAGCCAGCGCACCGTTTCAGTGGCCCAAATCCGCGATTTTTGCCTCGCTACCCATGCTCCGGACGCAGCGATGCCCAC
>JANTGM010000083.1 GCA_024762925.1 Kofleriaceae bacterium | reverse complement strand
GATGAGCCGAAGGCGTTCAAAGGGCGAAGAACCGAGCCAGGGCGTTCTATGCCTCTGGATCCCACACTAGTGCGCGATTCATGAATATAGAACGCGCCCACTCGTCTTCTCGCCCGCTGGACAAACTGGCTCAGCCAGTCTTCTTCGTTGTTCCTCGGTCGCTTGCCCCAGTGCCTTAGACCGCTGGCTCAAGAGTGCACTCGTCTTCGAGTTCGAATCCGCAGTCACTGAAATCCATGAAACATCCAGTCTCTGCCGTGATCTGATCCTCTTCGCTCAAATCGCTAGCGCGGACATCTTCTACACAGCTTGCAAAAGTCTGGCGACAATCCAGGCAAGCGAGGTCGGGAAGCGCACACTCGTCTTCGAGTTCGAATTCGCAATCATTGAAATCCATGAAGCAACCGGTCTCCGCTGTTACTTGATCGTCTGCGCTCAGATCACTAGCGCGAACGTTGGCAATGCAGTCGGTGAAGACGCTCTGACAGTCACTGCAGGTCGCAGCAGCGATTTCGCATTCGTTCTCAAGGTCAAAGGTGCAGTCGTTGAAGTCCATGAAGCAACCGGTCTCCGCCGTTACTTGATCGTCTGCGTTCAGATCGCTGGCGCGAACGTTGGCAATGCAGTCTGCGAATGTGCCTTGGCAATCCTGACAGGCGAGGTCTGGAACCGTGCATTCTTGTTCGAGATCGAATCCGCAGTCGTTGAAGTCCATAAAACAGCCCGTTTCCGCGATTACCTGATCGTCTTCGCTGAGGTTGCGAGCGCGGACGTCGGCAATGCATGTGGAGAAGGCCTGCTGGCAGCCCGCGCAACCAAGTTCGTCCGCCTTTGTGGAAGCGTTTGACCCGTCATAGGCGGAATCTGAACAGGAGATGGTCGCAACGGTGATGAGGGGGAGGAGAAGAGAAAGGAGGAGGGACCTTGGATTGAACATAGAATCCCATAGTGCACCAGGTATGCCAGACAACGCCCAAGTAAAAAAAGCCGAGAGAACGGGGGGGCTTAGTATCAAGTGGTGACAAATAGCCCCTCCCGATTGCAGGAGTGGGACCTTCAAGCATGGCACTTCGGTCCTAACTTCGGCTCACTATTGTTCACAGCATCGTTAGCAGGCGCTGGGCGAGAGCGAGTACCAGAGAGCAACCATCAGGGGTCGCTAAGGACCTGGCTCCACGCCTGGCAGGCGATTTCCTTTGCATCATCGAGAATGAGGTCGCCATGCGCTAGCATAATCCGATCGAAGTCCCAGCTGAGAATCTGCTGAAGAGCTGCGCGTATTGCGTCGCGATCCTGGGTGCCGAGTTGATACTCAGGAGCAGGTTTGGGGGTGTTCCACATGTGAAATATCCTCTTCCACCAGAATCTCAATTTCCAATCGACGTCGGGGGTATCGCTGCCGATGTTCTCGATGAGGTCGGTAAGGATCAGAGTCTTGGTGTCGCGGTGGCAAAACGCAACCTCAGTCATGTGCTTGGCTCCGCGCACGTGGACTTGATCGATTTGGCCGCGCCACGCTTTGGGGGCTGTATGGCCGAGCAGTTCATGGAAGGGAAGGTTGGGAGCCTTCTTGTCGATTCCAGGGCATAAAAAGGTTACGGCGTTAGGATAAGCCTTCTGAAAGTCGCGAACATGAAGATAGTGAAAGTTGCCAGGGGCGACCAAGTAGCGGACCGGGCCAAGGGCGTTCAACGCCGACACGAGTTCGGGCGAGAGGGGGCCGGGGGAGTGCACCCATAGGCCCCCATCATCGAGCCGTATGATGGTGGTTCGCGCACTGATATCCATTAAGAAGAAACGCACCGGATAGTTGTAAAACCAGATTCTCTGTTCGACAAAGCATGCAAGCTCCAGCATCGGCAGGGTCTTGTTTGAGATGGGCACGATGGGAGTATAGGTGGAGGGCACAGACCCGCCAGCAATATGGCAATAGCGCTGCGCAGGAATACCAGCGACAAGACGCTTCTCAAGCTCGTCGCCAAACATGCCCTCTCACGCTTGGGGCGGCTTGGTGCCGCAGTACGGCATCGAGCAACCTAGTGCGCGATTCATAAATATAGAACGCGCTCACTCGTCTTCTCGCCCGCTGGACAGACAGGCTCAGCCAGTCTTCTTCGTTGTTCCTCGGTCGCATGCCCCAGCAAACTCCCTCTTCCCGCCTCGCCAACAAACGAGCTGACTTCGCGATCACGAATCAATGTCTCTGGATCGCGCCTGGCTCGGTTCTTCGCCCTTTGAACGCCTTCGGCTCAGCGTTGCTCAGCGCCTCACTTGTCCCGGCAAGGTCGTCCTTCGCGCCTTGTCAAAGAACGAGCTCCCGTTGCCAGCACATTTCTATTCCTCTGAGCCGCACACTAGTCAAAGTTACTGCTGAGCCACAACGTCCAACTGTGAAGGGTTCCAAGGCCACTGCCACTCTCATTTGTGATGCGCAATACCCAGCGGCCGTTCACCGTGTCGTCACGGCTGATGTTACCAAGCGCCACAAACGACCTCGGGAACGACGCACTCCCTTCATTTGGCCCATCCCAAAGCACAGCGTCGGTGCCGTTGGGATCAAAGAGCACAATCTTTAGGCTATGCGGATCGTCGTGAGACAGGTCTATGTCGACGGTAATGTCAAATGGCACCGTTGCCTGCCCGCGAACCGTAACCGAGGTCGCGATTGGCTGTGGTGTTTGCTGCGGAATGAACCGACCGGTGGTGTTTACAAACGTGTCTTGCTGCCAAGCACCAATGCACATTCCACCGCCACCAAAGGTGAGTCCACCGCAGAAGAGATTCGGTCCGCACGGCTGATTGATGCTGCAGTCGTCGCCAACGCCGGGGATGTTTGCCAACGGTCGACACTTGCCAAACTCTGACGATCCATCAAAAGGAATGCCCTCGCAAACCTCACTACTTGGGCACTCAGCAGTGCCACGGCAATCGATGCGAGCTTGCGGCTGGGCAACATATGCTTTGAGCGTACCGAGAGCCGACCCACCAACATAATAAAGCGATGCGAGCTCGCCCATTCCAGAGATTGGTCGTGCATCCAAGATGCTAGTCACTGCCCGACGATCCAGACCGATCTCGTCATCGAGCACACCTTCAGACTCGTTGTTGCACAGCTGCAGAGCGCTCTCAGCTTCAGCGAAGGTGAAGGTAACACCGTCGAATCTTCCTAGGAGATCTTCTGGTCCGGGAATGTATGCATTTGCCTCTGCGTGGGCCAACAACTTTGCCAGGGCAGAGGGGCCCACATATCGAACAGCATCAGCCTCGGCGATGTCGTCAAACAGATCATCATCACTCGTTCCGTAGAACCCGTCGCTGCCATCCCGATGCGCAATGAGGTTGCGTGCTGCTCGACGGTCCAGCGCCACATCGTCATCGAGAATTTCGAACGAGGTGCTTGGGTCGTTGAGTAAGCGGGTGACCCCAATGGCATTTGCCGCATCTTGGGTGAGGGGCTTGCTCGATTCCGTCACGTCATGTGAGGCATCGCAAGCAGTGAGAATGAGTGGGAGAGAGAGAGCGGCGAGCAGCTTCATGAGGAGCACATGTAGGCAGACCACGCCCCCGATGTCACCAAGAAAGTTCAATATTTGGGCATGCCTGGGCTCACCAAGTCCGGAATTGGGCAAGGCGATATCGCTCCGGCTCTGGAAACGCCGTCTTCGCAACGAGTTGACGTCTCTGCGCGGCGCGCTGTTCCGCTGCACGATTTAGCTGCGAGAGCAGCTCCTGCCAACCTTTGACGGATTGGTTTCTAGCGGATTGGCGAACACCTTGCATCACTCCCGCAAGAAGTTCCCCGAAGCCAACCACGCTTCCTGTAACGCTCTGCCGATCATTGACGATGATGTCAATACGGTGGGAATCCGATGCATGGAGAGCGCGAACCCCATAGTGCTGAGTCGACCAACACGTGTCGAGCACGAGCATCCCATAGCCCGCCGATGAGAATGTTTCTGAGTCTTCAAGCGCGCTGATCGCGCCACCAAATGAGTGTCCATTGAAGTAGACCAGTTCGTGGTCTTCAAGCGCCTGGCGAAGCGCTGCGCCAACAGCTTGAGCGCCCCCTTGTTGAGGAAGTGCCTCGGGCCCCAGCACATCGACATGGATTCGCAGGCCCACATCGGCCGTGCCAGTAAAACGAGTCCACCCCTGCCTATCCCCCGTGACGCGTTCGAGCCCCATTTCCGCTAGCGTGAGCAAGAATTGTTCGTAGCTCCACTGCCCATAGTCTTTGCCCTCTTCATCATCGTTCATTCGACCAAAGAGAGCGGCCACTGTGAATTCTTGATCCGCCAAGAGGCTCGTGTAGTCCGGTGCTAGGCCCTGTGGTGCCAGAGAGGAGCTATCAATCTCCAAAGGCATCTCGGGCTCGCCGCCGCGTGTCGCCGGAAACGCCACGAGACAGATTGCACCAAGCATCATGGCGGCAGAGAGAAATATTCTTAGCACTGGCTACGACGACGCCTCCAGAGCACCACGCTGCCAAGGGCGAGCAAAGCTGCCAACAATCCGCTAGGCAGGCGACTTGCTGGTGTGTCTAGCTCACCTCCACCACTCCAACCACCACCACTGCCGTTTCCACCACCACCGCCACCACCACCGCCACCCGGTGGGGCTGCGAAGGACGTGAAAGGAGTCTGAATCCGGTAGGCCAAGCCAAGTTCGATGATTTGGCTTCGAAGGGAATTGTAGTTCCCGCCAGTGCTCATCTGAGCCAAAAGCGCTCCTACTTTTTCTGATGCCCAGAGATGCTTGATGAACGCATTGTCATCCTCAACTTCCGGTGCTGAGACCGAGATGGATCGCAAGAAGCCCGCACCATTGTCGTTGCCCGTAATGCGAACAGCGGCTGTCCCGGCAACTGGTGAAGAGTAGCGCCCAACGAGGACGGCTTGCCCGCCGCTAAAAAGGTCGTGCATCTGCTCAGGAAGGACGTCTTCCGCCCCGACCGAATCAGCATCGACTTCTAAATCGGTGAGGCGAACGACACGGATGTCCTCAAACAGTTCGTTCACGCGAACGAGCATTTCCTGAGTAGCCTGCGCATCGTTTAGATCGAAGTGTCGTCCGCGATTTGAACGCGCCAGGGCCTCCATGAGGGTGCGATCAGCGCCGCTGCCAATCGAGAACGTAAACATGCGCGCCTTCGCCTCGTTTGCAAGCAGGGCGTTGTCGTGAATGCGAGGTGGTTCGGTCACGCCACTTGTTGCAAGCCCATCGGAAAGCACGATCATCGCGTCAAACTGATCTGGGTCTGTTGTAATGCCACTTAGCCCCGAGAGAATTCCCTGGTTGAGGTTCGTCCCTCCCCCAGCAAAGATGTCTTTGATGAAGTCCCGCGCAGCTTCGATATTGGCTGCTGAGGCAGTAACCGGCTCATCTTGAAAGCCGTTGGGGCCATCAGCAAACGTCACAATGTTGAATGCATCCTGTGGCCCCAAGTGGTCGAGCATTGCTCGTGCTGCGTCTTTTGCTTGAACCATTTTCTGGCCCTCCATCGAACCCGATTTGTCGATGACCATGCTAAGAGTTCGCGCCTGTGCCGAAGCCACCGATGCGTTGGCCGCATCTACAATCAACATGAAGTATCCCTCTGTACCTCCGAGAGGATCTGCACTTGGCGTGCGATGTGCCAAGAAGTGCACGTCAATGTCAGCCGACGCTTCTCGATACAAGATCGAAATGCGCGAATCATTAGCGCCAGAGCTCTGCCAGCTGATCGTTGCTCCTTGGCTTTGCTGGTTGACCAACACTCCATCGCCAGCCACATCCAAGTTCACCAGTGACCGAGACGTCGAGAGTACCAATGTACCGGTAAACGCTGGTGCGCTGGCACTCGTTGGCCGCAAGGGACTGCGTACAATTCCGGTATCGAACGCTACTTCACCCTCATGGCGGCGAAGCAAGCGCAAGAAACGCACTCTCACCGTAAGCGGTCCCGCCTCAAGCTCTGCGAAATCTGCCCGAAGAGGATCGGTCCCCAACCATGCTGCGACATCCGGGTCTTGCGCATCATTGCTGCCTCCGAGCGATGGGGGAGGCGCTTCGCCCACCATCGCTGTCTGCACAAAGCCGGCTCCTTGGTTCATGTCAACGTCGATCACGTAGGCGCCCTGTGGACCGGGCACTGTGAGAACGTAGTCTCCCGAGTTCTCGACATTTTCAAAGTGCAGAAGATACGTGCTCACTTCTACCTGGGCTCGAATCTCGACATTCAGCTCGATCTGCTCTGGAAAGAGCCTCTCGCTCTGGCTGCTTAGAACTGCGTCGGCATGGGCGCTACTCGCACAGATGGCAAGGGTGCAAAATGCGAGGGCGCTAAGGGCAAGGCTTCTACGTGTTGTTCTCATGGGACCTTTCGGGACGTAGAACCAGTGTGCAGCCAGGCAACCAAAGTCCTTGCACGCAATCCAAGTCA
This sequence comes from Kofleriaceae bacterium, assembly GCA_024762925.1. GTDB lineage: Bacteria > Myxococcota_A > Polyangia > Haliangiales > Haliangiaceae > NORP324. The sequence continues at coordinate 20,821 of JANTGM010000083.1, read as the reverse complement.
AAAAGTGGCAAAGGGTGCTCCGAAGCGACCATCACGCAAAGCTTCCCACTCGCCTAAGGTGGCAAAGAACTGCCCGCAACTCGCGCGATTGGGCCCCGCCTCTGGAAGCCCCAAGAAAGGTCTTGGCCCAAGAGCACCTTGCGTGAATCGCGCACTTGTTAGTGGGCGCGACTCTCACCAAGAGCGGCACCTAGCGATGAAGAAACTGCTGCAGAGAGCCAATAGAAGCCTTCTGCCACCGAAAAGGTATGCATCCTCGTCCCGTTTTGAGTAGCTTGCTTGCGCACTGAAGATGTCTGACGCTCCAAGTCACGCCGAGTCCAGCAAGGCCCCTGCCGCTCCCAAGTCCATGGGACGAGAGGTCCTAAGCCTGGCGTGGCCTATCATTGGGCTCAACATTTTGCAGGTTCTGGCCTTTGCAGTGGACACCGCAATGGTGGGCAGAAGTGGCAACGCCGAGGCCTCACTCATTGGCCTTGGCTATGCCTCGCAACTCATGTTTTTGCTCATGATGGCGATGATTGGCCTCACGGTTGGCACTGTGGCATCGATGGCGCGAGCCCGCGGCAGAAGAGACCTTGAGAGTGCGCAGAGCATCTTTCAACAGTCACTGCAGCTAACAATCCTGCTCGGGCTTGGAGTTGCTGTTATGGGCAACCTGCTTGCAATCCCGCTCTTGAGAGCTCTTGGAGCTGACGAAAGCACCATGGGTCCAGCCCTTGACTACTTTCGTCCATTGCTCACGGGCGTTGTCTTTGGGTACTTGACCATGGTCTTCGCAGCATCGATGCGAGCCATGGGGAACACGCGCGTGGCCTTCATGGTGTCCCTCGCAATGAATGGGCTGAATGTGCTATTCAACTATGGCCTAATCCTCGGCAATTTTGGCCTACCCGCTCTCGGCAATACAGGCGCTGCTCTAGGAACTCTTCTGTCGCAGAGCATTGCGGTGATTCTAATGATCGTCGTTGTGCGACGTGGCGCAATCCCAGAGCTCAAGCTCCGGTTTCGCCTCACCGCATTCAGCAAGAAGGTCACTCGCACCCTCTTTCGCATTGGATGGCCGGCAGCACTCGACATGTTGGTGCTCAATGCGAGTTTGCTGCTCACTGTCGGTCTCCTCGGTCGCATCGACCAGGCCGCCGTTGGTGCACATAGTATCGGCCTTCGCGTGCAGCTCTTGGCATTCGTTCCCGGCATTGGCGTAAGCCAGGCCGTTGGCGCATTGGTTGGCCAAGCTCTTGGGGCCGGTCGCATTGAAGACGCAAGAGCGGTCCTTAGAGCCGGGCTCTGGCTCTGCGTGGGAATCATGACCAGCATTGGTCTTGTCTTGTTCCTCTTCGCCGACCCTGTCGTCGGCCTCTTTGGTGTCAAGGCCGACACACCAATTCGAGAACTTGCCGTTGAGTGGATGCAGCTCCTCTCCTACATGATGCCAGCGTCCGCAGTTTCGATTGCCGTTGGCGGGCTCTTGCAAGGCGCCGGAGCAACGATGATTAGCTTGCGCATCAACGCCGCAACCTCCATCGGGCTGCTTATGCCCTGCGCTTTCATTCTTGGCAACGTCGTTGGTTGGGGCGCAGTGGGCGTCTGGATGGCGTTTCCCATTAGCTCCGTGGTTCGAGCGACCTGGACAGTAAAGGCCTATCACCGCGGCGCTTGGGCCAAGGCCAAGGCTTAGAATTCGCCTTTGGTCTATGGCGCGGCCAGTCAATAGGTTCGTCTTGACGATTGCGCGGCCCTCTGACGTAGCTCAGATCTGCGCCCTCTGGAAGCCGAGGTTGGCTAGTGCCTGGCCCAATACTACCAGCCGATCGTAGTTACTCGATGCGGATTCTGTTTGCACCGAAAAACTCCTAGAGCACTGGCAATCTCGGCGAGGCATGCTTCCCACTCTCACCAGACGACGTCACGCTACCTAAAGATCGATGAGCGCACCTTCTTCGGCGAGGCTTATGCAACCTCGCAAGAGCCCTTCGCATTGGGGCGTGATGCCACTGCCCTGCGGGTCGTTCGGATCTATGAGGCAAAACTGATTGAAGGCGGCTTCTTGAGCCTCAGCGTTTGCGGCACCATTGTAAACAGCCTTAAGGCCGTCCCAATCAAATGCCTTGCAGTCACCCCAGCTCTCGCCGCCAACAAGAATGGGAACACACATGCCAACCTCTTCGGGCACGAGATCGGTGTTTGAGTAGAAGTTTTGAACAAAGCGACACTGATGCTCTGCTGGTTCGCCGTTGGTCCCTCCAACAGCCCCAAGCGCTGCCGCCCCGCATTTGTCATTGACCCCAGCAGCACCCGCCTGCGCATTGGAATGCGTGTTCACAGGAGTGCAATAGCGAGCGCAGACTGTGCCATCGGCATTTTCCGGCGCGTTGTTGAGAAGCGCAACGAAGCCCGAGGCGCAACCGTTGAGAAAGCAGCCTCCGCTTGCTGGCCCGTAACAGTCGTCATTCTGAGTGACATCAACCGCTGGAGCCGGAACCACGGAGCAAGCTGCGGTGCCTCGGGTTGCATTGAGATAGCAGCCTTCGGTTGCAGCGCAGTCATTGTTAGCGATCGAGCCACCAACGACCGTATCCTCTACAGGATTGCATGCAGCCACGCAGAGGCCAATGCTATCGGTGAACACGCCTTGAAAGAGTGTGCAATACGAGCCTTCAAAAGGCCCCTCATTGCCACTTCGGCAGGTATCTGAACCGACGTTGCATATCTCCGAACAACTCCCATTCGAGCAGTGACTTCCAGCAGCGCAATTGTCGTACCCCAATTCGCCGTCGCACCGAGAGCAAGATTGCCCCACCGGCACGCCACCTTCGGGTACACAGTCTGTTCGCGCCACGAAGGGCTCTAGGTTCTCAACAATCTGCGCACACTTCTCGCCGGCGGCACACCCAGTCTGGGTCACAGGATTACAGGAACCACTGCCGCCACCACCGAGGCTTTCACAGACAAACTCTGCACATGACCCATCGGTACATGTGAAGCCTTCACCACAATCTTCGCCGCTACTCAAAGGGTCTTCGCACGTGCTTGCACCGCAGAAGTCGGGGTTGCTCTGCGGATCGATGCAGTTGCCACCGCAGTTGATCTCCGGCGCGATGCAGGTTTGCGCATCGGGCTCACTCGGAACGATGTCACCATCATCGTCAAAGACTCCAGCATCGCTCGCATCACCTCTACCACCACTACAAGCAGCCGCCAGGCAGCAGAAAATTGCCAACATCCCATGAGTCAGTTTCATGCAAGTACCTTCTCACCTAGCGCTACCCATCGTCAACAACGCCTACAGGGCATAGACTGGCAAAGCGGATGCCGCTTCATGGGAAACATCGGCTGTGCTAGCGTGATGAGATATCGAGGCAGATGCGCCTCCTAGGAGCTGGCAATGCGAACCACGATTATTCTGTATTCTCTGTTCTGGGCTATGGCATGCACACCCAAGGGTCAGCAGACAGCCACTCCGAGTTCTTCCGAGTCGATTGAACAAGAACAGGAGAATGCTCTTGTCGAAAGTGAGCCACAGGCCGAAGAAGAGAGCACCTCCACGGAACCTGCGGAAGAACCCGCTTCCCCAAGCACGGAGGAGCCACCAGTCGCAGAAGCTCCATCAGAAGCCATCGCTCCCACCAAGAAGCGCTATCGTCGTGGAGGTGGGAAGGTTCGCAGAGGCGACCGAGCCCTTGAGCTGAAAAAGGTTGTCAACGGCGCAGGAAGACGCGTGACTCTCGAGAGCCACAAGGCTCCTATCTTGGTACTCACGTTTGGCGCGAGTTGGTGTGCGCCCTGCAAAAAAGAACTCCCAGCTCTAGAGAAACTGGCTCGCGGCTACTCCCCAAAGGACATTGCCTTTATTGCTGTGAACATCGACAGCTCAATCGCAAAGGGCAAGGTCTTTATGAAACGCTCCGGGCTCAAGCGTGTGCTGGCAGTCTACGATCCAAAGAGTACCAACGTGCAGAGCTACGATCCTCCAACCATGCCCAGCACATTTGTGATCAATGACGGAATCGTCAAGCACCTTCATGCGGGCTTTCACAGCGGAGATGAGCGCAAGCTCAAGAGGGTCATCGACAGAGAGCTAAAGTAGACTCGAATCGTTCTTACTGCGAGCCATCAGAAGAGACTCACACTTCAACCTGCGTTGGCGAGTTGGTCAGCGACCGCAGTGGCCTGACAGCCCGGAAACAGTTCGTTGAACGCGAAGCGTGTCTCCCGCAGCATCGCGCGATGAACCCGTCCCGATCGTCTGCATGCACCGATTGTGGCATCGAGCTTGTTCGAATCACAAGATGACTGCTGTGGGTACAACAGAGATTCTTTGGTTTTGACTTGCAGCAAAATGTAAGCACCTCGACCAATACGCCAAAGACGCGCTATCCTCCATCCCATGGCAAACCCAAAATCCACGTGGCCACATTTGCGTTGGGCACTCGCCACAATGCTGCTGCTCGGCACTGGAGTGGGACTCGTCACTATGGGGTCGATAACGGGCTGCGCAAACGAGCCAAGTGTGAGCCATGATCCGCCAGCAGCCGACGCTGACATGAAGAAAGTCATCATCAATGTATTTGGCATGACCTGACCGGATGCCTGACCTCCGAGAGCCACCAAGGCTCTCTTATCCGTACCGGGTGTATGGAAAGTCTCCGTCAACTACGAGAAAAAGCAGGCAAGCGTGGAGTATGACACCAAGCGTTGTAGTGTGTACGACATGGGTACCGCCTTGGCAAAGGTGGGATACGAAGGCAGCCTGAAGTCCGATTAGGCGCCACAACGTGCATTGGCAGCTAAGTGAGATGCTCTACACTGCAAGCAATGCGTTGGCTGCTCATTTCCGGGGTTGCACTTTGCTTCTTCTCGGCCAATGCACAAGCTGACAGGCTGCTGGAGGCTCCAGCGATTGGCCCCAGAGTGGGGCTCTCAAAGCGCATCCAACTAAACCTCAACGAGTATGGAAACGACTTTGGCCTTGAACTTGGCGAACTCACGCTAGGGCTTGTGCAGATGCGCTTTGACATTGAGAAACGCGACGCACGTCTTCACTTGGGCGGCGGAAACGCTGACTCGTTTCAGCTCCAGATTGATAGCTATGTGATGGTTCGCAGGAGCCAAGCTCGCGTGCAAGCTCGACTCGACTTGGCAGTAGCTGGCCATGGGTTCGCCCTCGAGCTGCCCGACTTTGATTTGAGCACAGCGAGCGTTTCAGGAGAGCGAGCTGTGGCCTTCAGCATTCCCTTTCTCGAAGGCTCCTTCTAGAACCATGCGGCGTCATTCGCCCTCGAGCTCGCCAGCCTGATACGTATCAGCCGTTCCTAGCGCTGTTCGCCGCACGATCATCGACTTGGTTTCCGGATCTCGATCGCTTGTGGCCTGCTTAGGCAGTGACCGCCACCATTGCAGCGCCACAGTCTCATCCCAAGAGTTGAACTCGGGAACCTCGCGAAGACGCTTGCGAAGCTCGGCTGCGCTCGCTGGCCGGCCCGTCTGCTCCTTTGCAAGACAATCCATGATCACGGAATCCAGCTCCTTAGAAATCTTCTGATTAGTTCGATTACAGAGCGGGTCTGGATCGGTGCGCACATGGTGTACGCACATTTCCATTGACGATGCAGCCGAAAACAGCGGTTTGCCGCTGAGGAGAAAGTAGCCGACCGCGCCAAGAGCGTAGAGGTCAGCCCTGGCACCAACGGTATCTGGAGCCATCACGGCCTCTGGCGAAATATACGCAGGTGTGCCCGCAACCATCGTCGCGGTAGTCATTTGCGAGTCTCCCTTCAGCTCCTTCACTAGACCAAAATCAACAACCTTGGCTACGTCGGGAACACCACCAAGTTCGCACAGAAGGATGTTTGCGGGCTTGATGTCGCGGTGGATGAGTTCTTGTTTATGCGCTTCCTCAAGTGCACCGCACGCCTGCAAGAGAATATGTACAACACGTGCTGGGCTTTGCTCGCCGTGTTCGCGCACCAGCGTCTCCAAGTCCATGCCATCGAGAAACTCCATCGCATAGTAGAAGAGGCCATCGCGACTGCGACCGTAGTCGTAGATTGCAACCGTGTTTGGGTGTTTGAGCTCTGCGGTGATCTGCACCTCGCGTTCAAACCGAACCATGCTGTCAGCACCTGCCTTTTGTGGCGGCAGGATCTTTATCGCAGTGCGCCTTCGAAGCAGAGCGTGATGGGCCTCGTAGACCGCCCCCATTCCTCCTTCGCCAATCTTGCGACCGAGCGTGTATTGACCGAGTTTTTCTGCTGCACGTACTTGGCTGCGCAAGCCGTATATGACGTTGGAGCCAACGGCGGAAATGAGCACTGCCACCGCACCATAGAGCGTCGAACCGATCGCCCAGACGGGCCCAGGAACGCTTAGGCCCTGTGGCTGCCAAATCGCCACCATTGTTCCTGCCATCGCGATACACCCAAGCGCAATTCCCGAAAGCACAGCCGTTCTTCTTGCTGTACTTGGCACATAGAGAACTCGCGCAGTCACCATGAAGACGGTCCAGATGAACATGCTCCACATATTCACGTCACGGTCGTAGGAGAAGAAGCAGAGCACTCCAAAGATCGTGGCGATACCAATCACGAGCACAGAATCGAGCAGCAACAAGAGTTGGAGACTTCGATGCTCTCGCTGAAGCAAGACGCGCCACATGAAACCAAGTAAGACGAGTCCTGCCGCTCCAATCACATGAAGCACATCCATGTGTCTTGGCTGCATCGCCGGATATGCCTGGTAGGCACCAACAGCAATGGCAAAGAAGAGCGCATCAATGATGAACATCATCTTGGCGAAGAGCCGAAGACGTTCCTGAAAGTAGGCTCGCGTCTCCTCGTCATCGACACGTGCGGTCCACGCGGCGGCGCCCTCTGAGCCATTCCCCATGCACCACCATGGTAGGTTCTGGCTGTGAGCAAATCTAGCGCAGGGCTCGAGGATCTCGTTGCGGATGCGGCTGCGGGCAATGAAGCTGCATGGTGGCTCTTGTGGGAAGAGGTTGAGCCCAGACTGGAACGTCTGCTTAGCAATCCACGGGTTACAGGGCGCCTGAGTGCAGATGTGGACGACGTGCGAAACATCCTGGTTGGCGTGATGGAGAAGTTGCGGGACGACAATTCGCGGCGGCTAAAAAGCTACCTTGAGTCCGGTCGTGACACCGGAGGCTTTGAAGCTTGGATTGTTGTCGTCACAAAACGCACGGCGATTGATTACATGCGGGCCCACCATGACTATGTGGACCAGCGCCGCAATCTGGACGTCGCAGGGGCTGGCGAGTGGGTGATTCCGAAAGAGCTCCCAAGCGATAGCCAATTGATTGGCAACCGCCCACCCGTCACGACTCGAGGGGCTGCGCTTGCGCTATTGCGCTACGCCTACGACACGCTGCCACCGGAGCAGATGCAGGCGCTTGAACTGTGGATTCTCAACACACCATACGAAAGCATCGCCGAGAAACTCGCGATGGAATCTGCACAAGAGGCTCAGAAGCGCGTACGTGCGGGGCTGGAGCGGATTCGACGGCGCTTTCGGGAGAGCTTGGGCAGCTAGCCCCAAACGGAACGAGCTCCGAAACCGTCACGAAGAACCCCAAAAAAAAATACCTGTGCCGCTTGGCGTGACGAATTTCCCAAGCGCTCCGTGTGACTAGGGTGTGCGGAGATTGCCAATACAGCTGCTGCCACTGCTCGCCGCAGCCTTGCTCACCGCTCCTAGCGAAGCACTGGGAGATGAGACAAGACCGGATCTGGGGGCGACCTCTCCCAGACTCTTTGAGATGCCGGTCGCAGATGTGGTGGGCCCGTACCAAGCCAGCCTGAGCTACGACGGAAGCCTGCTTGAAGAGCCCGGCATCCTGGCCTCTGCTGGCGTCGCCGCGCTGGGAATCGGCGACCTGGCGCAAGTTGAGTATCGACACACTTCGGCCATTGGCGTTCGCGGAGGCAACGTGCCTTTGCCAGCTGTCGGCGTGCAATTCAAATTGCCCTTCGCACGCAAGAGCCGAGTTCCTGCTATCGCGCTGGCCTACCGACTTGGTGTGGAACACTTCGAGACGCTTCGCGGCACCGACTACCTCGAGAAGGCCACCGACATCTATCTCGTATCGCGCATCAAGCTTCCTGCGAGTTTCGATGTGCACCTCGGATTGCGCATGACCTCGGCGCTCTTTGAAGGGGAGCAACGACTGGAGCGAACGCTCTACCTCCCCGCACTAGGAATAACTCGCAAGCGCGGAAACACCACTGCAGTCATGGAGCTTGGTCGCGCACCCAGGTTCGTTGTTGATGCCAATGACAATGCCAGCATTGAGCACGGCTTCACAGGTCGGCTTGGACTGCGCTGGCGCCTACACCCCAGCGTCTCGCTTGACGCCAGTGCGGGCACTCTCGCAAAGGAGTCTGGCGTTACCCCAAGTGAAGTTCTGCAGTGGGACATCCGCTTTGGCGGAGAAGTCTTCGTGAACTGGGGCCAACTTGCTTGTACGTCCATCTCGGTTTTCTGTCAGTAGTCACAAGAAAAGGAACATCATGAATACGTATCTAACTCTCGCCGCGATTCTCTCGACGTTAACCCTTGGCACCCACGCCTTGGCGCAGCCACTCGATCCAGAGGCTCCCACAACGCTTTCACCAATGCGTCCGGCCGAAGCGAAGGGCGATAGTGAGCCCGCAAACCCATCGGATTCGCCCGATGGCGGGAGCGAAGAGGACCTTCCTGCAGACCCCTACGCAAATCTAATCCAGAAGGCCGAAGAGTATGGAGGCTCTCAAGAGCAAGAGACCTATCCCGAACAAGTCTCCAACGTAACAAAGCCTGCAAAGCCCGCGAGCTTTCCAAAGATGCACGCACCACACTTGCTGGCGGTTCCAACGGGCCACCTTCTGCCAGCGGGCGTCGTCCACAGCACAACCTCTCTCGACACCGGTGGCTCCTTCGGCGGCTCGCTGCGAATTGGTCTCGGTGATGTCGGCGAGTTTGGCGTCGAGACCTCGCCACGCATTCGGATGCAGCGCAGCGCAGATGCAGCGCCCCATACCGTGCAGCCACTTATCTTGGCGAGCTTTCGCATGGGCGTCGGAGAAGATCGACTCTTCAAACATCAGCCGGCGATGGCGCTTGGGTTTCGCAAGTCGTTTTCGCGGGAGGAATTTAACAATGATATCCGCGTTGCCGGCATCGATCTCGTTGCGTCAAAGACCTTGGGCAAAACGAAGCTCCATGTTGGCGGCGTCTTCTGGGATGCGAGCATGTCTGATGTCAACAGCGGCGAAGAAGTCTTGCTGCACGATACTGGCACAAAGCGCCAAATTCGGCCGTTTGGCGGCATTGAAGCCGAGCCAATCAAGAACGCGCAGCTTCTTATCGACCTCTACTGGGTGCCACTCTTCTCTCCCTTTGCGGACTCCGACAAGGATGCCATCAAGCTGACCCCAACGCTTTCTTGGGGCGTTCGCTACCACCTGAGCAAGAAGGTTTCCTTCGAATCGGGTGTGCGTGTTCCCGACATTGGCGAAGTCAACCTGTTGGATGCCCAGATCTTTGGCCAACTGAGCATCGCCTCCGACAAGATTCGACGCGCCCTCGGCGTATCTAAGTAAATCTCTTACCTTCAGAAAAAAACCAGAACAAGAACATCAAAAAGACCGTGCCCACGATTCATCCCATAGCTCATGCAGTCTGCGCAACACTCATACTGTGTGCAGGGGTGGCAAACGCCCAGCCCCCCCAGACGGGTGAAGCGCAAGAGCACAACGAATCGCGCACCATCTCGACGCACACAGCCTGGATGGTAGAGCCTGGTGTGCTTCACGCTGGCCTGGGATTGGATCAGACGCTTCATCCCATAGGCGAGTTGGGTTTTGGTCTTGGAAAGCTAAGTGAAGTTGGACTCACCCTGCAACGCGAGCGGTCTGAGTGCAGTACATGCGAAGACGGCTCGCAAGATCGCAACATCGCCATGGCCTACTTCAAGGTTGGAAGCCCGGAAGGCGCATTTCATCCGGCCGTGCCAGCGTTCGCCGTGATCTTTCGCAAGAGCCTCCCGCAAAACACACAGGGCTTTTCTAGTCCTAACGAAATACTCACCAATCCCGACAACCAAGTTGCTACTCCTACCGCTGCCGCAAGCGCCATGTTCAGCAAATCGCTTCGCGGTCTGAGCCTGCACCTTGGCGTCGACCTGCTCGCAGCGCAGCGAGGTGATCTTGTGCGCAACGCACTGCGCAACCCGACGATTCGCCCAGTTGCCGCAGTCCACTATGTTCCCGGAGCCTACCCCGACACCACGCTAATGGCTGACGTGCACTGGATTCCGAGCCAAGACGCCAATGAGCAATGGGGTGCGGTTTGGAATGGTGCAGCTGGCGTGCGTTACAAAGCGCTCGAATGGGCCTCGGTGGACCTCAACATCCGCCTCCAAGAACATCAAGGCGCAGGCGACGCGCTGGTTGTGCTTGGTGCGCGAGGGCGCTTCGACCTAGGTGCGCCCCTGTAGGTCCGCGCTGGCAGTGCGCACTCCAAATCATAGAATACTTCTTAGAACGAACCGTTCAGCTCCAGCCTCTTCCACGGGGGAGCTGCGCACTCAACCCCAACCAGAATTGTGAGAGCCGCTTGAACGGTCTGGGCATTCTATCAATCCATCCCCGCAACATATTCGTTCCGCCAAGAGCCCAAGTGGCCGCCACCCCGACGTTCTGGAGATCCCAGGGCCAGATCCGAAACGTTCTATCATCTGCGGACTGGCATCACGACGCTACAAAAAGTGCTCGTAGCAGACGTAGTACTGCTTGAGACTCCTCAAGAGACGCGTTCTTTACAGAAGGCAAGACAAGAACTAACCTCGAGCACGCATGGACCTCGTTGCACTTGACAAAGACATCTGGGAAAAGCTCTTCAAACGCGAAATGCCAAAGCAGTACCTACAATTTGTGACGGAGGGCGGATGCGAAGCCCTCAATGGAAGGGTGCTCAGTGAAAGCAGCTTGAGCGGCGTTTTGAAGGCGCTTGGTTCAGTGCCCCCGGATGGCGATCTGGATGAGGTGCGTGAGTGCTTGCCCACTGCCAAGTTCTTTTTCAATGCTCAGCAAAAGGACGAGATGTGTCTCCTGGATGGCGATGGCAGCGAGTGGGTGCCACTGACATACATGGATCTTTGGCTTGAATGGTTGGTGCGACCCAAGGACAGAATGATTCCCTCATGGCAATGTGGCGAAACCGAGGAGAAGGAAGCCTATCTGCCCCTTGCCACTGCCCAAACCGATCAGGATCTCGATGAAGAATCGCCGTTTCTCGTCATGGATACCAACAACAACTGCCGTGTCTTGCTTAGGGTCGGTGAAGAATTTCTTCCGATCTGTGATCGGTTATCGGAGTTGGAATCTGCTCTGGATCATGCGTAAGGCTTAAGTCAGGGAGCAGGACGCCCGCACACATACATGAAGCTTCTTGCCAAGCGGGCGACAAAAGCCGCCTCGTCCTGCGGCCAGGAGCCCTCGGTGTTGGCATGAAGCCATCTTCCGAGACAGTGGTTGGGCAACTCATGCACGGTTGCCCAGCCGACTGACCTGCCCTGATGCGGAAGAAACTCCCCGAACCAAGGGACCAGCCCCCCCAAACTCTTGCCACCTGATCTTAAAGATCTGATACTTAGACGTGGACTCGCGCTTGCAGTGATTCTACCCAGAGAACTCGATGCGCAACTTTCAGGGACTAGCGGCCATCCTATTCATGCTTGGAGCATGCAGTACGACCATTGGCGGCGATTCAGATGATGAGATCGTCAATCCGGGCACAGCGGACGCTGGCGCCCCTTTGGATCAGGAGGCTGACGCTACGCCTGTCGATGAAGAGCCCGAGATTCTCACACTCACTCAAGGCACTGGCACTCCCGTTGCCAATGCAAACGTCAATTGCCGCTATGGGGAGCAAGGCCCACACGCTGACACTCGGCACTTTCGGGTATTCCCCGCCACAAGCATTGGTGGTTCGCGCATCACGGAGGCGATTCTTCCCATTGAGGTTGCAGACTCTCCCGACGGCTCCCAGCCAGCAACACTAAAGCTCCATCGGCTCACTGGAGATATTCTCAACGGGGAGTTCGTTCCAATTTCGGAGGCCCCGTTCGACGTTCCCAATCAAACGCTGGGCGAAGTAAGAGTTCCTCTTAACGTTGCAGTTGCGGATGACGAGTCAATCGTAGTCGAGGTAACGATGACCGATGGCGAACAGCTGAGAAATCTGCGTTTTGGTCACAACCTTGAAGCGCAGACCGCACCAACCTACTACGCGTCCGAAAGCTGTGGGCAGCTGCTTCCCATCGATCTTGCTTCTCTGGACAATCCGTTTATTCCTGGCCAGACATTTGCGCCCAACTCCTGGCTTGTCTCGTTGACCATCGAGCGAACGCCCTAGCCGTGCGCCGAATGCTGGCGCAGTTGAAAGGATTGTGTTTGCCAAAGCAGGATGGCACTACCTTGAGCGTAGACGCTTCGTGATCTTCGCGACACGACACCCTGAGACGTCCCAATCATCCTGCTGAGCGAGCGTATCGCGGCTCAAGACCTGCGTGCGCAGTGACGGTTGGTCGCTCTGCAATTCGGCCTCTCTTGGGTTGCGGATATATGATTAGCCCAATGCTGGAGGTGTGCACGAGGAGCGAGAGATCGATGGAAGCATGCTTGGGCGTCGTTGCGATGCTCTCCGCCCTGATGCTCACTGGATGCTCCGAAGCCAAGGACAAGGCTGCACCCCGCGCAAAGGCTACACCCAAAGCGCCAGTCGAAGAGACAAGCAAGTCCGTCGCAGCATTGCATGATGCCTTTGAAGCCCTACCCGCATCGCCGCCGTTGTTGCCACCACTCGAACACCAACTTGGAACTAGCTATACCAAGACCAAGCTTCTGGGCTTCACGAAGGACTATCGCGCATACGCTGTTGCAATCGAACATGACTATCTCTTTGACAATGGTGAGGGTGAGTTCAAGCTGCACATGCACCAAGTCTTCGACACCTGGACAGGTGAAGGCATTGCGGCTTATGAGGTGAAAGTAGAGGACAAGCGAGGCGAGAGATTCGGCGACAACGACTACCACCGAAGTCTTCAACGCTTTGTGACGCAGCTCGAATCCGATAGCGACTGGGACTCCTGGCTCGCGCAGAATCCGCTCATAAAGGTCAAGGCCCAGCGCAAGACGGACGCGGGCGAATTCAAAATTGCGATGACAAGGCGACCACCGCTGGGGAGCAAGATGGCGACCACCGAGGTGTCGACGGGATTTCGGGTGAAGTGGTCCAACCTTCCTTCTGGCGAGATGTTCGAGGCGGCAAAACGAAAGCCACGAACGCCGCGACTGTTAGCGTCATGGATCCCCAACGGTGAAGATGCCCAGCCCTCTGTTTCATTTCGACCAGAGATGGCATGGATAAACAGGAACGGCGACCCAAAGAACAATACAACGCAGATGCAAGTGAAGGCCTATCCAACGCCCGATGAACGTCGCGTCCTATGGCTCTTGCAACCCAGTCGCATTCACGGCGATGCAACAACCCACGATCCTCTGGGCCGTGTCTTCATGCGAGCTTTGGGAAGACAGATTAAAGTTGTGCATGCGGGCTCGGGGGTGGACCCAGCACGTCGCGCTTCAGCGCATCTAGAAGCCAATGGACTAACAATTGCCGCAATCTCGAAGCAAGCGAAAGACAGCGAGGTCTCCGGCATCTACTACCGAGGAGACGCGCTCGACATCGCGAAGAATGTGCAAGAACTTCTCCCAGGGAAACTCCCGATCGAAGAGCTTCAGGCAAACGGTTGGGTCGACGTTATAATTGTTCTGGGTATGGATGTGGGACCAGAGCCCGACAAGCTCGTAAGGTGGGGCGCTGATGCAACCGCCGCATTGGAGGCGGCGCCTCCTGTCAACCTCACCGCCATGGTTGAGCCGGCAACGGCGGCAACGAACAACTGCCCAACCGTGCGACTCAGAGCCACTCAAGACGATACGTTGCTTGACGATGTTCCACTCCAAGAAGAGTGTGAAGACGCGCCAGACTACTCGTGCGAAGAGAGTGGTGAGGGTTGCGAGACCACGACCTACGAGATTGGTAAGCAAGTTACGGTTGAAGGAAGGCCGTACATTTGGATTCACACGATCTACTCAATGAAGGACAACGAAATCGGCTCATCGGCACTCTATGGTTATGGTTGTGGCGGGCTGACGGTCGCGTGGTCATTCACAAACCAAGACCAAGGGGATTTCTTTGAGGTTGAGTTGCGCGAGGGCAAACGTGGACTCACCGCAATCATGAGCGAGAACGCTGCAGATGGAACCAAGGCTGAGACCTCGAAGGAACGACTGGTTTGGCGTCCCGCCAAGTGCATCTACGAACGCAAGTAGGCTTGGGATTGTGTCGCGGCCATAGAAGTGTAGGGAGCATGTTCCCCCCAATCGCTCAATGTAGTGGGCACGTTTTGAGGCACCTGGGACACTCTTGGCTGCGACAGTGCGGCCCCCAGGATGCCCCAAAACCGCCAATAGAGACCCTTTCTCGCGGTAAACCGGGGTTTCGGGTTTGCCCAAATCGTGGCACAGCGTCTGCAGAAAGAGGCGACCATGAACTTCGAACGACTCAATCAGATTGCTTGCCGCCAACAACCATCTCTGCGCGGGATTCTGCTCGCCGCTATCTGTCTTAGCGGTGGCTTCATAGAGGTCGGTTTGTTTCTCGCGTCATAGCGACCAGACGGTCTGGAAGAGTTTCGCGATCGCGCTTTGCCATCTCCCCTAGTTTGCGTTTTGGAGTCAGCCAAGATGAGACCTCGCTTCGGCTACTCATGGGTGTGCCTCTCTGCCACAGTCATACTTGTTCACGATCGTTGCTTTCCAATCGGCTATCCTTCTGAAAACACGCTGAAGCGAAGATGGCTTGTCTCTTGCTGTACATCCCATCATGTCCCGCTTAACGATTCCCACGATCGCCACGTCCCTACTTCTATTGACGGGCACCGCCACCGCTCAAGGCTACGCACAGCCTGGGCCACCCCCACCCCCTACATATCAACAGCCGAACTACGGCCCACCAGCACCCATTGGCATCCAGCGCGATGGCTTTGTCATCGGCTTCTCCCTTGGTGCAGGCGCTCTTACCAATGATCAGTGCGAGTCGTGCGATTCATTGGAAGGAGCGGCAGCGGAATTCCATCTTGGCTTCATGGTGTCGCCACAGCTTGCGCTCTTGGTCGAAGGCTATGGACTCTCGCATGCCGAACTGAACACCACCCTCACGCAAAGCACCGGAGTTTTTGCGGCACAGTATTGGGTGAGTCCAAAGTTCTGGCTAAAGGGCGGCCTTGGAAGCGGGCACATCTCCCTCAGCAACGATTTGGGAGAAGAACTTGCGGTTTCCGAGGAAGGCGCTGCTGGCATGATCGCCGCTGGCTACGAATTCTACCAAGGCCGCGCCTTTGCGGTGGACGTCTCCCTCCGAGCTGCCGCAGTAAGCTACGAAGAGTCCGATACTGTCACTCAGACGGCCGCTACCCTTGGTTTTAACTGGTACTAAGTGGATATTCCTCGCTGCCCGGCTTGAAGGATTTGGGCAGCCACCAAACTGCGTTTCTCGGTCTCCTCTGGCTGCTTCGTCCTTCTTCGCCACACGAGAGATGCTGTGCTTGTCGCAGTGGAACGCCACCGGTCGCCCGCGTTCCCTCCCATAGCCCGTAGTCGCCGCAAAGTAATCGAACGTACCTTCAGGGGCAGAAATGCAATGCTATCAGCGCGCTCGTCGACCACGCTGCACACTGCTCGTCTTCGACCTGCGTTCGTTTGCCCCCGGGTCTCAGGGCATAGCTGACAGTCGCGAAGGCGCAGGCGCAGCATGGACGAAAACAGGAAGCCTTCGGTGTTTTTCTGTGTCTGGAGTGAGAAATCGCCCGAGACTTGCCGCAAAAAGAGCCGAATCGGGGCGCTCGCGATCTCATTACGCAGCGCCGATCCATCTAAGAGAGTTACCTAGGTAAAAAACCACTCGCTCCGGAAAGAGAGAAAGAGAAAGAGTGGTAATTTCGAGATGTGAAACAAAGCAAACAATGTCCAAAGTGCGAGAGCCGCAAGATAGGGTATTTGCCTGAGCTGCCGTGGCTCATGCTAGAGGCCGAAATAGAAGGATTCGTGTGCTCCGAGTGTGGCTACTTCGAAACCTACATCAAGCGGAACTACCTAGGCGCCATATGGATGCAGGAGGGTTTTCGATGGGTGAATCCCTTGGTCGATGACCAAGGCCCATTCCGGTAAGCAGGTTACTTTGTCACTGTCCTAGAAGGGTGCTGAAGAAAGCAGCCGCTAGGGTGGAGGTATATTGGGCCTTGTCGTCGTCACCCTTCACGGACCACACCATGAGCGAGCTCGTGCACATCTAGCGAGTTCGTACGAAATTGCGGAGGCTCGCTTTTGAAAGGGCCGTCGGCAAGCATGCCTGGGATCTCTGAAAAACGGAGTGTATCTGCTGAGTGAAATCCTATTTTCGAACAGAAGTAGAGTCTGCCGTATGGGGCAAAGGCAACGCCTGAGGCCCCCAGACCAAGCCGGTATCGAGGTAGTTGAGCAGCTCGCCGTCCAAATTGTGACGCCGTGAGCCTGCAGCCCTTAGTACATGCCCCGAATCGAGAAACTCACTGTGTCACCAGTCAGCCCAACTTGCAGTTTCTCGGCCTTTGAGCTTTTGCGCGCTCCCATGAAGTAGAGCACGCCTCCTGTGACAACAGCCGCAGCGCCGATCGATGTTGAGATGAACATGAGGCGCTCAGCAGACTCTCCATCGTCGTAGAGCTGGTTTAGGCTGTCATCCCAGCGCCCCTCAAACTTCGATATTTCGTCGCTCTTGGATTGTGCGCGCAGGCCGAAGAACACCCCTGCGCCAATCGCAACCAAGCCAACACCAGCCGTGGAAAGCCCGGCAACCTTAAAGCCCTTGCCGGAAGCGGGCTTGCGAGTAGGCTTGTTCGTCTCGGGCTCAAGAATCGGAATCACAATCTCGGGTTCCAGTGGCTCAGTCGGTTGCGTGTCTGGCTCCTCACCGGGATCAGGCTCCACCGGGGGCTTGTCTTCGGCAATCGTGGCACGCAGTTCTGCCAAAAGCTCGCGAGAGTTAACCGCGCCCGGCCCATCTGGATCCAGCTCTAGGTATTTCTCGTAGAACTCGATCGCTTCGCCTCGAGCCCCGCCGAGTCGCTTCGCCTGGGCAACATTATAGAGCAATAGTGGTTGGGGATAGGCTTCATATGCCGCTAAGTATTCTTCTGAGGCCACATCATAGTCCCCAGCATCTTGCGCAGCTTTCCCTTTGCTGTAGTGTTCGCGAGCGGCTGCAACCTGTTCCGCGGAGGGAGGCGTTTCCACGGAGTCGGATTCTGGCGCATCGCTGTTGGGCGTTTCTGGTTGGCCCCAAAGAGGAGCCGAAGGAATGCCCAATACAAGGGCGAGTGTGAGGCTTGCAGCCCGTGTATTCATGTCTGTGACTCCTCGACCTTGGTGGACGAAGCAAATGGATCGATCGCATCATTGCGGCCTGGCCCTTTCTTCTCCTCAATAGGCTTTTCGACCGGCTTCTCCTCAACAGGCTCCTCAACCGGCTTCTCCTCATCAGGCTTCTCAACCGGCTTGTCCTCAACAAGTTTGGAGTCGGGGCCTTCAGAACCACCTCGGCGCTGCAGCTCGGTCATGACCCGGGCATCATCAATGATTGGCATCTCCAAACTCGCCCGATGATAGCCCGACTTCTTGAGATAGAAGGCAGCGACGCCGCTGCCCCTGCGCACTTTGACGTGGAACGGCGTTTCCCCAAGACGTACCCCATCGGACTGGCGATAGATTCGAGCGCCAGAAGGGTTCGACTCAATCGTCAACACAACAGTCTCAGAAATCTTCGGAACCTCGACAACAGGATCCGGTTTTTCAATCACTGGCTTTGGTTTCTCGATGGGTACAGCGGGCTCGATGGCCACTACCTCGCCCGCGTCTGCAAGCTCTGGGGCAGCAGCGGTTGCAGTTTTTTCATCCTCACTTCGCACGAACAAAGCGACAATCGTGCCAGCTCCAACAACCCCCACAGCAAACAAGGCTATGGCCATGGCTCCGATTCGCCTCTTGGGAACGGTCACTGCGGTGTTGTGCTCTTCTGACTGGCGAGCAGTTGAGGCCAGTGTGGTGCCTTCTGCGAACTCTTCTGCTACTCGGTCTAGATCGCGTTCTGTTTGTGCAGAAGCAAAGTGGCCTGATGCGGCAAGACTTGGCTCGGGAACACCAACGCTGAAGGGCACTGCCTCGTTGAGCGCCTCAATCACTTCCTCCATGGTCTGGTAGCGCTCATTCACATCTTTCTCAAGCAGCTTCATCACAACCTTCTCAAGAGACGGCGGAATCGATGACTCGTAGACCCGAACCGGCGACGGTTCGACATGAATGTGGGCAGCGATGACTTCCCCCGAGCCTTCTGCGATGAAGGGAGGGCGCCCACAGAGCATCTGGTAGAGCACGCAGCCGAGCGCGTAGATGTCGGACCGGTGATCAATGGCGCCCGCACCTCGACACTGCTCTGGCGACATGTAGACAGGTGTTCCCATCAGCGTGCCCGTCTTGGTTTGCAAGCCTGTGCCATCTTCATCATCAGCGAGCTTGGCGATGCCAAAGTCGAGAACCTTGGCCCTCTCACCGCGCGGCAAGGCTGGGTCAGGAACAAGAAAAACGTTATCGGGCTTCAGGTCGCGATGAATGATGCCGTGTCGGTGTGCCTCGCCCAGGAGCCCAGCGATGTGGCGCGCGATTGCAATGGCCTGGGTGGAGGTGAAATGTCCTTCCCGCTTCAGGCGCGTGCCAAGGCTCTCCCCCTCGAGAAGCTCCATGACGATGAATGCATTCCCACTTTCAAGATGCCCATAGTCATAGATTTTGACGATGCCAGGATGCTGGATGCGGGTGGTGGCACGAGCTTCGTTGAAGAAGCGCTCAACGATGTCTTTATCAGAGCAGCGATCGGGCAGCAGGACCTTTACGGCAGCGCGTCGACCGAGCAGTAGATGCTCTGCCTCATACACAGCTCCCATTCCACCAGCGCCAATTTGGCCAGTAATTCGGTAGCTTCCGACGACTTCACCCAGCATGCACAGTCCGACCGCATTCTAGCAGATGTAGGAGCTCTGGGCTGCTACGGACAGGCTGGATTGATCTCACCAGGAGACCCCAAATCGCCGTCGCCAAAGGCTGCCTGGCCCTCACACCAATTCGCACCTATGTTGTTGCTGATGGAGCTGTAGGCAGTGCTGCTAAGGCTTAGAGATCGCCCAGGCGTGTCGGGAAACGTGGCGTCGCGATACTCAACCCGATCGATTTCCGCAAGCCCGAATGGCTCGATCAGCACAATTTCATCGTTTCCATTCGCAAGCACAAAGAGAAAATCCGGGTAGGCGAAATCCAGCGTAACGCCACCATTGCTCAGCGTGTCCGCATTATTGCCGAGCAGCAAGTTTTGGTTGGGCGCAATGGTCAAGGGCACGTTGATCGTTTGCTGCTCACCACCATCGTCAGAGAAAACCGTGTTGAGTAGCTGAAAGGTCTCTCCGGTTGGGTTGTAAATTTCGAACCACTCACCGAGCGGATCGTTGACTGCATCCGGGTCTTTGTGAATTTCTGTGATGATGAGTTGCCCAACGCCGGGCGGGGTGTGGCACTCGCTGGGATCGTTCACACAAATGAAGCCCTTTTCAACCTGACAGGTGTCGCTGCATCCATCGGTGTTGTTGGTATTGAAGTCGTCACAAACCTCGTTGTTGTCCGGATCGATAACGCCATCACCACAGCCTACCGTTGCGTCTGCAGGGCTCGCATCACTAAGGTCGGCGTCAAGCTCTGAAGCGTCAACAACAGCAGCATCGGGAATCAGTACGCTGCACACCGACTCATCGTCTGGACTGTGGCAGAAGCCATCGAGACCGCAACTGGTGCCATCGGGACATGAATCACCGGCACCACAGCTGATTGCACACGGAGTGACCGTTGGGCTGAAACAGCCGGTGGTTGCAAAGAGGCCGAGAAGGCTTGCTAGACAGATCCTATGCATGGCGAAGCGACTCTTGACAGACCGTAGCACGTCCTTGCAATGAACTGCTGTGATACCTCTCGGCATTTGTATGCCTACTCGTTGGGAGCTTTCCAAGCGAGGGTCGCCAAGAGGGATTGCAGCTCAATGCTTGCCTTCGAGAGCGCTTCGCCGAGCACCGCCATCTCGGAGGCCAAGCCGCGGCTGCGCTTCTCATTCTCGGCCAGTTCGCGTTTTAGGCTGGCTCGAAGTGCTCCTTTGTCGCGTGCAAGTGCCTTTAACGCCTCGCGGATTTCGTGCGCCCGAACCCGATCGTCAAAGCGCTGAGTACGCTTGGCGTCTCGAGGTCCAGCGCAGGACGACAAAAAGAGCCCAACAAGAGCAAGCCGATGGCAGACATCGAGAGAGTCCCATGCAACCTCGGTGGCGCGCCAAGCCAGTGCGGTTACATGAATGTGAAAGAAATATCGTGCGAGACGGGTCCAGAATGGTCGATCGATCGCGACGGGAGTTCGTTCTCTGGCAAGGCGCGAACAACGAGCTTGCTGGGGCAAGTGAGGCGCTGAGTAACGCCGAGCCGAAGGCGCCGAGAGGGCGAAGAACCGAGCGAGCGCGAGCAAGATTTTTGAAGCCGACACTAGCTAGTTTCCGTCCCGCTAGGGACAAAAACTAGCTAACGCTTGCGAGCAAGCGTGGTGTTTCGCGCCTTCGGCGCTGTGGTCTGGTGTTC
>JANTGM010000082.1 GCA_024762925.1 Kofleriaceae bacterium | reverse complement strand
TCAAACTCGGTCGCCATCTGTCTTGCGGAGCGGGAATCTAGAGGATTCGATGTTGGGAAGCAAGAGCTTTTCTCGTTTTCTTTGAGAGAATTTCTTTCAGCTCGTTTTCTTTCAGCTCGTTTTCTTTCAGAGAGTCTGGTTTCAGTCTTAGAAACCCAAGACGACTCCCGTTTTGAAGGGACATGCCCAACGTTTGGCGACCAAAAACAGCCAGCCACCAACATGCTCGAATCTTCTATTTTCAGAGAGCCACCAAGGCTGTCTCGGTGGACTGGAGTTGCCCCCAGGTGGAAGCTCTATTGCCACGGTCAGCTGCCAAAGCACAAGCCTTGAATGCACTAAATGCCGTTTCAATACGAAAGTCGGAAGCGAAAGCTCGCAGCGGATCCCTTTGGGAGTTCCTGGGCATCTACTACGTCTCGCAAGCAAGCCTGAATCGTTGGACTGAGGTTGGAGTCGAGCAGGTTTAGGTGGCTCTGACTTCCATCCTCGTTCACGCCCACCTCGAGGGTGAGATAGGCGCCGCTGCGAAGCCCATGCTTGGTGAGCTTGGCCAAACACTGCTCCGCACGCTTTGATGTGGACATTGCAGCAAGTAGCTGGCGCTTTCGCTCAGCTTTGCCTCGTTGAATCGGTCTTGGCGTGGGAAGAGTGGCTCGCACCCGTTTCCCCGCAACGGCTTCGTAGGGGCGGCTCTGGCTCAGGCTGCCATCGCGATCCAACCAGGCCACTTCGTGCTGACCTGCAGAGGTTCGCAAGACAAAGCCCCCCTCTCCGACGAAGCTGCCATCCACAGCGATGCTCTGCCCCTTGGCACCCTCAACTTCCACAAGAGCCGTTGCACCAGCTAATGACCACTCCGGGTCCCAGGTTGAGAGCATCGGCATCTGCATCGCCGTCTCTAGGGCGTCAAGGGCGGGCCCATCAATTGGCAGGGCACGCAAAGCGGCATCGCCAAGAGCATCGCGCAGAATCTCAAACCGCTGGCCCGCTGGAACATGAACGCCATGGCTGCCATCGGTGACCACGACCTTGCCCCGAATGCACTGGACCCCCAAATCGCCCTCTGTAAAGTCGACTCGGAACGCGGTGCCGCGGACTTGAACTTCGTGGCGCCCTGCGATGACCACAAACTCTTGGCCAGGAAGCCGTCTCGTAATGTCGACATCCACCCGACCCTCGATGCGAAGTGCAATCTTCTCCGAATCCAGCCGCTCAATCGCAAGCTTGCTGTTGGGTGCAATCCGAAAGGCACTGCTCTCACCAAACTGCACAACCAGCCGGCCCGCACCAGTGCGGTATTCGGTGCCAGCCAACACCGGCGCATCAAGGTCAAGGGCCACCCCATCAGTCTCAACAGGGCCTTGGGCAAAAATGACAGCCCCCGGGATTGGCTCTGGTGTGGTGCTTGCTGGGTTTGGAGCAGACGCCTGCACAGGCTCAGGCTCAGAAAGGGCGATGCGGGTATCGAGATGAGCCTCATTGCCACCTAGGCCCCAAAACAGTGCTGCGCCTGCAACCACTGCCACCGAACCAGCAATCCACGGCAGACGCCTGGTGGGCGTCATGCCTCGCTCTTTGGCACGGCGTTCGGAAGACGTGCTCCAATAGATGCGAGCTCCAATGTGGTCCCAACCGAGGTCTGGAGCTTGCTCACTTGCAATATCGGCCATGCTGACCAACCCCGTTGCGATTCGCGATTGGGCGCTTTGGCACTGCTCGCAGGAGTCAATGTGCGCGCGCACCTTGGATGCCTTGCTCCCACTGAGATTGCCACGGCAGAGCTCGGCGAGAACTTGTGGCTCGATGTGTGCGGTGCGGCTCATGAGGCGTCCTCCGCGAGAAGCTTGTAGAACTCTTTTCGGCCGTAGAACAGCCGGGTTCGCACGGTGACGGGGTTCGCCCCAACGAGATAGGCAATCTCCTTTAAGTCGTGCCCCTCGATTTCGTGCAGGTAGAGCACGAGCCGCTTCTTGGGCGAGATTTGTTCGAGAATCCGATAGACCTTGGCTTTGTTTTCCTCCCGCTCCAGAAGCGTTTGGGGGCTATCGGGTGAGACGCGAACATCACCCTCAACAGGGTCTGCTTTGAGAATTGGCGGGGGGCGTCGCGTCCTTGTGCGGATGCGACCGAGTGCCACGTTCACGCAAATTCGGTACAGCCAAGTGGAGAGCCGAGCCTCCTGGCGAAACTTTGGCAGGCCTCGAAAGGCAATCACAAAGACCTCCTGCACCAGGTCATCGAGGTCGTTGCGATCCCCCAGGACTCGGTAGAGGTTGGCCGCCACAGGCCGACAGTAGGTCCGGTAGAGCTGCTCTTGTGCATACCGCTCACCAGCAATGCACTGGCGAATCAGCTCGGCTTCGGCCCGCTTCTCTTCGCTCGGCCCAATGGCCGGGTGCTCTCCTGTCCTTTTACCCACTTGCTTCATACTACCTCGCCCCATCGGCAAACCGAGTGAGCAATGTGTCAGTGCCCGAAAGCGGGCCAGCGTTCAGAACCGGGCTGAGCAGTCTGCGTTAGACAGGTGAGATCTGCTATCGCCGGACTGTGCGGAGAAGGAACTCCGACTCCGGATCGGGCTGGCAGCGGACACAATCCTCGCCGCTCTCATCGGCGCAGAGTTCGACGCGGCACGTTAAATTGTCGTCCTCCGACTCCATGTTGGGAAAGCGCAGGGCCAGATCGACGGCTCCTTTGTGCAACCAAGTTCCATCAAGCCTTGTGGTTTCGGCCATGCCTTGGCACTTCGAGCGGATGACCAGGTCAAATCGCTGCTTCTTATCGCGTCTAAGAGTCAGGTTCACCTGGGGCTGCTCACAGGGAATAGCTTCCTGTTCCCAGCGACCACCAAGTGCGACGAGCCGTTCATAGAGTGAGGGTGTTTCGTCGGGACCGCGGGTGATGCCAACCGCCTTGCGAAATGCCGGGTTGCCTCGAAGTGCCTTGAAGCGAACATCAAAGCGCGCCTCCACTCGCCAGCGAACCATCGCCTCGTGCTTTGACTTGGAGAGCGTTGTGAGAGCATCGATGGTAGCTTCGTAATTCTTGCGTTTCGCGTGCAGGATCGCTACCTGAAAAAGCGCCTCAGGGTGCCCAGGAGCGAGCTTGAGAGCATTTTTGAGCGCAGCTTCGGCCTTATCGTAGCTGCGTCGCTTGCGGGCAAAGCGCGCAGCTTTGGTCATTGCCTCGCGAAACCCTGGAGGATCAGACTTTGTCTTGCTACCCCTCTGCAAATCCGAATTCTTCTCAACACTCTTCGCATCAGAGCTTTTCTCAACCACAGGAGCGGCCGTTGGCAGAGCAATTGGCAAGAGAACAACATCTTCGACAGCTCGCCCCGCAAAGCGGGTCTGGAACTCTATCGCCACCCACTGCTTCTTTGGCCCCAAAAAGACGTCACCCACGCCTCCGATGACCTGCCCAGCGTCCCAAGAGGCGAGCGTCCCGCCATCCGCGGCCACAACATGCAGTGTTGTGCCCTTCTTTTGCACCGTGACAAGACTGCTGGAGCCTCGCTGTTTGGTGCCCCTCTTGAATGACATCTTTGCTAAGTCAGCAACCGAGGAGGTTGTGCAAGCAGCAGTCGCATCCTTCTTAGCGGTGGCTGTGCAGATGGAATCCCCTTTGCGGTAGGTATTGCCATCGGAAAAGCCCCCAAAGACGCCTGCTGACGCGACTGCTGGCAGGCTCAATAGAAGTACTGGGAGCAAGAGGCATGGCTGGGGGCGCACACGGCTAAGGGTAGCACCGCGTATCCGCTCGGCTAGTCGTTTCATGACAGGTACTTCCAGGTGCCCATGCTCGTATGGACTGCTCGTTGCCTGATCTTCTTCAATTTCCACCGAGAAAACCAAATCGAGCAAACCACTCGCTGTCAAGATGGCAGGGGCAACAATGCAAGCCTACCTATTGTCCCAAAGGTCGGCAAAATCGCTAGACATCGATGACACCAGGAGGTGGCGGATCGTCGTCATTGGAGCCCTGGTAAAACTCTGAGTTTGCGCTTCTCATGACGCCTACTGCCATTTTCCCCGCGTAGTGGGTAGCGATGGCTCTGCGAATTGGCGGAATGAGCAGCGCCAAACCAACCGCGTCCGTGATGAAACCGGGTGCTAGCAGCGTCACTCCGGCGGCCAGAATCAGCACTCCCTCGACAATCGCTGTCGCTGTCCCCTCCCCGTTTGTCATGGAGTCTTTCAGCCTGGTCAGAACCGCCATGCCCTGGCTCTTCGCAAGGGATGCACCGAGAATAGCCGTTACCGCAATCACCGCTAAGGTCGCCCAAGTGCCCAGCAAACCGCCAACTTCGATGATTACATAGATCTCCAGCGCGGGAATGATGAGGAAAAGCAGTGCCAGGACGCCACACACATCACGGGTCTACCATGCGGCCACTCAGCTCACCAGCACGAGCGGTTTCCGACCAGCATCGGGGAGGCCAAGGCATCGTGTCCCAAAAGCCGTGCGATCCCGAGGCCCTGAGTCTCCACCACTGCCCACAAATCGCATCAGATGAATGGTCTAGCCACCGTCAAACAGTGTAAGTAGTTGAACACAGTGTAACCAGATGTAGGCACAAAGGTTGCTCTTACCAATCAACACCTATGTTCGACAGTGATGACTTGCCAACCCGTCCCTACCCAGCTCTTGCCCCTGAGCCCACCAAGGTTGCGATCCGTCTGCCCGCATCTCTAGGCATGCTCGATCATGGAGTACCTCTCGAAGAGCTCACTGTCGAGGACCTCGAACCTCCAACCCGCGTCATTAGCACCTCCCTCCCCGTTTCTGCCCAAGAAGCCTTTGAGGCGTTCTGTGATAGCGAGCGAGTGCATGAGTGGATGCCAGTGGTTCGATCATCGCGCGTCCTCTCGCGGAGCACTTGCGGCAGACCAGAGCGGACGGCCTTTATCGCCAGACTGGAGCGCTCCTCAATAGGCTACACGATGCGCTACGAGTACGATGATGAGACCCGCACTGTGCGTTGGTGCAATGGATTGGAGAGCAGTACTCGCATCTCGGGAACTGCGCAGTTTACCAAGGCGTCTCGAAACACCTGCATGATGCACTACGAACTCAATGTCGAGACCGACAACGACCTGCCTGCGTGGGGAGACTCGATGTACAACGGGCATCCTGCGTCCGCAGTACTCAGCGACTTCCGCGATTACCTCTCTGGTGACTGGAAGTAGGAAGGAAGCCGCACCCAAGCAGGCAAACCAATCGGCCAAATCCTTGAGCGCGTGGCCTTTCTTCCGTAGCGTTAGGTTGTGAAGCCTTTTCTCAAAGCCCTCGACGATGGCCCCATGTTGCTCGATGGCGCAATGGGTTCTCTTTTGTACGGTCGTGGCGTTTTTCATACGCGAAGCTACGATGAGTTGAGCATCTCCCAGCCGGAGATGATTCGCTCGGTGCACCAAGACTACTTGGCCGCAGGTGCCGACATTCTCGAAACCAATACCTTTGGAGCCAATCGCATTGCTCTCACAAAACACGGCCTCGCAGATCGGGTTGTGGAGTTCAATGTTGCTGCGGTAGCACTGGCAAAAGAAGTCGCAGGAGAGGCCGCATACGTTGCAGGGACAGTTGGGCCCACAGGGGTTCACTACGCCTACGCCAACAAGCGCGGGCGGCAAGATGCAAGCGATGCGATTGCAGAACAGATTGATGCGCTGGGCCAGGCGGGCGTTGATCTAATCTCGTTGGAGACGTTCTCTTCCATCGTCGAACTAGAAGTTGCGATCAGCGAGTGTCGACGGCGAGCCTCACGAATTCCGGTCATCGCCCACCTAACGTTTGGTGACAACCAGATCGCGAAAGGTGGTTTGGAACCCGAAGAAGTCGCACAGCGCTTGGTGGACGCTGGGGCGCATGTGATTGGTGCGAACTGTGGCGCCGGGCCCGATGTACTTTACAAGATCGCCAGCCGCATGGTTGGGCGCGGGGCTCCGGTTTCAGTCCAGCCGAATGCCGGGCAGCCAGAGCAGCTCGAAGGCCGCACGCTCTACGTCGCCAACCCAGAACATTTCGGAGTCTATGCCCGGCGGCTCCTCAAATCCGGCGTGCAAATCATTGGTGGCTGCTGTGGCACGACACCGAAACACATCCAGGCCATGGCCGGTGCGGTGCGCATGATGGGAGGCCGCCCTCAACGGCCTGAGATTCGCGCGGCACAACCTCGCAAGCCTCTCACCAAGACTCCGCCCCTGGCCCAAGTGGCCCCGTCAAAGCGGAGCGCACTTGCCAACCGCATCGCCAATCGCGAGTTTGCTGTATCCGTCGAGATCAATGCCCCACAGGGCCTCGACACCACGAAGGTGATGAACAAGATCAAGCTGCTTCAAGATGGTGGCGTCAACACGATCAATGTTGCGGATGGACCAAGAGCCAGCGCGCGCATGGGCAATCTCGCATTCTGCGCTCAGGCACAGCAGCAGACGGGTGCTGAAACCATCCTGCACGTCTGCTGTCGCGACAGAAACTACCTTGGACTGGTCTCGCATCTACTTGGTGCTCATGCACTGGGAATTCGCAACCTCGTTATCATCACAGGCGACCCACCCAAGATGGGCGACTATCCCTTTGCCACACCTGTCTACGATGTCGATAGCATCGAGCTCTTGCAGATTGCCGCGGGCCTAAACGCTGGCATCGATCCAGCGGGCAAAGAGATGCAGAGCCCCACAGCATTTCTCTTAGCAACGGGCGCGGAGCCAGCCGCACACGACTACGACCGAGAGCTTCGCCGTCTCGAACAAAAATGCATGGCGGGCGCGCAAGTCGTCATGACGCAACCTGTGTATGACTCACGCACCTTGGAGCGCTTTCTGAAGGATGTGGAGCCCATGGGAATACCGGTGATGGTTGGCATTCTTCCTTTGGCTTCGCATCGCAACGCGGAGTTTCTCCACAACGAGGTTCCAGGCATGCAGATTCCTGTGGAGTACCGAGACCGAATGGCCAAGGCCGGCGCAGGCCCAACTGGCCGTGCCGAGGGCATCGAAATCGCCAAAGAAGCGCTGCAAGCGGTCGCAGGCAAGGTTGCCGGTGTTTACATCATGCCACCATTTAATCGCTCCGAGTCCGCGGTAGAAATCCTCACAAGCATTCCCGAGCACTGGCCGACCCAAACACCAAAGTAGCCTATGAGAGCCTCAGTTCGTTCAGCCTTCACCATCGCGCTTTCTCTTTGCGCGTTTGGCTCACTCAACTGCAAGTCAAAGAAAGCAACAAGTGGCTCAGGGGACGTTGGCAACCTGCCCACACCTGCCGATGATGCAAGTGCCGCCCTGCCCTCCGATGCCGGGCCCTTTGTGCTGCCCGAGGCGCCTGCGCTCGACCCAACGCCGCTTGGCATGCCCACTGCACCCAGTCCCGCCTACAATCCTACAACTGCTGAGAAGGTTGCCCTAGGATCAGAACTATTCTCAGATCCGATTCTCTCCGTAACGGGCGAGATTGCCTGTTCGAGCTGTCATGATCCACGTCATGGGTTCTCGAGCGCAGAGCCTGTGAGCAAGACTGCCACTGGGGCGACCAACCAGCGACACACGCCTTCGCTCGTGAACCTTGCCTACCACTCAGAGTTTTACTGGGATGGCCGCACGTCTCCTCTGGAAGCGCACATCTTGGGACACTGGCAGGGACAGCTCGGACTCGCCCCCGCAGACGCAATGGCAAAACTCGCAGCCTCAGAGCGCTACCTAGCCCACTTCAAGCGCGCCTTTGAGAGCACACCAAATCAAGACCGAGCCGCGGAGGCACTCGCGGCCTATGTGCGCAGTCTGGTCCGCGGGAATTCGCCTTGGGATCGCTATGAAGCAGGAGATGTGTCTGCCGTATCCGCAGACGCAATCGCCGGGGCCGCGATCTTTAATAAACGCGCCGGCTGTGCGGTCTGCCACGCACCGCCTCTCTACACCGATCTCAAGTACCACAACCTAGGCCTTCCGGCTGCAGAGCCCCCTGATGTAGGCAGAGGGGGGCACACAGGCAACAGGAGTGATGAAGGCTCGTTCAAGACGCCTGGGCTGCGAGGTGTGTCACAGACCGCGCCCTACTTTCACAACGGCAGCGCGACATCGTTGATGCAGGTGTTGGAACACAAGGAGTCGCAAGGAAGTCCACGGCTGAGTGCCAACGAGCGATCTCAAGTTATCGCGTTTCTCGAAGCACTCACAGGCGAGTGAGGACGGTTGCGGGCAGAAGCATGACAATGCCTCCCGAATGGGAGATAATGAGTACCTCACCGATTTCTTAGCGACTCACTTTCAGGTAGCAACATCCATGAAACCACTTTCACAAACACCCCTTCGTTTCGCCCTTCTTGCCAGTCTTGCCTTCTCTTTGTCAGCCTGTGGCAAGGTTGTGCCGCTTGATGGTGATGGCGGCCTAACCACAGATGGGCGTGATGGCGACGGTGGCAACGTCGTTGATGGTGGCGTCGGTGGACCATGCGAGGCGCCGATCGCATTTGAGGACTTGCAAGAGTGCCTCGCTGCTGCACAGTGCGAGCAGTTCGTGCGATGCACTCCGTTCTTCAAAGATCTCGATGAGTGTAAAGAGCACCTCGCAACAATGAGCGACTTTGCCAGACAAGTAACAATCTTCGGCTATGCCATTGATGCGGGCAAGATCAGCTACGATCCCAACGAGGCGGCGACCTGTCTCGAGGGGTTTGCGACAGCGAGTTGTGATAGCGAAGGCCCCGAGCAGGGCTGTGACTTGGTGTTCCGCGGCGAGCAAGTACCGGGCGGCACCTGCCTTGACGATTTTGAATGCGCAGAGCTTGGAAGTCGTTGCAGCATCGACAGCTGCCCTGGCGGTGTGGAGTGCTGCTTGGGTTCGTGTAGCTCACCAGTTGGTATTGGTGAGAACTGTAACTCTGATAGGTGCCTACCTGGCGACGTCTGTGTCCGCAACCTGGCAATGGGCAACGACTTTTTTTGCCAGAGTGGTAACCAGGGCAGTCCGTGCAGCGACAGCTTTGAGTGTGATGACGACCAATATTGCGACCTGACGCTGAACCTCTGTGCCCCCGACAAGCCAGCAGGCGCAACTTGTGGGGACCGCCAGGAATGTGCGGGTGACCAAGATTGTGTCTTCGGATCCTGTGGAAGTATCGACACGGTTGGCGCTCCATGCGAATTCAGCTGCCTTGGTTCGCTAACCTGCGACAGCGGTCTGTGTGAACCACTTCCGGGATTGGGCGAGCTTTGCCCGACTGGGCAGTGCAACTCCTTCCTTCTCGACTGCGTTGGGCCTGGCACCACACAGGCATGCGTCAACAAGGCTGGGTTGGGTGACAACTGCGGGCAGCGACAGTGCTCACCAGGCCTGGTCTGTGAAGCCGAGTTGCCACAGCCTCCTCCTGTCCCCAAATGCATCGAGCCTCTAGAGAATGGGGCTGAATGCTTCACCAGCAGCACTTGCCAGTCGAATCACTGCGCGTTCAACCAGCAAACCAAGCAATCGTTCTGCGCGGACATACTTGACTGCTACTCGGAAGTTCCATTCTAGCGCCCTTCATAGGCAAAGCTGGCCATCACTCGCCAGGCTGGCGAGCCAACTTCATCGGGCGTCGTCCCCCGTGCGGTCGCGACTTTGAGCGTGGCCCTTGGGAGCACGTATGCCGCCACGCCAATGCGAGCTTCACCAGGCGACGGCCCTCGTCCATCGCCGTTGACCTTCGCGTACTCAAGCAGCGCTCCAACAGGCAAGCCTGGCAGCCGATACTCCGCCGCCGCGGTAGCGAGAATTTCGTTGCTGTGGGCGCGAGCGGGTGAAAGCAAGATGACTTCTTTTGTGCGAATGCGAAGCCCGAGGTTGCCGGCAACGCGCAAGCCCCTCCACTGATAGTCGGCAACCAATCCCCAGCTGAGAACAACTCCCGCTTCGCCCGCAAAGTGATTCTGGTTTCCAGTCGGTAGCCGCAGATGCATCGCCAAGCCATAGCCGAGCTTGGCAGTTGGGCGCTCTTGAAGGCGAAACTTCGCATGGATTCGTGCATCGCCCAGGGCCACAGGATCTAGGGATTCTTCTGACAGATCAATGCCCTGCAACCGGTCCCCATCCTGTGCCGCAATCACTGGGAACGCGACACCTAGCTGAAGGCGTTTTGTGATGCCGCGAGCAATGGCCAACTCGTAACCGAGCCGAATTCGCACGGGCACACTTGCCGCCTCGCCGCCCTGAAGGGGCGTGAGCACAATGGGCCGCTTCATCAGTGTAGCCATCACCGCAACATGCATCGACTTTGGTTCCAAGACAGCAGCATCAGTGCCTGCGAGAAACCCACCCGGCCCAGGCTCAAGCCAGAATCGCTCAATGCCAAAGGCGGGCGTGTCGATATTCGAAACCTGAGCTGTGGCGGTAGTGGGCCAAGCGAGAACGCAGCCAAGAGCAACCAGGAGCGCTGCGAGCCAAGACCTCATGCGCTGGCAAGCTCGCCGTTGCTCTCGTAGATGCGAATTGGCGAGACATGTCGATAACTCTGAGATCGAGACCGCAGGAGCGCCATGTGGTCGATGATATCCGCTCGCGACGCCGACTGCTTGCGCATCATGACAATGATCTTGGCAATCGCCGCTGCGGTACCGGTTGGGTGAAAAAGAAATGTGCGCCCAAGCGAAATCATGCCCTCGAAGCCCAGAAGGCGAATCTCAACCACATCACCAACCTCCAGGCCTATGAGAGATCGCTCCTCTTGCACCAAGAACTCAGCTCCGCCAACGAGATCGAGTACAACCATCTCGCCTTTCTTGACCGCGTGAATCTCCGCGAGGCAGCGCTGTGAAGAAGCGAGCGCCCGCAAGGCTCCCAATGACCGCAAGTCCTCTTCATCGCGCTGCGCCAAGACCGCCGGTGCGAGCCCCGTGTCACGCCAAGGACGCTCAACCACGTACCACTCAAGAAACCCGCGAGTGAAGCGCTCCCATTGCTCGTCATCTTCAAACACCCGTCCGCGCCGCTCTGAGTATGAATGCTTCGCAAGCCGCAACTCATCATCGAACTCACTATTTCCATAGCGGGCAATAAGCGCTTCTGTGCAGCGCGAAAGAGTGGCAACGCCGGTCATACGTACTACTGCAGGCTCTGCATACGGTCGACGAAGCGCCGGAACAGGTACGAAGCATCGTGGGGCCCGGGGCTCGCCTCAGGGTGATACTGCACGCTGAAGACCGGCGAATCGACAACCTCGATGCCTTCCACTGTGTCATCGTAGAGGTTCTTGTGGCTGCAGCGCAGCGTGTCAGGCAGCGAGCTTTCCTCAACAGCGAAGCCGTGGTTTTGCGACGTGATTTCCACCTTACGCGTGCTCAGATCCATCACAGGGTGATTGCCACCATGATGCCCAAAGGGGAGCTTGTACGTCTTGGCGCCAAGGGCGAGCGAGAGAATCTGGTGTCCCAGGCAGATGCCGAACATGGGGGTCTTGCTTGCTACCAATTCGCGGACCGCATCAATGGCAGAGGCTACCGCGGCGGGGTCCCCAGGGCCGTTGGACAGGAAGATGCCGTGCGGTTTGCGCGCCAAGACCTCGCTTGCAGGCGTCTTAAGTCCCACGACGGTGACGTTGCAACCGACCGAACGTAGATCGCGCAGGATGCTTCGCTTGACTCCAAAGTCGTAGGCAACGACGTTGAATCGCGTCGCGACCACCTCTCGGTTCTTCGCAAACTCGGGCGGAACCCATTTGGGCTCATGCCACTGATAGCTCTCCGTGCAGGAAACCGTGGAGGCCAAGTCTTGACCTTCCATGCTTGGGCTTGCCTTCACCCGGGCCAAAATGCCCTCGACATCTTCGACGTCGGTGGAGATTGCACCGCGCATGGCGCCTTCATCGCGCAACACTCGCGTGAGTGCGCGGGTATCGATTCCCTCGATGCCTGGAGTCGTTTGCTCTGAGAGAAACTCTGAGAGGCTTGTTTCGCTTCGCCAGTTTGAGGTAACGGGGCTCGCCTCTCGGACAACCAGCCCAGAGCAATGCAGCTTCGCGCCCTCCATGTCTTCGCGATTAATGCCTGTGTTGCCGATTTGCGGGGCCGTCATCACGACAATCTGACCGGCATACGATGGATCGCTCAGGATTTCCTGGTAGCCAGCCAGCGCGGTGTTGAAGACGACTTCGCCAATACGTTCCACGGCGGGACCAAAGCTGGAGCCGCGAAACACCCGACCATTCTCAAGAACGAGAACCGCAGCTTGTTGAGTATCAATCGTCATTCGTCGCACAGACCTTTCCGGTCGAAAACCGGGTTGCCGCCAAATAGGGTGAGCAGGACTTGTCCCGGAACCTTGCGCCCGTGATAGGGCGTGTTCTTCGAGCGACTCTGTACCGCGTTGCGATCTACAACCCAACGCGTTTCCGGGTTGAACATCACTAGGTCAGCTGGGCTGCCGACGGCCAAGGTGCCAATGCCCGCATCAAGCGAGAACAGTCTAGCTGGGCCCTGCGTGAGCAAATACGCCATTCGGCGTAAGTCAATGACGCCATCATTGACAAGCTCCAGAGACAAACTCAGAGCCGTTTCTAGGCCGAGCATGCCACACGAAGCGCAGTCAAACTCTACGTCCTTCTCCACCTCGGAGTGCGGCGCGTGATCTGTTGCAATGCAATCCACTGTGCCATCGGCGAGAGCCTGCAAGAGCGCCTGGCGATCGGACTCGTTGCGCAGTGGAGGAGCCACTTTCATGTCCGTGTTGTAGCTGGCGCAAGCTTCGTCGGTAAGCGTGAAGTGATGTGGTGCAACTTCGCAGCTCACAGGAAGACCGCGTTTCTTGGCATCGCGAACCAGCTCCATGCTGCGCGCCGTGGATGCGTGCGCCACGTGATACTGGGCCCCAGTCCACTCCACAAGTTCGATGTCGCGAGCCACCATGATCGACTCGGCTTGCGGAGGTTGGCCACGCAAACCGGCGCGAGTCGCCACCGCGCCTTCATTCATCACCCCACCCTCTGCAAGGTTTAGGTCTTCGGCATGCTGAACAACCGGAAGCCCAAAGGTCTTGCCATACTCCAGCGCTCGCCGCATCAGTCCAGCGTCCATGATGGGACGACCATCGTCGGAAACTGCCACGATGCCCGCTTCTTTCATCTCGCCAAACTCGGCGAGGCTCTTGCCTTCCAGCCCCTTCGAGACAGCGCCAATCGGCAGAACGCGAGCAATACCAACTTCGCGGGAGCGTCGTACAATCAGATCGGTGACTGCTCGGCAGTCGTTGACCGGGCGGGTGTTTGGCATGCAACACATGGTGGTGATGCCACCAGCTGCTGCCGCGCGACTGCCTGACTCAATGTCCTCTTTGTATTCTTGGCCCGGCTCGCGAAGATGCACATGCAAGTCGACAAGGCCGGGCAAGACGATGTTGCCGCGGCCGTCAATCTCCCGCACGCCTTTTGGTGCTGCCAGGCCCTTGCCAACCTCGGCAATCCTGCCGCCTTGAACAAGGACGTCGACCTCGGCGTCGAGTGGGGCGCTTGCAGCATTGGCCCCCGGTCCGCTGGCGCCCGAAACATCGCCGCCTGAAACATCGATGACACGACTGGAACGAATCAGATAGTCCATGGTGGGCATGCCCGTTCTATCCCCTCTCACGCTTCCCCCGCAAGGGCCGTCAGCAGCTTCGAGAGCCGACGATCTCCGGTGCGCCCTATCGCGGGTTTGCAGCCCATGGTATTTCACCGCCATGGCCGAGACCCTCAAATCCGTTCGGGGCATGAATGACCTACTTCCGCCGGAATCTGCCAAGTGGCACTACTTTGAAAACCGCTGCCGTGAGCTCTTTTCGCGCTATGGCTACCAGGAAGTCCGCACGCCGATTCTCGAGAGCACAGAGCTCTTTAGCCGCGGAATTGGCGAGGCCACCGACATCGTCGAGAAGGAGATGTTCACCTTCCCCGACAAGAGCGAGCGCTCGATGACCATGCGGCCCGAGGGAACCGCGTCCTGCGTGCGTGCCTATATCCAACACTCTATGCACCGAAAAGAGCCAGTCACGCGATGGTTCTACAGTGGACCGATGTTTCGGTATGAGCGAATGCAAACGGGACGCTACCGCCAATTCTATCAGATTGGGGTCGAGGCCTATGGCGTGGCAGAGGCGACTGTGGAAGCTGAGCAAATTGCCATGTTGCACGAGCTCTATTCCAGCGTTGGCATCACAAACCTCGAAGTTCTCATCAACTCGGTGGGAAACTCGGAAGATCGAGGCCGCTATCGCGACGCGCTCGTTGGCTACATCACGCCCTTCAAGGACGAGCTGTGTGGCGACTGCCAACGCAGGCTCGAGACCAATCCGCTGCGCATTCTCGACTGCAAGGTGAAGACATGCAAAGCCCGCATGAATGATGCCCCGTCGATTCTCAACAGCCTTGGCGAAGAGAGCACGAAACACTTTGGTGAGGCGCAGTCGGCGCTCACCTCGATGGGAGTGCCATTCACTGTGGATGCCCGCATGGTTCGCGGACTCGATTACTACACAGGCACGGTCTTTGAGATTGTTGCAAGCACCAAGAGCTTAGGCACCCAAAGCACCATTGTCGCGGGAGGCCGCTACGATGGGCTTGTCGAAAGCCTGGGTGGCCCCTCGGTGCCCGCCGTTGGGTTCGCCCTTGGCGTTGAGCGAGCAATTCTCAGCCTCACAGGCGACTCAGAAGAATACCGAAGTGCGCCCGATGTTTTCATCGTCGCTCACGGCGAGGGAACGTCCCCCATCAAACTCGCGCTTGGTGCCGAGCTTCGTGGCGCGGGGCTCTACGTCGAGCTGGAGCACCGGGTCACAAGCATGAAGTCGCAGTTCAAGCGTGCCGACAAACTCGGGAGTCACTTTGTGGTTGTCATTGGTGAGGCCGAAGTCGAATCGGGCGTCGTGAAGCTAAAGAACATGCAGCAGCGCTCGGAAGAAGAAGTGCGACTGGCTGAGGTACAGCGCGTGTTGTCAGAGCGCTGTGGCGAGTAGCTAACGCGGAAAGCAAAACGAGGTGCGATTGGTCGCCAATGAAACAGGCTGCCAATGCTGCAGGCAATCCCCAAATGGCTTGTGAGCGGGGAAAAGCAGCTTGCCCGATGTCATCAAAAAAAGGACTCGATGCACGGCCCTCGACCTCTTGGCCTCCTTTGGCCACTAGGAACCAGCCCTTTGCGCTGAGGAGTTTGGCTGGAAGTCTGGGCTTCAGGTTCGCGGGAGCCAACATGGCTTCATTATTTTCATACTGCAACGATTGATGCTCGGCCTCATCGGGCCGCAGGGTGCCTCGTCCCATGCCTAGAGGCCCCACCTGGGCAAGAGCCAAGGAATTCAAGATACTTACGAGCCTGCTATGTATTGGCCCAGATTATGCTTACCATCAGGCCACTATGAAATCGCTAGTTGTCCTATCTCTCCTCAGCACCGCCCTCCTCACCGCCTCCTGCGCGACCGAAGAAGGGTACACCCCCATTAATGACAAAGCCGACCAAGGCGGCGGGGCCTTCACCCTCAACCAGGACAATCAGACTGGCGCTATCTTCTTTAGCTGCGAAGAGGCTGAGGGCTGTGACTTCCAACTCACCACTGGCATCCTCGGCGATGCCATCGACCTTGCAGGCCTCGATGGCGGCGCCGCCTTTGAGCTAACCCTCACCAAGCCAGATGGGTTTTCGCGAACCGACACGCTGACCTTTGGAGGAGCCAACCAGTTTCTCGAAAACGGCATGCCCGGCTGGCAAACCGACTTTGTGGAAATGGATGAGGGGGACTATTTCGTGACGATTGCACTCGGCAGTGCGATTGAGCAGGCCAGCGTATACGCCAAGTCGCAGATCGAAGCCTCGTTGCTTCCCGATTGGGATGTCATCGGCCAGGATTGCACAGACGATGTTGAGACCTGTTCAGGAAACACCGTTTGCGGTAGCTTTGGTGACAGCAGCATCTGTACCGCCACCTGTTTTATGGACGCGCAATGCCCCTCTGGAAGCTGCGATACGGTCTGCCAGCCCTAACGCGCTTCAGCCCCGAATGCCCCCCGTATTGGGGGCTGTGGTTTCAGATTGCAGGAGGCTCTGGGCCCAAGCTGCGATTCACTGGGGTCATCGGATCCTGAGTAATAAGCACTGCAGCGAGAGGGAACTCCTGAGCGTCAGCGCTGCAGCGACTAGCCAGCGCGCAGCACTACTGGCGCCAGGCCCAGACCGCCACAACACCAGCGCAGAGGGTCATGCAAGCCCCCACAATGCCCAAGAGCCCAAAGCTCTTGCCCTCTTCCTGCTCCTTCGCTGCTGCAAGAGCCCCCTTGCTCGGCGCATGCATCGAGCTTGGTGACTCGCCAGCGCCAACGGCTTTGAGGGAGCGCGCAGGACGTGGTCGCAGAGCCGTCATTGAAACCGTAGGCAGCTCGCCCCAGCTGAGCGTTTCGATCATCGTGCCATCAGCGCGCACTGCCACGACTTCGACATGCGAGCCCACGACGTGAACTCGGAGGTGGTGATTGGTTCTCTCGAAGAACTGTGTCGCCTCCAAATCAATCGGGGCCGATTTGTCCTTGCGGCCATACAGCGGAGCGCCACCTCCCCCCGAGACGAAGTAGTTCACACCATTTTTCTTGGCCCGGCTGTACACATGATCGTGCCCAGAGAACACCGCGTCCACTTGATACTTTTCAAAGAGCGGAGTCCAAGCTTCGCGAAGCTCACTCTGGCCCCCGTGCAGTGAAACGGAAAACGGAGGATGGTGCATGCTCACAAAGATATGCTCGATTTCCTCGTCAAGACGCGCCGCCTGCAACTGCTCTTCAATCCAGGCCGTTTGGTCTGTGAGCGCAAAGGAGTAGGTGTTTGAGTCGAGAATCACGAATCTCGCGCTGCCATAAGTAAACGCGTAGTAGCGCTCAGGATCGGGAGAATTCTCAGGTAGCGAAAAGTACTTGCGATAGTTGCTGGCAGTGCGTCCCCTGCCCTGGCGGTCGTGGTTGCCCAGCGAAGGAAAAACCGGAGCCTCTCGCAACAGCGGCCCTTCGATTTCGAAAAGCTCATCCCAATCGGGCTTCGACGCACCTTCGTTAACGATGTCCCCTGTTCCCAGCAAAAAGTCAGGCACCTCTTGGCGGATGCGTTCGATCACTCGCGCATGGGCGTTCGCGTTGGAGCGGCTATCGCCATACACGACGAAGGAAAAAGGCGCACCAGAGACAGGTGCTGTGGCAAACTGGCCCTCCCGCACCTTGCCATCACTCTCTACGGTGTAGCGATAGCGTTGTTCGGGCTCAAGGCCGTCAATGACCACTTCGTGGACCTGTTCCGCTGTGCTTTTGAAGACGCGCTCAGGTTCAGTATGCAGAGTGAGAGTGGCTGGAGTCGAAATAGAGGACTGCCACATCACTGTGATGGATGTCTTTGACACGTTCTGGAGGTAGGGACCTTTTTCAAAGACCTTGCCCTCGGCAGCAGTTGCGCCGCCAGTGATGAGCGCAGCTATGACGAGGCACCTGAGCATCCAGGTCGATCGTAAGACGATGGCCTGTACTCCTGCAAGTTCTGAGCGCCCACAGCTCACTTGCTGTAGCGCTCTCTGGCGAGCACGCGAATCATGTCGCGGGCCGAGTCCTCTTGATAGTGGTAGTCCGATTTGAGCCCCTCCAAAATCGTCTTCGCTTGGGCCCGGTCGTCATCACTGAGTGAATCGGCAGCATCGCTTACATACATAAGGAAGTGTTCAATGGCGATACCAACCGCTTTCTCATGCTCTTGAAAGTATGAGTCGCGGAGCGTGGCAAAGTACTCGGCAAAGATCTCCTCGTAGATGGGTTTGGTATTGGGATTGTCCAACGACCAGGCACCGATTTTTGAAATCAGCGAGTGCCGGAATTCCTTCGCATCCCCCTCAATGCCCAGAGTTGATTCCACTTGGCTCATCATGCGCTCGTCTGCGGGCTCCGACTTGCCCGTGCTCTCGTTCTTGAGCTTCTCGCCCTTCGTGAAGTGCGTGACATGGAGGACGTACAAATCGAAGAGACGCTGATATTCGGCTTCGTCTACAAGTCCCATCGCTCCTTGGAATTCTTCCTTGACGCGATCGAGCAGGCGGTCGCGTACCTTCTCGATGAGTGCCTTGTGGTCGTGAAAGCCGCCGGGTTGCGGCTCCTGCTTTAGAAAGTCGTAGACCGAAACCTGCTTGCAGAGTTCCTCCAGCTCATCGAGAATCGCCAACGGCGACACATAGCCATATGCCGGAGAGTTTGCCGCATTGAAGAGCACGGTCTGCAACTCGCGAGGTGAAGCACCTGTGAGCCCCTCATACACAGGATACGACTCGCTCTCGCCACGCAAATCTGCAAGGTTGGCCTGAAGCGCTTGGCGCTGCACGGTCGTGAGACCTGCTGGGGGTTTTCCAAAACTGTAGAGTTCTGCCTTTTCGAGTGGACCAAGTTTGTCAATGACATCGGCGATGTCCTTTGGGTACTGCGCCACCAACGGCTTTCGCACGCGGGTCATGACAGCCCAAAGCGCTGTGACATAGGCGCAGTGTGGCGCAACATGGCGCGAACGTGCGGCCTCCCGAAGTTTGGCCTTGTAGATGCGTTCTTCCTGCGAGACTTCCAAGAGGTATGGAACGCGAATTAGCTCAACGCGGCCCTTGAACGACTGAAACTCGGGAATTTCCTTAAACGCTGATAAGTGAATCTCGTTGCTGGTGCCAATGAAGCAGAGGTCCAAATACAGTGTGGCGTTCTGCAAGCTAACGCTCGATTGCTCCACCGTTGTGAGCAAGTACTTAAACGCTTCGAGTGGCCGCTTGAGCAAGTCCGAGTATTCAATGAGGCCACGGTTGCCGGTGACGAGTTCGCCTCCGTAGTAGAACAACGCGAGGGACTGCAGGGCCGGGGGAAGCGCAGATATCGAGCTATCCTGCGTCACCTGCCGCTCATGGGCATCAACACTGAGCTGCGGCTCCACCGTCACATAGCCTTCACGGTAGCGGTGGCTGATGAAGAAACGCTCAACTTGCACGTGCCTGAGCACCCGCAGAAAATCGCCTTTGTAGCTCGCAAGCAGTGCCTCAAAAATCCCTCGGTTGCGATGCGAGAGCTGCCCATGCTGCAGATAGTCAGCAACCACGAAACGGCCATCCTCCGGATTCTGCTGCTCGGCCATCGAACCGAGACAATCTCCCATAAAGGCTCGACGCTCCTTGAGCGGCAAGAGCAGCAATGGATGATCGCGCAGCTCATCGACGAACTTGGCGTCAATGAGTTCGTCGGGCAAGTGCGCATAACTCTCAGAGGCATCGACCAATCCACCATCAGCTCCCGAGAATCCAATGTCTGCACGCGAGAGCTTTTGCTTTGGGAAGATCCAGTTGAAGCGATACATCGCCCCCTCGTCCTTCTCGGAATACGCCTGCAACCCGCGGCCAATGCAGCGCACAAGCGTACTCTTGGCCGAGCCGTTTGGACCGTGCAAGAGCATGAGCTTGTTTGCCGCCCCTTCGTTCACAAAGTTGCAGAGCGCTCGATAGACTTGGTTCTGCACGC
The DNA here is from genome assembly GCA_024762925.1 of Kofleriaceae bacterium. Lineage (GTDB taxonomy): Bacteria > Myxococcota_A > Polyangia > Haliangiales > Haliangiaceae > NORP324. The sequence continues at coordinate 8,023 of JANTGM010000082.1, read as the reverse complement.
CCTCTTGCCCCAAGAGCTGATCACCGCGTTCGGACCATGGGCAGTCAAAGAGGCGAAAGCGACGTTGCGTGCCCCAGGCGTACTTCACCTCATCGGTGCCCCAGTAGTCGAAGCAGTCTTTTGCAAACTGCGGCGATGACCTCAGCTGTGTTCGTGGGTTGTCAGAGGTGAACTCCAAATACTCTGCAAAGGACATAACTCGCTTCTTCTCTTTGAAACCAGTTTGCAGCCCTTCGCTGAGAGCCTTCAGTCGCGCACGAACACCCTTGCCCTCAGATCCCATAATCCTCGAATCTTACACCGACTCGGAGTGCGCCAGTAGTGCTGTGCTCGAATCTGTGGAGCCATTCCCCCCAGGGCGCTGTCAACACCAGTGAAGGCTCAGCCTGCTTTGCCTACAAGCAGACGATTCGCGGGTTTCGAGCGGCTACTTGACGTTGAGCGTCCAGGCCAACTCAGCCTTCTTGGGATCGCAGGTCGCATCAGTGCAAACAGCGAAGCGAAAGTCTGCAGCAAACTCTTTCGAGCCAGCACCCTCTGGACTGCAGCTCACCTTGAACAGGGCTTGCTTTTCCGTGAAGGACTCCGCTTCATCGGCTCCTTGACTCTCGGCGTTCACCGTCACGCCCTCTGGTGCCTTCACTTTGAGCTTTGTGGGAAACTCCTGGTTGATCTTCCAGCCCGTTTTTGGGAGTAGGTTGATTGTGACCACCGCCTCCGACCCACTTTCGAGATCGGTTGGAACATCGGCCTTGACGATGTAGGTCTCAGTTTCGGCCAAGACGGTTCCACCGATCTCAAGAACTTTGGTCTTTCCGTTTGCACTTACTGCGGTGATCTTCTTGGTGCCAGGAGCAGCAATCGCCCCCTCGAGATCGCCAGATGTTTCCGTCTTTGGCTGCACCGTTGTGGGCTTTGCGGGCTCTGCCTTGTCTTTCTTGGCCGATTTGGAGCAGCCGGCAGCGAAGGAGACTGCTGCTGATAGACAGACAAGCGTAGTGGCGTGAAGGAACTGTCGATTCATGATGTGAGTATAAGCCGAAACAGTCACAGGGAAATTCCCCACCAGCCATTTCGCTATCGAGCGTGCGAGTTGCACCTACCCGCGCTTGGCAAAGCTGCCGTTACCGGAAGCCAGCGCTTTCCAAGTGCACCCTAGCCCGCTAAAATCATTCGAGGTGCGAAGGGCGCAACAGCTGGGGAGGTACCACCTCCTGGACCGAATTGCCTTTGGAGGTATGGCCGAGATTTATCGGGCCAAGACGTTCGATGCTAGTGGTCATGCCCACCTGGTTGCGGTCAAGAGAGTGCTTGCCCACTTGGCAGAAGATGATGATTTCATCCAAATGCTTGTGGACGAAGCCAAGATTGCCGGCCTGCTCAAGCATCCAAACGTCGCTCGCGTCTACGAGTTTGCCCGAGCTCATGGCGAGTACTTCATCGCGATGGAGCATGTGGATGGCAAGGACCTGCGGGCCATTCTCGAACGCTGCCGACAAGACAAGAAACCCATGCCGCCAAGCCACGCAGCGTATGTTGGCGCGGAAATGGCTGCCGCCCTCCAAGCGGCCCACAGTGCAACCGATACGTCCGGCCAAGGGCTCGAAATCGTCCATCGCGACGTCTCGCCCTCCAACATCATATGCGCCTACACAGGTGAGGTAAAGCTGTGTGACTTCGGCATCGCCAAGGCGACCCTGAGCCGAGTACAGACGCGGACAGGTGTCATCAAAGGCAAGGTCAAGTACATGAGTCCCGAGCAGGCCCTCGGACGCAAGCTCGACCATCGCTCAGACATTTTCTCATTGGGATCCGTGCTCTACGAGATGCTCACGCGAGTTCCCCCGTTCACCGCCACAAATGAGATGGACCTGCTGATCAAAGTGCGCGACGCTAAGTACCGGCGCATTAGCGATATCGTGCCGAACGTGCCACCTGAGATTGAGAAAATCACCGACAAGTGTTTGGCGCGCTCGCGAGCAAATCGCTTTCAGTCATCCAACGACGTGCACCGAGCACTACGAAGTTTTCTCAATAGGGCCATGCCGAACTACAGCCGAAGCCATTTGGGCAGATACGTTCGCAAGCAATTCGGCCCAGAAATCGAGCGCGAGCTTCGGATGCTGGAAGAATATGTGGTGTCCGCCGACCCCTCAAGCGATGTGGGCGAGAACCTCATCTCAAACGTCTTGGGTCCCAACGCGGAGTTTTCGCGATTTAGTCCACACGCCGACGGAACGCAAGTGGAGGACTCAGAGGTCGCAACCGATGTTCGCGGTGATAATGATGACCGCTCTACAAATGTCGATGCTGAGCACCAAGAGGAAGAGCGAACGGAGATCAACGCTGCCCCGCAGCCAGCCGCCGCCATTCCACCTCACGCCGGTGTTCACCAAGCCAGCACAGCGATCCTAGACGGCGGAGCGGCTCGGCCCCGAGTTCGCTCGATGCCGGCTGAAATCGACGAAGAACTCCACAACGCACCGACCCTAATTCTCGACGGTCGGCGACGCTAACGGGCCAGTCCCGCCAGAGTTTAGTCGGATGACTCTTCGTCGCTGGATGACTCTTGGTCGCCGCCATTGTCTTGCGACTCTTTGGCGTCCTCTCCCTCGTCTTGCGACTCTTCGGTCTCATCGGCGTCTGTCGCGTTCTCGTCGCTGTTGTCTACTGCGTCGTTCGAAACCCGCACCTCCATGGTCACGCGTTCCTCACCAGACTCCACTTCCAGCCGCTCGGTTGTGACCACACCAGCGCTCTCTACTTTCAAGACCACCATGCCGCTGGGGACGTCTTCGAGGCGAAAGCGCCCTTCCCAATCGGAGGTAGACGTGCTTGCCCCAGCCTTGAGGACAGCTCCCTCGACTCTATCTCCATCCTCGTTCATAACGATTCCGGCCAGTATGCTACCGCGACTCATTGCGAATTCGGCGGCCTGTGGTGGTGCGCTGCGCGATGCGCGAGTTCTTAGAGAAATCTTCTTAGAAAGGGTCGCATAGCCAGGCAGCCTAGTCTCGACGACCACGGGGATTGCGGGAATTGCCGAGAAGAGAGCCTTGCCGCCGGCATCTGTCACGCTGCGCAGCTCGCCACCATCAGCTCGGATCATCACGACATCGACCATTGGAAGCGCGGCCTCCGTGCCTTCATCGGTGACCCGTATGGCCAACGCCGCCCCGAGCGGCACGGTGACTTCAACATCCGAAGCGGCCGGTACCGTTGCCAGGTGGGGTGGGTAATCGGGGTGCGTGATTCGTATGGAGTGCTTGCCTGGCAAGAGCCCATCGAGACGGAATACGCCTTCCGGCCCCGTTCGAGCAGGCCGCACTGGCAAGCCTACCTCGCTCTCCACGAGCGCCACCGTGGCATCGCGAATCGGGAACCCTGCGCCGTCCACCAATCGCCCCTCCATGATGGCATCGGCTTTCGCGAGCCACACTTCGAGGTGTGTTGCACTGGCAACGATGCCACCTGAACCGAGTTTGATGGGCTTTCGAAATCTGCCATAGCCCACCGCCTCGACAACCAATTCAATCCGCCCGCTCATTGGCGAGAACGCAAAGGTGCCCTCGTTGGCCGTCACGGCGAGCGCTTGCTCTCGCCCATCAGAAAATCTCGCAAAGACAGACGCGCCAACAATCGCGACTCCTTTGTCGGTCAGTACAATCCCCGTGAGTTTACTCCCTGAGTGCAGCACAACATTGCGACGAACGGGGTTTGCATTGCTGCGAATCTCGATGGGTTTTGAGACCGCGTCGGCAAAATCCGGATGGCGAGCCTGCACTCGGTAGCGGCCAGGATCCACGCCGAAAACTACATATCGGCCTAAGGCATCGGTTGTGAATCGAGAGGAGCGTCCCAGCGGAACCGACTCGCTCGGTTCCTCCGCCCGACCGCTTACGGCCGAAGCGATGCGTGTGATGTGGGCGCCTGCTGGAGGCACCAGGGGAATGGGACCCAGAAGAACTCCGAGCTCACCGCGCTCGATAAAGCGCTGTCCCTCGACGAGGGCGTGTGTCGCTTGGTTCACCGCGCCCTGCCCGTAGCGTTTCTCGGCGCCATCGGCACCGAGCCCAACGACTTGGATCTGCGCGCCAGCTAGCACACCTCCCGAAGCCGAGCGCACGACGCCACGGATTTGGCCACCACCGTGAAGTGACAACAAAAGTGCCGACTGCGAACCGGCCATAAACGCTTGCGACGCGCTCTCCGTGTATCCTGGAGCACTTGCGGTCGCAATCCAGCGGCCTTCCAAGAGCCCTTCGACCTCAAACGAGCCATCCTCATTGGAACGAGCTAGGCGTGCTGGTTCCGCGCCCAATGCACTCTGGACACTCACCTGTGCGGAGAGCCCGAAGTTGGACCTACCTTCTTCCACCACACGACCTGTGAGGGTGTGAGCCGTCTGCATCGCCACAGTGATTTCTTCGAAGGGACCAACGCCAAGGCGATCGGCCCACTGCGTAGGCGACGCTTGCCCAGGCCCCTGCGCCCAGACTTGAAACCGTCCTTCGGGAAGCCCGGCTATGCTAAAGGTGCCATCAGCAAGTCCAGCCACCTCGCGCATCTGTGTCGACGTCTCCGATCTAAGAAATATCCTTACCTCCGATGGGCTGCCCGTCGTTCCAACAATACGCCCTCGAACCTCAACCTCGCGCGAGATGAGAATCACAAGCCCGCTGCCGGGAGCCTCAACAAACCGGACTTCCGCTGCGATCAGGCCTTCCCCTTCGATTCGCAAGCGGTGTCTCCCGGGCTCTAGGCCTTCGAGAACGAAGGTGCCGTCGGCCCCGCTAATCGCCACCACAGCGTTTGCGTCCACGGGAGCCCCTCCCTTCACTCCCGGCCCGAGTTCCAAGGTCGCTGTCACCAACGCATTGGCAATGCCACCGCGATCCCCTCCTCGAACCCACCCCGAGATCGAGTGCTCTCCTGTACCCTTTACCGCCGCAAGCTCCGGTCGCTGCCCCAACACAGAAGACCCCGTGCCACCAGCATCGAAGAAGGGAGTCTCGGTTTGCGCACGCTGGGACGAGCCTTTCCAAGGGCGCATCACAACGACCAGTCCGAGGACCACAGCAAGGATTGCAATAGCCAAGGAGGTGCGTTGCTTTGATGCGGCCATGCGATGAAATGCTCGGCGGTGGAGTGGACGCCGCCCTAGGAACAAAGCGATGATACTGGCAAGCGAGGACAATGATGGAAGAGCCAAACACAAGTCTGTTCGCGAATGAGCGCGAAGCAAACATGGAATCAACCGTTGCGATGGTTGAAGATGTGTTGATCGAGTTAGGTCACTTTGTGAATGAGTGTCGGCACGAGCGCGCGGGTAGCGCTGCGGCCTGGACCATTCGCAAGGGTTCCGCCAGCATTGACATTGACATCGTTGAGCACCCAAAGAGTTTTCGACTGCGAGTTTCTGCCACCGTCCTAACACTGGGAAAAGACGTGAACCGGGAGTCTCTCTTCTCGCGTCTGCTTGCGCTAAACGCTGTCGAAATCACTGGTGCCGCTTTTGCGCTGCAAGACCCTGAGGTTCTCCTTCTCAGCGAACGAAGCACGCTAGATCTGGACCGCAGTGAGCTTCGAGAGCTCGTTTACACCGTTCAAAACTTCGCGGACGAATATGATGACAAACTCGTTGATGAGTTTGGCGGCACGCTAGGGCGACGCGCCGACTAGAAGCTGGTCTGGATCTCGCGCCCCAGCGGCCTGACCTATGCTCGTCCGGAAGGGCCTTCTTCTAGTGCAAGCCCCGTCACGAGATTGGGACACACAGTGAGTGAATCATGGGTCTCGAGCACGTTTCCCTCAGAGTCCTCAAACCGTGCACGTGCCAGGGTAACAAGCTGCACTTCCCCTTCGTTGGGACGGCAGTTGCTCAAGTAGCCCACGATGCGCGCACCAGTGTCGTACTCGATAACGATGCGATGGCTGATCATGTCTCGGATGCTGGAGTAGTTCGGCATAGCGGCGACCATATACCACGAGCGCGGGATCCAATGCGCCAGGTAGGTTACGAACCTACCTGGAAGTGCACACCTGGCAGCTGCCTCTGCTAGGATTCGACTGCAGTTCGAGTACCCGATGGAGCCCAGACAGTTCGGAAACTACACGCTCCTTGAGCGAGTAAGCCATGGCGGCATGGCCGAGGTCTTCCGTGCGAAGTCTTTCGGTGAGGCGGGGTTTGAACGCGAGGTTGCCCTCAAGCTGCTCCTTCCCTCAATGGCGAGCGACAAGGAATTCGTCGACATGCTGATTGACGAGGCAAAGATCGCGGGCCAACTCAACCATGCCAACATCGCACAGATTTTCGATTTGGGTGCGGTGGATGGGCGCTACTACATCGTTCAGGAATTCGTCCAGGGGCAAGACCTTCGAGCGGTCCTAAAGCGAAAAGCTTCAACAAAGACAAAACTGAAGGTCTCGACGGCTTGTCACATCGCCATCAAAGTGTGCGAAGGCCTGCACTATGCGCACAACAAAGAGGACCACTTTGGCAAGCGCCTAAACTTGGTGCACCGCGACATTAGCCCTCACAACATCCTCATCTCGAACGAAGGCGAGGTGAAAATCATCGACTTTGGCATCGCCAAGGCCGATGGGCGTTCAACACAAACGATGGCCGGCTTGGTCAAGGGAAAATTCGCATACATGTCGCCCGAGCAAATTCGCGGGCTGCCTGTCGATCACCGGTCCGATGTCTTTGCAACGGGCATCTTGCTGCACGAGATGCTCACCGCTCGTCCATTGTTTCAAGCGGGCACGGAGTTTGAAACGCTCAAGCGGGCACGAGCGGCGCACGCGGATCCGCCAAGTCTTCTCAACCCAGCAGTGCCTCCAGAGCTGGACGCAATCGCGCTGAAGGCCCTGGCTCGCCACGTCGACGATCGGTATCAAAGTGCACGCGAGCTTCGAGATGAGCTCTGGGCCTTTGCGCGAGCCAACAACGCGTTCGCTGGGCACGAGCAGCTCACGAGTATGAATCCCGATGCACCGCAGGCTGACGCGAGCATTCAGCTTGACATCGCCTCCGAAATCCTTGGAAACCCAGAAGAACTCTTAATCTCGCGCACATCCGACCAGGATGCCGCCGAGGAGGAGACCACGCCGGGCGATGAGCGAACCACGCCGGGCGATGAGCGAACCACGCCGGGCGATGAGCGAACCACGCCGGGCGATGAGCGAACCGCTCCCGCAGAAGACTTCATCGTGAGTGAGCGCACCGGGCCATCGGAGCCACAAATGTCCAACGACTACGGCGCCGATGACTACAGCGATGACCCATCCGAGAGTCGTACGGTGGTGGATGAGCACTTCGCCGGCATCGACAGTTCGAGCGACGAGGTAACTGACATCGAAGATGGGGTTGATGATTTCGATGCCCAGTGGGCGGCTGATGTTGGCGGACCTTTGCCTGGTGCCCCGTCTCCAAGTGCGGTCCCCGCACGAAGCCATGCGCTGCCGAGGGAACGCAATCCAGATGAAGAGACCACGGCAGGCGGCCGCACAGGGCCTCATGAGCGCCCAACCGATCGGTTCATTGCCGCCTCACTACCAGAGCACACGGGCGAAGAAGCAGCGACACTAGCAAACGAACGAGAACGTCGAGCGAGCACGGCTCCGGCATTGCGTTCAAAAGCAGCGGCTAAGACAACTGCGAACCAGGACAACCCGTATGCCAACGCGACAACGACAAAGCGCGACAGGCGAATGGCCCTTGCGCAGACCGAGCCCATCTCAGCGGAACTTCTCGCGCGAGCCGTAGGTGAGACTCCAACAATCCCCGCTGGCGCGATGTCCCCTGCGGATGTTGTAGCTGCTGCTGCCAGGCGGCCCCAAGGTGGGAACACGGCGCCGGCTCCGCAGCCATTTATCCCCTCGGCTCAGCAAGACGGCTCCCAGCCGATGCCAATGCAACAACATGGCTCCCAGCCGGTGCCAATGCCAATGCAACAACACGGCTCCCAGCCGGTGCCAATGCCAATGCAACAACACGGCTCCCAGCCGGTGCCAATGCCAA
>JANTGM010000081.1 GCA_024762925.1 Kofleriaceae bacterium | reverse complement strand
TCGCGAAGTCAGCTCGTTTGCTGGCGAGGCGGGAAGAGGGAGTTTGCTGGGGCAAGCGACCGAGGAACAACGAAGAAGACTGGCTGAGCCAGTCTCTTCAGCGGGCGAGAAGACGAGTGAGCGCGTTCTATCTTCATGAATCGCGCACGAGTGCAGTGGAGCAGTTCGCCCTACACGCGAAGAGCTCACAAAACGCAAACAGAGGCAGGAGCCCTACTGCCAGTATAGGTAGTGGGCTGGCCATCGAATCTCCTGCTATTCGCGTTCGACTATTCCCCGTACTACTGGCGCTCGGAACCTGACGTCCGGTGTTAGAGCTTTGACAGCTTGCGGCCCGCTTCACCAGTCTCTTGCCTGCAACTTCTGCTAGTTAGCCACTGGCACAAGACCCGCAATTGTCGGCAGCATGACTCGCATTGCACTTGTCTTCGCCACCCTCCTCCTGCTCGCCACCACCGCATGCTCGGGATCGCTCGTTCACACAAAGCCTGCGAGCGCAAAGGTCAATGACTCCATCACACAACTGTGGTCACGCGATATTCGCCGGGTGGCCCAAAGCGGTGATTGGATTCTCACGCGCTCCTATTCAAAGACCGGCGATGCAATTGTCGCTGCAACGTTGGGTGAGAGCTTTAGCCATGCCGCGATCTACGACGCAGAGCGAGGCACGATCATCGAAGCTATCCAACCTGTCGTTCGGGAAGTGCCCCTTGAATCGCTACTTCATCGCAATCGGTATGCGGTCATTGTTCGACCAACGAATGCCACACCAGAAGAAGGGCAACGCGCACTCGCTCGGGCGCGCAGTGTGCTCGGTGCAAAATTCGATCATCTCGGCTTGATTGGCATCAACAACGACAAGGAATTCTACTGCTCAGAACTTGTCGCATGGGCAAGCGACATTGATGACGTTCCGCTCATCGTGACCCCAGCTGAGCTCTTCGAGCGCGGCGAAATCATCTATCTCAGTGGAGCGCGTGATGAGGAGCAACTTCAGGCAGCCGCCATTGCCTCGTCCCATCGCAACAAGGAGCCAGTTGTGGCCCGCGATCTATAACTCAACAACGAAAGGGTTTCGAATCGCGGCCTCCGCAGGAATCTCGGCCAGCGCCGCAACCAGCTTGCGCGTATCTTCACGAAAGCGAGACATGTGCTTCTTTGCCACGCCGGCTCCGCGCGTCATCTTCATTTTCTGCGGATCGATGTAGTGTCCGTTCTTCTTCACACCGAAGTGCAAGTGTGGCCCAGTCGCGAGACCTGTGGATCCTACATAGCCAATAACGTCCTTTGCGCGCACTCTGCTGCCAACCTTCTGGCCTTTCTTGAAGCCCTTCATATGCATGTAGATCGTCTGCAGGTTGTTCTCGTGCTTAACAATGACGCAGTTGCCCGCTCCACCGCGCCGTCCGCGAAATGTGATTCGCCCTGGAGCCGCTGACCAAATGGGCGTCCCAGGAGGTGCAGCGTAGTCGGTGCCCCAATGTCCCTTTTCAACGTGCAGGACAGGGTGCATGCGCTTTGGATTGAACCCGGAGGAAACGCGAGCAAACTTGAGCGGTGTCTTTAGAAACGTCTTCTCGACCGATTGCCCCGACTCTCCAAAGTACTTGCCGACCTTGCTGCCAGGCTGTTGCCACCAAAACGCGCGATGAGTTCCCGACTTGCCCGAGTACTCAGCGGCCAGAACTCTTCCATAGCCGATGAATTCGCCATCCAGATACTCCTTCTCAACGATCATCCGATAGGCATCGTTCGGATGTGTGTCGACGTAGAAGTTGAGATCATAGGCAAAGACATCAACAAAAAAGGACACCAAGTCGGTGTCCTCTCCGGCGCGTTGTAGCGACCTATATAACGAGCCTTCTATTTGGCCTCCGAGCGACTCCTCTCGCAGCTCGGTACTTGCGTCGAGCTGCTCGGCCACAAGCTTGCCATCGGCCCCGCGAGTGGCCCGAACTCTTCGTACTTTGGATACATGAAACTCAAATTCCTGAAGCACTCCACCGGCGTCAAACCGAAGCGTGAAGGTCTGCCCAGGCCGAATCTTGCTCAGATCCAGACTCGGGCTTAGCGCGCGGATTAGCTCATCTGCCGCTTTGGCGTCCATTCCCTCACGACGCAGTATCCGCCCCATACTGTCACCAGAAGCCACTTCCCCGCTCACAGCGCGAGTCGCGGATTGCACAGGCGTTCCGGTACCAAGTGTGTTGGAAACGCCTCTTTGAGCTTGCGCTAGTCGCTCTTGCTCATGGCTATCGACCAACGCCCCGTTGCCATTGCCAGCAACTGAGGCTTTCTCCATTACTGCAGGAATTGATGTCTCACCACGCCAGAGAAATACGTAGAGATTGATTCCAACGAGAATGGCAATCACAACTCCAAGGCGAAGGGTGCCACGATGTGACCCATGTGACCGGGATTCGGAATGTGCTCGACGTGTGGAACGGCGTTTGGAAGATTGCGTTGAGCGGTTTCGTTTCTTGGTTCGCGACATCGGTGCGGCAGACTCTTTCCTTTTGAAGGTCTAAGACTTGGATCGATCCCCCCGGGATCGGCTCAGCCATACTGCCATGATCTCTACGTTCTTCAAAAAAATTGCCCATACCTTCTCAGCGAAGTACGCATTTAGGTACGTGTCAGACGAGCATCCTCTGCAGCTGGACTTATTTCGCAATGAAACGCGCGATACGTCCATCCGCACCGCGGGCACTCCGCCCGTTAGTTCCGAATCGCGAAGCACTGGTTTACGACGTATGGGCAGCAAAAAGCGCGCAATCGCACCAAAGGTAATTCGAGCAAGCAAGCCGAGCAAAGCGGCTACTCGCAACTCTGGCGGAAACGCCGCTCCTCCCAAGGAGCCACCAGCCTCATCGCGAGGCTCCAGCGGAGGAGGAGGCCACGAGCTTGATGCATCGCTCATGGAGGAAACACGTCGGCGCTATCTAACCTACGCTCTCTCCGTCATTACCTCTCGCGCCCTGCCCGATGTTCGCGATGGCTTAAAGCCTGTGCAGCGCAGAATCCTCTACGCGATGTTCCACGACGAGCATCTCTACCCGGACGCCAAACACCGCAAGTCTGCAAAGGTGGTCGGTACGGTTCTCGGCAAGTACCACCCTCACGGAGACACCGCGGTTTACGACGCCATGGTGCGCATGGCACAAGACTTCTCGCTTCGCCTACCACTGGTCGATGGCTCGGGAAACTTCGGCTCACTCGATGGTGATGGAGCGGCTGCGTATCGATACACCGAGGCGCGACTTGCTCCGCCAGCAATGGAGTTGTTGACGGAGTTGCGTCAGCAGGTGAGCGAGATGCGCACCAACTACGACGGCACGGCAGAAGAGCCCAGTGTCTTGCCAGCACGTCTCCCCAATCTCCTAGTCAATGGCACCACAGGTATTGCAGTGGGTATGGCGACGAACATCCCGCCGCACAATCTTCGCGAGGTGACGAAGGCTGCGATTGCACTCATCGACAATCGCGCCCTTACGACCACAAACCTACTCAAGCACATTCAAGGCCCCGACTTCCCCACTGGTGGACAAATCCTCAATTCGAAGACCGAGCTGCGCACGATCTACGAAGGTGGGCAAGGTGCAATTCGCTGCCGAGCCACGTACAAAATGGAGGCTCGCAAGCGCGGCTCCGACCTCATCGTTATCAACTCGATTCCCTACGCCGTCACAAAGTCTACGATCGTCGAGCGCATTGCAGAGCACATCATTGCCCGCAAACTCCCACAGCTCGTCGATGTTCGCGATGAGTCAACGACGGACATTCGGATCGTCCTCGAGACCAAGAAGGACGTCGATCCCAACAAGATCATGGCGTACCTCTTTAAGAACACGCCACTTCAACAAAACTTCAACTGCAACTTCACCGCACTCACTCCAACGAATGGAGAAGAGGTATTGCAACCGAAGCGCATGGGCATCAAAGAGATGCTCGAGTACTTCATCGATTTCCGTCTCGACGTCACCACAAAGCGCTACAAGTTTGAACTAGCGGCCCTGCTCCGCCGGATTCACATTCTCGAGGGCTTTGTCACGATCTTCGATGCGCTTGATGCGCTCATCAAACTCATCCGCGCAAGCGATGGAAAGAAGGACGCCGCCAAGAAAATCATGGCGAAGTTTGGGCTCGATGAAATCCAAACAGAGGCCATCCTCGAGCTAAAGCTCTACAAGCTCGCAAAACTCGAAATCAACATCATTCGCCAAGAGCTGCGGGAGAAATCCGCCGATGCGAAACGCATCCAGGCGATCCTGAAGAGCAAGAGCAAGCTTTGGGGCATTATCAAGGGCGAGCTCACACAGGTTGCTGAGGCATACGGAACAAACCGACGGACCAAGACTGCTGGCAGCGCAGCAGAACTCGAGTTTTCCGAAGAAGACTTTATCCAGGACGAAGACGCCCACGTGGTTCTCACCAAGGATGGCTGGATCAAGCGGATGCGAGAAGTGAAGGATCCAAAGTCCACACGTCTTCGCGAAGGTGATGAAGTGATGGCAGTCTTGCCAGGATCCACCAAAGAGAGTGTTGTCTTCCTGACGAACTTCGGCACGGCCTACGTCTCGCGAATCAATGATATTCCGCCGTCCACAGGATACGGTAGCCCCGCACAGAAGCTCTTCAAGTTCAAGGACAAGGAGCGCATCGTCGCCGCCTTCTCCCTCGACCCAAGAGTCGCCCCGCCGAAGGAGTTGTTGGCCATCAGTGGTCGGGGCTTCGGACTGCGCTTTGCGGTTGCGGCTCACTCGGAGCCAAGTACTCGCAGCGGTCGCAAGTACGCGCGACCACCGAAAGAAGATGAGATCATCGACGTCTGCCCGGTTCGAGAAAAGGACATCGTGATTGTGGGAACTCTCAAGAGCCATGTTCTCAGTTGCAAGGCGAGTGAGATCAACAAGCTTGAGGGCGCGGGTAAAGGCGTCACCGTCATAAAGACGGGGCCAGAGGATCGCGTGATTGGCTTTGTGGCAGGCACCGGCAAGAGCGATGTACTAGCGATGCAAACCACCACAGGCACCAAGAAGTTTGACGTATCGGTCGATGGTCGACGCCTCTCCGCACGTGGCGGCAAAGGCAAGCAACTCGTCAAGCGGTCGCAGCTGAAGATGCGGCCACGTGAGATTGTCATCACACCTCTCGGTGATGAAAGCTAAGGAGTATTCGCAATGGCCAATTCATACACCGCAAACGACATTACCGTCCTTGAGGGCCTGGAACCGGTCCGCAAGCGCCCCGCTATGTACATTGGTGGAACCGACAAGCGCGGCTATCACCATCTTCTCTGGGAGGTGCTCGACAACTCGATCGATGAGGTTATCAACAAGCATGCAACACGCATCGACATCGTCCTCCAAAAGGACGGCAAGACGATCAGTGTCGAGGACAATGGCCGCGGCATTCCCGTTGATACAATCAAGAAGTTCAAGAAGAGTGCCCTCGAAGTCATCCTGAGCACCCTGCATGCCGGCGGCAAGTTCGAAGGCAAGAACTATGCGCACTCTGGAGGACTTCACGGGGTTGGCGCCTCCGTTGTAAATGCGCTGTCATCCAAGATGCTAGCGGAGGTCAAGCGTGCGGGAAAGCTCCACACAATGGAGTTTTCAGCAGGAAAGCCGATCGGCAAGCTTAAGAAAGCTTCTGGCGCTCGAGGTACAGGAACGAAAATCACGTTTCATCCTGACGCCAAGATCTTTGGTGCAAAACAGTCGTTTGACACAAAACTCATTGCAGACCGGCTGGAAGCAAAGAGCTACCTGCATCGCAACGTCAAAATCAACTATCGCGACGAGACCGCCAAGCCACCTCGAACGGAGACGTTTCACCATGCTGGTGGTATTTCCGAGTACCTTGAGAAGATCATCAAGGACCGAGCCAAGCCTCGTGTACCGGGCGACTGTAAGGCGTTCTTTCTCAGCAAGATGGACGATGCGGCCAGCGAGCTACCCTTCGAGATGGCCATGGTGTGGACGGAGAGCACCGATGAGCACATCAAGTCGTACGTCAATGGTGTCCCTACGCCCAATGGCGGCACGCACGAGAACGGCTTACGAAGCGGTGTTGTGAAAGCGGTCCGCAACTACATGAGCACGCACAAGCTCGCGCCCAAAGGTGTCACTCTTACGGCCGACGATATTCGCGAAGGCATGACGGTGATCATCTCGGCGTACGTCACCGAGCCCCAGTTTCAAGGGCAGACAAAAGAACGACTCAACAACCCGCCCGTCGCGGCCCAGGTTGATAGCCAGGTGCGGCCTGCCCTTGAGCAGTGGCTCAATGAGAATAAGTCTGTTAGCGACGCTGTCATCGCTCGCATCGTTTTGGCGGCGCGTGCACGCGAAGCATCACGAGCGGCTGCGTCGGCAGTTACTCGCAAGAGCGCGGTGAGCCATCGTCTCAACCTCCCCGGCAAATTGGCTGATTGCTCATCCACCAATCCCGGTGAAAGTGAGCTCTTCTTAGTCGAGGGTGATTCGGCAGGTGGATCTGCCAAGCAAGGACGCAACCGCAAGACGCAGGCAATTTTGCCGTTGCGGGGAAAAGTTCTGAATGCAGAGCAAGCTTCAATAGCGAAGCTCATGGCAAACAAGGAACTCGGCAACATTGTCTCGGCCCTTGGCTGTGGCATTGGTCCAAAGTTCGACATCAGCAAGCTGCGTTACGACAAGATCTTCTTGCTGATGGATGCCGATGCCGATGGACTCCACATTGCGACGCTCTTGCTGACCTTCTTCTATCGCTACATGAAGCCGCTCATCGACAACAACCACATCTACCTGGCCCAGCCGCCGCTCTACCGCATCGATATCGGCAAGAAGACCTGGTACGCACTTGATGATTTTGAGCGAGACGAGATCCTAAAAGAGCACCAGATAGGTACTCGCAAGTCGACCATTACACGCTTCAAAGGACTGGGAGAGATGAGCCCAGGTATCCTCAACGAGACGACGCTGGATCCAAAGACTCGAACAACGCTTCGGGTGACAATCCACGAGGGCGACGAGATGGCGACCGACCTATGCATCTCAGAACTTCTCGGTAAGGATGCTTCTGCCAGATATCGCCTTCTTACCGAAGGAACCAGCGACGTGCTTGAACTGGACGTCTAGTGCGCGTCAGACGCATTGGGCTAGGCTTTCTGTTTCGTTTCCCATCACTTGCTTACTCCCGACGGGACGAGATTGCTCTGCAGCACTCGCAGCTGATCGGCATTAAGGCCGGGGGAACAGCGTGCATGGCGAGTGGGCTCCATGAGGTTTTCTCGTCCCCCCCCATGCGCCAAACCGAAGGCATGGCCAAATTCGTGGGCGAGCACGGTGTTCCGCTTCTCTGGAGGGATGCGCGTGAGCTCGCGCAGAGAGAGAAAAATGACCGGAGCTTGCAGCGAGTTTTGATCAATCCCAATCAGGGCCGCCAGATTGGGCTCTTGAGCTAGTTTGGGCGCAAATGGCGAGAACGTGAGGCCTGCTGGGTGTCTAAGCCCTGCCGAGATGGGGCTCGCTGGATCGGCAATGCGATCAACAAAGAAGAGCTGCACTTCTGTCTCTGATTGTGGCGTGAGCCTCTCGAACACGCGACGAAGTGGAGCCGTCACAAACGGCGCCAAGATGGCCTCGCGCTGGGCCGCGCTAAGACTGGCGTCTTTCGATTCAGCCTCCGCCAATGCCCGTGCCGCATCGCGGTCTACAGCCACGAACAGGGGCTCCTCATCAATCCCGGCAAGCTCGCCAGCCTGGCGAAATCTCACGCCCCAAGATGCCGCAACTGACTCAAGAGCATGAGCATGACGACGCACCCGTTTACGATCGACGGACGCAGCAGCGAAGACTCGTACGGAGATTGTGAGACCTAGATCCGCCGTCACAGCACCTCTGCATAGATTCGGAAGCGGCTCATTGTCCCCAAAAAGCGGGAGTGATTCTGGCACCTGCTGCGATGCTTGCGACTCTTGCGCGGGCTCTCGGCAGCCCGCCGAAGTGGCGAGCAGGACAAGAACAGCACTACGGATCAAGCAGGTCCACATCAAGTGAGATGGAATCGATGTCGAAGATTTCGAGATTGCTAACAAACTCTGCCAGTCCCAACGCTCGAAGCAAGTACGGCGGGAAACTACGGAATCGCAAACGAGCCTCTATGTGTATGGGGCCGCGTGTTGCAGCTGAGGTGGGAATGAAGAGCGTGCTCGTGCGATCGTAGAGCGGCGATAGGGAGTTGGTATGATGCTCTGTTGCACGCCAAGAGAAGACCGTCGGGTTGCCTGCAATATCGGTGAGCCGCGAGCCAAACTCAATCAGATCGTGGTCAGAAAACTGCTCCTCCTCGGACCAGTAGTTCCGCAAATCACCGTTGGAATCCAGAGTGCCGGTTTCGTAGAGAACGTTGTTGTCGGCATCGGTAGCGATGACTTCAAGCCACACCTGCCGATTGAATGTTGAACCTGTGGGTATGTTGTGCGCGACGATATTGTTGTGAATGCTCACAAAGAGATCCAGCTGATCGCCGGCAGCGCCGGGCTCTGCTGACAGAGTGATTGTCGCTGCACTGGTCAGAAGATTCGAAATTCGGCCATGCAGCTCGTCATAGTCCTCAGGGCTTGGCAAGAAGTCAGACTCCAGAGGCATGTCCACGCCAACAAAGCGATGTTCGTGCAAATCCCGCTCTGCGGACGTATTTGTGGCTCTTCCACGGTAGGTTGGCATGTGACACGTCTGGCACTCCACGCCTTCTTCGGCGGCAGGTGACTCGAGCCACTCCTGATACGGCCGTTCTAGGTTCATGCCGTCCACTTCGACCACATCGTGGCAGCTCGCGCACAGCTTTGAGCTTAGGAATAGTTCTGAGTACTCGGTTTGATGTGCAGGACTTGATTCAGGGTTCTCAATTGGGCCCTTGAGTGGGCCGCCAACGTCCAAGACCATTCCGGCGTTGTACGGTCGTTGCACCTCGCTAATGCTGTGACAGGTCTCGCAGTTCACGCCTTCCAACGTAATGGCTTCAAGCGACTCGAAATCAAAGCCGGGCTGGATATCGCCGCTGCGGGTACCAATGGGAGAGTGACACTGAAGACAGAATCGGTCTTCCCGGCCTTCTCGATCTGCTTGCCGAACCTTCACAGCCGCTCGGTAGACCGGGTCGACCATTGCATATGAATGCATTGAGAACTGCCACTCATTGAAGTGCTGTGTGTGGCAACCACCGCACGAACTAGCGCCCATAAACTGCGAGCTATCGACCGTTGGCGCGAGAGGCATAGAAAGATCGTCGTTGAGGATTTCCGCGTCTGGGGCTGGAACCCGGGCATCTGGATCGGTCTGCGGATCGCCTCCGCAGCCTCCCTGAAAGAGACCGAGAGCCAGGTACACTGGCGCAAGTCGCATACAAGACAAAGCCACTAGAGAGACTCCAGAAATGCTATGAGGTCGGCCTTTTGCGTTGCACTGAGCGATTCAAATTGAGCTTTGCTCGCCTCTCCCTCGCCTGCGTGGCCCCCAATCGCCTGCTCCAACGTGTCTGCAGAACCATCGTGCAAGTAAGGCCCCGTGGAGCCGATTCCCCAAAGCGGTGCTGTTCGGAACTCGCGCATATTCGCGGCAGCCTCTTCGATCCCCCTCTGACCTACAGGCAGGATTTCGTGCAGCAATAGGTCGGAGTACAGAGCCACAGGCCCATCGGCGCCGTCCAGCGTTGGCATGTGACAGCCTGCGCATCCTACACCGGCGAAGAGGCTCTCTCCTCGCGAGATGGCTAGTGCGTCACCAGAAATATCCCTAGCCGGTGCGGCGAGCGTGCTCATGAAGAAGAGCAAGGAGGCCGCCTCATCCAAACCCATTTCCGGATCGGCCACAGCATCGTTGTCGTGAATCTTGCCAAACGTTAGCCCCTCTTGTGCAGGTAGGGTCATTCCGAGCTCTACCGTGACCGCATCGCGCACAAACTCCTCCAGGCTCGGCACTTGTGCCTTCCAGCCGAATTTTCCGATGTGCCCTCCATCGGTGATGGAGAGGCGTCCAGATATGCCATCACCATCTGAGTCGTTTGGATCCGCGTTTGCGGCAATGGTCGGATCGGCGATGCCATCGATGCGCCCCATCCCAAAGAGGGAAGGCGACTGGCGATGCTCAAAGATGGTTGCATCGAGTTGGGGGAAGTTTGCCGAGCCATCCAAGAGAACGGTGCTCTTGTGCAGGACACTGGTACCGACCTGTGGCATCACGAAGTCCCCTGATTGGGAGGCCACCCCATGGCGCATCACGTTCGTCCCCCTTGGCCCTGCCCCGCCCACTTCGGGCTCAAAGTGACAGGCTCGACAAGAATCGCCATTCAGCCGCGGGCCACCCAGACCATCGTTGGGTCCATGTTCCTTGTCAAACTCGCTACGCCCCTCAGAGAAACGCTCAATTTCCTCATCAGACAGCCCTTCCCGGGGACCTCCGTACTCACCGGGTTCCGGCAAAGGCTGGCCGGGCAAGAGCAGACCACCAGAGGCTTGATCGCGTCCACCTAGACTTAAGAGGAATTCTAAGAGGTCCTCCTTGCCCTCCGGCGACAAACTCGAGTACGCAATACGGCTCCGTGCGCCTTCGCCTCCATGCCACATGATGGCTTCTTCGAGAGTGACCGCCCGACCATCGTGCAAGTACGGCCCCGTCGCTGCCACGCCCCAAAGTGGCTGGGTGCGAAACTCTGAAGTCTCAGCTTCACCAAATTCAAGCCCATCATCGAGGCCTGGTCCCATGTCATGCAAGAGCAAATCGGAATACACAGGAATGGGCCCTCGTGGCCCTTGAAGTCGAGGAGCGTGACAATCAGCGCATCCAGACTCATCAAAGAGTGCACGTCCACGAACGATCTGCGGAGTATCTTCATCGAAGAGGGGTGCTGCCATTAGCATCGAGGCGCTGACCAAATCGAAGAGGAGTTCTGGGTTGAGCTCAGGATCGAGCACCTCGTCAATATCGCAATTGGGCCCCGTCGGAGCGACCGCTTGGGCATACTGACGAAGCATGGATCCGTGCAGAATCGAGGCGGTCTCGTCCAGCCCCTGGGCACTGCTATCAATCGGAAGTCGTGCGCGCTGCTCTTCCGTGAGTGGATCGCTGGTAATGCCAAGATGGTTGTACAGTGGACCGCGAATAAACCCTTCGATTGAAGTTGTTTGCGCCTTCACTCCAAAGCGGCCCACATCATAGGTATCAATGACTCCGTCGTCTGTCGTGTCGCGTCCCGCAAGCAAGTGCGCACGGCCCGAGATGCCATCACCATCTTTGTCATCAGGGTCTTCCCGCGAAATAATCTCATCCGCCGAAAGCTGAGCAATGAGACCTACGCCAAAAAACGGAATGGGGTTTCGTTGTGCGACTACATTGATCGGGGGTGGATCAAAATCGTTCGGGTCCTCCAGTTCGGGATTGGCGCTGTATGGCGCGGGACGAGCGGTGTTGTCGTCGCCGTAGAAGTACATCCGAATAACACCATCCACAGCACCTTCGCGACTCTCATAGGGCGGATCGTATTGCTCCTTGGGTAGGAGGATTCGCTCCTCTGGCGGAACATAGATGTCGTCGGGTGGATCGCCACAAAGGAATCCGGCTACAGAGTTGGCTGCAAAGAAGTTGCCCTCAAATTCTCGACCGGCAATGAAGAAGTTTCGATACTGCCCAGCGCCGCCACCAAAGACAGGCTTCTCATGGCAACCCGCACAAAACGTCACATTGAACGCGGGTCCCAGCCCTTCGGAACGCGTGAAGCGCTTGCCCATAACAGCAATGCCCCGCTCAAACGAAGCAAGCTGCTCAGGGGTCGCGCTTGGCCAGGGTTGTCCTAGGGGCGCAGAGACTCCCTCGGCAATGGGCCCGTGTCCTTCGACACTCGGCTTGACGTTGTCGCCGCATGCAGCAATGGTCCAGAGGGTGGCAGCGAGTAGGATAAGGCGCATCTAGTTGGCCTCAAGACGCATGACAACACCAATTCCTGGGTCGGTAAAGGTTCCCCCCACTGCGTATGCAATCCCGGAGGGATCAACCCAAATCGCGTGTACGTCGATGCTGGTGTCGCTGTCGCGGTAGACAACATCATTCGACTCGCGGTCGAGATATCCAATTGAACCTTGGAGTCCGCCAACCAGAACTCTCCCGTTCGGGCTCACATACACTGCGTTCAGCCCGCCAAAATTCTGCGATGGCGTTGATGTTGTCCAGCTCGTTCCATCCCAGGTTGCGAACTGAGAGCCGCTTCGTCCGCCCACAGCGATGATGTCATCATCGCTAGTGCCCCAAAGGGAGACAAAGTCCTCATCGGCCTCGCTACCAGCTGGGTGCCGAATCCACCCCTCAGAAGTTTTCTCAACTATGAGCCCCGCAGCGCCAACCGCAAAGACGCGACTTCCAATGCCATAGACCTTAAACAGTGAGCGCACGCTCAGCGGATTTGCTTCATCGGGCAGTTCTTCTTCCTGAATCTCCGTGCCATCCCAGTGAAGAATCGTGGTTTCGCCACTAAAAGGGCTGCCGCCTACCATGTAGACATCGTTTGGGGATGCCCCCCAAACGCCCCATAGATCTTGCTCCGTCTTGGAATCAACCTCGCTCCAGATCGTGCCGTCATAGTGCACGACGGCACCGCCGCGACCAACGCTCCACACATCGTCGGAGCCAAAGCCAAAGGACCAGCTGAGGAGCCCAACCTCGGGCACCTCCATCTTCGACCAGGCCTCGCCATCAAAGTGATGCACTTCTCCAACCGTCGAGCTGCCACCAACCACAAAGATATCATCTGCTGCCGTGCCCCAAACGCCGCTTAGTGAGGCCGTAGGGCCGATATCAATTGTCGTCCACTCAGGCTCTGGATCGGGACTTCCGCAGCCCACCAGCAAGACTGTCCAAACCAAGATAAGCATACTCCAGCGACTTCTCATAACCGCAATCCTCGCAATGAAACGACTGCAGACCACAGCCTCAGGTCGCCTGTCGCGACAGCTTCAATCGTACACCTATACGGGGAGCCCACCAACATCCACTCATCACAGAATAACTCGCAGAATGGGTGACGCAGAGGTTGCGCGAATTGGTGGTTCGTTGCCTCATCGACCCTCACGATCCCCCTTGCCACATCGCGTGATGCGTTCACAATCAATGCATGCAATCGCAACACAGTTGCTGGCCGTTTCTCATTGGTCCACTGTTCGCATTGGGACTGGTTTCAAGCTCAGTAAGCGCAGAAACACCGACGGGTAGCGAAGCGCCCTACCCCCTCGATTCGTTAGAGCGAACGATTTCCCCAAAGGGCAAGATGAAGTGCCCCAACCTGAACATGACCCGTCACAAGGGAAAGTATGTTCGATATCACAAACCCGTCTTTATCTATCAGGGCTTCCAAGAACGGCTTGAACGATTCGAATCGATCGCCGCAGATGTTGCTGTTGAGATCTATGGACGCAGGCCGCGACAAATTGTCCACCTTGGCACCTACAACTGTCGTCGCATTCGCCGCATCCCGGATCTGCTGAGTGAGCATGCCCTCGGAAACGCCATCGACATTGAAGGCTTCGATTTTGGACCTGCACGCAATCCCACCGAGCGAGCATCAAGCCCCCACCGTCGCCTCCGTCGTGGGTTCAAAGTTCGAGTCGATTCGCACTGGGACCGAGACAAGGGGGTTGAAGCTCTGCACGCCCGATTTCTCCACACCCTCACTGAACGCCTACTCGAGGAAGAGGTATTCCGGGTGCTTCTCGGGCCAGCCTTCCCTGGTCACCAAGATCACTTCCACTTTGATCTAGCCCCCTATCGCTTGGTCTCCTTGTGAGTTGGGAGCGAGAGTCTGGGATGAACCGCCAGCAATCTATCGAAGCCCCTAAATAGGCGACGAGAAGGCTTATGGCAAGGTCGACGAATTTTCTCGTGAAAACTGGGCCCTCTTACCCACCTCGTCTTACCATGCACAAGCCTATGCAAACCCTCTACGTTGTCGTCGCCTCTGCTTCTGGACTCGCACTTGGCTATGCCGCTGCGTCCCAGATGGCCTCCTCTGCCAAAGCTTCACTCGCAGCAAAGCTTAAGGATGAGAGCAGCGCACTGAAGGAGGCACAGGCAAAGCTCAAGGCGCTTGGAGACGCAAAAGGCGGCGGCAAAGGCAAGAACAAAAAGAAGGCGAACGAGAGGGACACAAAGAAGATTGAGAAACAGATTGCGGATGCAAACCGTGAGATTGAACGATTCAAGGACTCACAAATGGCGGCGGACAAAGCCCATGCAGATGCGCTAGCAAAAATCGAGGCACAACTTGCTGATGCCAAAGCTGAAACGGCCAAAGCTGTCGAGGAAGCGAAGTTAGAAGCCGCACAGATGGCGGAAGAGAAGGCGCCTGCTGGCGACGAACCGAACGCAGAACTCATCACTGCTCTTGGAAGCGCGGGCGCGTCACTTGATGACATCCTTGCAACCCTCGTGAACCACGAAGGGCAAACTGGAGCTCTTCTCGGAGATGTGAATGGGATTGTCATCGCCAAAGCGGGGGACTCCGACACGGTTGAAAACACTGCGGCTGCCAGCAATACGCTGGTGACTCTCCCGCAGAAACTCAACGGGATGCTGCCCATGAACCAACACTTTGGCTATGAGCTACAAGATGGTGAGAACGCGATCAGTGGCAAGGCCTTTGAGTCCGAAGGAGAATTGCTGGCACTCACAACCTTTGGCTCTCAGGCTCCAAGTCGCGTTTCTCTCAACGCTGTCATCGAGAGTCTGATGGCTGCTCTCAGCTAAGACTTCGCAGTGCGCTACGAGGGAAAGCTGTACAGGCCACCATCTGAGGCCTACTCGTATATTCTGCAAGCGACGATTGGGTGCTCGCACAACCTTTGTACATATTGCGATATGTATCGCGACAAGACGTTCCGCGTTCGCCCCCTGCGCGATTCGCTAGACGACTTGCAACTTGCCTCACGCAAACTGCCCCACACGGAGAAAGTATTTGTGGCCGATGGCGATGCTCTTGCCATGACAACCGAGCACTGGCTTTCGCTCTTGGCCGCCATGAAAAAGCTCTTTCCAAGGCTGCGTCAAGTCTCTTGCTACGCTACGGCAGAAAATGTCTTAGAGAAGTCCCCTGAGGAGCTTGCGCAGCTTCGATCTGCAGGGCTCTCCCTGCTCTACATTGGACCTGAGTCCGGTGATGACAAGACGCTCAAGCGGATCGTCAAGGGCGCTACCTTTGCGGACCACGAACTCGCCGCCAAGAAGGCGCATGCGGCAGGCATGAGGATTAGCGTCATCATGCTGCTTGGGGCGGGTGGCACAGAGCGAAGCGCCGAGCACGCCAAGGAGAGCGCGCGTTTGGTTACAGCGATGGATCCTGAGTACCTAGCTGCCCTCACGCTGACAATCGTGCCGGGAACCCCCATGGCTCGGCATGTCGAAAAGGGCGGCTTTGTGCTGCCCACGCCAGAAGCCATGCTCGGGGAACTCCGAACGCTGGTCGATGAGTGCCGGCCTACAAATGCACTCTTTCGCACGAATCACGCGAGCAACTACTTGCCTACGGGTGGGCGGCTTCCCGGCGATCGGCAGCGTATCGTCAGCATCATCGATGGTGCACTGCATGGCTCCATAGCCCTTCGCAGCGAACACAAACGCGGCCTCTAGAAACACCACGCTTGCTCGCAAGCGTTAGCTAGTTTTTGTCCCTAGCGGGACGGAAACTAGCTAGCGCATGTAGCTATGGAGCGTCAGTGTTGATGCCCAGGGACCACCCTAGCAAGCTGCCAGTGTCCTGCCCTGCTCGGTCCACCACTGTGAGCGTCCACGCACCGTTGCCATCACCTGAGAAGAGTGGGACAGAAAACTTCTGATCAAATCCATCATCAGGATCGGAGGGTTCGAAAGCATGCACTTCCTTTTTCTCCCCACTTGGAGAGGTAAGGTCAATGCGGAGGTCGCCCCGCCAGGTGTGTTCGACTTGAACTCGAACTTCGACAGTCTGAACGGTGAGTTCCCCTGTTGCATCAATGCGGCTCGTGACCCCTTCGGCGTCGTTGTCTGGGATAACGGCGGTGGACGTGTTGCTTCCCGAGAAGCTGCCTCCAGGCGCTGGCTCGTCATCACATGAGAAGGATGGCAAGCCAGGCGCTGCTTGGAACGACTGGCTCAACACACAGAGTCGGCTGTCTCGCTCTGCCCGCAGCTGGTTGCGAATGGTGTCACTATCTCCGGCACCAATACCAGAGACGTAATCGTTAAGCAGGTCGCCAAATTGGTCCATCGTGAGGCTGCAATAGTCCTGACCTTCGCAGCTGTTTGGGATGTTTCCACCAAGGAGGGCTTGTTGCAGTGAAGCCACGACCGCTTCACTTGCATCTGGAACCACGATGAATTGATTGCTGTTGGTGGATTCAATCGCAACGCCGCCAAGTTGCATCACCTGTGGGTACAACTCGCGCATCGTCTCGTTGTCACGAAGACCTGCAGTCATCGTTGGTGCTTCAGACTCAAAGCGATTCACCGCATCTTTCCAAATTCCGCAGCGAACGTCTGAGAGTACTGGTTGCTTCCAATCGAGTGCTCGAATCTGCAGAATCTGCCTTGGGGTAAACACAGCTGAACTCGTCGGCACGAGTAGACGGCCTTCAAAGGAGATGTCGGCATTGCCGCGAACTGGCAGCATGCCGAGCGGCGCAACACTTCCAACCGCGGGCAAGCGCACCTTTTCGCCATCATTGTTTAGCCAATCCCAGGGCCAATTGTCAGGACGCTCTGCCCGGAAGGCTTCGCGAATACCACCGGGGATCAGTGCAGTCACACGAATAAGGCCCGTGCCAAAATCCTCGGTTGCATAGTTGAGCTGCTCTTCACAAAACAGAGGTCGCATCAAATCCATTGCAGGACGCCAATCATCGTTGCGTTGCCGCTTGTCGCGACTTCGCGAGAGCGTGACTCGATCATGACCTTCGCGAATAATCGCTTCTAGGTCAGCAGCAGCCCCCACTCGGTCCCCCGCATATCGAAGGAAGTCATCCGCACTGCGAACCTCAAATGGAACTTCGAAGTCATGGCTACGGAACGGATTTCCCGAATCAGAAAATATCGGAACCTCGGAGTTCCAATGCGACCAGGGTTGCGTGAGTTCGTTCATGATGGGCGTCATGCGCATCGTGTCGGATGGAAGCGTAGTTGGAGTGAGGTGACACTCTCTGCAGCGCGCCGGATCAATCTCAATCTCGATGCGCTCGGCATCGGCGACTTCGCTTGCATAGAAGCGATACATCCGCGCTTTCGCATCCCACGCAAACATCTCCAACCTCCGTGGATCAATGTCTTCTTCGTTGGGATCTTTGAACGAAGCGGCAATGAAGAACTCGGAAGCTTTCCTTGGGTTGTCGCTGCACACTGTCGAGACAACTCGTGGGAAGGCAGCTCCTGCAACGATCGCGTCGGAGACAACAAAGCTCTTCCAGCTCGCTTCGCCACATCCTTGCATCTCGGCGATTCCTGCCGCGAAGGTTCCAAAGTCGGCGGCTACACGGCTCTGCGAATCTACGTCTAGGGTTCTTAGGAAGTCGGCAATGGGATCTTCGCGGCCTTCGAGCCGGTCTGCGAAATCAACAACTCCCTGGTCGCACTTATCTCCACTGCAGTTGCCATCGTCGGTATCAGAGCTACAGGAGGGAAGTGCCGCTATGGTGAAGGCGAAGAGAAAGGAGAAGAGGGTTGGCAGAGGTATGTGGGACATGAGGACCGTACTCAGGACAATTGCAAATTCTATTCCCAGAACGAACTGATGGGAGTTCCTATGCAGCGTCAGCAACGCATTGAAACTGCGACGCAATGCGGCACAAACATCCTTCAACCAAGCTCCGTCGGCGCTCTATTGGTGGTACCGGCAATTCCAGTGGCCACCTTGTGAGACCCCAGCGAGTTGCCAGTTTCCTACCCAGTCTTCGAGCGAGCTTGTGCCACTTCGGCCTCGCTAATCGGCGTCATGACTAACGATGACCGACCGCTGGAGCTGGCAACCCAATCACCTGCCGGGGTGAACGCGACGCTACGAGCGGGACCACTATGCGAGAGGATGTGCTTGCAGCCACCCGATGTTGGGTCCCACAGGCGGACGGTGCCATCGATGCTCACAGAGGCCAAGGTTCGACCATTCGGCGAAAACGCACTCTCGCGCACGCGCCGCTCATGGCCTTCCAAAACTCTCGGCTTGCCGCTCTGATCCCAAAGGCGCACCGAGCAGTCTGAACTCGACGATGCCAATGTCTGACCGTCGGGACTGTAGACAACGTGCCAGACAATCCCCGTGTGGCCAACCAACGAGCGGGAGCTACCATCGCGAACACGCCACACCATGACCATGCCATCGTGTCCACCCGAGGCGAGGAATTGGCCATCGGGTGAGAAGGCTACCGAGTAGACTGCGCGGCGGTGCCCCGTAAGAATAATTCTCTGTCCCGAATCATCCTTCCAGAGTCGAACAGTCCTATCGTCGCTGGCTGAGGCAATTGCCCGGCCGGTTGGAGAGAACGCAACGGCTCGCACGGGTGATGTGTGGCCAGAGAGGACCTGAGCGTTTCCATTGCTGACCGTCCACAGCCTGACTGTGCCATCGGCACCACCAGAGATCAGCTGTTCGCCGTCTGGGGAAAACACCAAGGAGTTCACCCTACCCTGGTGGCCTCGAAGTTCGCGAAGTTGGTCGCCGCCATAGACCGACCAAATGATGACGCGACCATCACCGCCGGTACTGGCAAGCAAGTGGCCGTATGGCGAGAAGCAGAGTTGCTCGACCTTGTCCTGATGCCCCTCAAGAACAGCCAGTTGGCGCCCATCGTAGCCCCACAGACGTACCGTTTGATCATCCCCCGCCGACGCCAGAATGCCTCCAGCCGGGCAGTAGGCGACCTTCTGAATCGACTGCTGATGACCGCGAAGCCGAATGGGCGAGAGAGCAGCGATGCTTGCAGTGGTGCCGCCAGTGGCAGGTCGCATTCTGCGCTTGCGCCCCTTTCCTCGAGGTTTTGGCGGCATATTGACGGGCTTGGTGATTTCGCACCAGTCATCAGCCTGCGGAATTCCATCCCCCTGCCCGGAGCCAACCGCCTTGCGCGCGCCTGATGACATGCCCGCGGCTGCAGCGAGTTCGGCGACCATCACGTTGAGGCTCTCATGGCGTGCCTTGGGATCCTTATCAAGCGCCCTGAGCAAGATTGCATCAACCGCAGGGTGAGATCCGAAGTTGCTCGGCGTCGGCGGCATGTTGGAGATTTGCTGATACATCACAACCTGCACGCTCTCACCGTCAAAGGGCAGTCGCCCAGCGAGCGTGCGATAGCAAATGGTGCCCATCGCATAGACATCGGTTCGGTGATCGAGATTCTTGCCGAGGCACTGCTCGGGGCTCATGTACAAGGGCGTTCCCATCACCATTCCAGAAGCTGTGGTGTGAGGTCCGAAGTTGAGCTTGGCGATTCCAAAGTCGAGCACAACAACGCGGTAGCGTCCCGAACGCCTAGGAACGAGAAAGATGTTATCGGGTTTGAGATCGCGATGAATGATGTGTCGCTCGTGAGCGGCGTCGACAGCATCAGCGATCTGCCGAAAGATTGGAACGGCCTCGGTAAGGCTCAAGCGCCCACGCTCTTCTAAGAGATCTTCTAGGCTCAGCCCTTTAAGATACTCCATCACGTAGTAGTGGCGTCCATCATTGAGGCGACCAAAGGCAAAAACATCGATAATGTTCTGATGGTCAATGGAGTTTACCGACCGAGCCTCCGTGACGAATCGGTTCACCAAATCCTCGTCGGCAGCAACCTCTGGCCGCAGCACCTTGATTGCTACTCTCTTGCCAATGACGGGATGTATCGCCAAGTAGACAACTCCCATCCCACCCACACCGATTTGCTGGACGATCTCGTATTCGCCCACCATCGTGCCCGCTGCGATGTTGTCATCATTCATAGTCTGCCCTCCTGCACAGGTTCGGTCACAGCAGTATTGACTTGAGGACGCCAACTGCGTGATTGCTGGTCCCGGGCTTGCTTTAATGAGTGCCACTTGCCTACGCAGTTGCACGCCCTCCTCACGTTAGCCCGTATCCGACTGATATTGCTTGGTCAGCTGGGAGTGCTAGCAATGCCTACTGGGGCCCTCGCCGAGGAACCGAGTCCCACAGCCCCCGCTTCTGAGGCGATCCCAACACGCCCCCGGACCGACGCCGAGCTTCTGGAGGAGGCCTTGCAAGACGAAAACACCATCGTCGTCTGGGGCGCCCGGGAAAAACGCGTCTATGATCGAGACACCCCACTTCGGCTCACAGGCGAGGAACTTCGCAAGCGAGGAGTTGGCAATGTCGCCGAAGCCCTAGATCTTCTCCCCGAAGTCTACGTGCGGGCCGCTGGCCGTGGTGGACGACAAATCGACATCCGAGGTGCACGCAAGGGCTCAGTAAAAATCTTACTCGACGGAATCGCAATTGGTGATCCGTACTACGGCAACATCGACCTCTCGGCAATTCCGGTGACGGACATCGAGCAAATCCGAGTCTCCGCGCCTCCAGCCTCGCCTATCGACGGGCCCGGGGGGCCAGGTGGTGTCATCGAAATCATCACCACGGATGCCATCGGGAAGAACTCAGTTCGCGCACGCATGACAGGCGGCAGCTTGCCCTCTGCCGAAGCATCGGTGACAGGTCGAGCAACACTCATGCCGAACTTGGCAGCACGGGTGTCCGCGTCTGTGGTCATCGGAGAAGGCGACTATGAGTTCATTGAAGATGGCCAATCAACGTTTCTCTCCGAGGACAAGCAACAGAGCGTAGGGACCGTTCGAATCGAATACCGAAAAGGGGAGCGCAGGTTCGTAACCGACATCTGGACACAGCAAGTCGCGTTTGTCGTGCCTCCCGCCCGAGATGGCACGATGAACATCCTCGCAATTGAGGGCGAGTCGCAGGGGCGCCTCGGTTTGGGATATGACGATATCGTTTTGGGGACTCGGATCGCCGCCAGAGCCCGCTATCACCTCCTGAGCCGAGACTCGACGTACTACGAAGACCCCGGACTGCGAACTGTTGCGCAGGATGAGTCGCTCTCGGCGGACCGTGCAGGGCTCGCGCTATTGGCCAACCGCCCCATTGGCAAGCGACTCTTTCTCATTGGCTCCGCGAACTTCCAAACCGATCACGCTGACGTTGATGGGTTTGACGCACAGCAAACCGAAGGACGTGCCACCATTGTGCAAGCCGCCAGCGAAGTTCAATACAAGCGCAAACAGCTGACAGCCCGAGCTGCGGGTGGGGTGGCGGTGCCCTTGGGGCTTGGTGCCGACCCATGGCCAGAGTTTAAGCTAAGCATAGCCTACAAGCCGGCAAAGATGATCGAACTACGAGCCACCGGAGCACACAAGGGTCGCACCCCGACGCTGCGCGAACGATATCGGCTCGATATTGGAAACAAGAGTCTGGGGCCAGAGAAGGCGCTATTCGCAGAGTTGGGCACCTCTATTATGCCAGCGCCTGAGGTCAAGGTAGGTCTCTCAGGATATGTTCGGCGCACCAATGGACTCATCCGATTTGATAGCGAACAGCGCTCGCTCATCAACACAGAAGACCTCGACATCCGTGGACTTGAAGCGACCGTCGAGGCGCAGATACCCGGTGGGATTCGCGCTGGGGCAAGCTACGCCTACAACAAAGCCCACTCAGAAATACTCGGACCCGACCCGCTCGATTTCTTTCCCGAACACCGGGCGACCACATGGCTGGGAGCTACGCGAGGACGCTTTGGGCTCACAGCTCGTCTCCAGTATTTCGGAAGCCAAATTGACCGCAGCACAACCCTCGAGCCTCGCTACCTTGGACAGCTCACAGGCCGTGCCCAGGTCACAGAAAACTACCTACTCACGCTGCGTGCGGAAAATATTAGCGGCCAGGTATATGAGCAGCGTGTGGGAGTCCTGGCTCCAGGGCGCACGGCGTTTCTCTCACTGCAAGCCGAATGGTAGCGATTCGCGAGCGCCAGAGCATTGGCTGACGGCCAGGCGTCGAGCCCTCGCAGCATCGCGCGCCCCATGAGTGGGCTGGAAGGGCCGTCGAATGCCCCGTGATTTCATAGGCAACGTAGGGATGAGCGAGCTGCATCAAATCAGCACATACTGCCCCAGAACGTTCGTCACTTCCGCATTGAGGCGTGGTGCAATGCTCGTAGAACCCTGAATTCCGGCACTTCGGCAAGTCCAGCTGCGTCCAAGGAGGCGCACAGTTCGCCAAGCGGCCTGCTCGTGAGCCGATCGCGAGACCATCATCGCTGCAACAATAGCAAGAGTGAGGGTCCCATCCCTTGAGACTTTGCGGCCAATCCCGTATTGAGACGGGCTGCATGCGTTGGGCCAGTGCCATAGCGACTCCCTCACGACTTGAGGACGCGATTGATGAGGCAGCCGAGAACATTCTCACAACTCTTGGCGAGCAACCCGACTTGGTTCTGGCCTTCGTTTCTGGAACGCATTCCGACCACTACTCTTCTCTGCCTGAAAGTCTCCGTGCATGCTTTCCCAGTGCCACGAGTTTTGGCTGCTGCGCCGGGGGAGTGATTGGCAGCGAGCGAGAGGTTGAAGGGCAAGACGCTGTCAGTCTGATGGCTGCTGTGCTTCCGGGAGTCACAATCAGTAGTTTTCACCTGGGGGAAGACCCAGATACTTGGCCCGCAAGCGTTGGGGTAGATCCAGATGCAGGGCCAGAGCTTATTGTGCTCACCGATCCGTTTACCTGCGACCCTGCCGTGCTTGTGCCATGGCTCGATGCGGCGTTTCCCGATAGCACGAAAATTGGTGGCATTGCCAGCGGCTGTCACACCGCTGGTGAGTGCGTCTTGCTCGAAGGTGGGAAGCTTCATCGCACAGGCGCCATCGGATTGGCACTCTCCGGCAACATCGAAATCGACACGATCGTTGCACAAGGTTGCAAGCCCGTTGGAAGCCCTATGTTCATCACAAGGGCCACAGGGCAAGTGCTCTACGAGCTCGATGGGCAGTCGGCCGTAAAGACCCTTGAGAGGCTTTTAAGCACCCTAGGCGACGACGATCGTGAACTTGCCAGAAACTCCCTATTCCTTGGAATGGTGATGCACGATCGGCGTGAAGTCTACGAACACGGAGATTTTCTGATTCGCCAGATCGTTGGAGTGGACCCCGAGACGCATGCGATCGCTGTCGGTGGCGACGTTCGCGAAGGTTCGATCGCCCAGTTTCACCTTCGAGACGCGCACACATCGGCCGCCGACCTCAAAGAACTTTTCTCAAAGCACCAGTATGGAAAACCGGAGGGTGCTCTGCTCTTCAGTTGTATGGGACGTGGCGAAGGCCTGTATGGCGAGCCCAACCACGACACCAAGCTCTTCCATAGCCAGATGGGAGAAGTTCCTATGAGCGGCTTCTTCAGCAATGGTGAGATTGGGCCAGTGCAGGGACAGACCTTCCTGCACTCCTACACGTCAGCCTTTGGTCTGCTGCGTCCCAAGCAGCGCTAGCGGAACCGAAGCCTGGCAGCTAGCGGCGGAAGAGTCGCCGTAGCCAACGGAGGCCTGCGGTCTGACGCCATCCAACTGGCTGAGGACTAGAGGGGACTTGCATTTGCCGAGTCTTTGCGTAACGAGCATTGTGTTCTTGCTTTGTCATCGCCCTCTCTATCGGCCCAAGGTCGGCAAGGTTTCTTCATCTTTTTCAAAAACCGTGATGGCGCGTGTAACACATTGTGTTATACGTGTATCACAAAGTGACACGCAGAGAGAAAAACAAGAAAAAACAGCGAGTTTTGCACACTCGAGTTTCCGAGGAACTGGATGAGGAGCTTCGTGAGAAAGCTGCTGGTCTGGGTGTTTCGGTATCGAATCTCGTGCGAAACATCCTCCTTAACACTGTCGAGATGGTGGAAGACCTCGTCGCCGATTCCAGCTCGATTGCCCGAGCAGCTGGAAAGCCGAGCGCCTCGGCAGACAACCTTACCGCGGAGCTCCTCGGTTGGCAGGACTTGCAGCTGCATCGCAATGCCCTATGCGAGACCTGTAACGAGGTTCTCCCCAAGGGCAGTAGCGCCAAGGTCGCTGTTTTCTCTGCACCAGCCACTCCCGTATTCCGATGTTCCGCGTGTGTCGCGCAAGCCCCATCATCCGAAGAGAACCCATGACGACAAATCCCAATTATAAGAGCGCGGCCTCTCGTCTCGCCAAGGCTGTGGATCAGTCTATCCAAATGGTCGGCCATTTACGCGGACACATCGATACGCTGGCCCAAGAAGCCCACCGAGACAGCCTCGCAATCGCCACCGAAGGTCGCATGTTGGCGCAGTCCGTCAACCACAGGGTTTTGCTTGCCAGTCGTGGCGTTAAAGCAAGCCCAAAGGCCCTGCGAATCACCGCTCAGCTGCTTGGTATCGCTGTTCGCTATCGTTTGGAAGAAGGCCGACGACAAGCGAGCGCCAGTGGATCTGATGAGCGTATGGAACGACTCCATCAGAGTTGTGCTGAGTCGGTGCGAACTCTCTGTGAAGAGCAGCGTGGCGCCACACTCAAACTCGGCCAGTTCCTCTCAATGCGACCAGACTTGCTTCCTCCTGCCTATGTTCGAGAACTCT
Source organism: Kofleriaceae bacterium (assembly GCA_024762925.1). Taxonomy (GTDB): domain Bacteria; phylum Myxococcota_A; class Polyangia; order Haliangiales; family Haliangiaceae; genus NORP324. Next base: position 2,975 of record JANTGM010000081.1, on the reverse strand, counting down.
CGACCCTCCGAGATCGTGTGCCTGCCCTGCCCTATGAGGATATTGAGGCACAGCTGCTTGCGGAGTTCGAAGGACCGTTGGAAGCGAGCTTCTCCGAGATCGCAGAAGACGCGGTTGCCGCGGCATCACTAGCTCAGGTGCACCGAGCTCGAGGCCTGCTTGGGCAAGACTACGCCATCAAAGTGCAGGTCCCCAAAGCTCGGGACCAGGTGATGGCGGATATTGCGATTCTTAAGGCGATTGCCTCAGCGCTTCCTCCTGACAGCTTGCCTTTTGATATTCGCACCACCCTCGATCAAATCGCTGACTCGGTTGGAGCCGAGCTCGACTACCGGGCAGAGGCAGAGCATTGCGCAAAACTCAGAACTCTTCTCACGGACGTCCCTGGCGTGGAAGTTCCCGAACTGGCGACCGAGCTGTGCACGGATCGCGTGCTCACCATGGCGTGGAAGCAAGGACTCGCCCTCGACCAAGCACTGGAGAACGCGAGTTCCGAGCGTCGACGACAGATTCTAACCCGCCTCGTTCGGTGCTTCGCTACGCAGATTTTCGAGTTTGGCTACTTCCACGCAGATCCTCATTGCGGCAACATTCTGGTGCGCGAAGACGAGAGAGCCCCCGATGGCTTCGCGCTGATACTGCTCGACTTTGGCTGTGTGCAAGACCTCCCGAACGACGTGCGCAACGGCTATGCTGCCCTACTTCGTGCTGTTTTTTCCGCTGACAGCACGGGTGTGCGCACCACCCTTGGTGCCTTGGGATTTGAGCAAAAGGGCAATGACGTGGCAGCTCTTGAAGCCATGACCGAAGCCATGCTTGCCCCACTGCAGCGCGAGGGAGCCTTGGCTGAGTGGGCGCGTGACCCAAAGGCCGCTACCGCCGCACTTATGGAACTGAGCCAATCTGTGCCCGGCTTGAAAACGCCGCGTCACTTCACCCTGCTGGGCCGTGTGTTGGCAACCCTCGGTGGAATTCTGATCGAGCACGCCGATGCCGGCGTGTCACTCCCCGCAATTGTCGCAACCGAGCTCGCCCGCGCTCAGTCTTCGTCGACGCGATAGGGCCCACACTTAGCAAGCTCAGCCATCTGCTGTGCTACCCCCTGCTCTTCCTGTATGAGGAAGCCCCGAATGGCCCGCCCAAACCGTGGGTCGGCGAAGCGGTGCAAACTGTGCGTCAGCGCGGGCTCAAAGCCGCGAATGAGCTTTTGCTGTCCCTGAGCACCAGCCTCGAAACGTTCGTAGCCGCGCTCGATGCACCTCTCGATAGCAGCGTAATAGGCCACCTCAAAGTGCAAGAAATCGCAATTGGCTTCGCTGCCCCAGTAGCGCCCAAACAAGCTTCGCTCGCCCTCAAAGAACACCGCACCAGCAACAACCTTCGACGCAATCGTCACCCGAGCGAAGAGCATTGAGTCGGGCATGTTGCGGGCGGCGGCTTCGAAAAACCCCGGGCGAAGATAATCAAATCCACCGTGTTCGGCGACGGTCTTGCGATAGAAGCGATCGAGCGCCAAGACATCTTCCTCGCGCATCTCACGCGCTGGTACAAACTCAAGGGTATCGATTGCCTCGCGAGCACGCCTGCGCTCTTTGCGAATCTGCTTCCGCTTACGCGACTTGAGCGCGCCAAGAAACTCATCAAAACTCGTATAGCCGCGGTTGCGCCAGTGAAATTGGTAACTCGCCCGTCGCGCAAGACCGTACTTCTGCATGGCGTTGGCTTCCTCGTCGGTGCAGAACAGTACATGCGCCGATGAGAGCTCGAACTGCTTGATGAGTTCTGCAATGCCCGCGCCCAGGGCCTCGTACACCAAGTCCCGATCCTCGATGTCCCTATACAAGAATCGCGAGCCGGTCGCAGGCGTGAACGGTGCGGCAATCACGAGCTTGGGATAGTAGTTCTGTCCAAACTGGCCGGCGGCTCGGGCCCAAGCCCAGTCAAAAATGTACTCTCCATAGCTATCCGTCTTGAGGTAGGCCGCAGCGGCCCCAATGAGCTGCTGTCCACGCTCTACGAGCAGGTAGATGGGGTGCCAACCTGTATCGGGCCCTACTGATCCAGACTCCTCGAGCGCACGTAGAAACCCAAAACGCTGGAAGGGTGAGTCCCCATGGTTTAGGGCGTCCCAATGCTCGGAATTTACATGCTCCAGAGTTGCTTCCGTACGAATCGAGATGTCGCGTGAACGGGCCAACCTAGAGCCAACCCCGGGTGAGGTTGCGATTCGCATATCGCACGCTATAGGGTGAGGACAGAATCATGACGAGCAGCCCGGAAACATTGAAGCAAATTGAAGACATCGTCAAAGGGAACAAGGTCGTCCTTTTCATGAAGGGCAACAAGAGTTTCCCACAGTGCGGTTTCTCTGCCACCGTGGTGCAGATTCTGGGCGACATCGTGGATGACTTCGAGACGGTAAACGTACTAGCGGATCCGGGAATTCGCCAAGGCGTCAAAGACTATGCGCAGTGGCCCACCATTCCTCAGCTCTACATTGATGGAGAGTTCATCGGTGGGTGCGACATCATCAAGCAGATGAATGCCAATGGCGACCTGCACAAGCAGCTTGGCAAAGAGCAAACGCCCGCCGAGCCTCCGAGCATCACCGTAAGTGACGCTGCTGCCGCCGAACTAAAGGCCGCCTTGGCAGAGAGCGATCCTGGTGACACGATCCACATCCAGGTCGACCTGAGCTACCGGCATGACATGTCTGTTGGCCCCGTCGAGGCAGGGCAGTTTCAGGTGACCTCGAACGGCGTTCCCTTCTGCTTTGATCGCGCATCCGCCCGACGCGCAAATGGACTCCACATCGACTTCCTCACCAAGGACGGAGAAGCGGGATTCAAGCTCGACAATCCGGGCGCGAAGAAGCGCGACTAGTGTGCGGCTCAGAGGAATAGAAATGTGCTGGCGACGGGAGCTCGTTCTTTGACAAGGCGCGAAGGACGACCTTGCTGGGGCAAAGAAGGATC
>JANTGM010000080.1 GCA_024762925.1 Kofleriaceae bacterium | reverse complement strand
GTTCCTCGGTCGCTTGCCCCAGCAAACTCCCTCTTCCCGCCTCGCCAGCAAACGAGCTGACTTCGCGATCACGAATCAATGTCCATGGATCGCGCACCAGAGTGTGGTTGTGGCACGATGACTCAGCGACCTTCACGGATTCGAATACCTCGTGAGCTGTGTACACTCCCGGCATGTCACTAACGCCAATGCTCACGGTCACCAATGTGGAAGCGACGTCTACTTGGCTACAAGCCATTTTCGGTCTCAAGAGCGTTCACGGAGGCCCTGAGTTCGACATGCTTGCCGATAGCGAGGACAGAGTTGTTCTCTGGCTACATCGCCATGAGGCAGACCATGATCACCCACAAACTACAGGCCTAGACATGGAGCGTGTCGGCGCAGGTGTGGTCCTCTACCTCGTAACAGAGGACATCGAGGCGACGCATGCCCGTGCAACATCCTTGAAATCAGAATTCATCGAAGAGCTGCACCACAACCCGCTAGCCCATCATCGAGAGTTCACGATCAAGAGCAGTGATGGCTATCTCTTTGCGGCACACACCGCCGTGAACTCAGAGCCAGCCGCCTAACAAGCGGTGGCTGGTAGCATCGAGCAGCACGACCTACTTTTTCTTAGACTTTGCCTTCTTGCGCACGGAAAGAGCCTGAACTTCCTTGCGTTCCATGCACTTCTTGGCCGGTTCCCACCAATCGGGGTTCGAGTCTTCAAGAGCGGCCTCATTCTTCTTCAAAAAGGAGTTGAGGGATGCGGCGTTCACAGTCTCCTTTACAAGTTCTGGAGCGCCCTTTTTGAGAAGAGTAAGTAGTTGCTCTTTTTCCTTAGTGAGCGTCTTCCAACTAACTTTGGAAGCTGAGGAAAACGAGAAGCCACCGTGAGTGACTTTTTCGTCGGATGACGCCAATAGTGCCGCAAGCTTGTCCTCAACCTCGCCCAAAGCGGTCTCAGCGGTCGCCAATTGGTTCTTGAGTTCTTCTCTAGCGCTTCGAGCTGCTAGAACCTCATCACACAGGGTCTCGATTTCTGTAGCCATGAGAAGAGTGTGCCACATGCCCCTGTCATCGAGCGCCGTCGAGCTTCATCGCAGCGGGCCCAGGCCACTACTGTGCTGGATGATAGGCAGCCAGTTTATTGCCATCTAAATCGCGAAAATACGCGCCATAAAAGCCGTGCTCGCCTCGCTCACCTGGAGCCCCTTCATCCCCACTTCCGAGATTCATGGCCTTCGCGTGGAGCTCATCTACTGCCTCTCGGCTCACCATTTTCAAGGCGACCATCACGCCATTGCCCACTGAGGAAGCCTCTCCATCAAAAGGCGTCGCGACACAGAGTGCAGGCTCCGCGCGCGACGGTCCCCAAGCCGCCATCGAGCCATGCTTCCAGAGCCGAGAGATGCCGATCGTGCCGAGCAGTTCGTCGTAGAACGACACTGCGCGTTCAAGATCAGCTGTTCCCAATGTGACGTATCCAATCATCCGTTCTTGGTACCACGTCGCACTTTGCGAAACAGCGACTGCGTACAGAAGGCTCACGTCCTATGAGGGGATTTGCTTTGCAGTTGTCGGATCAGCTTGCTCTGCCTAGACTCCAACATGGCTTGCGGGCACATAGCGTTTCTTGCTCTGGCTGCCTTTTGGTGCAGTCCCTTGCCGCCTTTGGTTTTTGAGCGTGACCACCATGCTTGGGCGGAGTACTGCCACCAGGACGAGAGCCGCCGCCCCTTCGCGGCCCACGCGCTCCTACTCGACCACCAGCGCTGCGGGCTCCAAAATCGACATGCAGACTCCCGCGTGACTGGCAACAGGACTCGTCACGTGGCGCCTTTGGCGGCTGCTCCGAAGTCTCGAAGGTTTGCACGATCCGCACACGCTCTCCGCGCTCGCTTGGAGCCTCGTGAGCAAGGCGAATCAAGTCCTGTTTGGGAATGCTAGAGCAATTACGGCCGATTCGAGGCGCGAAACAACGCAGGCAAGAAGGACGCCAGTGCCGCTGCTCGCAGGAAGTACATTGCCAAGAACGCCAGCCATACTCCCTGGTTCGCAAGGCTGCCTCGCAAGAGCCAATCTAAGAACACATAGCTCGAGGACGATATCAATGCCGCGGTTCGCAAAGCAGCACCTTGGGTTGCGCCGAGAAAGAAGCCATCGAGTTGCCACGCCGGCACGCCGATGAGTGGAATGAGCGCACAGTATGGCATGTAGTGTAAGGCAACCTGCCTCGCTTCAGGATCTCGAATGACAGCGGTGATGATCGAGGAACCAGTCAAGAGATAGGCAAGGGAGATCACAAGGCCGATAGCGAGGGCCAACTCAGTCGTGATGCGGATTGCGCGATGCAGCCGCGCAGCATCGTGTGCCCCAAACGCTTCGCCCACTTCTTTCTCTGCTACGAATGCAAATCCATCCAAGACAAAGGCAGCAACAGCGACAAACTGCAAGAGAACTTCATTCCCCGCCAACGTGCCTGTGCCGAGGGAAGCACCAGAGCGCACAAACCACGCGAAGCTGAACAACAGAGCCAAGGTGCGAATCAGGATGTCTCGATTCGCCGAGAACAGTGCGAGCAGCGCCTTGCCATCGAGCAGCCCCTTTTCCACAGTCCGTTCGCCTCGGATAAGAAAAACACCAAACACCAAGGCAAGCCATTCCGCGATCGCGGTTCCCACACCAATGCCATACGGCCCCCAGCCCAGTTCGGCAACGAAGTACAAATCCAACACGGCATTGGCACCATTCATCACAATCTGTAGCGCCAAGAGAGCGCCTGTGCGGCCCGTTCCCAAGAGCCATCCTGTTATTGCGTAGCTCATCAATAGCGCAGGTGCGCCCCAGATGCGCCCCGAGAAGTACTCGCTTGCAAGTGACGCTACCGAGGCATCGACACCAAATGGTGGAAACGCCACCGATGGCAGAACATGTGAAAGCGACCAAAGCAATAGACCGAGGATGCCACCAAGCAACAAAGCCCTCTGCAAGACAGCCCGCGCTCGTCCCTCATCGTTTGCGCCAAGGGCCTGAGCAACAAAACCGGTGGTGGACATGCGAAGAAATCCGAATGCCCAATAGATGAAACTGAACGCGACGCTCGCAACGGCCACCGCTGCCAAGTCCGCTTTTGTTCCACGCAGCCCCATGACGGCGGTGTCAACAACGCTCGTTGTGGCAATGGCTGCCTGGGCAAGCATCACCGGGATCGCAAGGCGAATCACTCGCGCTCGACTCAGGGGAGAACTAGGCATCAATCGAGTCGCATACTGCCCTATTCGGGGCGCGATGCACACGCAGTCGCCCATGCGAAACAGAATCGGAGGAGCATGGGAGACGGTCGGCAGATCCCAGGCAGTCTTGGGGCAATTCGCAGCTCGAAAAAAACTTCGGTTCGGATGATTCAGTTTGGGAGTTGGCCCATATTTCCCGCGAGCTTTGAATGCGGGTGCACCCGATTTGAAGCATTGGTGCGGAAGCCGATTCTGGTGACGCTATCGACGACGCAACGCCACGGCGCTCCTGATAACGACTTTGCTGGTCTCAATCTCTCAGCGTGCTTGATGATCGAAACCGTCAACGGATTCCCGGAGTGCTTTGACAGGAAAAAATCGCCGCTAGCGTCACGATTGTAAGCCTTGCCGTTCCACCCAACATATCGGTTCAGCCAACCAAGCGGGCTTTCCAAACAGGCGAATGTTGGCCGCTCCAGTTCTCGACGTCCACTATACTCGCGACATGCCAAATTCGCGTCTATCCACATTGACCCTCTTGGCGACATTCACCGTCAGCTGTGGGTCCGAGAAAAACTCTGAGCCCTCGGCCACGAGGCCAAACACATCAACACCTGTTGTGGTGTCGGATGCTCAGCCAGAGTCACGCCCGAAAACAGTGGCGCCGGTAGCCCCCAAGCCGGAGCCCACGCCAGAGGAAATTGATGCTCTCCTGACAGTTGCTGCGGCGAGCGACTTCAAGGAAATGGAATCACAGAACGACCTTTGGACTGCGTTGTTTCAGCTCAGACAGTGGCACATTATGACGTTCCCCAATTCGAAATCCATTCCACCAGGACTCAACATCGAGACCCATGACGGCAAGAAATGGGTCATGGCGTTTACTGACACTGACCGACTCCACGAATACGCCAAGTCGCGCAATCAGCTAAATGCCGATGGAACGATGCTTGGTATGTCAGTGCCAAGCCGAACCTCGTTCGACTTTTTTGAAGGCCTTGCTGACATCGAAGGTGTGCGTTTCAACGAAGGAGAGCTGGGCTGGTTTGCTCCGATGGGGAACCTGCGGGCCATTCACACCCATCTGGTCAAGCTTGGGCGCCTCGGGCCAGAGAAGGCTAAGTAGACTATCTAGTGTCGGGTCCAGAATGGTTGATCGACGATCGCGACGGGCGTTCGTTCACTGGCGAGGTGGGAAGAGGGAGCTTCTTGGGGCAAGGGAGGCGCTGAGCAACGCAGATCCGAAGGCGTCCAGCGCGCGAAGAGCCGAGGGAGCGCGAGCAAGAGTTTTGAATCCGACACTAGCCAATTTCTGGTGTGGAACACCAGACCACAGCGCCGAAGGCGCGAAACACCACGCTTGCTCGCAAGCGTTAGCTAGCTCGCGGGCGGCAAGCGGCAAGGCCTAGTTGCGCTGCAAGGAAAGCGAGCTGTACATGCTCTCGTCCGTAGTCCAGGTGATGGTGCGCTTGCCCTGCCGGAAGGTGTGAATGGTTTCGTAGTCGCCAACCACTTTCCTGCCCTTGCCGAGTTTCTTCTTGAGAAGTGTTAGGACGCGATCCTGCTCTTCACTCTCCAGTGCCAGTCCAAGGCTCACCTCGACAACTGTGTCGTCCTCAAGCTGATACCAAGCTGTCACAGCTTCTTTGGCCTCTTTGATGAATGGGAGAGGTTGTGCAGCTTCACTATAGTCATAGTCAGGAAGCCCGCGAACCTCGTCGGGAGTTAAGAGAAAGATGTCTTTGTTCTCAAATGAGAAGAGCGTTTCGCTTGGCGCGATCAGTTCTTCCAATGTCTGAAATCGAGAGAACTCCACAACTCCTTCATCGTAGTCCGTTTCAAAGATGACTCGAAGAGAGTTTGATGGCACGTACCAGGAAATCATTCCAGAGTCTCCATCGACAACGCCTGGGCCCCATTGCTTGGAGAGAATACCAACGGTGCTGCCATCATCGGGGAATCCGATTTGAACGGAGTGCAATGTATCACCCACGAAGTTCAGGGATATGGTGGCTGCATCGTAGCCGGGAATGCCGTCGTACTCCCAGTCTTCGAAGTCTGGATAAGCATCAGAAATACTCTTAAGGCTGCCGCCAATCGCGAGGTTGCGAATCGGTCCAGAGAGGCTCGGTGTGGTTGCGTCTCCGCCGTCAAAGAAGACGTTGTCAAAGAAGTCTTGGTTCATGGCTGTGAGCTGAGCCTCTTCGCCCAAGGCAGCGATGACCGCGAGATCGTGCTCCGAATCATAATCGTCGTGGTCATCGTAATCATCGTAGTCGCCATAGTCATCGGCATACCGTGCGTACGGATCGACCTCTTCCACTGGTGCAGCCGTGGCGTCCTTGTAGATGGCGACACCAAACGGGATGCTCAGGAGGGCGAGTAGGATGGCAGTGTTGCGATGCTCAGCTTGCATTTCAGAACCTTTGGCGCCCAAGAAGGGAACGCATATCAGCAAGAGTCTCTGGGCTGGCGAATGTCGCACGGATTTGGTGATTCTGTCTGCGCGAGGGCCCGCCGAGGATCGCGCCCCCGGCCTAGAAAAAACCGTGACAATTCGGCAACTTCCGAGCCTCGTTTGGAGACTTGCGCAAAGAAGGTGCGAATCTCATCTGGTTGATTGAGCGCGTCGTTGTGTTCAAGATCGATGATGCGCCTGATGAATCGTCCATCAAAGAGCAAGTACGAGGCAAGATCAGAGCTGGCTGCGACTCGCGCGAAGCCTTGCCCAGCAGCCGACGCGTCATGGAACTAAGAGAGGCCCCCTCAAGCTCAGTGGGAGGCGAGCAGCTACCAAAGAGCCAATTGCTCGCGAACTCGCACCCGAGTAACAGGTGGCAATCGCGCCTCGGGCATGTTCTCTCCAAGATACTCGGCTAGTTCAACGCAGTTGTCCTCAGACTCTTGATGTACGAAAAAGTATGATTCCTGCAACCCCTGGACCTGCAAGTAGCGCAGAGCGCGAATCCACGCATCAAGTCGAGTAAAGTCACTCTCTGCCAATGCGTCTCCCGAGAATCGGACAAACGCGTGAGGAAATGGAAAACACGAGTGAAGAACATCTCTGCGCCCTGCTGTGTCTGAGATAACGAAGAGGTTGTTGGTCTCGATGCCAAGGTTCAAGAGCCACTCCTGGGCGCTACGAGTTTCAAACCACCCTGGATGCCGTAGCTCCACCGCGGTTTGCCGCTCTCGCGGAAAGAGCCTCAGCAAGTCCCGCAGATGGCGCCAGTGCTTGGGCCCAAACTCCGGTGGAAATTGAAAGAAGCATGCCCCAAGCTTGTCACCAAACGTTTCGATCGCGCGGAAGAACTCTGCGACCTCGCGACGCGGAAGTGCTCCCGCGTTGTGGGTTATCTCCCGTGTTGCTTTTGGGCAGAAGCGAAAGCCCGGACCAACCTGCTCACACCAACGCTCGATGCGCTCCACGTTGGGCACACCATAGAAGGTGGAGTTGAGCTCGATGCAGTTGAAGCTCCGCGCGTAGTGTTCCAAGAAGTCGCCCGGCTTGGTCTTCGGAGGGTAAATCTTACCAAGGAAGCCCTTGTGCGCCCAAACAGGTGCACCGACATAAAGTCGGAACTGTTCTGAATATGCCGCCTTATCGCTAGGGCTCCAGCCCATGAGCGCATCCTCAATTGGAGGCAGCGAGAAGTCGACTGAGGCGACATTCGATAGGCGACCGAACTTCACAGGTTTTTTGTACGTATTGCGCGTTACGGCGTCAAGTCGCTCTGCTCGTCGGCAATCTCAAGCAGCTCAATCTCAAAAACTAGCATCCCCTGGGGCGCGCCCGGCTTGCCCTTGTATGTGAGTTCCTCCGGTATCCAAAACCGCATGGCATCGCCCACTCGCATGAGTTGAAGCCCTTCGGTGAACCCTGGAATCACGGCGTCCAACGGAAATGTCGCCGATTTCGCTCGTGGAATACTGCTGTCGAACATCACACCGTCTGTGGTCCAGCCCGTGTAGTGCACAGTCACATGACTCGAGGGTCCCGGTTTCTGCGTCCCCTTGCCGCGCACGAGCCGCAGATAGCGAAGCCCACTCTTGGTTCGCTTGGCGCGTCTTGGAGGTTTTGCAACGTCCTTGGGAACTGGTGGTGGCGCGGGTTGCCGGATGATCTCCAACAGCTCAATGTCGAACACCAGCATTCCCTGAGGCGCTTCTGGTCGGTCCTTGTATGCGAGTTCTTCGGGCACCCAGAAGCGCGTCTTTTCGCCGACCTTCATGAGTGGAAGGGCTTCCTTCCATCCAGCGATGATGCTCGAGAGTGCAAACTCTGCGGGCTTGCCGCGCACGTGACTGCTATCGAAGGCGCGTTCGCCATCGGTTCTCCAGCCCGTATAGTGGACGACAACCCGATCATGGGGATTTGCCATTTCGGTCCCTGTGCCGGGCGTGAGCACTCGGTATGCTAGGCCCGATGCTGTTGTGGTGGCACCATCGGGCGGACCGCGAACATCGTCTGGTGGCAGCGGGAACTCAGGTTCTTCTATCGAGGCCTCGATGCCGAGCAACTCGACTTCGAAAACAAGCATCCCCTCAGGTGCGTTCTCTCTGCCCTTGTACGCGAGTTCTTCGGGGATCCAAAAACGCATTCGCTGGCCCACCCTCATGTGCATGATGCCATCACGAAATCCCGGAATAACTCGCGCTAAGGGAAAACTCGCAGGAGTTTTTCGCACAATGGAACTATCAAAGAGTTTTCCATCAGTGGTCCAACCTTGGTAGTGCACCGATACAATATCCGTTTCACCAGGCGAGTCGGGTGCAGTGCTTTCTTCATGCAGCACCAAATAGTGCACACCAAGCTTGGTAGTCTGAGCACCGGCCGGAGGTGCTGCAACATCAGGCGGCGGATCTTGCGGACCTCGAGTGGGAGGCGTGTCAGGAGCAGGCTTCGCTGAGCGTTGTGACTCGGCGCTAGGCGCTGGTGCGCGCGGCCCTTGCGTGCCGTGACAAGCCGCTAAAAGGGCTATCGAAACCGCGAAACTCAGGTGCTGCATGTGCGGACAATACGCGGGACTCGCGTTGTTGACTATTGCTGGTGACCAGCAAGCGCATCCAAGCGTCTACAGCCCTTCAGCTGTAGCCTGGCAGGACTGGTAAGCAGAACACTCATTGCCTTTCTGCGCACACTCGATCTCGGGCTTTAGGTTCAGCAAATCGTCGCCACCAAGAGCTTCCAAGCAAAACCCTGTGGCCATCTTGCGAGTCACATCGTGCTCCTCTACGGGATATCCGCCGCACTTGATCTCCATGTCGGCGTACTTCTCGCACTTCTTGTCTTTCTCGCTGCTGCAGCCGAAAACCAAGAAACGCGCTACCAACGCAATTGCCCTCATAGTGCCCAGAGTCTCCTCACTGGCCGCAGTCGCAAGAAATCGCCTCCCAAGTGATGCTCGATCGAGAAGATGCCCGCCGGGCTAGCCTTTGAAGCCGGGTATGGCCTTATTCGCCGTCCTGGCGGCATCTCGGAGCGAGTCGACCACATCGTTGCGAAGCGGATCGAGGAGCTCATAGGCCCTTGGCGGCCTTCGGGATAGCAATAGCGTTGCGCAAGCAGCTTCACTTGTGAGTCGGAGGGCAAAGCTGCCAATCACTTTTTTGCCCCAGCCTCCTGCGCGAAGCCCGAGCAAAACCAAGTCGTAGGTTTCAGACTGCTCGATCAGAGCTGCAACAGGATCGTCGGAGCGAAGTACCTGGGTTTCGATGCTGCCGGGCATACGCAAGTCGGCGGACCGCTTCACCTGTCGCAGCGCATCCTCTTCCTCCTGGGCATCCGCCGAGTCAGGCAAAATCGTCATGAAGGTCACGTGACGAGGCACAGCACGCCCCAGACTTCCGAGCAGACGCGCGCGCAGTTCATGAGCCGCGCCCCGCCCCGCCACGGGCACGAGGATGCGCTTGGCTTGAGAGCAATGCCAATTCACAGGTGCATGCATGAGGGCCACATCGCAATCGACGCCATTGATGAGCACCTCAAGCTGAGATACCGACTCTTGGTCGAGCCTGCCAAGACCGAGCAACAAACTCGCACAACGATGCTCTCCTGCAATTCTACGGATCTCTTCCAGCGGTTTGTGGGCAGCGGTGATCAAGGCCTCGGGTTTGTGACCGGACGCAAATGACTCAGCCAATGCGTCGTAGATGATCGTCTGAGTGTCGCGCAGCTGGGCGGGCACCGCGCGCGCATCAGAAGTATCCTCAGGAACAATACTGAGTAGCAGAACACGTCCTACGTTGCGGGCCGCGAGTGCGTTGGCAACAGAGATTAGCGCTGGTGTGCGAGCGGGATTTGCGATCGGCACCAAGACAAGCGGGCTGTGCCCACGCAAACTAACAAGGCTCGGATCGAGGGCAATTGCACTAGCATCGGCAATCTCAGCAAAACGTGCGAAGAGGGACCAGTAGAGAATTCCCCCGAGCCCCAGCCAGACAAAGAGAATTCCGGCAGCATCGGGCACGACAATGGCCTGAAAGCCCGCAAGGGCGAGACACGCCACACCACCCGCAATCGGAACAGCTGGAAACCATGGAGTCTTGTACGGTGCTGAGACTGTGCCGCCACGCTTGCGTGCGAGGTACACGGTGAAGTGCGCAAGGGCGAAGCTGATTAAGAAAATCAGACTCGCCGCTGCACCTGCCGCAGCCAAGTCGGGGATCATAAAGATGATGGCGATCAGCGTGAGTGCGCTCGCAGCAATGGCCATAACGGGTGTGCCGCGCTCGGGATGGGTATCGCCAAGAACAGCGGGCAGCGTGCGGTCGTTTGCCATTGACAGTGCAATTCGCGAGGCCGCCAGCAAGTTGGCGTGAAGCGCACTGAGCGTTGAGAGAATTGCGGCGATAATCACGAGCCAAAATCCAACTGGGCCCATGAAGCGCTCTGCCGCCACAGGAATTACGCGCTCTGCATCCGCTGTGGCAAGCCCGACGATGCTCTCGCCCGGCTCCACGCCAACGGACGCAACAAGCAGCAAGAGTGGTAGATAGATGATGAGAGCGCAGGCAAGCGACAAGAACATGGCACGCGGAATCACATGTCCTGGTTCCTTCACTTCCCCAGCAACTGCCGCCACCAAGTCAAAACCCTGCAGGGCAATGAAGGTGAAGCCCATCGCCATCACCAGGCCTGAAGCGCCCCCTGAGAAGAACGGGCTTAGAGCAGTTGTTGTTGTTGAAACAGGCTGCCCAAAAAGTGCCACAACGCCAGCAAGAACTAAGACGCCAAAGACAACAACTTTGCCAATGGTTGCGAAGTTTCCTCCGCCGCCGCTTTGCCTCACCAGACTCAATGCATACAGAAGCGTCGCGCCGCCGGCCAGCAGAAGAGCCATACGACGACCAAAGAGCCACAACGGTGGCTCACCTCCCAACGAAGCGTAGACTTCCGCAATCGCAAGAGCACAGAACGAGGCAAAACCAAGCGCATACAAAACGCCTGCAACGATGTATGCAAACCAAAGAACCCACCCGGTTGCAAAGGCCGAGCGCAGCGAGAGGATCTTCTTTGCAAAGGTGTAGGCACCTCCCGACTCGGGAAACGCGCTCGATAGTTCCGCAAAACTCATCGCGGTTAGAAACGCGACGATTCCATTGATGCCGAAGGCCAGCACAGCAGACGGGCCAGTGCTTGCGAACGCGGTTCCGGCTAGCACGAAGATGCCACCACCAACGATCGCTCCAACGCCAACGGCGGTCGCCGACACCAAGCCCAGATGACGCGCTTGGTCACCGCTAGTGGACTCGAGTTCTGTACCTTCGTTTGCCGCCATGCGCGAGGCCCAATTGTAGATCTGACAAGGCCGCGCTACCAAAGAAGCGGGCGGCGAACGCCACGAAGCGCCCAAGACTGCTGGTCTGAGCGGCCTGTTGCTCTGGGATGCTCAGCCCTGACGGGTTAGGGTCGGCATTGATGATGACTCGACTCATTTTGCTTGCATCCCTCGTACTGCTAGGTGGTGGTATCGCCTGCAAGAGCCAAGGCTACGAAGCGTATTGCTACGCAAGTTCCAGCCAGGTGGCGGGCGCCGAGTCCAGCAGTCGCGTGTATCTCTGCTACCAAGGTCGCGCTACCTGCGAAAAACTCCAACGCCAAAAGGCCAAGATCGCAAAGGGCCACAAAGATCTGGGACTGCAAGTTGGAGCCTGCGAGAAGACCACCACGATGTATTGCGCTACTCCCACCACAGAGGGGGAGCAACTTGTGTGTGGCCCTTCGCAAGCTGCATGTGACGAGGTCGTGCTCGCCGCGAAATCGTCGGGACGAGTGGCGAGCGATTGCAAGAAGATGAGTCGTTCGGATCTCGACGGCTTGCGAAAGGCCAAAGCCGAACGGCGAGAACACATGCCATAGGGTTACTCCAAGCCCAGTCCGCCGACCGATCGCAGCCTAGACAAATCGAGAATCTCGATCTGCCCGTAGGTTGTGTGGATCAGTCCCTGCGCCTCGAGCGCCTTTAGATTTTGGTTGATGGTCTGGCGGGAACAACCGAGCATCTGCGCAAGTTGGTCTTGCTTGAGTTCGATACTGCGCTGGCTTCGCCCCTGCCACTGGCCGTAGCCCTCCGCCATCCAACACAGTCGTCTTGCAATCCGCGTCGCAATCGGCAAGAGGACCGTGTCCTCCATCGTTGTAAATGCCAAGCGAAGTTTACCGGCAACCAAGCGGCCAAGGTCTCGCCAGTACGTTGGCTCGGACTCCAAGAGTCGATGCAATGCCGCAAGCGGCACTTCTACAAGCGTAGTTTCCCCGTCGGCACCCGCGTCATGCGTGCGTGCCATGCCATCGAAGACCGCTACCTCACCAAACCAGTTTGGAGACTCGAGAACAACGAGCAGCGCTTCTTTGCCATGAGCACTAGTCCCACTCACCCGAATCGCTCCATCGACAACGCCATACAAGCCGGCACAGGCATCACCGCGAGAAAAGAGGCGTTCGCCAGCTTGCAAGCTTCGCAAACGACCTAGCTGCAACAATGCTTCTTGAAGCGCATCCGGCAAGGACGCAAACCAGCGGCCAGAACGAAATTGCTCTATGCAATCTATGGCCTTCTTGCTGCCCACACGCCAGCTTCCAGCGTTTCTTGCCCAACTGTCAAGCGCACGACATTCTCTTAGGGGCAGTTGCGGCATGGTGCACTCACCACCAAGGAGCCCCCTATGAAGAGCCTCATCGACCACCTAAGCACCTACGCAACCTATCACCGTGATCGTCGGAACATTGCAACGCACTTCTTTGGTGTTCCGATGATCGTCTTCGGTGTTCAAGCGCTGCTCTCGCGCCCCGCCATTGCAGCGAGTGGTTTCATCACCCCAGCGCTCATTGCGACTGCTTGTGCCCTACTCTTTTACACTCTGCTCAGTCCTCGCTTCGCCCTCATCATGGGGACCCTTCTCGTTCCATCGCTCTATGGTGCCTACCACGTTGCCGCGCAGAGCACGCAAACCTGGCTGGTGCTATCGCTCGGCCTCTTCTTTGTTGGATGGGTCATCCAATTCGTGGGACATGTGTTTGAAGGACGTAAGCCAGCGTTCGTGGATGACTTGATTGGCCTTCTTGTTGGCCCGCTCTTTGTTGTCGCTGAAATCGGCTTTGCACTCGGCCTCGCTCGCGACTTGGAAGAGCGCATTGAGGAGCGTGCAGGCCCAACCCATCGCGGTGGGGCTGACAAAGCGCAGCCAAATCTCGGCTAGTCTTCCGAGACGACCATGCGCGATAGGTCGTAGTCGACTCCGCTAACACTGACGTTCTTAAGAGCCGCTGCCAGGCTCTTCGGCTTGAGCTCGTCAAAGCCCAGTTGGAAGCTCTCAACTCTCCCAACCGTGAAGCCAGCCGATAGCTTATGACCGCCAACGACCAACCCACGAGCCACGGTGCCCAGGCCATTGGCCGTTAGTGAGAGCGTTGTCGGCATTACCACATCGTCTGGGTCTGGATCGAAGTGCAGGCTTCCAGTGAGGGCGAGTTCGTCGATGTGCGCTCGCAAACTGCCCTCGCCACTCTGAAGCACAGCAGTTTCATCCAAGGATAGATTTATGGCGATGTTGTCAAAACGTAGGCCGTGTAAACGCACCTTGGACTTCTTTGCACGTTCCGGATCTTCATCGGCTTCTCCAACAACGTTGGCCGTAAGAAGAGTTCCCATTCGCACAAGCTGCTGCTTTGCCAACTCCACCTCGCCTGGTTCCAGATCCCAGGTCACGATGGGCTTCTCCAGCCCAGGAATAAGAGGTATGTCACGCTCCAGCACGAGGCGACGCCCACGCACGCGAATGTCAAGGAAGGTGTCTTCGAGATCGGAGAGCCCTCGTTCGAAATCCCGATAGTTGATGAGCCCACCTTGAATGGGAATCCTAAAGTGATGAGTAGCAACGCGTTTGCCAATTACGGGGAGCGTTACCGACAAGGTTGCATCAACGTCGAGATTGCCGTTGACAGTGTCGAAGACGTCATCGTGAAGACGAATCCCGGGAACTGGCAGCGCCAAGTCTTCGGGCAAAATGGCCGAACCCTTAGCATCCTTTTCCTTGCTGAGCTCTTCGACAGCAATCTCAATGGCCCCAATGGCGATTTGGTCGACCTGAACGCGTTCGTGAATACGTAGCCCGTCTGATAGATCGAGAACGGCAATGTCGATCGTGGCTCTCCCGCTCTGAATGTGTAGGTCTCGAGCACTCACCTTCTTTGCTTCGATATGGGGCGTTTTTCCTTCATCCCAGCCAACCTTGAGCTCACGAATTGTCAACGAACCCAGGCGGACCAGAAGCGATCCGACCGTGCACTGTGCGTTGCTCAGCGTGAGCGTACCAACCTCGATTCGCCCGCCCCGACCGTCGATCTTGACGTGCAATCCTTCAGCAATTAGATGAGCCGTTGCCTTTACCGTTTGGAGTTCTAGCGAGATTCGTTCTGAGTCCAAGATCGAACTTCTCAGCTCACCCACGAATCCATTGCGAATCCTTCCCTCGCAGATCACGTGCTCGATCGTTGCTGGCGAATCTGTCCGCAGCACCCCACTTCCCATCGGGATTTCCAAGTGCGCCAGCAGCTTGCGGATTGCGATCTCCTCGATGATGGTCAAGCCATCGCGAAACTCAAGCCCTCCTGTTCCATTCGAAATGTTCTGAAGCTTCAGTCTCGTGGGAGACTGGTTGTCAGTGGTGAGGTCGAACTCTTGGCAGGCGAGTTCGGAGATTCGAAGCCTCATTTAGAAACGGTCCTTCCAGCTTCGGAGTGCGCCAAAAACATCCACCTCACTGCTCCCCGTTCCTCCTTCGCGCTGTGCGGAAGCCACAACTTCCGGCTCGGCACAGCGAACAAAGACATTCGTTGCCAACTCATCGGCGATGGTAAAGCCCATGGTCGACTGCCCCTGCTCTCGCAGCGCACTCGTCTTGGCAGCCCGCTCTGTAACAGCCTTGTTGCTCGGCTCCACGACGGCGGCAAACACCAGGTTGCTAGCAGTGTACTCATGACCGCAGTAGACCTGAGTCTCGGGAGCCAACGAGGTGAGTCGCACCAAGCTTGAGTGCATCTGCTCAGCGGTGCCTTCGAAGGTTCGCCCACACCCAGCAGCAAAGAGCGTATCCCCTGTGAACACTGCTGCAGGTGACTCGAGCAAGAAACTAATCGCCCCCAATGTGTGCCCTGGATTGAAGATCACTGTGGCCCGCACCTCTTTACCAACAGCAACAGCATCACCATCTTTTGCGAAGACGGTTTGGCCGGGAACTCGCCCCTTATCAGACTCGTGCGCAACAATCGCGCACCCAGAAAACTTCTTAGCAATCGCATCATTGCCGCCAACGTGATCGAAGTGATGATGCGTATTCCAGATCGCTGTCACCCGAACCCCTTCGGCTTCAATGGCTGCCAAGACGGGTCCTGCCTCAGAGGGATCGACGACTGCCGCTTCTTGAGTTTCCTCACAAACCAGCAAGTAGGCATAGTTGTCGCTGCGGCATGGAATGGTCACGATTCTCATAGCCCCGGGAGGGTACTCGACTTGAGCTCTCCTACTTTGTCCTACCCCGATCCGCGACTTTGGTCCCAGGGCTGGGGGGCTCAATGCCCCGATCGGGCAGAGAGAACCCCAATAAAAACGCATGAATTGCGCATTTCTAAGTGGCACGTACTTTGCGATCTATAATGAGCGTATGTCTCCTACGAGTTCAAGGTTCAAAAATTCTACCAAGCACCTGGCGCTTCTCGCTTCCCTGGCCTTCGGTTCAGCCCTCGCGATGGGCGCTGGTTGCACCTTTGAACCACCAGGTTCGGTACTCGGCCCCGGAGGCGGCGGTGGTGGAGCAGACGCAGGTGGCGGCGGGGATGAAGCGGACGCTGGTGCTGGTGCTGACGAGACCATGACCATCACCTTTACAAGTGAGCCTGTTGGTGGCAGCCAATACGCGCCAAAGAACGTTGTGGCGACATGGATTGAAGACGCCAACGGTGTCTTTGTGAAGACCATCAACCGACAGTCGGCGGTGCGAACCCAACACCTAATCGCGTGGACGCAGATGTCTGGTGGTTTGGCGGCGGACCAAGATGCTGTTACGGGAGCAACGCGACTGGATCACAACACACCAGTGACTGCGACGTGGGAAATCCCTGCAGACCTTCCCGATGGCATTTACACCATTCGCATCGAAACCTGTGATGACAACTCGGCGACAGCGGATCAGAACACGCAGGGAACTTTCACGTTCGAGAAAAACGGAACAGCCAGCACACAAACTCCTGTTGGTCTTGGCTACACGAATGTGACGATCGACTACAGCGGTCGTCTGTAGTTCGAAAAGCCCCTAGACGGAGACTGCACTCGTGCGCGATTCATGAAGGTAGAACGCGCTCACTCGTCTTCTCGCCCGCTGGACAGACGGGCTCTGCCAGTCTTCTTCGTTGTTCATCGGTCGCTTGCCCCAGCAAACTCCCTCTTCCCACCTCGCCAGAATACGAGCTGACTTCGCGATCACGAATCAATGTGCATGGATCGCGCACTAGACAAACCCTGACAATCGGTAGTTCGGTGCATGCGCTGGGCTCACCATTGTTGTCTCCCATTTTGTGATACCGGTATCGACCAATGCTGCATCAATGCCTTGGGTGCGGGCTCCAACGATATCCGTCTCCAGCTGATCTCCAATCATGATCAGCTCCTTGCCTGAGCACTTGCGTTGGACTTCACGAAACATGGGTCCAAAGGGTTTCCCCAATCGCGAGAAGGTTGGCCGCAAATGTGGATAGCGCTGGGCCAAAGCAGTCTCAAGAAGAAGTGCAGCTGCGCCGCTCGTGAAGCCGAACCCGCTCTCTCCCGACGGGTAGATGACATCGGGATTTGGCACAATGAGTTTGGGAACAACACCACGATCAAGGTGTTTGCATAGATTGCTCAAGATGGCATCCATGGTTTTGAGAAACGGATAGCCAGCATCATCACAAAGCACAACGGCATCCATGGCGGCAGTTGCATCTGGCGCAATAGGAACGCCACCGGCTTCTTCCACATAACGGAAGCTATCTTCAGGGCCGAGCACCATGCATGTGGCTCCACCGAGGCCGACGGTTTCAAAGAAGGGTTTTAGGAGTTGTCCTGAGGTGAGTACTTGCTCTGGTGAGACATCCAAACCGTAGCCACGATAAAAACTCGCTGCTGTAGACTGAAGGCGCGACGCATCATTGGTAACAACCATGAAGTCCTTGCCCGCCTCCTTCACGTTGCGAAGAAACTGCGCCGCGCCAGGCATCGCACCGGCTGTGTGAACGAGCACGCCATAGGCATCGAGAAGAAAGAAATCATATCGTTGCAAGAGCGCGCGAGCGGTCGTCTCTGGGCAGTCGATCTGAGAAAGCGGGACAGGTGGTGGCAATGTGGGCATTACTTGCGAATTCCTGATATGCGTTATAAACCCCTGCCAAGGTCATGGGTAGCACCGCATCCACCGGATGGCTCTACGTAGCCGCTTGTCTAGCGGCGCCCGCCGTTTGGGGCGTGATCTCAGCGTGGATCTTTGGCCGGATTGATGCCAGGCGCCAGAAAACCGCTGGAGTCGCCGCGGCTGAGAAGCAGAGACCGCCCGTAGACTACTCAATCTAGATGGATTGGATGCTCTCAGTCGGCGGGGTCGAAGTCGCCATTGTTTGGCTTGCCGCCCTTGGCTCAAGCGTTGGACTCGTTGCTGGCATGTTTGGCGTTGGCGGGGGCTTCCTACTCATCCCGCTTCTTCATGTCGTGCTCAGTGTTCCGCTTCCCATCGCGATTGGTTCAGGGCTCTGCCAGACCATTGCAACTTCCCTTGGCAGCTTGTTGCGCTATCGAAAGCTAGGACACGCAGAAACACGGCTGGATTTGCTCTTGCTAGGCGGAAGCATTCCCGGCGTCACCCTTGGCACGATGCTGCTAGAGGCGCTCGGCGATATGGGCTCGATAACAATCGGCGGCAAGGTCATCCCTCTCATTCAAGTGATTGTGAGCATTTCCTTCCTGCTGGTCTTCTTCAGTGTTTCTCTTATGCTCTGGTTCAAGGCGCCCAGCTCCAGCGATGACACCATCAAGCCAGGTCCACTGTCGCGCTTGCAAATCCCCCCAAAGGTCAACTTTCCGATTGCGGAGCTCAATGGAGTCTCGGCTCCGCTCACCTGCTACATCGGTCTTGCGCTTGGTGTCCTAAGTGGCCTACTTGGCATCGGTGGAGGTGTCGTTCTTATGCCAATCATGCTCTACGGCTTTGGCTTCAACATTCGCAAAGCGGCTGGAACAGGAATCGTCGTCATCCTGGTTGTGGCCACAATCGGTACAGTTCAACACGCACGGCTGGGCAACGTTCATTTGGGTCTTGCGCTAATCCTCATGATCGGATCGGCCTCTGCCGCGCAGATTGGCGCTTCGCTCACCCAGCACCTTCCAGCCAGCACACTTCGCCGAGGACTCGCCCTAATCATCGTGGCTGCAAACGTCGCCTTTGCCTTCAAAGTGTTTACCTAACCAACCCGATTTCCGGACATAGGTGTCGTGATGCTTGCCCCTCAGCCCAACTAACCACCTAAAATCACGTACGACGAGGAGTGGACTCAGTATTGCTCTTAGGGCGCGACATGGCTCGTCATCTCATCTTGGCGCTTGTGACAACGACCCTCTTGCTTGCAGTTCAAGATCGCGCCGCCGAGGCCTGTAGCATCGCTTCAAGCTACGCCCGCGAACCTGAAGTTCTGCGAGCGTATGACGCAGCACTGGCCCCGGCAAAACCAATGGTGTTCGAGGCCTCTGTTAGCCACTCCTACGAAGAGGGGCCCGCATGTGGCAACGCGACCTGTGGTGACATCCACGCGTTAAACATCTATATCGCTCCAATTGAAGAAGGCCACCTGCTTCGCATTACTCATAGCGATGGTTTGGTGACCTATGCCCAACCGGGATTGGATTCTCAGACTGGCGAACAAAATGTCTTTCTCCTGGGATACGAACATGTCGACGACAACATTCAGATCTCGATTGCCGTGATTGACGAAGACGGATATCCATCAGCCGAGGTAGTGACGGAGGCCTACAATGAACAGGACGTTCCTGGTTGTAGCGCAGGTGGCCGTGGCCGTGGCCTAAGCATGGGCGTCTTGCTGTTGTTAGCTCTTGTGATGGGGCGGCGGCGACGACGCTCGCATTCCACAGATCCTCTCAGCTAAGATATTTTCTTAGCTCATCGTTATAGCTAGGTCAGCAGTATCTACCACGAGTGCAAGCAATCGAACTAGGAGAACAAACAACATGAAGACTTCATATCTTTCCGCAGCATTGGCTGCAGCTTGCGCCAGCGTTTTCTGGGTAGGCGAACAGGAGGCCGAGGCGTGTGGTTGCGTCCATTCGCCTGAGCCACCCGACAACGGGGTATCCGAGTTTGCCATCAACCAATCCTCCGAGCAGATCATCTTTGAGGTGGAAGAGGGGTTTGTAACTGCGCACGTATTGATTCGCTATGCAGGAAAGCCAGACGAGTTTGCGTGGGTTGTGCCGATCCCATCGGTTCCAGAACTTTCCCTATCTCCTGAGACGGCCTTCGGATTTCTCGATCGCGACAGTTCTCCGCAGTTTTCGATCGGTTCCAAGAGCGAATGTCCCGTCGCGGAATGGACCTGTGAATACGCTGCCATGCCAAGCTGTGAATCGCCACCTAGCGGTTGTGGCGTCGGATGCTCAGGCGGTGCGAGCGATGAAGGCAACGTTCCGGTTTTCACGGACGCGCCTTTGTATGAAGACAGTGGCTTGGACGCTCCTGGCGAGGACCCACCCGTTCAGATCATCGAGCGAGCTGTCATCGGCTCCTACGAAACCATCGTTTTTGCCGCTGGCGATGTCGATGGCACCATGCAGTGGCTCGCCGACGAGGGCTTTATCGTCAACAGCACAATGGCCCCGTTCATTCAGAGTTATTCTGATGCCAACATGCTCTTTCTCGCCAGCAAGCTCGTTGCCGGCGCCAACACGTCGGATATCAAACCTCTTCGCATGCGTTTTGCCTCCGATGCTCCCATGATTCCCCTGCAACTCACAGCAGTCGCGGCCGAGCCAGAGATGACCATCACGGCCTACATCTACGGCAGTGAGGCTTTTAGTCCGCGAGACTTTGATCGCGCGGTAGTAGACCCCGAGCAACTCTCTGTTGACACCTCAGGGCGCATTAACTATCCCATGCTGCTTAGCCGCTCAGTCGATGAAGCGGGCGGAAAGAGCTTTGTTGCGGAGTACATCGGGCAGCCGATCCGAGTTGACTTCGATCAAGGAACGGGTTGCTGCAGCTCTGATTTTGACGTTTGCAATGTTGCCGATGATGGGATCTGCTCGTGCCCCGATAGCCCCTTTGACGAGGGGGATTGCGAAAACGGGGAAGCTCTGGTGGCGGGTGCTGACCTTGTCAACGAACTAGCAGACAAGCACGCTGTGCTCACGCGGCTCACCACCCGAATGTCGGCCGCAGATATGACCTACGATCCAGTCTTCGAACCGGATGCCGATGCACCGCGCTTTGGGCGGCTCACGCTCTCGAACGATCTGAGCACCCTGGGATCTTGCGAGTCAGACATCATCGATGTTGCGCAGTTTGAAGAAATCCAAGAGCTTCGCGACTGCGCGAGCCTCTACTGCGGCCCAGGAACTTGCGTCGCAACAGCGAGCGGAGTTGGCTGCGAATGCGAGCAGGGGACTACGGCGCGACGATTTATCGACTTGGATGGCCGCCCCTCAACGACCTGTGTTCTCGACACAGCACCAGTAGATTTCTCAGAAGGCGGGCTCGTCTTGCTTGATGCTTGCGCCACGATCGACTGCGGCGACGGCACCTGTATTGATGTTGGTGGCTTTCCAACCTGCCAATGCAACCCGGGTTCTGCTGGGCTTCTCGAGGGGCTCGAGGCAGCTCCGGTCTGCGAACCAATTCTCACTCGCTCGACAAGCAGAGGCGCGGAGAACTTCAGCGCCGCGTTGGCCGAAGTGCCAATCTGCGCCCCAGCTCCCCCATCGTGCGGCATCTACGGCTGGAATGTGCCAGCCGATGTTGGCGACGGCAGACGCGGTTTTGCGTGCTCCTACTCAAATCCCAGCGCCGAGGACACGCGCCCTGTCGACTCACCGACGTGTGCAGACCTCGGACTTCGCGAGCCATCGAGTGGTTGCTCTACCCAAGCAGCAAGCAGCAACTTGGCAGGCTTCGGCTTTGGAGGAATGGTGTTCTTCTTAGCGTTTCGTCGGCGACGGACCATCGGCCGTCGATGATGCCTGGCCACACAGCCTCACCGTCCCAGACTCCCTCTTTGCCCGCACGCCAAGTCAGAACACCGAGTTGAGCTCCGACGTGGCGATCGCTGATAGTCTTGCAACGACGATGAGCGACAAAACCAAAACGGAAGCGGTAGCATTTGTTGCCGGAAGCACAGGCTACGTTGGACAAGCAGTGGTTGCCGAGCTTCGACGACAAGGCGTCACAACCATTGCCCACATTCGCCCAGGGTCCTCACGACTTGAGCGGCTTGGCCCAGCAATGCAGAACATCGGTGCGAGTGTCGACACAACGGAATGGAACACTGCCGCCTTAACGAAAACGTTTCAGCGCTTGGGTGTCACACATGTCTTCTGCCTAATTGGAACGACTCGCAAGCAAGCGAGCAAAGAAGGAATCGAAGGAGACATCTACGAGCGCATTGACTTCGGACTCACCTCGATGCTCGTGGAGGCCGCAGCCGATCAGGCATCTCCACCACGATTCGTGTACCTCAGTTCCATCGGTGCCAAGACAAACGCCAGTTCGAACTATCTCAAAGCTCGAGGCAAGGCCGAGGCGAAGCTCGCTGCGGCCGGGCTCTCCTATATCATCGCGAGGCCTTCCTTCATTACCGGATCAGACAGGGATGAATTGCGGCCCGCTGAGCGCATTGGAGCCGCTGTTGCGGATGGAGCACTCTCCTTAGCCGGACTATTGGGCGGTGGCAAACTCAAGCGGAAGTATCAGAGTACGTCTGCGGGTGAGCTTGCCAAGCGGCTCGTCGACTACGGCCTTGGCTCCGACAGCGGCGCATTCGAAGGCTCTGACCTGGCGCGAGCCTAGCTTCGGAGTTTAGGGTGAACAACCAGATAAACTCTTAGCGAAACCGAGCACGAGCCTCTGGCAAGGGGCGCGGCAACTGCTCTTTTCGCAACCGATCCGCGAGGTGTTTCCTTCGAAGGAGAGCTTCGATGAGGAGCACGAAGGCAATGGGGGCAAGCACTAGCCCGCCGTACCCTGGGATTGTCCACAAAAGGCCTGGAAACGCTCCGAGTTCTTCGGTCGTAGACCCAGCGTAGGCCAGGATGACAGCGGGCAGATACAACACTATCCATGGAGACAGGGAGAGCAGTGAGTATCGTTTGCGAGCGGCGAATCTAAGAGTAATCCTTAGAACAACCAACTGCAAAGCAAGATATGAGGTTCCGACAAACCACAGGGCAGCACCAACCCATTCGCCAGACCCTGGCGGGTAAAAGACGATGCCCACGCAGAAAACAGAGAACACAACGAGTGTTACTAGTGTGGGTCGCCAATCAAAGTGCAACGACGCTACCAATGGCTGCCAGAGCTTTACGTATCCTGCAGAGACCAAGGCACCAGCGAGCGTGATGATTGGTGCGGCAAGCAGTACTGCCTGCCCAGACTCCATCGCCGTCGGACCGCAACCGCAGCAAAGCAGCACAACAAGGCCGAGTCGATGCCACCTCACACAAGCAGTCTAGCGTGGGACGGGTGTGCGTCCAGCAAATAGATAGTGGTGCCCCCCACCGACTCTGGAGTACGTGCCTGCTTCGACCTGTTCTTTGAACATCTTAGTGCGCCCTAGGAAAACTGCGTAGGCCCGACCAAAGCGCTCCTCGGAGCCGCCACCAGCAAGATATAGACGATGGGCATCTTCGCGATTCCAAAGCCAAAAGCCGCGTTCCTCGTGTCGCATTTCCTCTTCGAGCTGCCCTCGAACTGCATCACTATAGGGCGGAATCACCGCGCTTGGGCGCTCGTTTTGGAAGATGCGCAGGTCGGTCACGCCGAGTTTGAGCAGCATGTGAGGCAACACATCGGCGATCGAATCATCACCACGCCCCAAAGCGGCCCGCCCCCGAGAACAACAGATAAAGAGATAGGCCATCTCTGCGAGTTCTTCGGGCGAGAGCGCCCGGTTGAGTGTATCGGTCGAGAACTGATTGGGAAGGTTGCTAGGTTCAGCAAGCAGCAATCGCCCGCCGGGCTTTAGGACTCGTAGCATTTCTCTTAGAACCGTCTCTGGCGAAGAGACGTGCATGACAAGCGTCTGGCAGGTTACAAGATCAAACTGGGAATCCACAAAGGGCAGTTTCTCGGCACTTGCCTGCTGAAACTCGCAGCGCGCTGAGATGCCAAGTGCGTCTGCTCGCGTGAGCGCATCGGCAACCCAGTCTCGCTCTTGATCTACCCCAACAAGAGTCGCATCTCGGCCAAGCAACGTAAGTACTCGCTGCCCCCAGTGGCCCTTGCCGCATCCCACGTCGAGCGCCTTGCTGCACTCAGAAAGAGCGAGTCGTTTCGCGATGAGATCCAAGTAGTCAAGACTCCACCATTCATCACGCAGGTCAGAGAGAACGGATTCGGAGTGGCGTTTTGTCGTCATGACTCGGCACTCCTACCATTTCGGAGGCAGGCGCGCCTATGGAACGCAGAGATCCGAACCGGCACTCTCCGGTGTCCAGTGCAAGCGGCTGTGGACATCCAGTCCACAACGTGGATTGCCAAACCACAACCAGACCGT
The DNA here is from genome assembly GCA_024762925.1 of Kofleriaceae bacterium. Lineage (GTDB taxonomy): Bacteria > Myxococcota_A > Polyangia > Haliangiales > Haliangiaceae > NORP324. The sequence continues at coordinate 4,271 of JANTGM010000080.1, read as the reverse complement.
CCGCTCAGTCCGTTTGCCCGCTGAAGCGTCAACCCCACTTGGGCATTGCGATTGCACAAGTGTAGGTCTCACTCAAGAAAAGGAAAGTACCAATGCAAAAACTCACACTCGCTCCCCTTCTCCTCGCCACCTTCTTTGCCTCCGCCTGTGCGGTCGATATGGAGGCTCCCATTGAGGAGTCCGGCGAGTTCGAATCTGAACGGCGCATCAACACACTACGTGATCTAACGAAACACGATAGAGCCCTAATCACGAATCTCTACTCAGACAAACTCGCAGGAACCGAAGTTCGTTCAAGTAGCGGAGTCACCAAATTCGCGATTGAACCAGATGAGGACGCGGCATGCTGGAGCTATCCAGGCAACGTGGGCTGCTGGTTTGGTGAGTGGCTTGTCTCATGTGAGAAGAATGCCAATACAGGAGGAAAATGGGACTGTGGTGTCACCCACGAAGACGAGTTGGACTAGCGTCGCAAGCGCACCAACGAGCCCGGCGCGAATGCCACTCATGGCACACAGAGGTCGGAGCCAGCAGCTTCGGGTGTCCAGTGCAAGCGGCTGCCCTCGAGATTCGTCGTCTCAATCGAGAAGCGAAAGCGCTCGTCAAGATCACCACTCGCAATGAGATCATCGATGAGTTCCCGTCCAACGGCCCGAATGCGCACAACAACATCAACTTCGTCGGGTCGCGGGTTTGCTCCCATTGGATAGGAGCGTGTCTTTGAGTGATCGTAGGCAGGATCCGTCATGTCAAAAGTAACGCTTGGCGGCAACAGCTCGCTCTCGACGCGAGTAATGTCCCAAAACATGTGCTCCGACTCGCCAGCAGCGTTGAACCCAAAGTCCTTCATCTGCCACAAGAGTGGGTCGTTCTCTGCACTCACAGGATCTTCATCTGCAAAGACTCCCGAGGTCACAACCTCTGCATCGCCAACCGTTGCAACAAACTCCACCCAGGCTTGTCGGTCTTGCGTTGCCCCACTTGGGAACATGTGCCCACCAGCAACGTTGGTGAGATTGAGATCCATCGAATTGGTCGCGGGGTTGTAGCAGAGTCGGCTTTGCACAGTGGTTCGCAGTTCCTCCTCGATTAAGGCGCGCTGCTCGGTGATTCCTGGCCACTCAATGATCGCCAAATCTACACCGGGAAAGGCGTGAGAGTGTCTCTTGCGGCTCTTCACTCCCTCAAAATCCGCAACGACATCATCGCTGCCGTTCATATGGCAGTTCGAACAACTCTGATCGAAGGGTGGCTCCACAAAGATGCTCCCTTGATACTCGGCAAACGTGCGCTCGAGATGCAGGTTGTCCGTCACAATGTCGTGGCAACTGCCGCAGAGGCTCGATGACTCGGCGCTATCTCGATCGTGAAGAGGTGAGTACTTGGTCTTGTGGACACCATTTTCCACAGCATCCGCAATACCGCCACGCATCGCATTGTCGTTGGCAAGCACAAGCGGATTGTTATGTGTCCCCGTCACTTCCTTCACGGTGTGGCAGAAGTAGCAAGTCACGCCCTTAAGATACTGCGGCAATTCCTCCAGGTTGAGACCATCGGTCGTTGCGCCTTCGCGAACCGCCATGGGCGCGTGGCACTGCACACAGAAATCTCCCAAGGCGCCATTTGTCTCCCGCTGACCTCTGCGATTCATCGCGAGAAAAATCGGGTCATCGCCCGCGTAGGCATGCATGCTCGATTGCCACTCTTCAAAGTGCTTCGGATGGCAGTCCTTGCAGGTCTCAGGATCCATCAGCTCTGCTTTCGAGAGATAGTCTTTGCCGCATGCGAGGGCAAGCGAGCCAACAAGAGCACACACCGAGAACGTTTGAAGGATTTGCATAGCGCTACCGTGTGGCTCCGTTGGCGACCCAAGTTTCGATCGCACACCGCTCCGCTTCTGACAACGGTGTACCAGGGGGCATGACACCTCCGCCCCCTTCGATCCGAATGACAAGCAGGCTACAGGATGCGTCGCCTGGCAAAACTCGGCCCTTGTCGACGAGCTGTGAGTAGGCCTGATCGATGTCGTCTAGTCGCAAGTCGCCTTTCGACTCGCTGCCGCTGTGACACGCCCCACCACTCACCGCACATCGCGGCTCGATCGTGCGTGCGTACACTTCGTCAAAGGTCGGCTGGTACAGGGGTTGGCAATCGGAGGCTTGTGGCTCCACGCACTCCAAATCGTCGCCAGAGCAGCCAGAGCAGCCCATTTGCGGGAATGCTAAAGACGCAACCATCACGACGGGGAATGTGGCGGGGTGAAAGACGGAACGCAGCAAAGACACGACCGCACTGTACCCTAGCCCGCCCGAAACAGCGCTATGTGAATCTGGCCAGAGTACGCGGTATCCTTGTCGTCGACTTCTGATGAGTCTCGACGACGAACCAGCGACAGTGACAGACTCTCCCTCAGCCAACCGCCGGGAGAGGCGGCGAAGCTCGGCCGCTGTTCAAGGATCGCCAGAGCAAGCGCAAGCGATGGTTTCAAAGCCGTTCCCGCGCCCAGGTCACTTCACAGGATCGAGTTTGGCGGGCTCACCTGTTGGCGCCAGTCAGACCTCGTCCGCTCACCCAAGCGTTCACTTAGACCAGGCGACTCGCCTACACCGATCGCGGCTCGTGCTTTTTGGCGAAGACGTTGGGCTGATGCGCACATTTTCCACCATGATTGGTGGCCTGTGCCTGCTTATTGTTTGCGCACTCCCGTTCTTGGGTGGTGATCCGATCCTGCGGGCGGTCCTTTGGGGTGGCTCGCTCTTCAGTATCTTTACCTCTCTGTGGGTAGTCATCGTTCTCAGAGATGTCACCCGCTACGACCAGCGCCTCTTGAACATCATGGCGCTCTTGAGCGTGCTGATCGCGTACTCAGGCGTGCTCTATCTAGGTGTTCATTCACCAGCCGCCCTTGCGATCTTGCCCGGAATCTACTTTGTCGGTCGCAGCCAAGGCCCAGTGGCCGCTTGGGCCATGTACTTGGTGAGCGCCTCCATGCAGTTGGTCTTGGCCACGCTCATTCTCACCAACACCATTCGCGACCCAGGCCTCATCACAGCAAGCGACTCCGACCTGCATATTCGAATCATCGCGCAGGTTCTCACTCAGCTGCTGTATGCCGGTATGTTCATGCTGGCGCGCAGTGGGCGTGCGGGAACGTTGCAAGCCATGGACAAGGTAATCGCCGCGGAGTCCAAGGCACAGGAGCGAGAGGCGGCATTCATCGAGGTTCGCGAAGACCTCGACCGCGTACTTGGTGCTGGTGGTATGGGCCACTACAGTGATCGAGTTCTCGACCGCTATAGAGTTGGGGGCATCATTGGCCGTGGCGCCATGGGTGAGGTCTACGAGGCTATCCATCTCGACACTGGCCAGCTTGCCGCTGTGAAACTCTTGCACCCACATGTCCTCGCAAAACCCAGTTCGGTTGAGCGCTTCTTGCGAGAGGCCCAAGCAGCCAGCGCATTGCATAGCCCACACGCTGTGCAGATTCTTGGAGCATCTGGTTCCGATGCCAGCATCCCGTATCTCATCATGGAAAAACTCACGGGATACGACTTAGCACATCACCTAAGAGAAGTTCGCAGACTCTCGATGCCCGAAGTGGTCGCCTTGGTCGAGCAAGTCGGCTCTGTCATTGACCTGGCAGCGGCAAAGGGCATTGTCCACCGAGACCTCAAGCCGCAGAATCTCTTCTTGGCAGAGATGCCATCGGGCTCTACATGGAAAGTGCTCGACTTTGGTGCATCGAAACTCGCCGAACACTCGGGCACGCTCACACAAGGCCGAGTGATTGGAACGCCGGCTTACATGTCGCCACAGCAAGCCAAGGGGCAAGATGTGGATGGGGCTGCAGACCGCTATTGTCTTGCGGCAATTGTCTACCGTGCGTTGGCTGGTCGCCCGCCGTTCACCGGCAAGGACCTACCTACGACCCTCTACAACGTCGTCTATGGCACGCCACCTCAGCCGAGTGTCTTGGCAGATATCGACCCAATGCTCGACCTCGTTCTCGCGGTTGGAATGGCCAAGAAGCCAAAACACCGCTTTCCCGACTCGATGTCCTTTGCCAAGGCCCTTCGCGAGGCGAGCAATTCACAAATCGACGATGCCCTCAGGCGCCACGCCGAAGGACTGCTCATGGAGAATCCGTGGGGTATGCTGCCGAATCAGGAAGAGGACTAGCTAGTTCGCGTCCCAGTTGGACGCGAACTAGCTAATTTCTGGTGTGGAACACCAGACCACAGCGCCGAAGGCGCGAAACACCACGCTTGCTC
>JANTGM010000079.1 GCA_024762925.1 Kofleriaceae bacterium | reverse complement strand
CTGCAAGACTACCTACCACTCTTGGAATGGTGGTGTGATCTACATGGAGCGTAGGGAGCTGAGTGGTCCAACGAAATCGATTCCAAAGGAGACTTCGTAGGCTGCACCATCCTTGCACCATAAAGCACTAGGACAGACCCGATTCGGCCCAACTAAACCAGACTGCGAAGACATCTAAACGCCGAAGACCATGCAATGGCGCGACGTTAGAGGTTGATATGAGGTGTCTTCGAATCCCGTTGGGGTCGCTTTGAATTGCTCTTTAACTTTAATCGGTTAGAGAGCTTTTCTCTTTTCGGTTAGTGCCTCGGGCCCAGCTGGGGCCCATTTCGGCTTCACCACTTCCGAATGCCTCCATGATTGCCTCTGCTCGGGCATCGTCACCAACATGCACGTAGCGGAGGGTGGTCTGGATGGAGCGGTGCCCCATCAACTCCTTGATGGTTGTCACCGGGACACCAGCTGAGGCGAGCTCGGTTCCGAAGGTGTGGCGGAGAGAGTGCCATGGTTGTGGTGGCACGGTGACGTCGGCCTTCTTGTAGAGCGCCAGGATGGCATCTCGGGTGGCCCAGTATGAGAGGGGCTCACCTGTCTTGAGGTTCGCTATCACCGTGCCCTAAAAACGATCCACTCTCACAGCGACGTTGTCGGCGGTGATGATGACAACCGAGGTCGCGAGGAGGTCTTGCACGAGTTCGCGCTCATGGGTGGGAAAGAGGCCTCGCACCATGGGCTTGACCTTCTGTAGGACGTAGTCCGTCAGGTTGAGCCTTGGCAGTCTGGCAGGGCGGGGCAGCCCCTCGCATCTTCGCACTGTTTCCTCAACCAGTGCGCCCAACAGGTCGTTGCTCGCCGTTTGGCTACGTTCGATGACGCCACCGGGCCAGGCTGCGTGGGTGGAATCGTGCTCGCCGGTGCGCACATAGTGCTGGATCTGGGCAATGCGCTCAGGCTCAACGTCGTCGCTCCAACTTGCCACGGGGCAACGCTACCGCACATCCTGGTCCCGACGAAGAGGGGTATGCTCGGTGCCAATGACCGGCACAGCGATTCCTCCCGAGTACCGTGGTTGGTGGCGCATCATCGATACGGGAACCTGGGTGAACGACGGACTCGATATCCTTGGCCCGGCCATGCTGTCGCTGACTGGAAACGACGACCGCCTTCGCATGCACTGCCTGCTGGCCTATGTTGATGCGAGGCCGACCAAGACAGGTGTTTCCTTCCACTGGCAGGGGGCGTGGGAGTTTGACCAGATGTCTGGCTCTGGCACGGTGAAGCTCCGCAAGGACGGCGGGCTTACTGGCAAGATTCGAATCAAGAATGGCGACGACAGCACTTTCTCGGCTGAGCGAGCAGAAGGTCCCGGCGTGCCGATTCCAGATCCACCCTCCTACCGGGACAAGTGGCGTCGATAGGCGTGCAGGCTCATCGTCGGTCTGGTGCTTTGTAGTCTAAGGCTACAATTAGGCGTAGACAGGAATGTAGTCTGAGACTACAATCATGGTGTGGCAGGCCCAGGAGACGCAACGCATGCCCTTGTATGGATTAGAAAGGCCTTAGATGCCGGTAGGTTGACCCTGAGTTGGCATGCCGAACACGAACGAATGATTGAGAGGAACATCGACTGGCCGGATATCCAATCCTGTATCAGAAACGCCGCCCGGTGCCAGCCGTACAAGAACGGCAAGCCCGAGAGGGGCGGGACCTGCTGGAGAGTCTACGGGCCAGACCTCGATGAAGACCGCGAGATTGCCATCGGCTTCGAAGCCTACCAGGACAAGAAGAGGGACTCTGGCGTGGTGGTGACTGTGATTGACCCCTCCAAAGACGAGGACGAAAAAGATGAGTAAGCAAGATGAAATCTGTCGGTGTGGTGGCGAGCTGGAGCGAGTCTTCTTGGAGGGCTTTGATTTCAGTCCCTACATCAAGAGTGGCTTCGGGATTCGATTTGAGGCGTTTCCGGTTTTGCGTTGCCAAGAATGCGCTGGCGAGACTGTGGCCAGTGTAGATATCGAGACGGGCCTCAAGGTGGTGGCTGCGACTCTCATCGAATCAGATGACCGCCTGGGGCCAGCCGCCGCAAAGACCATTCGAAGGATTGCCGGTCTGACGCAGCAGGCTCTTGCGGACCGCCTGGGTGCGTCGAGAGAGACTGTGGCGAACTGGGAGCGCACCAGCAGCAACAAATTCATCTCGCCCCAGTACGACTACATGCTGAGGGGAGTCGTTGCGACAGAGTTGCTTGGCAGTGAGCCAAGGTCGGAAGACGAAGTGCAAGCTCATCAACGGCTTCAGAAGGCAGCGCTCAAGTCGAGCAAGGCTGCGCATACGACTGAAGAATTCTTTGCACCTGAGACGACGCAGATCATCAAGCTGGCTGGCTAGGTCGGGTGGATGGATCAGGGCATGGCGCATTTGCGCCATAACGCATAAGGCTGTGCATGTTTGTACATGCCTAGACAGGAATCAGAAGTGTTCCAACTGCGCAAAACTGTGTGACTCCGCGCTGTTAGAGGTCTAGTTTCTGATCTTCGAATCCCGTTGGGGTCGCTTTGTAAGGGCTCGGAATCATAACTGGTTCCGAGCCTTTCTTTTTGGGTGTGCGCTCGACTGTGCGTTTCGGGTCGCCGGCTACGAGCCGCAGCGGCTCGGCTGGCGGCCTGGGCAGCTCGAACTTCATCTTGCTGATCTCGGCGCAGAGCGAAGGCCAAGGCAGGCTGGTGTACATCGCTATGTCGCCACGCGGTCCGTGCGAGATGGCCTCCAGAACTGTCGGACTGGCACCGTCAACTTGGGCCAGCGTGACGAAGGAGCGCCGCAGGTCATGCACGCGCCGTTGTCGTAGTCCCAGCTTCTTCAGGTCACGGTGCAATGCTTGGTACGTGTCCTTCGGGGCTCGGATGTTGAGGTTGTGGGTGGGGACGAGTAGGTCGCTGGGCTTGACGGGCCGCCCGTATAGGTTCCGCCAGCCGTGGAGCGGCTCGTCTGGGGACGGGGATTGCCAAGCTCCGATTCGCCGGCTTCCTCATGCCTAGCTTTCCACCGTCGCAAGCTGCTAGCGGGATAGCGCTTCTGGTCCTTGTCCACGCGCCATGCGCAGATCCGGCAAAGCCAAATTGCGTTCGAGATATCGCGCCGCTCCGTTGGTGTCATCTCCGGTCGATAGCGCGCACTTCCTGGAGCCGCCCCGTAGATATGGGCAGCTTCGCCGACGCGGACCACGTCGCCGTTGGTTCCTTTCGTGGTGGACCTTCTGGCACGCAGGATTCGAGCAAACGCATCGAGCCGACTCCCGCAGGCTCGTTATCGTGGCCGCTGAAAACTCATTGTTTTTGCGCCCCTTGAAACCCACGGGAGCCATCTTGGCGGAGTGGTGTGACAGTCTGGTAGCTAGTCGGCACCAGCCCTAGTACTCGGGCTGCGCTGGCAGTGGAGACCGGTCCCTTGCACCGTAGACAGTCACAACTAGGTCCGAGCCGGCAGCAGCGATTCGCTTCACAAGCCTGGCTGGCAGGTCATACTGGACCATTCTCGGATCGATGCCAGACTGGATGCCGATGTCGAAGCGCCGCAGGGTGCAGTTATCCCAACGCTGTCGTGCTTTCTCGTCGAGGGCATCCACCAGGTCGAGGAGCGCCGAAATCGTAGCCCTGCAATCCAGGCCAACCTCCTCGATTTCGAGGCTTGCCACAAACGTGGCCTCGTGCGTCTGGTGGAGCACGTACACGGGGCCGAGTGCCTCGATCAGGGGCACGAGATCCGATTGGCTTTCCAGATCAAGATCCACGTTCAGGAAGGACGTTTTGGGCTCCACACGGGGCGGGGGTGTTCTCGGCTTCAGTCCCATTGAGTCTGCGTTCTACCATGCTACTGGACTGGCTAGCCCTCCTTTTGGACTATACAACCCAAATGGACGAGCAAACTGACGCGGAGGCACTTCTCGAACCGCCGAAGAACTGCACGGTTTGTGGAGCCAAAGTGACGCGGTGGAATGCCCAGCACCTTTGCAAAACCTGTGGTGCAAGCTGGATCTTGGTTCGAAACGCGAAGGCAGAGAACCTCGCCATGTTCTGGTTCTTCGGGGCTGTTGGGCTTCTGGCCTTTGTTCCGCTAACGATTGGACTCATCCACTTGGGAATCGCCACTGTCGGCTGCGGCTTCTTGGCCGTGCGCCTGAAGCGCGAGCATAGGTATCAACTGATAACGGCGCCCGAGGGTGGGGCCGCCCAACCTGCCGGAAGCCAAGATAAAGAAGCCGTAGGACTGCGCGGCATCGCTAGGCATCTAGCTGCAACAGGATTTGAAGTAGTCGGCGTCGCAAATCGGCTCGGTCACGACCTGCATTCCAGGCTGCCCTTGCTGCGTTAAGTTCCTCATTTATGCCCCGCACATTCGGACGCACAGTGGCCATTCGTGAGGACTCGGATCCGGGCGACACAGTATCTGATTCGTTAGATTCACCGCTGTTGACCACCAGTGAGCACGAGGGGGCGCTTTCAGCGTCGCTTTCGAATCCCGTTGGGGTCGCTTTGAATTGCTTCGTAACTTTAATCAGTTACGGAGCTTTTCTCTTTTGGGCTACTGCTTCGGGCCCAGCTCGGGCCCATTTCGGATTCACCAGTGCCGAAGGCCTCCATGATCGCCCCGCTTTTGGCCTCGTCATCAACATGGACATAGCGAAGCGTCGTCTGGATGGAGCGGTGGCCCATCAGCTCCTTGATGGAAGTCACGGCCCTGCTCGGGGCCTTTGCCATGGCAACTCGCTGTCGCAAACCCCTCCAGACAGGTTGCCGCCTCGTTGGGATCATAGTGAGATCGAAGGTCAGCGTGTCGTTGCCTACCGCGATGGCATGTTCGCAAACCGCTACGAGGACATGAAAGCGTATTGCGAATGTGAGGTCGTAGACGACGGAATAGCGTGGTCGCCGGGCAACGCCCGCAACCACCAGGGCTCTGGAGTCTGGCAGAATCGGGGCGCCGTAGGAGCTAAGAGTTGTTCGCAGGAGTGGCCCTGGGGACGGGCCTCGCGGGTCAGTGACTCGGAAGGCCTATCCCCAAAGCGCTCAGAGTTTGACGATGTCTTTCTTCAGGCCATAGCTGATCATGAGGACGTCCTTCTGGGTCTGTTCGTCGATCTGGTGCTTGGCCAGCACCATCATGATGTCGTCGATGGCCGCCATGTATTCCTCGTTGCTGATGTTGAGGCCGCTATGTGCCGTTATCATGTCCTTTCCTTTGTACTCTGTGGGGCCACCGCTGCCAGCGACGAGGAAGTCACGGAGGAGGCCTTTGAGCTCAGTGAAGCGAGCGGCGTCAGCAGCGTAAGGACGGAATCGAGCCCCAATCGTCGCGTTTTCGACATGGGCACCGACAATGTCCTCAACCAAGGCGCTGATGCCAGAGACTTCACCAAGACGTTCGTAGAGGGAGGGGATTGTACTCATTTTTCTTTTTTCTTTCAGTTGGTTAGATGTGAATAGACCGGTCGTGTTACTGTCGGAGACAAAAAAATCAGCTGGTTTCTAGGCTGCGGAAATAGAAATCCAAGACGTTTTGGAGTGGGGCTGGGTCACGCCAAAGTCGCGAGCGCAGTGCAGCACCTTCCCAGCAGTCCACAAGTAGATTGGCCATCGCCTCGGAGTCACAATCCGCCCTGAGTAGTCCGCTATCGATGCCTTCCTGTAGCGTCGTGGCGACAGCCGATGCAATGTGAGTGAGGCAGCCTTCGATCTTCTCTTGGAACACTGAGCTCACACCACACAGCTCTTGCCCCAGACCACCGAGGAGGCAGCCGAGATAGCCTTCGCTCTGATACTTCTCCTCAGTTGCCTCAAAAAAACCCCGCACTCGCTCCAAGGGTGTGCGCGTTGTGTCGGACAGGTGTGTGGCGAGCCCTTGGTGCACGTCCTCCATGTAGCGATCGATCACTGACATCGCGAACTCTTCTTTTGTCGCGAAGTGATGGTAGAAGGAGCCCTTTGGGATGCCTGTGCGGGCCAAGATCGCGCGAATGCCCAGGCTCGCATAGCCCTGTTCAAGGAGCATCTCGAGGCCTGCTTGCAGCAGAGCGTCTTTGGTCGCATGCATGAGAGAATAGACCGAGCGGTCTAGCGACCGTAGTCCCCTTGCTCAAGGCTTGTCAAGAGTCTTTGTGTTTTCACAGGATGTCATAGCAAGCCCAGTTCCTTACCTTGGGCGCTCTCCTTCGGCAAAGAGCCGACGTAGGTTCGCCTATGGTCCGCGAGTCTCCGCTTCATCGCGAACACCGCCAAGCGCGAACAATGGGCGACCTGTGGCTTCCGCGATTGACTGTGCCTGTGGCGACTGAGCTATCAACAGTCTCGACGTTCTCTTACCCATCGAGGTGCCACGATTTCTCACCTATCGCCTCGGCAAGCTCGACCTCGAGGGGCCGCGGAACGATTCCGCGACGCCTCCCTATGCGTTTGCTAGGTCGCTTTGCCTGAGCTAAACAGGACGCCGGAGCGGAGCGAACCACTTCAGTCTGGAAGCGGGAGGCTCTCTCCTCAGACGAGGGAGGCTCGCGGCAGGCGGCTATCCCTCAACGCTTGCACTGGATTTCCCGCCATCCCCCTTCCTTGGAGGGCACGAGCAAGGGCGGCAGTGTTGGCCATGCTTGTTTCTAAGAAAGCAGTGTCAGCGCCGTTCCCCCGAAGCTTCATGCGGACCTCGCCCTCGTTTATATGCAGCGATACGACACTGCTGTTTTGAAGTTTGAATGAGGAGATAGCGAAACTGCTAACGAGGATGTCAATGGCCTCATCGGTGAGTACGGCGCCTTCATCGTTGTCGCTATCTATGCAAAGGCGAGCCCGCTTGCTTAGCTTGGCATTGAGAATGGGACTCGCCTTCCCAAGTTTGGCGACAGAAATCTGCTTGTTGTAATAGCTTCGCGACCAGGACTGAGGGACGCCCTTCGCCACACATTGGAAAACGAGTCGATTTGAATCGTGTCGTTGGCGGTTCACCACATAGGAAAGTTCGAGGCTCACGTCGAAGATTTCGCCCTTAAGCTGCCACATCAGGCGCGTTAGGCTGTCCTCTGAGCTCAGAGACGATCCATAGGCTTCCGCAAGGGAGGGCCACACGAGCCGTTCCCGCTTAGCGATTTTGTAGCCCACGAGAAAAAGAGAGGAGGCCCCTAGGAATGTCCAGAGCGCAATCACTCTTCCATGGTTGCACAGAACGCCTCAGGAGCGGTTTCCTGCATGGCCCTTTGGGGAAATTCTGCCTCGAGCACTTGGTAACCACTTGCGCGCAAGAGCCGCGCGGCAATGGTGCGAACCGAAGGCTCGTCCTCGACGAGTAGGGTACCGCCCGCGACAGTTTTGGAATCGCCGTTCACTTCCGGCTCCGTAGCGGCCGGGACTTGCGGAAAGAGAAACTGGAGGCTGGCTCCTTTGCCTTCCGCACTCTCGAGCTTGATTTCTCCATCGCTCACGGGGGCGTAGCGCTTCTTGGAGACGGCGGGCACGGGGGCTCCGTCTCTACAAGACCCGAGCATCTACGATGCGTGGGGCGTGACTACCTGTTCGGCATCGCTGTCAGGTCAGTGGAAGCTCATCGTCGAAACGGCATGCTCTAGCAGTCGAACGACTCGAACTGTTGCTGACTTCGGTCATCAGCTGTACCCCATCGGGCATCTCATCTTCCCGTGGGTAGAGCATGTACTGATGCCCGAACCCAGCTTGCAAAACTCCTCGACCCCACCGCGTCCTGCTGCGTTCGCGGAATTGCCTCCCGAAGTAGACAAAGTCATGGCGATCGCAATGTGCAAAACACCTGCTCTGCGCTTCTCGAAAGCCGCCGAGTTTGCCAACGCCCTTCGCGATGCGACCAACGGGCAACTTGACGATGAGAACTTGCGACGCGCCAAAGCCATTCTTGCCAAGACTCCCTGGAATCGATTGACAGAGTTCGGAGTCACGGCACGAAACAGTTCCCAGCGCATCACCAATAGGTAAAACTCTTACACATATTTCCCACTCGCCCCTCCAAGTCTACTGGCAGCAGAAGGCTGAGATCCTTCGTCGGCACTTGCGAGCAGGGTAATTCAAAGCGCCCCAACAGAAACAAGACAGTAGGGAGCTGGCTCCCTATTGCCGATTTCGGTCCCTGCGGGCGGGTGCCAGTGAATGTTCTTGAAGGTCGTTGCCTGAGCCCAATGCCGATTGTTAGTAGGTGTATTGCAGGGTCCCGAGGGCGACCAGCGGTGTTCCCGGTGTAAAGTGAACATCCTCGACGGCGGCGGCCTCCCCTCGAAGCCGTGACTCCTCGGCGAACTGCGCCTCCCTCCAATCGGAATTGAACAGGTTCTGGACCGTGAGCCCGAGCCCCCACGGCCCGATAGTATGTGAGGCCACCAGATCGAAGATGAAAAATCCCTTAGCCGTCAGGCTACCGTCACTGTTCGCGGGCCGGTCACCAACGCCCCTTGCCCGTAGCGAAACGCTGCTCTTGGTCGAATGCACCGTCGCTCCTCCACCACCGAGGATCCTGGGAGCCAATGCAAGCGCCCCACTATTGCCCTGGTTGGCAACCAGCGTCGATCTGGCGAGTGCGAGATTGGCGTCCAGCGAAAGCCAGGGCCTGGCTTGCCAGGCGACATCGAAGTCCACACCGCGCCGATGACTGGGATCTGATGGCTCAGTCCCGCCGTTGTCTCCGCTCCACACTTGCTCGGAGGCGAGGTGGAGATACCAGGCGGCCACCGATGCCCTCAGCCCTTCCATGGGGCGATAGCGTGCCCCGGCCTCTGCACCAAGGGCTCGGGCCAACGCTCCCTTGCCAGCATCGGCGACGGCAGCTCGAGCATCATTGGAGTGAAATCCTCCCCCTCCATTAACAAAGAGCTCCACGGTCTCGGTTGGCTGCATGATCACTGACAGCTTTGGATTGGCCATCGCCCGCTGTGCTGTTCCGCCCGGACTCGCTCCCGACAATGTGGTCTCAAGATCGCGGTCTTCCACGTCCCAGGTGAAGATGTCGAAACGCAGCCCCGGAATGATGTGGAGCCAGTCCGTCACGTACAAATCGTCTTCGACATAGGCTCCGATGTTGCGCACTCTCGATGCGACCTGATTGCAGGGATTCTGCCCTTGGTCGAAGCAATCTGCCAGCCGGTCACGACGCCTGGTATGCCAGAGGTCTGCGTCGATGTTGTCCGCCCGAAGCTGCACCCCCCCACTGAGGAAGCCGGTGACTCCACGCCACTTGTGGGTGCGAGAGTAGAACCCCGAGAAGCCGGCCAGGGTCCTCGAATCCGTCTGCTCGATTTGATCGCCATTGTTGGGATCCCGAGCAAACAAGGTGAAGTTTGAATACAGGCGAAAGCGATAATCGACGACGTATCCCTTTAGGGCAAATACCCCGTCGCGACCATCAGGAGCCTCCCACGCAAGGGCAAGGCTGTTTCTCGATGTCGTGCCGCCCTCCGTTGGATCGACGGCCCCGAACCTTCCGAGCACACCAGCCTCAACAGCCCGCTGAGGAATCTGACCAGATTGATTCCAGCTTGCGGCGTAGGCATTGGTGGTGACCGTGAGCTCGCCACCACCTGCAGGGCCTGTCCATTTCCCGAACACCAGCCCCCTGCGGAAGTTTTGCTCATTCTCGAATGGACCGTCCGTGTAGCTCAGTTCGGTCGCCACGACCGACTTCCCCGCCCCGAGCTTTGGACTGCCCACGACAACGACACGGGAGGTCGGGTCCTCAAACGCTGCTGGTCCTGATAGTTCGCTTCCGCGAGAGAGCGATACGCGCAGGCCGTCCACCTCATCGATGGTCTTCATCTCAATGGCACCAGCCGTATAGAAGTCCCCGTAGCGGGCGCTGTACGGGCCTTTGTGGACATCAATGCTCGAGATGGTCTCCGGGATGATCCAGTGGGTGTCCGCATAGCCCTGACCGTGGCCATGGCTCGTGAGGTTGACCGGAACCCCGCCGACAAAGAGGGCCACGTCGGTTCCGTGGTCGGCATCGAAGCCACGGAGAAAGAGCTGGTCGGCCTTTCCCCCACCGGCGTGTTGGCTCACCATCAGCCCGGGCGTCTGCCGCAGCAAGTCCGATGGTGTCGAGTGAGGACGCCGCGCAAGCTCGGCCGCGGTGAAATGCACCGATGAAGCGGACTCGGCGGGAGGTTGCGCGACAATCTCCACGACCTCGCCTTGGGCCATCAGGGCCAGAACTTCCGCACTCAACGCCCCGGCCGCCGGTTCATTGGAACTCTTCTTAGTTTTGGACTGTAGTGACTTAGCAGAACTGTTCTTAGAAAGAGACCGCAGCGGAAGCGATGCTGTCCCATTGGAGGTGGGAGATTTCGGCTCTTTCGCTTCTTGACTCGAAGGCGCTCCGACAGGGGCCGGGGCAGATCCTGACTCTGCGACAGGAGCAGACTCCTCTTCGGTGGGCACATCTGCGTGAGCGGCCCCGGTTCCAGCATCTGGCTCGACTTGCGCCCATACGGAGCGCAGCGACAAAGCAGTAGACATAAAAAAACAGCATGGCAGAGCTACCATGGCGCGCACACCAATCCTGGTACGTGGACGCACGCATAGCCCTGCCCAACACAAACCTTGCATTGGGTCCTCTTCTTCTCTTGTTGTTAGCGAATGGTTGCTTGGTTAGACAACGCGATCCGGAGGACCCCGGCTGGTTCGGGGCTGAGCCCGGCTAGCAGGCTCCATACCATCGGCATAGAAGACCTCGAACAACACTTCGACTGGAACAGGCGGCGGCGGGCAAAGAACAGCGGACGCAGTAATGAGCAGCGCATCTGCATGTTCCGGAGCTCCTGCACCATGACGAAGCGGATCATCGTTTCCGTGGTGGTGATGGTGATGGTGATGGTGATGCAACTCGCGGCGCTCGCCAGCAAGACACTGCGAGTCGCGTCCTCCATCGAAGACCTCACCATCGTGCTCGTGATGGGGCGCGTGCGCATGGTGCCCATCGCGCTTCTCAGTACCATCTCCTTTAACCGAGCAATCCTGCTCATGGCTATGTCCGTCGTGTGCCTCGAGATGGTGGACGATCGCGTGCAGTCCGGGGAGGACCAGCAGGGCGAACAGCGCACTCGATAGACAAATCCACGCACGCCAAGACCGCCAGTCATGGCATATGCGCGGTCTCGAAAGCATGCCGGAGCTTAGCGCATGCCGCTGCCAGGCGACGGCCCCAATGAGTCATTTAGGGAGCCGGTGGCTCTGTACCGATTCGTTGCGATAGGCTGCTCTGCGTGATGAAACCGTTGCGCGCTCTGTGGCATCCTTTGAGGCATGGGGATGTGTGCGTGCAACCAGCGGTTCACACGCTGGGCCTCTCGTTACAGGTGGTTGGCGGCACGCATCAACAAAGGAAAAACTTTTTTCGACTTTCTTGGGAACACTTTTGCCGTGCGTGCAACTCCATGATTGTTCCCCACGATTGGAAGCTCATGACAGTCTCACTGCACCTTCTCCGCCAAGCCCCTCTAGCAAGGATCTAAGCCATGGGATTCAAACCGCGACCAAATCCCGATGCATTTGACATGGCTGCATTCATTGAATCGGCTTGGGAGGCCACAGACTTTTTCGTAGCTCTTGCCAAGAGGTACAAGCGTACCGCGAAGTCTGTGCCCGAACTGGCGCTTGCGATGGCTCGCATCAAGTCGGGCCAAGACACCTCTCTGAGGGCGCTGGCAGAAGGCGCTATGGAGGGTGTTGGTCCCCTTTTGGCATCGATGCTGAGCGAGGAGAATGAGATCGACACCGCCATCAACGTCTTCCGCTTCAATCCAGCGAAGCTCCCAAGGCCGATTCCCGCACTTCAGAAGATCGCGGTTTCGAAACGTTGGAGCGCAAATCGCGCACAGGGCATTCTTGCCCGTTCTCCACACGAGGAGGATCGCAACGCCATCAAAGCGCGAATCGCCAAATCTCCGAAGTCGGCTGAGTTCGATGATCTGCGTGCACTCTTGGCCATGCATGGTGACGATTCCCAGGACACTTGGCTCGAAGAGCGTTTGGCTCGCGCAGCAAATACCTTGGGCACAATCGCCGAGAAGAACATCGCCTCCGGAAAGCGCGAGTACTACAGTCGCAATGACTACAGCCCGCTTGCCGTGTGCATCGAAGCAGCAGGGCATCGCAAGCTCACAGCCACAGTGCCGTCTTTGGTTGCACTGCTCTACTACTACGACAGCATTGAAGCTTGTCTTGCGCTGGGCGCCATTGGCGATTCTGGCGCCATCGAGCCATTACAGCGCTATTTGAGCATGGTTGTTGGCCGTCGCCGTTCAGTCGCCCCCTTTCACCTTGCAGCAGAGTTCGCGTTGATTCAATTGGGGGTACCGCAGTCAACGGAAACCGCAACGTACGTGCTTGAAGAACTCTACCCAACGTACTACGGCTGGCCCAAGGTCGAAGATCTTGTGCAGCTCAAAGCCATCGCGGGCCGTATCTTGATTGCCCAAGGTACGCCAAAGGAGCGCCGCAGCATCGCGACATGGCGACAGTCGCATACGTATGGCTTGCGAGCGGTTGGTGAGCAGGCGTGCATGGCACTCAAACAGAAGACCGCCCCTTTGCACTACTGCGATCCAGCCTACCTCGATGCGCTCGTGAAGAGCGAAGGCCTGGCGGCCCTAGCGCCGCTTCTCGATCGCGACGACACAGTCTATCGGGAGCTTGTCGCCATTCGGCTCCTCAAGGGCAAAGACTCGGCCCTTGCCGCAAAGGCAATGGACTGGGCCTGCTCGCACTTGGATTCACAACAGAACTTTTACGTTGACGAAATCTACAGCGTTCGGAGCCTTGAAGCAGACCTGTTGTCTGCCGTCAAAGCAAAGCGAAAGGCACACAAACCGCGCTTGCAAAAAAGCTCCGGTCTGTGGATAAAACACCTCGTACTTGGCAAGGGAAACATGCCGCCCAACGAAGAGGTCGACGAGTCGGCAGAGGGCATCTCCGCCAGCGTCACGCGGTTCGATGCACTTGCCGATGATGCCTTCGACGGACATGACAACAACCTACAGAGCGTGCATTTCATCGACGATGAGACCGTTTTCACAACGGGCTGGAATGGACGCGGCATTCGCTGGTCCAAGGGACAACCGGAGAAGGTCTTTCATCTAAAAGACGGCGTTAGTGGTGTTGTGCATGTTGGTGAGAGTTCGATTGCGATCGCCACAGGATCCCGTCTCGTGCTCATGGACATCGAGAGCGGCAACCAGATCGCCCAACGAAAAGGCTCCGGAAGGGAGGTTGGAATTTCTCCTAAGTCCCAGCTTGTATGGAACGATAGACACAAGCTCAAGCTTGTCGAACCCAAGACACTCAAGGACAAGGGCACGGCCATCACCGTTGGCACAGACTGCGTAACTGCGATTCGCTGGGCGCACGGTGGTTTCTTGGTTGGGACGGAGAGCGGTGAGGTCTCCTTTGTGAAGAAGGGCAAGCGGGTTTGGAGTCTCTTGCATCACGGCATGGATCGCCTCGAGCGCGGAACTTCTCACAAAGACATCTGCGATCTTCTGATTCTGCCCAATGGCTTTGTCACATCGGGCAACGACAATACCGTGAGGTTCTATGAGTGGGATGGCACCAGCGAGCCCAAACGACGCCATCGGCTTCACCTCGAATACGTTGGCATCTTCAACAAAATGGCTCTCTCTCCAAGTAAGCGCTTGCTTGCGATTCCTGGCTCTCGGTCTTTCTCACTCTATGACATCGACAAGGCCAAGTTTCTCTTGCAAGTGCCTCGTAAGAGCTTTGCCAACGAAGAACTCACTGTTGTTTCCTTCAGAGACGAGGAAAACATCGTTGCTGGCACAAGCCAGGGGTCTCTTTTTTCACTGCAGGTGCGTGGCGTCTAGCCCGCTTTCTTTTCAAAGGATACGAATATGCCCAGATACGAACTAAAAGATGGCAGCTCTAATAAGTTTTGGCAGATCGATGTGGATGGCGATAGCTTCACGACAACGTATGGCAAGATTGGAACCACGGGCCAGTCCAAGACCAAGTCGTTTGCAAGCGCCACTGAGTCTAAGAAGAAGTCGGATGCGCTGATTGCGCAGAAGACCAAGAAGGGCTACAAGTTAGTGGGTGGCGCCACCAAGGCTTCCACGAAGAAGGTCGCTGCAAAGAAAGCTGCTCCCAAGAAAGCTGCAGCGAAAAAACCCGCAAAGGAGAGCACTGCAGCGAAGAAAGCTCCCGCAAAAGAAGGTGGCTCTGACGGTCCATGGCAACGTTATGTCTACAACGATGGCGAAAGTAAGAAGTTCTGGGAGGTCACCTTCGACGATTCGAGCTTCTCTGTCCGATACGGGCGTCTAGGTACCGACGGGCGAATTACCAGGAAAGACGCAAGCGACGCCAACCAAGCCCGTGGACTCGCCCAAAAGGCTGCGGCGGCAAAAGTGAAAGGGGGCTACAAGCTCATGGGGGGCGAGCTGCCTGAGGTCAAGGGGCCCAGTGAGGCCATCAACAAGAAGATGGTGGCCTTGATTGAGAAGAACCCCGATGAGGAATCCAACTATCTGGCTTATGCTGATTGGTTGCAAGATCAAGGCGATCCTCGAGGTGAACTCATCATGGTTCAGCACGGTTTGGCCTCCAAGCCGAAGGACAAAAAGCTACTGAAGGTTGAACAGCAGCTTCTCTCGGACTACTCAGAACACTTCTGGGGGGCGTTGGCGCCCTACGAGGAGATGCTCGACGAACTTGAGTGGTCGATGGGCTTTCTCAAGCGCGCCAAGATTCGAACGACCTACGAACTATGCCCGGGCTTTGGTTCCAAGGATAAGACAATCCCCTTTGCCGAGGCGCTTCAGCTTTTCTTGGATCTGACATCCTCGCGATTCCTACAAGGGCTCACGCTGGGTATCGAGAACTTCGAAGACAACAGCTATGGTGCGGCGATTGAAGTGCTTGCGAAGACCAAACACAAGACTCTAAAGCAGCTCTACATCGGCGACTTTCACTGCGAAGAGACCGAACTGAACTGGAGCCACGCTGGGCCCTTAGAGCCTCTGTGCAAGGGCCTACCAATGCTCGAAGAACTGGTAGTTCGCAGTGGGGGGCTCAGTGGTGGCAAGCTTGCATTTCCCAAGCTCAAGTCGTTCACGGCCATCTCGGGTGAGATTGGGCCCAAGACCCTTGGCGAGTTCGCAGCAGCAAAGTGGCCCAAACTTGAGACGTTCAGCGTGCAACTCGGACGCGACATCAACAATGCCAAAGCGCTGGCTGCTCTCGAGCCGGTCTTCAAAGGCAAAGGGCTTGGCAAACTCAAACACCTCGGGCTTGGCAACTACCACGCGACCGACGATCTGTGCACTGCACTGGCAGCTGCGCCCGTCATGAAGCAGATTGAAACACTGGACCTTTCTCAAGGGACGATGGGGGACGACGGAGCTGCTGCGCTCGTGGCGGCGAGCAAGCGGATAGGCAAACTCTCGCAGCTTGATGTCAGCGAAAACTACCTATCGGATGAAGGCATCTCCTCACTCAAGAGCATTGCCAGTGATATCGATGCCTCAGACCAAGAAGATGACGGTGGAGATCCTGAGGATCGCTACATCTCCGCCTACGAGTAGGGTGCTCACTCCCTCACGCCTATCGACTGATTCGCAGGATCGCTGTAGTGACGCTTCACAAAGAAACGCCAAGAGTACATCGCCGGTCCCTTTGGCTCTCCGAAGGGCAACGCTGCCGCCGACGAGAGGAATCCCCATTTGTCGCCATATCCTCCATTTATTCAAGCACTAGACTGCTTTGGCGGCCGGCGGCCACTTGGGCTTGAAGAGCGACTTTGGCACGTCGTTTTTAATTGCAGGTAGGGAGCCGTGCTCAGCACGAATCTGAGGCCGAAGAGGCGCTAGGCCTGCCGCGGGTATCAGGCGGGAGAGGTATAATGTAGTCACGAAATTGGCTGTTCTCCCCATAGTAATTCTCATCTCGGTCACCGACTTCACCACGTCGGCGGTACTGAGCGCGCTGTATTTGCGAATCCGGGAGCGATACCTTCTTGCATGGTGTCTGGCCTTTTTGGCCTACGGGATGGGGCATTGCCTGACAGCCATCTCGGTGGCCACATCCGTAGGTGCCTTGTTTGGTTTGGGTACGCTCTTCATGGCCGGCGCGGGGGTGTTGGTCGGAGCTGCAACCGACATGTTACTCGGTCGGCACGTGCGTCGGCGTTGGGCTGTCATCATCATCCTCACGAATGTGTGGGCGGTGGTTGCAACCGTCATGGGGCTCGAGTTCATGTGGCGAACCGGGCCGCTCATGTTCGCGCTTGGCTCAGTGCACATCGCGTCGGGAATCGGCTGGTGGCGAGTGCGGCGTCCCCGAACCTTTGGCACACACATCGCCGCGTTTGGACTCGTCCTCAGCGGCATACACATCTTAAATTTTCCATTTCTCGCCAACGTGACATGGACTGTGCCGTGGGGCTTTGCGGCCGCCACCGTCCTGGTGGTGCTCATTGGCTACGGTGTGGTGATTGAGGCGCTGGAGACCGCTCTGCAATCGTCCGAGCAAGCGAAAGTGCAAAACGAGCGTTTCTTCGAGCTTGCCGCGGTTGGGGCGTTTCGCTCGTCCCTGGCAGGCGCATTCACCCAGGTCAACCCCAGGCTCGTTGACATACTCGGGTACGCCTCACGGGAGGAGTTGTATGCGCTGCGCATTCCTGGCGATTTGTATATGGATCCGTCGCAGCGCTCGCGACTGCAGGAGGAGCATACGGATGCCGGGGTGGCCGAAGGGGTTGCGCTTACGTGGAAGAGAAAGGACGGATCGCCAGTCTACCTAAAACTGCACGGGCGGATTGTATTCGATGACGATGGCAAGCCGGACCACTACGAGGGCTTCATTGTCGATGTCTCCGAAGCCCGAGAACTCCAAGAGCAATTGGTGCGGGCCCAACGCATGGAGGCCGTCGGACAGCTGGCCGGTGGCGTCGCCCATGACTTCAACAACCTTCTCACGGTCGTGCTGGCTTCCGCCGCTTTGATTCAGCGCGAGCCCGGCAAGGACGAGATGGTGCTCGCGCTCGCCGACGATATTGCCGCAGCGGCCGAACGAGGCGCCTCACTCACAACTCAGCTTCTGACCTTCGCGCACAAGCAGCCGATGAAGACTACTGTCGTCGACTTTGGTGAGGTCGTTGAAGCCACAGTACACCTTTTGCGTCGCACGATTCCCGCATCCATTTCGATAGTGATTGACGAGATGCAGGAGCACCCCGTGCTCGCCGATCGCGGGCAGCTTCAGCAAGTCATCATGAATCTCATCATCAACGCACGCAATGCGATGCCGAGCGGTGGTGAG
This sequence comes from Kofleriaceae bacterium, assembly GCA_024762925.1. Classification (GTDB taxonomy): domain Bacteria; phylum Myxococcota_A; class Polyangia; order Haliangiales; family Haliangiaceae; genus NORP324. The sequence goes on along the minus strand of JANTGM010000079.1, from coordinate 10,622 downwards.
CTTCGGCTCTCTATCGAGCAACGGAGGCTCTCATGGGCCGAGCGCGCTGAGAACAAGCGCACGGATGATGACAGGGATTTCGCCATACTCACGGTTGCAGACACGGGCGTAGGCATGAGCGAGGAAGTCATGGGACGTGTCTTCGAACCCTTTTTCACGACCAGAGAGGTCGGTGCCGGTAGTGGGCTTGGGCTGTCTCTCGTATTCGGAATCGTCACCCGGATGGAGGGCTTCGTAGCCGTCGACTCCGAGCCCGGTGAGGGCACCGCGTTTCAGGTGTTCTGGCCGGTGGCCGAAGCGCAGGTCGAGACGGTTGCGCACCGAAAGGCCGGCCCGCTTCGCACCATCGCGGGGCTTTGTCTCCTGGTCGAAGATGAGGACGCCGTCAGGCAGGCCGTGTGCCGAATGCTCGAAGACATCGGGCTATCGGTTGTGCAGGCTACCGATGGTAACGAAGCTCTAGAGACGCTGGCCGCTTTGGAGCAACTCGATCTCCTAGTATCCGACCTTATGATGCCGGGCACCAGCGGGGTCGAAGTCGCCAAGGTCGCGCGTAAGAAATTTCCCAGTATGCCCATCGTGTGCATGTCGGGATACGCCGAGGGCGACGGGGGAAACGAAGACTGCCAGGAGGTGGCTGACGCGCTTCTCTGCAAACCGTTTCGCCCGGAGGAACTTGAGCAGGTGATTTGCCGCGTATTCGACGCAGGCCGGGCCAGTCGTGCGAAGTAGGCCGACCGCAGGACTTCGCGCAGCGCTCGCAGCAGAGCATTCATCATGAACGGCTTCTGCAAGAAGGGCGTCCTCGCCGTCATTGGGTCTCGCTGTGGTTGACCTTGCCGAGGAGACGCTTCGACAATTCGGGCACAAGCGCGCGGACTGGCTCTTCTTGACGAGGTACAGCGACTCCACATCTCGCCCCAGCCATCCATCAAGGTGCTTCTTCGCCGACAAATGGGACGCGGAGAACCCGACTGAAGCGACAACGGCGTCTACAACCCTGCCCGTGGAATACACCGACTAGTATGTTGCGAGAGACGACTTGAAAGGCATCCACGAGAAACTCTCAGCCCAAGCCAAGAAGGGGGCGTGGTGGAGGATCAGGGCGAGTAGAGGCCTGTTTGCACGAGGGGTGGCATCTCGCCCACGACTTTAAAGATGGTGCCTGCCATCTCCTTGCCCGAAAACGGTGGATGACCGGTGAGGCAGCGATAAGCGACCGCTGCCAGAGAGTAGAGATCGGCTTGGGCATCCACATCGTTTCCTTGAGCCTGCTCTGGAGCCATGTAGGTTGGGGGCCCGACAATGTGGCCTTGGGGTAAGGTGCCTGTACTCTCGTCGAACTCGGAGACGCCAAAGTCGAGCACTTTCCAAATGGGTGCCCATCGAGACCAGCCCTGAGCAGCAAGTTCTGAGGTTTGATGTCTCGGTGCACAATGCCTTTCTCTCGCGCAAGGTCAAGCACCGCTCCAACCTCGTCGACGAGCTTCTGCACCTCGCGCACAGACAGTGCCTTGTGTCGTAGTTCGTGCGCCAGGTCTGCGCCTGAGAGCCTCTCCATCGCGATGTACGGAAGCTCTGCGTCTTGCTCGGCAACGTCGATAATGCGAACGACGTGTTTCGACTGCAGGGCACTCGCCGTTCTAGTGCGCGATTCGGCAGGGCTTGTGAGGAGCATTGTGGTGGGGGCTCTATCGGGCCAGGTTCTGGAGAGCTCGGTGGCAGCCAAAGGTGAGCAGGTCGATTCTTCTTGCGGAGTCTTGCGGCGCGAAATCCTGCGGGGATTGGTAATGTTCTGATCCGTGTGGTGGCGTTCTCGGCCTGGGACACGGGTACTGGGCAGGACAGAAGAGTGGGTTGTGAAAAACATCGGGGCCGATGGGCAGCGTTGCGTTGCGCGACGTCCAAGGGTCCTTTGCACTGTGGAATCCCTCCTTTGGTCATACGAGTCATAGATCCCAAAGTGGATCTGTGGACGACGGTCTCAGTGATTGCAGGCGCAAGCGGGTTCATTGTTGCTGCCACAGTTGTCGGGCGAGAACGGCAAGCTTCTTGCTGAAGTGCCAGGGCGTGAATCGAGCAGGGGTATCAGGAGTGGCGTTTTGGGCTGCTGTCGCCGTTGGACTGGCCGCAGCTGCACTGGCGGCTTCTAGCTGCAGCACAAGCGATGCAGAGCCCAAGGGCTATGACTATCGCAGCGAGGGCGCGCTCCTATACGCTGAGCAGTGCCAAGTCTGCCATGGGGAAGCTGGGCAGGGCGGACTTGCGGTTGCATTGGTGGATGGTGACTACGATGCTACAGCGCTCTCGGATGTCATCACTGCGACCATGCCGAAAAACGAGCCCGAGCGCTGCGTTGGTGAGTGCGCAGACCTGGTTGCCGACTTCATTGTCGAGGGACTGCGAACAGAAGAACTCGCATGCCAGTCAATTGCCCCATCTCCCAGGCGACTCCGGCTTCTCACGCGTCGGGAGTATGGAAATACCGTTGCCGATCTTCTGCAAGGGCTTGCGCCACAGGGGTGTGAGGTTGCGATGGACTGCGGATTTCGGCAACGCTGCGAAGCCCAGCTGTGTGAGCAAGAAGTGTGCAACCAGCACAGCTTTGTCTTCGATGCTGGTAGCCGTACTCCAAGCTCCGTGCACATCGCGGGTAGCTTCAATGGCTGGCCGGCTTCTGCTGCACAAGGCGGCCTAGCGCTGCAGTCCGCTGCAAACGGCTTGTGGGTTGGCAGGTTCGAGATTCCTGAGGGCAACCACACCTATAAGATCGTCGTCGATGACAGCGAGTGGCTAACGGATCCCCGAGCTTTGGAACGCAGCCCCGATGGCTTTGGTGGAGAGAATTCGGTGCTGGCGCTGTCCTGTGACGGTGGCAATGGCTTTGATCCGGCCCGGGCTTTTCCGCCGGAAGTGCGCCCCGATGGATTCGCGTTCGAGACCCATGCGGATAGCGCCTTAGTCAATGCCTCTGCGTTGGACGCCCAGCTCGACGCAGCCGATGTCGTTGGCGCGGATGCGGCCTCGCGAATGTTGGCCGAGCCTGGGTGTCAGCGAGATGATGCTTGTGCGCAGGACTTCATCCGCCGGTTTGCAGAACGCGGGTTTCGTCGCGCCCTCACCGATGGCGAGACCGCAGGCCTTTTGGCTCTAGTGCAGGACGCTGAGAGTTTCGAGGAAGGGCTTCGAACTGTCGCACAGGCGGTGCTCATCTCCCCAAGCTTCCTCTACCGTTCGGAGCTTGGGACCAAGGACGGTGGGGTCTACCCACTTACTGCCTACGAGCGTGCAACAGCGCTTTCGTACACGCTGTGGGGCACCATGCCGGATTCTGAGCTGTGGGCTCTCGCTGAGAGTGGAGAACTCGTTGACTCAGAAGTTTTCGCAGCGCAGGCTCGACGACTGCTCGATGACTCGCGTAGTCGACCGAGCGTAGAATCCTTCGCCTCTCAGTGGTTGGGCGCCGAAGCCATACGGACCGTTGATAAGAACGCAAACCTGTTCCCAGGATTGGACGAGGAGCTTCGTCGCGACATGCTCAGTGAGACACGCCGTTTTGTGAGTAACGTGATTTTCGAGGGGACTGGCGCACTGCAAGAACTGTTTACAGCCGACTACAGCGTAGCCAGCCCGCGGCTCGCAGCCCACTACGGATTGTCGGCAGACACCGAGGGGCGCATGAGCTATGCCAATGGCAACCGTTCGGGAATTCTTGGGCATGCCTCCATCCTCGGAACTACGGCACATTCGGATCAGACTTCACCCATTCGCCGTGGCCTCTTCGTGCGCAGGCGGCTGCTCTGTCAGGAACTACCGCCGCCCCCACCGTTCGCAGGCGGTGTCCCCGAGGTCGATGCCAATGCCACAACTCGCGAGCGATTCGCCATGCACACGTCCAACGAAGTCTGCGCAGGTTGTCACAAACTCATCGATGGCGTCGGCTTTGGGTTTGAGCAGTTTGATGCAGTGGGCAGGTATCGCGAGAACGAGGCTGGCAAGAGCATCGACGCCAGTGGAACGATCACGGACCTTGAAGCTCTTGGCATGGGCACGACTGAGAACTATTCTAGTATCCCCGAACTCGCTTCCAAGATTGGACACAGCGAGGCCGCAGCGAGCTGCTTTGTGCGCCAGTATTTTCGATTTGCTCGTGGGTATCGAGAGGGGCTGGCAGATCGCTGTGCCCGTGAGTGGCTAGAAGAACGATTCTCTGAACGAGAGTTTGATGTGAAGGAGCTCCTGATCGACATGGTTCTCTCCCCTGACTTCGTGGTGCGACAATGATAAATCGACGACAACTGCTGGCAGGCGGCGGCTCTGCGCTGCTCTTTGGAAACCTCTTGCGCCGCAAATCTCGCCGCGCATACGCCGATCACGAGGGCGAGCGCGCTCAGCGACTGATTGTCTTCTACTTTCCCGACGGCATTGTGGGCGCTTCGCAAAGCGGTGAACCAAGTTGGTGGCATGCCTATTCAGAGGGCGGCGGAGTTGGACTGCCAGCGCAGCTCGCTTCGCTGGAACCATACAAGAACCGATGTGTCTTTTTTCGCGGACTATCGATGGGAGGCACCGATGCTGGAAGTCATCCGGGCGGAGCGCGCAAGCTTCTCACCGGAGTGGATGGCGGCAACGGCATGTCTATCGATCGCTACTTGGCGAGCACAGTGGGCGCCGATAGGCCCTACCGACACATCAACCTGGGGGCGATGGCCAATCACAACGGCGCCTCAGGCGACAAACATATCTCCTACCCATCCGCAGGGGTTAGCGCCCCGCCCGAGGACAATCCGGCTGCTGCCTTTTCAAACCTCTTTGGCGATGTGCAGCCGGGAACGGGTGGCGGCACTGGCGAGCCGAGTGCAAAAGCACGCCGCCGCTTGACTGCAATCGATTTTGCCAAGGGCGATCTTGAGCGGCTGCGCTCCGACCTCGATGATCGCGAGCAGGCCAAACTCTCGCTTCACCTCGAGGCCTTTCGCGAGGTCGAATTGCGGCTAGGCGGCATGGGAGGAGGCGGTGGCTCGACTGGGACCGACTGCAGCATGCCCTACGTTAATCTCGATGGGGTTGACCAGGGGCTGCTCTATGATCCGGCGCGCTTTCCCGCGATTTTGCGAGCGCAGACTGACGTGATGGTGCAGGCCATGGCCTGCGGGCTATCGCGCGTGGGTGTGATCCAGGGCTCTCATCATACTTCTGAGTTGATCATGAGCCGCTTTGAGGGCACTGAGATGTACGATCCAGGATTTGATATGCGATCGCACCAGGCAAGTCACTATGGAGCATCGCACGATCTAGGCCATCGTGAGTTTCGCGACTATGTTGCCCAGCGCACGTGGTGGGCTGAGCAATTTTCTTACTTGCTGCAAGAGCTCGACGCCAGGCCTGAAGGGGACGGCAGCATGCTCGATCACAGCCTCGTCTTGCTGTGCTCAGAAGTGAGCGATGGCAATACCCACTCTCATGACGACATGCCTTTCATTCTTGCAGGCGGTGGCGGCGGCACCATTCGCACAGGCCAGCTGTGGCAAAGCGGCTACCATCGGCATGGGGATATGCTTGCTGCTCTCGCCCATGCCATGGGCGAGCCTGTAGGTGGCTGGGGGCAAAATAGCGGTGGGCCGCTGCCTGGGCTTCTGGTTTAGGTATTTCTCTTAGCGCCGATACTGAAGCCTAAGCAAGAGTGCCACCTAGGCGCTCGCACCATTGTGGGGGGGCTTGCCACCGAAATCCCGTGCATCCCGCAGTCGAGCGCCTCGGCCTCGTTGCGCGAGCGGAAGGTCACGTGGTGAAGGCCAAGAGGGCGAAGCATGGCGCGGTCGATGGCGCGAGTTCGGGGATGCGCCATGAGCTCTTCTTTGAAACGGAGCTTCCTCGCCCCAAGTCGGCCCCTCGCCTATTGCGCAGCATGCCCTTCGCGACACCCAGGCAACCCTCTGGCTGCACCGGATGCGCTATCAGATAGTCGTTGCTAAGAACCGCGCAGCGCAGCGTTGCGCAGCTTCCTAGACGCGGGCTCAGAAAGAACCCCTGTTGCGGCGGCTACGAACTGTGGCGCGAACGCATGCCCCGACTTCGTGTACGATCTATAGTGGGCGCTATGACAGCGTTGAAAGAGCTAGAAGGGTCGAAGTGGGCGGGACGGTCGGAGCTCTGGCTCGATCCACTTGGAGATGAACGAACCGAGGGCAGATGCACCCTTGAGGTCACCGCCACGGGAATTTCGTACACCTGGACGCACGAGGATGAGACGCAGACCGGCTCGGTTACCTTGAGCGAAGACGGTGGGGCATTCTCGGATACCTTTCACAGCCCTTCGGGCATGACATGCAAGAACCTGGTTGGCAATCGTGGGCTTTTTCTCATGGAAGGAACCTACGGCGACTCCAATGAGTGGGGCTGGCTAATCGGCCTCAGCCATCGAACACCAACCGATGAACTCATCTTGCAAATGACGAACATTGCGCCTTGGGGCGAAGAGGCTCGCGCAGTTCGCTTTGTCTGCCAGCGGAAATAGCTGCTTCGCTCTCGCGATGAGCCGTTCTATACCGCCAGTGCGCGATTCAAAGAGATTGAGCCGTGCTCACTCGTCTTCTCGCCCCTGGACGCGTTGACGAGCCAACGCGCATCGTTGCTTGATCGGTCGCTTGCCCCAGCAATCTCTCTTCGCGCGCCTTGCGAGCGAACAAGCGTACTTCGCGCTCCCATGTCGATCTCACTTCGACGACGTACCGTTGGAAGCCCTAGAACCTTTGAGGAGTGATTTATGACAATGACGAGGGTATTAGAGCGAAATGTCGCGCCGGAAGCGACGCAGAGCTCGCCCTCTTCCATACTGAGGAACTGCAAGGCTGCTTCGATCCAGCCCAAGTGGCAAGGTGCTGCTCGCTGGATGTCGCTGTTTTGAGATCGCGAACCCCAACTATCAACGCAGCTTCGAGTTCAACAACTTCAGCGGACTCGACAAGGGAACCCGAGAAGAGCTGGCCGAAGTTCTTACCACCGAGGGCTTTGAGATTGTTTCAAAGCTCGTCTTTGGAAGCGAAGACGATGACGAGCGCTACTGGTCAGCGGAGTTTTTGCAAAGGGGAATTCTTAAGTAGCGGGTAGATTTGCGCAAGCAAGAGCCTCAGAACGCAACACCGTTCGTTATGGCTGTGGCGCGAGCCATGGCGAACTCCACAAACAAGAAAACGGGCGCGCAGCCCAAAAGCCGTGCGCCCGCATTCTAAGAATAATGCCGAAGGACTAGAGCGAAGCGCCCAGAAAGTGAGAACCCAAGCGAGGGCCGGTCAAACATTTTGGATCGCACACTAGAGCAAGCTCTGCAAGGTGCTGCCCATCTCAGCTGGGGTCTTTGCCATCTTGATTCCGGCAGCTTCCAGCGCAGCAATCTTGTCCTGCGCCGAGCCCTTGCCACCAGCGATAATCGCACCGGCGTGCCCCATGCGCTTACCAGGAGGCGCTGTAAGCCCAGCGATGAAGCCAGCAACGGGCTTCTTGACATGCTCCTTGATGTACGCCGCGGCCTCCTCCTCAGAAGAACCCCCAATTTCGCCAATCATCATGATGGCACGAGTGTCAGGATCCTCATTGAAGAGCTTGATGCAATCGATGAAATCCATGCCCTTCACCGGGTCGCCACCAATGCCGATCGCAGTCGACTGACCAAGACCGAGCGTGGTGAGCTGATGAACAACTTCGTACGTGAGTGTACCCGAGCGTGAGACCACGCCGATGTCACCCTCTTTGTGGATGTAGCCGGGCATAATGCCAATCTTGCATGCACCCGGCGTAATAACGCCTGGGCAGTTCGGACCGACCAGAACCGTCTCTGGATACTGCGTGTCGAGGAACTCCTTGACCTTCACCATGTCCGCGGCCGGAACGCCTTCGGTGATGGTGATGATCAGAGGAAGTCCCGCAGCAGCAGCTTCCATGATGGCATCCGCAGCAAAGGGGGGTGGCACGTAGATGACCGTTGCGTTCGCGCCTGTAGCAGCGACCGCTTCCGCGCACGTGTTGAAAATCGGTACGCCATCACAGCCTTCGACGCTTCCGCCGGCTTTGCCAGGAGTAACGCCAGCGACCACGTTGGTGCCGTATTCAATAGCTTGGCGAGTGTGAAATGCACCCGTCTTGCCGGTCATGCCCTGAACGAGCAGCTTGGTTTCTTTTCCGATAAGGACGCTCATTTGCTCAACTCCACAATCTTCTTGGCGCCATCTGCCATGTCCACGCAGGTCTCAACGTTGAGTCCTGAGTCAGCGATGATCTTCTTTCCCAGGTCGACGTTGGTGCCTTCGAGGCGGACGACGAGAGGAACCTTAAGTCCAACTTCCTTAACAGCAGTGACCACACCATTGGCAATGGTGTCGCACTTCATGATGCCGCCAAAGATGTTGACAAAGATGCCTTTGACGCGAGGGTCCGAGGTAATGATTTTGAAAGCCGCGGTGACCTTCTCGGCTGTTGCTCCGCCACCGACGTCGAGGAAGTTGGCAGGATCGCCACCGTAGTGCTTGATGATGTCCATCGTGGACATCGCCAGCCCTGCGCCGTTGACCATACAGCCGATGTTGCCATCGAGGTTGATGAAGCTGAGGTCGTACTTTGAAGCTTCCACCTCGGAAGGATCTTCCTCTGAGAGGTCGCGCCACTCCTCAAGCTCCTTGTGACGGTAGAGGCCGTTGTCATCAAAATTGAGCTTGGCATCGAGAGCCATCACCTGACCGTCACCGGTTGTGATGAGCGGGTTGATCTCGAGAAGAGAGCAATCCATGTCCTCGTAGCACTTTGTGAGCTTCTTCATGAAGCCGCCAAAGACGCGAACCTGCTTGGCGTCGAGCCCCAGCTTAAAGCCCAGGCTGCGGGACTGGTAGTCCTGCCAACCAAGACCGGGAACGATGGCCTCTTTGAAGATTTTCTCCGGTGACTCCTCGGCCACCGTTTCAATCTCCATTCCACCCTCGGTGGAGGCCATCACCGTTACGCGACCGCTCGAGCGGTCCAGAGTAATCCCTAGGTAGTACTCGTGCTTGATGTCTAGGCCTTGCTCCACGAGCAGACGCTGGACTTCTTTGCCCTCAGGGCCGGTTTGGTGGGTGACAAGCTGCATTCCATAGATGGCATTAATGGCCTCTTCGGCGGCTGCCTTGCCCTTACAGACTTTGACGCCGCCACCCATGCCGCGACCACCTGCGTGGATCTGCGCCTTGACAACAACGACTTCGCCGCCGGAGTGATCCATGACCTTGGCGACAGCAGCAACAGCCTCGTCCTTGTTCATGGCCGGAATGCCGAAAGGCACTGGCACACCGTATTTGCGGAAAAGATCTTTTCCTTGATACTCGTGAATCTTCATAGTGTTTCCTTAGCCGCTCCGGCTTAGTTGTTTGCGAGAGCCTCAACGAGGCCTTTTACGGCGTTTGCTGAGTGGTCGAGAAGACCCTTCTCGTGGTCATCGAGCTTGAGCTCAATGACTTTCTCGACGCCGCCCTTGCCAAGAATGCAGGGAACGCCAATGAATAGATCGTTGTGGCCGTACTCGCCGTTGAGCAGCGATGCACACGGAAGGACGCGTTTTTTGTCCTTGATGATGGACTCCGCCATGGCGACTGCGCCGGCAGAAGGGGCGTAGAAGGCAGAGCCTGTCTTGAGAAGGCCAACAATCTCAGCGCCGCCTTTCGCCGTGCGCGTGATGATTTCATCAATGCGCTCTTTGGCGATGAGCTCAGTGAGCGGGATGCCGCCAACCGATGTGTGGTTTGGCAATGGCACCATGGTGTCGCCATGGCCACCAAGAACCATACCGTGCACATCTTCTACAGAGACGTTCAGTTCCATGGCGATGAAGGACTTGTAGCGGGCAGTGTCGAGAACACCAGCCATGCCCATCACGCGCTCACGTGGGAAGTCCAACGTGTCGAACGCGACATGGCACATGGCGTCGAGCGGGTTGGCGACGATGATGACGCACGCGTCTGGAGAAGTTTTCTTAACCTCAGCGCAAACCGAAGACATAATCTTCTTGTTGGTCGCCAAGAGGTCGTCACGGCTCATGCCAGGCTTGCGAGGAATGCCGCTGGTGATGATGACGACGTCGGAACCGGCAGTGGCTTCGTAGCCATTGCTACCAGTGATTTGACAGTCGGAATCGACAACCGGAGTGGCTTCCATCATGTCGAGGGCTTTGCCTTGGGGCATGCCTTCAACGATGTCGACGAGTACACAGTCGGCCAGTTCTTTGGCGACAATCCAGTGGGCACAGGTGGCGCCTACATTGCCGGCACCGATTACGGAAATTTTAGCTCTTGGCATCTCTATGGTCCTTGTTTCGCGTGTTGCTTCTGACCAGCAAAGGCCGGTCTCGGGCAGGCTATGTACCGCGCATTTGCGTGCGGTATCAAGGCGATGAGGACGCTGCTGCACCCACGTGAGTCATGTAGGCGCCCAGCGCACCTAGTGCGCGATTCATGAAGATAGAACGTGCTCACTCGTCTTCTCGCCCGACAGACTGGCTGCTAGTCTTCTTCGTTGTTCCTCGGTCGCTTGCCCCAGCAAACTTCCTCTTCCCGCCTCGCCAGCAAACGAGCTCACTTCGCGATCACGAATCAATGTCC
>JANTGM010000078.1 GCA_024762925.1 Kofleriaceae bacterium | reverse complement strand
ACCTTGCTGGGGCAAGGAAGGATCTGAGCAACGATGAGCCGAAGGCGTTCAAAGGCCGAAGAACCGAGCCAGGGCGTTCTATGCCTCTGGATCCCACACTAGTACCGATAGGTAGACGCGTCGAGCTCGTATCGCTTGATCCAACGCTGAATTTGATTGCGAGCTTTGCCCATGTCACGTGCAACCGCACTCACATTGCCTTCGTGCTTGCGGAGGAGCGCGATGAGTTTCTCTCGCCGTCCAAGCTCGCCATCGTCGCTAACGGGTGCGGGTGCGTCTGTGGCTGTGGCTGTGGAGACAGCCGACACCGGAGATGTTGATGTACGTGCCTTCGGATTGCGCATGTACTCAGGTAGATGCTCATGAGCAATCTCACCATCGCCTGCAAGAATGCTGCTCATCTCGAGCGAACGCCCGAGCTCGCGAATGTTCTGCGGCCAGGTGTGCCCAAAGAGAGCCATGCCCGCACTCAGAGAAATTCTGGGCGTCCGTTCTTGACCCTTCTCGCCGAAGATTCCTGCGACAATGCCTCCAAGATCTTCGAGTCGTTCCGAGAGCGAGGGCAAGCGCAAGATGAAGCCACGGACACGAGCTAACAGATCCGCACGAAACTCTTGACGTTCAACCATCTCCTCAAGAGGACAGTGTGTTGCCGCGATGAGCTTGGCGTCAAAGGAGATCGGGCGAGTCGCACCCACAGGAGTCACAGCGCGCTCCTGCAAGACCCGCAAGAATGCAGCTTGTGAGGGCAATGGGAGGTCGCCGATCTCATCAAGAAAGAGCGTACCTTTGTCGGCTGATCGCACAAGTCCAGGCCGATTCTCGGTGGCGCCAGAGAACGCCCCTTTTTGGTAGCCAAAGAGCTGACTCTCAACCAACGTATCGGTGAGGGCACCGCAGTTCACCGCAACAAAGTCACCGGCTCGCCGAGACGCCTTGTGCACAGCCTTGGCAACGAGTTCCTTGCCCGTCCCCGTTTCGCCCAAGACCAGGATATCGATCTCTGTTGTGGCAAATCGAATCACTCGATCGAACTCCGTCGAGAGTACCGGGCTAAGAGTTCGCAAGCCCGGCGCTAGCGTTGAGAGACTCGAAAAGTCAAGGTCGCTTTGAGCCTGCGCGTTGTCGACTTTGTGCTCCCGAAAGACGAAGACCGTTCGCCCCACTCCTACAACGGTTCCGTCGGTGACAGTCGTCTTGTCCACGCGACCACTGTCTACAAAGGTGCCGTTGCTCGACCCTGCATCGCGTAGGGCCCATGCGCCCAAGGTTCGCTCGATGACAAGGTGTTCTCTCGACATCCGATTGTCAGCGACGTCGATTCGAAGCACCGTTTTGCCATCAGAGTTTTTCCGAGACACCTTTCGCTCGGTTCCGCGCCCGACGCTCACAGCGTGCACACCGGCAAGACACACCCGAAGGCCTCCTGCCCAGGGCCTATCTCCCTCTAGCGATAGATAGAGATATGGCACCAGCACACCCGCATCGAGGTGGCCCGAGTCCTGCGGGTCTACGAGAGTGCTTTGCATGGCAATGTTGAATCGAGGCTATCGAAAACCGCTTCAAAGTTCTAGCTGCAGCCGTTTGGGCAGCATGACTTGCGCCCATGGCACACCACACAGTCCGCTTATCTCGAAAGCGCCTTGCTACATCGGCATGGCATTCGGGCTTGTGAACGAGCAGCCTAGAACTGTCACCCTGTTTCCTCATCATTCTTCTGCGTTGGTCACAGGCTTTTTCCTGGTGCACATGGGTTGAGCTTGTTGTTGGCGCACAGATGGCTGTGTTGAGGACATGGGCCCAACCCAGGAGCGAAAAAATACTCGTTTACTATCCAATATTTGCAGCCTTCCGACCACAGCTCCATTGACAATAATAGACCGGTCGCTATATTTTAATCATGGCTACCAACATTACCTTCGACAACGCGCGAAATCTGCCCGCAACAGAGAGACACCCCAAGAGGCCAAGACTATGGCTTCGTGTTGGAACTACGCTAAGGGCACTCACTCAGCCAACTCCACTCACCGAGGTAGGTCGCGCATTCCACTACTCCTTCCGAGCGCTGCCTGTGCCACATTCCATAGAATAAATGACCGCATCTCCCAGCAAAGGTGAGCGCATCAAGGCTCGCGTCATTCGAACCGCATCAAACCTGCTTCAGAGGCAAGGCTACAATGGGACGGGTCTAAGTCAGATCATCCGCGAAAGCGCAACGCCAAAAGGTTCGCTCTATTTTCACTTTCCCGGCGGCAAAGAAGAGCTCGCCGTCGCAGCGCTCATCGCCGGCGGGACAGAGATAAGCAACAAGCTTCATGAGCACATTACCGCTGAGACCGAGCCCGGCCATGCAATCGAATTTGCCTGCGCGGCACTTGCAGAAGAACTCTCAACCTCCAACTATGAAAAGGGCTGCCCGCTTGCCACGGTCGCGCTCGAAGCTGCGTCTCGCTCTGAGCCGATTCGTGAAGTCTGCGCCTCATACTTTCAAGGCTGGCAAGACATTGTCTATCAAATGCTACTTTCGCGAAACGTCGAGCCTGTCCAGGCTGGCGAGCTTGCAACGCTGGCTGTAGCGAGCCTTGAAGGAGCCATCCTTCTTTGTCGCGCTAATCACAATACCGAGCCACTCGAACGCGTCGGAAGGCAGCTTCGAATCCTTCTCGACTCAACGCTGGCCCAAAAAAAATAGCGGCCCGTGCCTTCGCACACGAGCCGCGTTCTAAGAAGATATCCTATCCTTCGCTACTTGCGCAGGTAGTTCTCGAATGCCTTGAAGTTGAACTCGCGGCCGAGGAAGTCGACGACCAGATCTGCTGCGTCTTTGGTGCCACCTGGTGCGAGAATCGTGTCACGGTACTTGTAGGTTGTCTCTCGCGCCATAAGGCCGTTCTTCTCAAATGGCGTGAAGAGGTCCTTTGCTATCACCAGAGACCACATGTATGTGTAGTAGATTGCCGAGTACCCATTGAGGTGGCCGAAGTTTGAGTGGAACTTGGTTCCTTCGACAAAGGCAAACGGGGTGAGCTTGGTTTGTAGCTTCTTGACCAACTTGGTCATATCCAATGTCTCAGGGTTTGCTCGGTGAAACTCTAGCGATACTGACGCGTAGAACATCTGCTGGAGCGTGCGAATACCAACGCCAAATTTGTCAGCCCGACGCATGCGCTCAACCATTTCCTTTGGAATCACCTGCCCTGTCTCATGGTGCTTTGCGAAGCCAGAGAGAATCTCGTGATCCCATGCCCACTCCTCAAACATCTGCGAAGGCGCCTCGACAAAGTCCCACTCCGTTGCAACGCCAGACTGGGAAAGCCACTTGTGTTGCCCACCCAGCACATGATGCATGAGGTGACCAAATTCGTGGAACATCGTTGTGACCTGGGCGTGCTCCATGAGAGCCGGACCATCGGTTGTTCGAGGATTCGGGAAATTGCAGACAAGCACGCCCTCTGGTGCTTGCACACCGAGAACGCCACCTCGGTAGGGGAACTGGGCCGCGTGCCCATACTTACCCTCGCGTGGGTGCATGTCGAGGTAGATGCGACCGATCTTCTTGCCGCCCTGCATGACCTCATAGGCGGACACATCTTCGTGCCAAAGCTTGAGGTCTGTGGCGACCTTGTACTCAATGCCGTACATCTTTGAGGTTATATCGAGCAGACCTTTCTCGACCTCTTCGTACCGAAAGTACGGTCGCACTTCCTGCGTATCGAAGCTGTAGCTCTCCGATTTCACCTTGTTTTCGATGTACATCTTCTGCCAATCCTCAACGGACTTGGCTCGGCGATCCATGTTCTTCTTCTTCCAAGCCAGAAGCTCTTTGTAGTCAAGCTTGGCTCGGCCGCGGGCCGTCCTAACGACTCTATCGATGAACGCCGCGGCTCTGTCGCCACTCTTCATCATCTTGTCCTCGGTGATGTAGTCAGCCCAGTTCGCGTACCCAAGGATTTTCGCTTTCTCGGCTCGGAGAGTCAGCATTTGTCCTAGGGTTTTCTCGTTGCTCTCACCAGCGCGACTCTTGTTCGCGATGTAGAGCTTCTTGCGAAGTTCGTCATTCTCGGCGTACTTCAAGAATGGAATTAGGTCGGGATACTCCGTGGTAATGAGAATCTTGCCCTCTTCGTTTGGTGCATGGTGTCGAATGAAATCCTCGGGGAGGCCTTTGAGCAGATCGGCGCTTGCAACTTCTATGGTGCGCACGTCATCGACGATGTTCTTGCCAAAGTCCTGGCCGAGCTTGACCATCGTCTCGTCAATCTCTTTGAGACGAGCTCGAGTCGCGTCATCTTTGTCGACACCCGCACGACGATAATCCCGCAATGTTTGCTCGACCATGCGCTTGGTCTCGGCGTCGAACCCCTTCGTGTCGATTGCGGCAAAAGCATCGTAGAGACCACGATGAAGCGATAGCTCGGTGACAAATGATGCAGCCTCTTGTTCGCAAGCTTTGGCAGCATTGCGAATCTCTTCGTCGGGGTGCACAGCGTCCATGAGTCCAGCTGTGCCCGCAGAACGTTCGATGTCCACCAACATTTGGTTGTATGGCACGAGGAAGTTCTGTTCGTCTCGAACACCTCCAATCGATAGCAATCCTGGAAGGGCGGCCTTCGCAGCAACAAGACCTTCACGGCATTCAGCCTCAAAGATCTCTACAGCCGTTTTCTCATCGGGTGGCACCACAACGGGTTCCACCTTTGTTTCCGTCGGAGTTGTTTCTTGCACAGTCTGGGAGGACCCAGAACAAGCGCTCGCTAGGCCGGCACAACCAATGCCTAGGGTCAATGCAACGTGGCGAATCAACGGTGGAGTGAGCCCTCTTGCAGCTTTATCTTGTGCGTTCATGGCATCTACATAGCACACACCATCGCGAATCTCAGGGCGTCAGAGTCGCCAACCAAGCCTCGATTGCAGCATGTTCGACGCTCCACGCAGGACCCGCCTTAGCAAGTGCGTCAAGCGCCCGCCTTGCTTGTTGCTCGGCAGCTTGTGGGTCGGCGTTATTCTTAGCTGCGGCAAATAGTGCCATTGCCAAACTCGGCCCCCCCACTTGCTCAAGTGACTTGAGCGCTCGCTCCAGCTCCATGATGCCTTGCGCTCGCTTGCCTTGGGACAAGAGAGCCCGAGCAATGCAGGAGAGGGCTCGCCCGCGACTTAGCGGCGTGACGCCCCCAAGCGTTTCAAATCGCGCATAGAGCGCACGGCAACTCGCCAGCGCTTCTGCACTCTGCTCGGTGGACAACTGAGCTTCTGCGAGCGAGAGCCGAGCTCGTTGCAAGCGACGGGCAGCATCAGGAGCAGTGCTTTGCTCAAGCAGCGACACAGCTTCCGTTCCGTGGATGACCGCGTCACGATAACGTGATCGCATTCGGTCTACGTTCATGAGATTCATTAGGGTCGAAGCGAGCTGCGGACTTGCTGTACCCAACAATTCGCGCTTGATCTTTAGCGCTCTAAGCAGCGCTCGGTTGGCGGCTTCTGGATCTCCAAGCGCAACGGAATAGTTTGCAAGTGAATTGAGAGTGCGCGCAACCCTCGGATGCGATTCCCCATAGGTAGAAACGAGCACCTGCGAAGCGGCTTCGGCAATTTCCCGTGCGGCCTCAGCATCCCTCTCTTGCATCAAGATATCGGCAAGCAAGACGTTTGCCATGGCGTACTCGGGGCTTGCTGCACCTAAGAACTCTTCCCACATCCCCACCGCCGCTTCTGCTGCAGTTTTTGCCTCCGCGAGCCGACCTCGACGAGCCTCACACGTGGCCAGCCCCTGCATTGACGAAGCGCGCAAGCTCTCGTCCGTTGCAGCGGCTCCTTCCAGCGCACGAAGTGACTCAGTGTATTTCTTATAAGAAGCATCTGCATCTCCGGCCACTAGCTTGGCATCGCCCTCGATGCGATACCAGGTGGCCAAGACGTGCGCCGAGCCAGAGCGCTCTACAGCA
Organism: Kofleriaceae bacterium; assembly: GCA_024762925.1. Taxonomy (GTDB): domain Bacteria; phylum Myxococcota_A; class Polyangia; order Haliangiales; family Haliangiaceae; genus NORP324. The sequence continues at coordinate 22,260 of JANTGM010000078.1, read as the reverse complement.
GACTCGGCCAAGCTTCTCCAACGCTGGGCACCTGGAGCGTCACCTAGGCGTACTGCGTATAGGCCATAGATCTCGGCGGCGGCGAGCGCCGCCATCTCGTCATTCCGCCCTGCCACTGCAGCATAGAAGCTCTTTTCGAAGGACAGGGCGGCCTCGCGATAGCGCCCCAAGGCATCAAACGCGCGAGCTTCAACGGCCAGGAGACGGGCTTGGCTGGTTCGATGCGTCCCTACCTTGGGAAGCAGCACCTGCACGGCTGAAAGGACCTCTTGGTACTTGTGACCCTTCTGAAGTGCTTCGATCTCTTCGAATTCGGGCTCCAGATCTTGAGCCGCGCTCGCTCCAGCCACGTCCGCTGCAAGCTTTGCCGCCGACGGCTGTGGTGTGCCAGAGTGGCCGCTCCAATAGCCAATGCCAGCCGCCATCGCAGCTGCAGCGCCAAAAACCCCAACAGCAAGTGCCGACCGACGCTTTGAGTGCCGAATGCCCTTCTCGAGAATATCGACAATGACGCGCATCGAATCGTGTCTTGCGTCGGGATCTCGCGACAGGCCCTTCTTCAGCATGTCCCAAAGCCACTTGGGAATTTTCTTAGGCTCGGAGATTTGCCCTGCACCTATGTTCGACAGAATTTCGGTGATGTTCCGCCCCGAAAACGGTCGGCGCTCCGCAAGAGCCTCGTAGAGCGCAACGCAAAAGCTAAACTGGTCGGAGCGCTCATCAGCCGCCTCACCAGTCATTTGCTCGGGCGACATATAGGCAGGAGTGCCAACCACAAACTGCCCGCTCAGCTGGGTTGTTATGTCTCCCACGGATGGTCGGATGGCCTTTACAAGCCCAAAGTCAAACACGTGCACGCGTTCGTCATTGCCGAGCATGACGTTTGAGGGTTTGAAATCGCGATGCACAAGCCCCGCCCTATGCGCAGCGGCAAGGCCCCGAGCGGCGCTCGTGAAACGCTTGACGACGGATCGCCAACGATGCGGCCCCTTGCCCATCCACTCATCGAGTGTGCATCCGTCGATCCACTCGCTGGCCAAGAAAACCTGCTGACCGTGAAGGCCAACGTCATAGATCGTGAGCACGTTGGGATGCGAGAGCTTGGCCATGGCGCGCGCTTCGCGCATGAGTCTGCGTTCGAAGTGATCGGCGCGTTCATCCTCCTGCAGCGATGGCCGCACAAGTTTGAGAGCGACCGCCCGGTCCAGCTGCGGGTCACGAGCGAGATACACAACGCCCATGCCGCCTCGACCAACTGCGCGGATCACTTCATAGCGCCCAATCTGTGAACCCGGTGGTGCATTGAGATCAATCTGGACGCTCTCGGTAAGAGGAACGAAATCGTGGTCTTGCGTCGCGTCCAGCGTGGTTTGCTGAAACATGCCCACCAGGTCCAGACAGTCGATGCAGTTGTCGAGATGCTCCTGTGCCTCGACGAGAGCGGGCCCCGTTAGTCTGCCGTGTACGAGCGCAACGACTTGATTTTCGTCCAAGCAGGCCATGTGGTGCAGCCTGGCAATGGTAGCATCGTGTGAATCCCGGCAACTATGAGCTCGAATTCTCAAAACTTGGCAGCGGTATTCGCCGAAGCCTGCGGCACAAAGCTGGTCGACGAGGGCGAGCAAGAGCGACTTGCCGCCGCGCTCTCGCACGCGCTCATCGAAGCGCGAGATCGATACAACACTGTGCACGTGGAAGATGAGGACTTTGCTCGCTATTTGGGCGAACGCATGAAGGAGACCGAGGGCGATGCAGCTGCCATTTCCGCACGGGCAACGTCCGATCTCTACCTCGCCTGTGCCTGTGTTGCGGGCGATACCAATGCGCTCGCTGCTTTAGACGCACATGTCCTTGGCAATCTTCCAGCCGCCATGGGCAGGCTCAAACTCGGCTCTGCAGCCATTGATGAGGCGATTCAGCGTGCCCGAACGAAGCTATTGGTTGGCACGGAGGGACGGGGCAAGATCATCGACTTCTCCGGGACAGGTGACCTTCGCGGCTGGGTAAAAGTCATCGCAATTCGAGACGCCTTGCGAACTGCTCGCAAACAACAACGCGAGGTATCCCTTAGCGATGAACTCTCAGCGGCCTTACCTGCCTCGGCGCTGGATCCCGATCTGGCTTACCAAAAGCGGCTCTACAAGGCGGAGTTCAAGGCATCGTTCGAGGCGGCGGTTGATGAGCTTTCGGCCCGTGAGCGCAGCCTTCTGCGACAGTCCATCGTCTATCACTCAACGGTCGACCAAGTCGCCACCATCTACCAAGTGCATCGGGCCACCGCTGCTCGGTGGGTTGCCAAAGCTCGCGAGCAGCTGGCAAACAAAACCCGTGCTCACCTGCGCACTCGGCTCAGCCTCTCAGAGGATCAGTTCGAGAGCATCGTTCGGCTCATCGAAAGCCAGATGGACTTGAGCATGGAGCGCCTGCTGGCAACGCAAGCCGATGATGAGCTTGTGCACAAGCCAGGCGACGACGAATAGCCAAAGGGCTCCGCAACACGGTGGCCGCAAACCACCAAAAAGGGCCACTGAGAAATACTCTCAGCGGCCCTTCTGGCTGGAATGCGAATGCTCTAGTCGCCGATGCGCTTGAGGATCAAGAACTCTACACGTCGATTCTTGGCCCAGGCAGCTTCATTGGACTTGGCCTCGAGAGGCTGCGTCTCACCATAGCCTTGCGACTGCAGTCGAGAAGCGTCAATGCCATGATCGATTATGTATTTGCGAACCGCAGCAGCACGCCGATCCGACAGCTCCAAGTTGTACGAGTCGCTACCGCGCTCATCAGTGTGTCCCTGAATCTCGATAAGAGCAATGCCAGGGTTGCCTTCTAGCGTGGCTACGATGGCATCGAGGATGGGGAACGACTGCGACTTGATGGTGGCTTTGTTGTACTCGAAGTAGATCTTGTCGAGGATTTCGATCTTGGTGTCGGTCACAACAACACGACCACGGTCGGGACAACCATCATCATCTTCGTTGCCGTTGTAGGTCTCGGCGGTCTCCTCATTGGTCTCGCCATCGATGCGAGGACACTGATCGTCTTCGTCGAGAATGCGGTCGCTATCGTTGTCTGGATCGGGGCAACCATCGGTGTCTTCAAAACCATCGATATCCTCAGGATCGTCGGGGCAAAGATCGTCAACATCGAGGATGCCGTCCTGATCGTTGTCGATGTCTGGACAGCCGTCAGCGTCTTCAAAGCCATCTTTGTCCTCTGGGTCATCTGGACACTCATCATCTTTGTCGAGGATGCCATCGCCATCGCGATCAAACTCATTGCCCTCTGGGCAGCCATCTTCATCCTCAAAGCCGTCTTTGTCCTCTGGATCGTTCGGACACTGATCGTCAACATCGAGGATGCCATCGCGATCGTTGTCGGGCTCGGGACAACCGTCCTCGTCCTCAAAGTCATCAAAGTCCTCTGGATCGTCTGGACACTGATCGACGTCGTCTTTTAGGCCGTCTCCATCACGGTCACCAATGCTCGGCTCAAAGACGATGCCCATGAAGCCGCGGATGTCAGGGTTGCCGCCTGTATCGGGGATAAAGCCCGCGCCACCACCAATGGTGAGGAAGGAGTTGCGAGCGAGGTAAAACTTCGCACCACCAATGGCTTCAGCGGGAAAGTAGTTCTCTCCTGCGAGTGGAAGAGCACCAAAGACTTCGGCAACAAGGTCAAACTTCTGCGGGACCAACGCGTATGCCAGGCCAACACCAAAGGGAACCGTCATGCCGGCTTCAACGGTGTCACCAGTGGCTGGCGTGTTTGGGTCGGCGTTTTGAAAGCCCATCTGATTGTCCACGAAAATGTGGTCGCCAGTGCGGAGGCGAAGACCACCGTTGACTGCAACGCGGAAGCGTCGCTCGTCGCCAAATTCCTTGTCCACAATCGCCATGATTTGCGGAGTTGGTGTGCCTTCGCCAAGCCACTTGTCCTCTTCGCTGGCGGTGGGCAAGTAGATGGAAGCGATAAGGCCAAGACCAATCTTGGGCCCCTTTGACGTCGACATAAAGCGGGTCTTGAGGTGAATGGCGAGATCACCGATCCCCTGCCCCTCGAACTTGTAGTTCTTGTCGTCGTTTGGATCGTTGGGTGTATTGCCGCCGAAATCGGGGTTTCGGTCGCCGTTCATTACATGGAAGGGGACCGAGATTCCCAGTTCAAGTTCGGCGGGTCCAAGCTTGAGACCATAGGCACCAACAAGGGTTGGTGAAATGATATTGGAGACCTCGTAGGTATTCGTGCCATCGTCAAGCGTGAGAACACTCTTGCCCCAGTTGGTCACAAGGCCGAAAGACAGCTCTTTGTGACCCAACACTTGTGAAGCATTGACCGTTACATAGCCGCGCGAATCAATCGCGGGACGAAATGCGTTGATCGGGATATTGCCGCCGACCTTTGTCTGGGCTGTTGCTTGGCCCGAAAAGACCGCAGCCGATAAAACCGAAAGGACGCCAGTGAGCGCCAGTGAGAGATGTGTACGCATGAATGTCTCCAATAGAGCGTGAAAACAATGAGGTTTGTCTACAAGCCTATGAAACCGTTTAGGAAATACGGTTCCGCCCTCCGTGTACTACAGGTAGGGCTAGATATCAATGCGAGCTGGGCCCGAGTTGCCCGAAATTGAACGAGATTTGGGAGTCGCCAGGAGGATTGCCAGCAAAGCTCGACTACTCGAACCCGGGAACCTCTCTCGCCACACAGATCTGTCTGAGGCTCGCCTTGCGAGAGGCTCCGCGAATCCGTCGAAGGTATCGCTTGGCTGCTGCCCCTCTCTTGAGATTGCATGCAGCAATAACGCATGTCATTGCAGCTTCTTCGTTGTTGGGCTTCTGGTCCAGCGCTTGACCACAGAGGGCCAAGCCTTTGCCGTAGTTGCCACCCTTGACCGCAGACTTGGCTTGGGAGAGCAGCTCCTCGAATGGAGGGCCATCGGGCTCCGGCGGCTCCGGCGGAGTGATCTCGGGCTTGGTATTTGTGTGGGACGATGAGGCGCGCGTACAGGGAACATCAGAAATCTTCTTGGCCATATCTGACCACTGTGATGGAACTCGCGAAGCGATGCGGCTCACCTCGGAGCACTTCTTGCGACTTGCCGCCTTCTTTGCATCCTCAAGCTGAAACTTTCCGTACTCAGCCTTTAGACGATCGTGATCGGGCTGGGCCTGAACTTTGTAAACCGAGGCACTGTCGATCTTTGCAAAGTGGGCTGCAACCTGCGCCCACTTGCGCCCACCAACAGCGCTCTGGAATGCATCGAAAACTCGCTGATTTGCCGATTCAAATTTGGCCTGCTGGGCGAGTTCTGCCGCCTTCGTTCCGGTGGAGTCGACGCGCAACGCCTTGTTGGCCTCGGCAAGCATCACATTCCACTTGTTGTCATCACGAGCCGCCAGTGCTGCCTCTATGTGCCCAGCATATTTCGCATTGTTGTCCTCCAGAGGATCAACCGCTTCCACGCCAGCATCAATCGCCTTTTCAACAATCGGATCCACGACAGGCGGGGGATCTTGGACAACGTTGATGGGCTCAGTTGGATTGTCGGCCTTCTTGCTGCCCTTCTTCTCGTCACCACCACTTAGGGCCAGGAACGCGATAACACCAGCAACGATGAGCAGGAGAGCAACCCACAGGCCCTTGCCGCCTTTGCTTTCGGTGGCGATGTCAACAGCATGTGCATCACGGCCAAAGAGAAAATCCTCCCCTGGTGCAACATAGCGAAATCGAACATGCCCAAGATCAACGAGGTCACCTGGTCGAAGCTCGACTTTTCCGTACTCTTCGCCATTGACACGAACGCCATTGGCACTGTGTAAATCGACGACGGAGTAGGTGCCGTTCTCACGAATCACCTTTGCGTGATGACGAGAAATCGATCGATGGTTGACGCAGATATCATTTTCATCGGTGCGCCCGATGACCATGGCTGGCTTGTCCAGCTCATACTCTTGCCCCGCCATTCCCGTTGAGAGAATCACCATTCGGCCGCTCTCTTCGGCATGTGGGGTTGCGCCTGGTGGTGCGGCTGTAGCGGCTGTAGCGGCTGTAGCAGCTGCGGTAGCGAAATTGTCTGAGCCGACGGCGGCTGCAGGGGGAGCGGGGTTTGGCGCTGTCACAGCCTCAGAGCCAGCGGCTGCAACCGGAACAGGCGCATCGCCGATCACTGGCATTTGCACAGTTTCGACTGCTCCTGCTTGCGCATCGACAGCAGGGGCCGGCTGTTCCGCCTTCACTTCAATGAGATAGTCGCCAATCTGAACCCGATCAGCCTCTTTGATTTCGGCCTTGCCTTGAATGCGAGATCCGTTGACGCGAACGCCGTTGTAGCTATCGAGATCTTCGATAACGATGGCTTCCTGTCCGCGCAGCAGTTTGGCGTGTCGCCGGGAAACGTTCCGCTCGGTAAGGCGAATGGTATTGCCTTCTTGGCGCCCAATCGTGAGTTCCTCACGGATAAGGGGGACGACTGTGGTCTTGCCCTCGTCGTCCTGGATGATGAGCTTGTACATTGGAACGTTTCGTTTCAGCGCTCCCAGAGAGGCCGCCAAAGTTGTGTAAATTCTAGTTTTGGGCGCCTGGGCCGTCAAGCCTCAGGGGCGCTGCTCGCACATTGCCGCAATTCCCTGGCTACCGCATAAGCTCTTGAAATGACATAAGAAGCTGGGGATCGTCGCGCAATTTCGCTTTCTGAGCGGTGCTCAGTCCAGCAAGTGGCTGTGTTTGCATAGGTTTGCCAGAGCTCTTTGGACCTACACCGGTTGGGCGAATCACCATTGCTTCAAAGGCCTCGACCATGATGTCTGGCTGAATGCCCACACCTTCAAGCGTTGCGCCCTTCGGAGTTAGGTAGCGAGAGGTTGTGAGTTTCAAGCCGCTACCGTCTTGGAGGTCAAGAAAACTCTGAACACTGCCCTTTCCATAGGTTGGCACACCGATCACCTTCGCCCGTTGCGAGTCCTGCAATGCCGCTGCGACGATTTCCGAGGCAGAGGCGGTATTCTGATCGACCAAGACAACCATGGGCACATCGGGAAATGAGCGCTGCTTGTGTGCACGGGCCACTTCCACATCACGGCCACCACGACTCACAACGGAAACAATCACGCCCTTCTCGAGAAACTGATCCGCAACCTCGATTCCCTTGTCGAGCAGCCCTCCGGGATTGCCGCGGAGATCGAGAATTACACGCGTGTTGGGCGTTTTAAGCTCGTTGGACAGAGCCCGATAGAGATCGCGACTGGTGGCCTCTCGGAACCGGCGAATCGCAATGTGCGCAACGTTGCCATAGCGTGTTGCGCTGACGGAAGGCACCGCGATGCGCTCGCGAACCAGGGTTAGATTTCGCGGCGCAGCCCATGCAGCACGCACCACCTCAATCTTGACTCGCGTGCCCGTCGCACCGCGAAGTCGCGAGTGCCACGCGACCGGTGCCACTCGCGAGTCCTCGCTAGAATCAGTGTTTTTCTGAGACGTGGAAACTCCATCAACCGCTGCGATACCATCACCAGGCAACAGCCCCGCCCTCGAAGCCGGTGAACCAGGAACAACCGACTCGATAACGGGGAACTGTGCTCCCTCCGCACCCTCTCCAAGCGATAACCCAATTCCGCCGAACTCCCCTTGCGTGTCCTGCCGAAGCCGGGTGTACTGGTTTGGAGTGTAGAAAGCTGAATGGGGGTCGAGTTCGCCAACCATTCCGTTGATGGCTCCATACAGAAGCTTGCGCTCGCTCACGATATCAACGTGAGAACTCGTAATCAGTGAGAGCGATTGGGCAAACGAGTCAAGTGCGCCAAACCGCTGTTCATTGGCACGCTGGCCGGGCAATCCGTAGGCGATCGTTCCGCCTGCGACCACGAGGCCCAATGCAAACGCCGTGAAATGACTGGCCACGGAACGTGGCACCCAGTGGTTGCGCATCATGCAACTATACACGGAGAGAAGCGCTTGAGCAGATCCGTCGCTGGCAACTATGCACCACTGCCAGAGGTCTGTGAGACTGCAGCGAGCAAATCGAGAGCTCGGTCGTTTTCGATCTTGATATCAAACTGGGCAACACGCCCCGCTTGGCGGCGCAGTTTGTAAATCCATGTCACAACGGCACGTGCTCCAACACCATGCTCTATGGCGAGTTTCACCAAGCGCGGCCGCACAATTTCTTCGTACGACTTGCGCTCACCCAGAGTAAAGAATGCAGCGAGCATGACCAGGGCAATAAGAATTCCCAGCGCGTTGGGTAAGAAAATTACTGTACCGAGAACTGAGAGCCCCAGGACATAGCGACTTAGTCCTCGAGCGAGTTGTTCGCGCAGTTCGACCACCGCCATCGAAAGAGCACCAACTTGTGATTTGCTAAGTGACTCAATGATGGGTTCGTCTTTGGAGGTTGGCGCGGCAAGGTTGATGATCCACTCGGGAAGTCCGTGCCCCTGTTGCGCAAGCCCTTCAAAGAAATCGAGGTAGCGCTCGGGATGTGCTTGCATGTCAGCTTGCAGACTTGCGCCATGAGATGAATCGTTTGCCAGGGCTGGTTGCAATTGCAGGAATTCTCGCAGGGCTTCCATCTGTTGCATTGGTAATGTTGTATGAGCGGCAAGTTGCTTCCACTCCAGAGCTGCCAGAAGGGCGCGAGCGGCCCTGCGGGCGTCCGAGCCTGGCTGCTCCCGTGACCTGTGTACATCAAAGTGCACGAGATGTTCGCTTGCCTTGGCTGGCTCATCCCAAGCGAGAGCCGAAATGCCCTGCATGGCGATGCCCAAATAACGGTCGTCGTCACAGGCGAGCCGGTAGAGTTCAGGGTTGCTCAGTGCGCTCTCTAGGCCCTCTCGATCGCGGGTTCGCAGCAGCTGCCGAAACTCGTGAATGTCTGCGGCAAACTCCTCGTCGGATTGGCTGTGTTCGCGCCCGCCCATGGCGGCCGAGTATGCACAGCCCCGTCGCTCAACGCGCCCCCAAATGCCACCCAATACCAACCTTTTTCCCAGATGGCTGCACTCTTGCAGCTACATGCTAGGCTAAACTCATGCACCAATTCCCTGTGCGCAAACGCTGTATTCTCCTCTCCCTGTTGCTCTCTGTGCCGCTCGTGGGGTGCGAGCAGCCTGACCGAGCCCCAGCTGCTGAGATAGAGCCGGTTCACCAGGTTGAGTCGTTGCCGCTGCAAGCTGAGTTGACTCCTGTGCCGGGCCCAGTGCCAGGGGTCAATGCTCTACCGCCCAAGGCTCGAAGCGCATATGAGCGCAACAGCGTAGAAGTCTTCAAGGCCCTGGCCCCTTCAGTGGTCTTCGTCACCCAAAAGCGCCTCCGCCGGGACATGTGGTCGCGGAGAACCGAAGAGGTTAAGGCGGGCTCCGGTACCGGCTTTGTGTGGGACACCAGCGGGCACATCGTTACGAACTATCACGTCATCGATGGAGGAAGCTCGCTCGAAGTTACGCTCCATGATGGAACCACTTTGCCAGCCAAGTTGGTTGGCGGTGATCGAAGCAAAGACCTCGCTGTCCTCAAAGTTAGATCCAGAAAAACTCTCAAACCGATTTCGCTACCCGTTCCAAACGCAATCGTGGACGTAGGCCAAAAAGCCATTGCAATTGGCAACCCATTTGGCTTCGATCACACTCTCACTGTTGGAGTGATTTCCGCAACAGGGCGCGCGATGCCCGGATTTGGCGGCATCGAAATTCGCGACATGCTGCAAACGGATGCGGCCATCAATCCAGGCAACTCTGGTGGGCCTTTGCTCGATTCTCACGGGCAGCTCATTGGTGTAAACACGATGATCAGCAGCAAGTCGGGAAGCTCCGCAGGAGTTGGCTTTGCCGTTCCAGTCTCTGCGGTCCGGCGTTCGGTCCCAGACATCATTCGCTATGGCGAAGTGAAGCGCGCGGGCCTCGGAATTGTTCGTGTGGATGACCGGATTGCAAGAGCCAATGGCGTAGAAGGCATCGTCATCGCCGAGGTCCAACGAGGAACGCCAGCAGCACGTGCGGGCCTTCGCGGTCTGAGAAAACGCCGGGGAGAAGTTTTCTTAGGCGACATCATCACGGCAATTGACAAGTACCCTGTGCGCAACTTTGATCAACTGCACAACGCCTTGGCGCGCTATCAGGTTGGAGATGAAATCTCGATCACCATTCGCCGTGATGACAAAGAGAAGCAGGTGCGTCTGAAGCTGATGCAGCTGAAGTAGCTTGAAGACCACGACCTGCCACCGACGCGTGAATGGGCAGAGATCACTGCTCTGCCCCCCTTCGGCGATGGTGCCTTCACGGCAAGGTGCCGGGAAGTTGGGCCCAGGTCGCTAGAGGTCTAGGAAGGCTGACGCTGCTGTGGCGCATGGTCAGCGACCTCTGCTCATTCGTGGCTCAAATGTCACGCACTCGCGAATTTCGTGCCACGCGCAACTCATAGAACAGCTCCATGAGGATTTGCGTACTTGATTTAGGGGGTATGTCGTTTCATCTCCTACATATTCGGAGCCTGGGAAATGGCCAGTTCGTGCAGCTTGGCAACGTACGTCTTGCGACACGCCTCGGCGAGCATACGATTCAATCCGGCGTGATTCATCCAGAAGCCTACCGCCATGCGATCGATGATCTGGCGATCTTATGCGATGAAATCCGCTCTTTGGCGCCTGACCGCATTGTTGCAGTTGCCACCAGTGCCGTACGCGCAGCTTCCAATGCCCATGCGTTAATTACCGAAGCGCGCAAGCGTTTTGATTTGCGTATTGAAGTGCTGAGCGAAGTGCAGGAAGCCGCGCTCAGCTATCGTGGCGCGGCAAGTGAGCTCGATGGTTGGTCCGGTCCTTTGGCGGTTGTTGACTTGGGCGGAGGGTCCTGCGAAGTGGCGGTGGGGCGGGGCGCCCAATACCAGCGCTCATTTAGTGCCGACATCGGGGTACTTCCCCTGCGCGAAGCATTTGGAATTGGCGATGTTGTTGGTGACGTCAAGGCCGAGGCTCTATCCGAAGTGGTTCGAATGTCGCTGCGTCCCGCAACAGCGATGTTGGCCGCATCCGCGCCCGAGCGGCTAATCCTGGCGTCAGGGACTGCCCGTGCCGTGCATGCACTGGCGCGCTCGGTGCTTGGTGGTGCATTGCCGCCGGGGCAGATGACCCTGATGCAAGCTCGAGCACTGCGACGGTTCGTGACTGGTCGCAGCTCTCGAGAGTTTCTTGATCACGGTGTGAAGGTGCAGCGCGCTGACATAGTCGCGATCGCGGTAATCGTTATTGAAACGATCATGTCCAAGCTGTCATGCCTTATGGCCGAGGTGTCAAATCGGGGCCTCCGGGAGGGCGTAGTGCTTCGGGAGATCGATCGAGTCAGTAGCGTTGAGGTCCTCGAAAATAGTGGTGGTGCGTTGTCTGCGCACTCGAAGCATCTCTGAGTAGAGAGCGCCATTGTGTACAGTGTGCCCATGAGCCTTGGCACCAAGTCCCATGTCTATCCGGCCGCGGAAGTAACCAGCTGCGAAGGCCTGGAAGAGGTGGACCCACGCGAGGTTGGACTACGGGCCGATGCGGCTCGCAAGATGTGGGCGGCGGCAGAGCGCATGTATGCCACAGGCCTGTATCCAGCCGTTGGTCTGTGTGTGCGACGCGGTGGCAAGGTCTTGGTTGATCGGGCCATTGGACACACGCGCGGAAACGGTGTCGACGATCCCGCAGGTACGGCTCTTCGCCGTGCCAAACCAAGCTCTTTGCACAATCTTTTTTCGGCATCAAAAATGGTGACCGCCATGCTCATCCACCTGCTTGACGAGCGACGCCTCGTGCACTTGGACGACCCTGTCTGCGAGTATATTCCCGAGTTCGGCACACACGGCAAAGAGTGGATAACGCTCCGTCATGTGCTCACGCATCGAGCGGGAATTCCCAACATTCCTCCCGACAAGGCGAATCCCAGTTTGCTCACCAACCCTGACGAGGTCTTGGAGCTTCTTTGCAATGCGAAGCCCGTTTGGCGACCAGGCAGACGCTTTGGATACCATGCCCTAACGGGCGGCTTTGTGCTAGGAGAGGTCCTGCAGAGGGTCACAGGGCGCACAATCCAAGAGTTTCTCCAAGTTGAGATTAGCAAGAAGCTCGGCCTTGATCACTTTCGCTACGGTGTGGCACCCGAGTCTCTCGATGAGGTTGCACTCAATACCTTTACCGGACTGCGCCTATTACCTCCAGCCTCTACGATCTTTCGCAAAGTCATTGGGTTGCCTTGTCGAAAAGCGATCGTTGCCTCCAACAGCGCCGACTTTCTCACCGGTGTGGTGCCCGCTGGCAACATCGTCACAACAGCCGAGCAAGCCTCGCGCTTTATGGAAATGCTTCTGCGCGGTGGTGAGTTGGGAGGTGTGCGCATTTTTGATCCGCGCACGGTTGCGCGCTCGATTGCCGAGCAAGTCTATCTAGAGCTCGACGCTACGATGGGTTTTCCAGTCCGCTACAGCTTGGGTTTCATGCTCGGCGGGCCCCGTGTGAGTCTCTATGGGCGGCACAGCTCGCGAGCCTTTGGCCACATGGGTTTCACCAATGTGCTGATGTGGGCGGATCCCGAGCGTGACATCAGCGCCTGCATCATGACCAACGGCAAGCCGGTGATTTCTCCGGGCTCGATTCGATGGCTGGGCTTGATTGGCACCATTGCAAAGCAGTGCCCGCGTGATTGGGGCCGGGGCTAGTTCAGTATGGGAGTCATGCACTCGTCGTCGGTTGCGCGCTCACAAAGTCGAATTACAACATCCATCGCGTCGAGTTCGTAGAGACCAAAGCCTTCGGTGAGTAGTGTGAGGACGGCCTGTGGATTGTCGCGCATCGTCTCCTCATCGACCTCTGCAAGCACTTCGAGCCAACGCGAATCCCGTTTGATCTGGCTTTGAAATGTGCGAATGGCGCGGAGCCCGGTTTCCCGATCCATTCCGCAGAGTTCTGAAAAGATTTTTAATGCGGATCCCTCATCCAACTGGATCAACTCACCTAAAACTGACAGTGAGCAAAGTTCAACACTTGGCTGCAAATTGGTCATTACGCACCCCCCTTATTGGGAGCTTTCTCGGCAATCTCCCGCAAACCTTTAGGACTCGGGGTGAAATTTGACCCATTTTTTTTGTGCGCACCTCTCCCTATATTGCTGTGAGCACTCGCTTAAGGAGCACAGAAACATGACCAAGGAAGTACCCCCCAATGTAGAAGCAGGCCCCCTTGAGCAGCGTATCCGCAAATGGATTGAGGACAATCCGGGTCGGGGCCAAGCTGGAGAGCGCATGCTCGAGCAGCTCACACGAATCCGTGGCGAATTCAAAGGAGACACTGCCCTTCGTCTTGAAGGTCTTGTCGAAGAGACTTTGGCTCGCCAACTTCGCATCGACGAGTCCAGGAGAGCAGGACTTGAAGCAGCGAAGCAGCTCTCAGAGACCGTACAGAAACTCACCGAGTCGATGTCTCAATGTCTCGTAACTGCCAAGAAGGCGCATGATGCTGCACTTGGTGCCGCTATGAGCGCAATGCAAACGCGCTCGAAGATCGTCGGTCAGAATCGCCCAACCACACTCAAATCCGTTTCACTGGCGATTCCGAAGACAACTGACAAGAAACATATCAATTAGACTTAGGCGCATTTGGGCTCCGTACTCGGTCGCGTTTGAATTGCAGGGCTACCCTGCTTCTCGAATCAACCACTAGGTGAGCGTAGTCGCTGGTTACGTCTACAACGCCTGAGTGCAGGTCAAAGCAAGAAGCTTTGCAATGCAAGAAACTCAACTAGTGATTCGAAATCGTGCCGACACTCCTATCGCCGGCCCTCTTCCCATTGGGGGCCGGCGGTTTTCTAAGAAAGCTCTACGCGTCTCGCACATGCGGGATCGGTGAATTTCTTAGAAAGGCCCCTCACAGAAGTTGCCATTGATCTCGAGCTCAGCGAGGTCGCTGCGCAGGCCGTTTGTATCTGTAACTTGCAGCCTCACGGTGTAGACCTCGCTCTCCCGAAACTCCGAAGGAATCTCGCGCGCAACGAGACCTGGAAACGAATTGACACCGTCTCCGACTTTCCAGGGAGCCTCCTCGCCAGTCTCTGCCGATTCGTTCGCGGTAATGAGGCTTCCGCTCTCGACATGCACGAGGCCCACATTGTCCAGCCAGTGTTGCCCATCCTCCTCGAAGTCAAAACGGAGAATCGCACCCTCAAAGTCGCCATTGATGGATGGCTCGAGAAGGAAGTCTACTTGGTAGGCACCAAAGGCGTCCATGCTGTCAAATCGCTGTGAGAAGAGGATGTCGCCAGATTGGTTCTGGAGACTTGCTACAACAGCAGCATTCGCTCCTCCAGCAGTCTGCTCTGATCCCATCGCGAAGAAGAGCTGGTATTCCCCTCCGAGAGTTCCTAGATCCAAGCCGAAGAAGTTGAGATCGGTTTGAAAGACGGTTGCGCGATCTGGCAAGTCGATGTTGGCTCGTAGCGCATATAAGCCGTGGTAGTTCGGCAAGTTGATGTTGGGTGCTTGGTGACTGCCACCAAGTCGATGAATCCCTCGTGTCAGTGGCACCTCGCCAGGAGCAACGAACGAGTCGATCTCTTGATCGTTCGCATCGAGCAAGGTCCAGGAGAACATAGCAAGCTCGGCGCTACCAAATGCTTCACTGGTGCTTCCATCGGCGATCAAGCTCACTCCACAGGTTCCCGGTGCGCTCGGAACAATTCTGGCGATTGGCTTGGGCCCAGTTGTGGTCCCGGCATCAGGCTCCTCATCGCCGCCAGCTACACACTCGCCGCTTGAAGGACCGGAGCTTTCCCCAAAGCGAAACCCACTCTCAATGCATGAGGCATCGAGGAAGCTGCAGTGACCACTAGGCTCGCAACGTGCAACCCGCGTCAAGCGATCGCCGCAGTCAGCAGCTTGCGTGCATTGAAATTCTTCAAGAGTCGATTTGCATCCGAAGCCCGCAAGAGCGGCCAGGGAAGCACCAACTACCGACTGGAGGACGGCACGATGAAGCGTGAAATCGGACATGCGAACAGCGAATGTATCACAAGGAGGCAAAGGACATGGTTGTCGCATTGCCTTGCACAGTCTGAGTGATCTCAATCGCGCAAAAGCGTCCGACGACATCGATATTGGTGGTGGTGTGCTCGCTTGGGGCTGTGGTTGTGTAGCTCCCACCTCCAGCAAGCGCAAATGGGACTACCAATTGGTCCGCGAGACATGCACCCACCGGAACATTATCACTGAGGTACTTATTGATGGCCTTGGCACCAATGGCCGCGACATCTTCTGCCGGAAGACTGCGAATTCCAATGACGGAGGCAATCTCCGAGACGTCCTCTCGCGCCACTTCGAGCAGAAGCACGTTGCCTGGGCCGCCATCGTCTTGTGTAACGCGAGGAAGACACTCTTCGTTCTTCCAATGCAATAGGTTGCGAACTTCTCTTAGCTCCCGAATCGCAATGGTCCCGGGCAGGTTTGCCACAAGTGCCGTCGCCCTGCGGGAAACGATCGGTTTCGCCTCACACAAGTCCGTTGGGCGGAGGGTGCACCCACCTTCGATCTCTGCCACAAAGCGACCACCTCCCGCGGGCATGAACCCTGCCCGCTCGAGGGAGAGTGAGACCTTCGCCCCCATGCGTTTGATGATGGGCAAGAACGCGCGCTCGATAAAATCGAAGGGCGGAGCAAAGGGATTGTGGGTTCCTCCCTCGAAGACAACTCGCGAGTCTCCCTCCGCAAAGAGCAGCGGCCATAAAACCGTCTGAAATACCAAGCAAGCACTGCCGGCCGTTCCCACAGAAAAGTGGTACTCGCCAGACTTCACGGTACCTGGTTCAAAGAATACTTCTGAGCTATCGATTTCGTCGCCGTGAAGCGTGCCGTCACAAAGCTCAGCGACTGCACGCACACATGTTAGGTGCTGTCGTCGCAGACCAGGCTTTGGTCGACCGGCCCGGATCTTGGAGACCCGCAGCGGACGACCGAGATGTGCCGCGAGGGCAAACGAGGTGCGCAGAATCTGCCCACCCCCTTCGCCCTCAGAGCCATCGATATGTAGTTCTTCGCTCACAGCTATCCCTTAACGCACACGACCTGCTTGAGAGTATGCACGACCTCTACAAGGTCACGCTGTGCTTCCATCACGTCGTCGATGTTCTTGTACGCCATGGGCGTTTCATCCACAACCTCAGCGTCCTTACGACACTCGACCCCTTCGGTTGCCCGAACATGGTCTTCCACCGTAAACCGCTTCTTGGCCGCCGTTCGGCTCATAACACGCCCGGCTCCGTGACTACATGAGTGGAAGCTCTCGTCATTTCCCTTACCGCGAACGATGTAGGAGCGCGTTCCCATGCTTCCAGGAATAATCCCAAGGTCACCCAATCGGGCTCGTACTGCGCCTTTTCGGGTCACAAAGACGTTCTTCCCGTAGTGGTGTTCGCGAGAGACATAGTTGTGGTGACAGTTCACTGCCATGAGGTCTGAGTCAAACCCGGGAAGGCAAGCGAGTCCACGCAGAGCGCGAAGTACGGCAGCCATCATGAGTTCGCGGTTGGTCATGGCGAAGCGCTGAGCCCACTCTACCGCTTGCACGTAGTCATCGAAGTACCGCGAGCCTTCGGGCAAGTACGACAGGTCCTTATCGGGAAGGTTGACGTGGAAGCGACGCATCTCTTCCTTCGCCTTCTCAATGAAGTAGCTCCCGATCCGGTTACCAACTCCGCGAGACCCTGAGTGCAGCATGATCCAAACTCGATCGGCCTCATCTAAGCAAAGCTCGATGAAGTGATTGCCGGTCCCAAGGGTCCCAAGGTGCTTCACGTGATTCGATTTTGCGATTTTTGGGTGCTTATCTGCGATCTCCGTAAAGACCGAATCTAGGCCAAGCCAAGCTTGCTCCTGCTCTTTGGGCACGCGTCCCCATGCTCCCTTATCTCGCGCACCACCCCGATCGCTTCGACCGTGAGGCACGGCAGCTTCAATGGCGTGGCGCAATGCTCGCAAGTTGTCAGGGAGATCCTCTGCGGTGAGCGAAGTCTGTACTGCCATCATTCCGCAACCAATATCGACGCCAACGGCGGCAGGAATAATTGCGTCGACTGTCGGAACAACACTGCCCACCGTCGCGCCTTTTCCAAGGTGCACATCAGGCATCACGGCGAGCCACTTGTGGATGAATGGTAAGCTGGCGATATTCTCAAGCTGTGCGCGCGCTTCATCTTCGATGGCGACACCATTGATCCACGCCTTGATAGGGCGCTCTTTGCCTGGAAGGACTTGGTAGTTGACGTTGTTCGTAGACATGCTGATTGCTCAGAGCAGGTATGGTGCCAGAAGGCTATCTCATTGAAATACCGATAATTCTCGAGGTCGCACTCGCTTAGATGTATACTTGTATCGTATATTTTATCCAACAGGATACATAGATGAAATCTACTGTGGTTATCGGAATCCTTGGCAACCAGCTCGACCGCGGCGGTGGTGAGCGCTGGAAACGATGGCGACCCACGATTGATCTCGGCCGCCACGAGGACTTTCTAATCGAGAGGCTTGAGCTTCTTCACAACGCTAGCGACGGCGCACTCGCGACACAAGTTCGCCAAGACATGCTGCAAGTGTCGCCTGAGACCACGGTGAACTTGCACCCAATTCCGTGGAACGACCCTTGGGACTTTGAGGAAGTCTACGGGTCGCTTCACGATTTCGCACGCTCCTACAAGTTCGATACAGCGCGCGAAGACTATCTGGTGCACATAACAACGGGCACGCACGTTGCGCAGATTTGCCTATTCCTATTGTCCGAGTCACGCCACTTTCCCGCCCGATTGTTGCAAGCAACTCCACCCAAGCGAAGGAACCGAAGCGAGCCTGGTACCTTGGTGCAAATTGACCTTGATCTAAGCCGCTACGATAAACTCGCAAGCCGGTTTCGCGAAGAACAGAGTGCAAGCTATAGCGTTCTCAAGTCGGGTATTGCGACCAAGAACCAAGCGTTCAACGCGATGATCGAGCAGATCGAACGCGTGGCACTTCGCTCAACGGAAGCTGTCCTTCTCATGGGACCAACGGGCGCTGGCAAATCGCAACTCGCGCGAAGGATTTACGATCTGCGCCGAAGTCGCGAGCTTGTGAAGGGCGACTTTGTTGCGGTGAACTGCGCAACGCTGAAAGGTGCATCTGCGATGTCGACTCTCTTTGGGCATGTCAAAGGCGCATACACCGGTGCGACCAAAGACCGCCCTGGCCTCATGCGGGCGGCTCACAAAGGAGTGCTCTTCCTCGATGAGATCGGCGAGCTCGGTCTCGACGAGCAGGCGATGCTTCTGCGGGCAGTGGAGGATGGCGTCTTTCACCCTGTTGGGGCGGATTCCGTAGCCAAGAGCGACTTTCAGCTCTTGGCCGGAACCAACCGAGATTTGCGCGACTCTGTACGCCGAGGGGAGTTTCGCGAAGACCTCTATGCTCGCATCAATCTGTGGACCTTTACGCTCCCTGGGCTTGCAGATAGGCGCGAGGACATCGAACCAAACCTCGACTACGAGCTCGGCAAATGGACCAAGAAGACCGGTCACGCAGTCGCATTCAATCAAGAAGCGAGACGGGATTTTTTGGCCTTTGCCACCAATCCGAAGTCGCCGTGGCATGGCAATTTTCGCGATCTCAATGCCGCCATGACACGCATGGCGACCATGGCACCGGGCGGGCGAATCAACCGAGATGTCGTATCAGAAGAACTCGCAAGACTGAGACGTGCCTGGGCAACATCGACGCCAACATCGAATGCCGAACAAGTGCTCACTGCTGTCTTGGGCGAGTCGGAGACCTCAAAACTCGACCGGTTCGACCGGGTACAGCTCGCAGACGCGATTGTCGCATGCCGCACTTGCAAAACACTGAGTGCTGCGGGGCGTCTGCTCTTCTCTGAATCGCGAAAGAAGAAAGCAAAACCCAACGACGCGGATCGCCTGCGAAAGTACCTGGCACGGTTTGGCCTCGACTGGGAACACGTGCAGTAGCTAAGGAGACGCCATCCGAGGTGTGGAGCTAGATGCGAGATTCACATCGGGTGGCACCTGAAAATGACCTAGTGCATCGGTCACTGAGCAACGCGGAACGCGTCCAGAGGGCGAAGAACCGAGCGAGCGCGAGCAAGATCTTTGAATCCGACGCACACTAGAAGTGAACTCCCGCACCGACCGAAACGCGGCGGAGCGTGGCGGACGTAGAGAACTCCTCGAGCTCGGCGTCGCGTCTACGCAAATCGAGACGAGTTTCTAGGTAGATGTCATGCGGCAGGTTCTCGAGCCGCACATGAACTTCAGTCTCGAGCAGATGGTCAGAACTCTTCTGATCCAGCGTGACCTCTTCTTGCGTCCTATCAAGCCCTTCATCACTTGAGTATCGCGCCGCCCACAGCGAGCCGCCAAGGAAGAGCGAGCGGTAACGGAGTTCTGCTGCCAGAGCCACCGACCCACCATAGCCGTAGTAGTAACCCATCTTCCGCAAGATTGCCTTCCCCTTCTCGTCGGGGTGTGCGGCGTTCCAATCGTCATTCGACAGAGCATTAATACCAGCGAAGTCCGCATGCACGCGGGCAGAGGCGTCCAGCGAGAAATCGCGCCACGAGAGATGGGCATCTGCCGCCAGCCCAGGCAGGTGCAATACACCAACCCGGTCGTCCCAGTTGCGAATTTGCTCTCGCCGATATCGATAGGCCATGGAAACGCCTAGCATTGCAGCGTTTGAGAGAAACTCTGAGTTTTGGTGCATTTGTTGGCTGTACCACCCGAGAAGCGTCGCATCCGCAAATATCTTGACTCCGCTACCGCCGCTGGCTCCCGAAGCGTCTAACGTTGCCCGAGTGAACTCGGCGGTCGAAAACCCACGAGACCATACACCCGTTTCCAAGTAGCCAGGCAAACGCACAAAGCGGCCGTCGATGTGCACGCTGTGCAACGTGTGATCGGCATTTTCATCTCCCACCTCGGCCAGCGAAGCACCAAGCTGGTATCCAAGGTGCATCCGGTGCCAGATGGGCTCCCGCCCCTCCAAACTCGGCGCGGCATCTCCATCCATTGCTCGCGCAAGGGCCATCGGAAAGCCTGCGGTCCAGCGTGCTGCCGTCCATTGCGAAGCGCGCTCGTCCTCGTGAAAATAGCGCCCCATCACATGAATGAACTCGCCTAATGGAATACCTGCGCCGGTCGTGAAGATGAGATCATTCACGCTCACCTTTTCGCGATATTCAAGTGCGTATTCCCAAACCAGCGAGGTGAACACACCTGCCCCCACTGACTCCCAGAGCGAGAGTCCATTCACTCGGCCGATGACATGAAAGCCCGAGCCGTTGCCCGCATGCCATGCGAAGTTCACGTGAAACGGGTTGTTGTCGTAGCGCATGACATCCAAGGTGAGCCGCTCGCTCCAAGAGGGAAAATCCCAGTCGGCAACTTGCCTCTCCCGATCGATCCAATACCAAGCGGTGCCCCCGGCGAGCACAAGGGCCTCAAAGACTGCGGCGCGCAGGTAGTGCGTTTTGGGCTCGGGTGGCTCGGGCTTGGCATCGCCGGCGTGCGCAAGGCTGCCCACTAGCAGGAGCGATAGCACCAACGTAGCCCGCACAACAAACATCTGAGGCAACCTATCACTGGAACAACAGCAATGCGAAGCCGGCAAAGTGTGGTAACTCGCTAGTCGCATGACGAAGCGTTTCGATAGCCGCGCTTGGCGCCTAGCCGAAAGACTCGTGGGCGCCCCAAAGCGGGCGTACCAGCGCGTTCAAGAGCAAGCGCCCGAGCTTGTGAAGCGCTGGGATCTTGCAGCGAGAAGTGCAACGATTCCACCCGAGGTTGTTCGTCTGTGTGAAGGGCTGACCTCCGAGATGACCATGAGCGAGAAGCTCACGGCGTTTGGTCACAGTGTCGGGTCGGGCGCTCATGGTATTGCCGACTCGCTTGCAGGCGATGTGCTCTCAGCCATCCCCTCGCTTGAAGGAAAGCGTCGTCAGAGTGCCCTTGATGCATTGGAAAGCCATCACATTGCACTTGGCAACGCGCAAGAACCGGCTTCTGACGATGTGACCTCGCAGCAACGTGCCCGAATACGACCTCGGGATGTGGCGCAACACATTGATGAAGGGCATTTCGGTCTCGATGACGTCTCTCTGCTGTTGCGACGACGCTGGCTCGATGTGCTGCAAAACCCGCAGCTGCATTTGCTCTCTCATCGCGGCATCGTGTTAGAGGGACGAGGCGATTCGGCCAATGCGCTAAATCGCTACTTGCGCACACAGGGCTCTGACCGAATCGAGTCTGTGAGCGACTCGGGACACTACCTGCGCGACTTGCAGCTTGCATCAGCACCAAAGGTGCAAGGTGGCCCGTTGGTCTCGGTGCTCATCTCGGCCTACAACGCCGCAGACACGATTGAATACGCGGTTCGATCGATTTTGGCCCAGAGTCATCAAAACCTTGAGGTCCTAGTCTGTGACGATGACAGCTCCGATGATACTAGAACTATTCTTAGCCGCGAGTTTGGCGGGGAAGAGCGAGTCTCACTCTTTCGATCCAACAAGAATCAAGGCACCTACAACATCCGCAACGCACTCATCGCAGAGGCCAGTGGCGAGCTCATCACGGTGCAAGACGCAGATGATATGAGCCTGCCCAGGCGCATTGAGTATCAGACAAAGCAACTTCGGGCCCCGACTAAGAAAGCGAGCATCACCAACCTCTTGCGCATAAAGCCCGATGGCCGCATTGAGTTCTTTCGCGACCACAACGCCAATCGCATGGCGATTGTCTCGCTCATGGCACATCGCCATGTCTTCCGAGAACTTGGCCCCTACCGGAGCGCACGCTTTGGTGCCGACTTCGAGTTCCTCGAAAAGCTCAAGAGCCGATATGGTGCCAGCGCGATCGCCAGAGTCCGCAGCCCACAGATGCTCTGCCTATGGGCGGAACAATCGGTCACACGCCAAGCTGGCGCGCAGGCACTCTCAAGCGGCTACCGATCCCCCGCAAGACGACTGTACAGCGACCTTGTGTATCGGCAGCGGGTGCTCGGAACGAATTCCGTGAGTGACGCGGATATCAATGGCGAGTTGCAGAAGTCTGGAAACTGGCGCGATGTTACGGGGATTGTGCGGTTCTAGACGGAACACTCGCATCAGAAAAGCTCTTACACGAGTGCGCGATCCATGGACATTGATTCGTGATCGCGAAGTCAGCTCGTTTGCTGGCGAGGCGGGAAGAGGGAGTTTGCTGGGGCAAGCGACCG
>JANTGM010000077.1 GCA_024762925.1 Kofleriaceae bacterium | reverse complement strand
TGGAACACCAGACCACAGCGCCGAAGGCGCGAAACACCACGCTTGCTCGCAAGCGTTAGCTAGTTTTTGTCCCTATCGGGACGGAAACTAGCTAGTAAATGCCCGGATCAGCCAGCTCGTCAAAGCGTCCTGCTACATGCCGAGCGGAGCCTTGCGCTTTAGCGCTCGATCCAAGTGCTGCATTGCTTCACCAATGGCGTGCTCTGGAGTTTCCCCATCCATCGCATTCTCACGCCACTCGCCCTGCCAAATGAGCGCGCCAGTTGCAGCATCGCCAAGGCGAATCATGACGTGCACTTCTTGCCAGCCAGTCGTGTCATCGGGAGCTGCAACGTTGATGCGACCTGTCGCCACGGCGCGAATGCCTGAACGCTCCATGATGCTCTGTCGCGATTCCATCGGAAGACTCTCGTAGTAGACCACTTGCGCCGGACCCGCGCCGACATCTACAGCTGCGCCGTCAACGCCTGCGGCAACCGAGACTCCCTCGTAGCCGTCGCCGGCATGGATCGAGACGCCATTGGGGCCGACGTTAACGGAGGCGCCTGCGTAGGCAGGTTCAGTGACAATGACGGCCGGCGGCTGAGTAACCCAAGCGTGAAACTGGGCGCTATCAAATACTTCATAGCCAAGGCGTCCCAGGGTCATTGCGAGTTGGTCGGCGCTCTTTTGCCCCACATGAGGCTGGCACGCGTAGCCACCATCACTACAGGCAAAGGAATCGATAGCGACACGTGTGTACTCTCGCTGGTCAACCGGGGCAACGGTCACGGCGTTGTCGAGACTGGCGTTGTACTGGGCAGCCATCGCGGCACAGCCGGCGGAGAGCGACGTGGACAAGAGGAGAGCTGGAAGAAGTTGAATAAAGGATCGCATGGGAGTCTCACTGGTTTGGGGAGGACAACGCGTTTGTGGAAGTGTCCGGCAACGCGGGGAATGGCACCGTAGACGGAATGCCAAAGCCCATATTCACTCACTCTACGCAAGAAACTCACAAGCCTTGAGGCACCCTGTAGCGACGAAAGTTTGGTAGGACTGTGTTGGCGAGAAGCCAACTATGGCAAAGGACACCAAAGTAGAACGTGAGGCGCCTGCCTCCGGGATCAGCCAACCAAAGACGAGCTGGGCGGATGTCGTGGAAGCGTCTGCTCGGGCTGACTCGGAGAACGTGCAAGCTTCCAATGCCTCCGAGAGTAATTCTAAGAGTTGTTCTGATGCTCCAGCAGGGCCCTTCGAGCACGAGCCACTGCGACCGGGAGACATTGTTCGGCACGAGAAGTTCGGTGACTGCACGGTGCATCGGATCGCAGGGAACCCAAAGTTTGTGCACATGGCGCGGCCCAATGAGAAGGTGCGCCGTCTGAGTCTCGACATCGTGGAGTTTGAGTTCCTCGCGATCGAGGGGCGCTATCGAATCTTCTCGATGAAGATGAAAACGTCGTAGGCAGCCCAGCGTTGTCGCTAGGCTGCCCGCTTCGCTAGGAACGGAGAATGCTTGTCCCAGCGTAGCGCTGGTCGGGACCAAGCTCGTCGGCAATGCGGAGAAGCTGGTTGTACTTAGCGATGCGATCAGAACGCGATGCAGAGCCTGTCTTGATTTGGCCTGCGTTGGTAGCTACGGCCAAGTCGGCGATGAAGGCATCCTCGGTCTCACCACTGCGGTGTGAAATCACCGCGCTGTACTTTGCATGCTGCGCAGTGCGGATGGCATCCATCGTCTCTGTCAGCGTGCCGATTTGATTGACCTTGATGAGAATCGAGTTCGCGATGCCCTTCTCAATGCCTTCGGCAAGCCGCTTGGTATTTGTGACGAAGAGGTCATCGCCCACAAGCTGAATCGAGTCGCCCAATGCCTCTGTGTGCGCCTTCCAACCATCCCAGTCATTCTCGTCCAAGCCGTCTTCGATGGAGATGAGCGGAAACTTCTTTGCCATGTCTTTGTACATGGTGTTCATGGCTGCAGAGTCGAGTTCTTTGCCACCGTATCGATAGCAACCTGCCTCTTTGTCGTAGAACTCGGAAGCAGCGACGTCCAGTGCGAGGCAGATGTCTTTGCCCGGTGTGTAGCCGGCCTTTTCCACCGCCTCGAGAATGATCGAGAGTGCATCGTCAGCGCTTTCCATAGAGGGGGCAAATCCCCCTTCATCACCCACGGCTGTGACCTTGCCTTGGCCTTTGAGCAACTTCTTCAATTCGTGAAACGTCTCGACGCCAGCTCGTAGCGCCTCAGAAAACGTCGGAAGCCCTACGGGCGCAATCATGAACTCTTGAATGTCGAGGTTGTTGTCGGCGTGGGCACCGCCGTTGATAATGTTCATGAGAGGAACAGGAAGCGTTGCAGCGCTCACGCCACCGAGGTAGCGGTAGAGCGGAAGCCCGTGAGCACGAGCACTCGCCCGAGCACATGCCATTGAGACGGCGAGAATTGCATTCGCACCGAGGTTGGCCTTGTTGTCGGTCCCATCGATCTCAAGCATGACGCGGTCGATGAGGGATTGGTCACTCGCATCGAGCCCGACAATCTCGGGGGCGAGGCGGTTTCTCACGTTTTCGACGGCGTTGATGACGCCCTTGCCAAGGAAGCGCTTTGGATCGCCATCGCGCAGCTCCACGGCCTCGTGCTCGCCCGTGGATGCACCAGAGGGAACCATTGCGCGGGCTGAGACCCCGCTTTCCAGCAGCACTTCGGCTTCGACTGTCGGGTTTCCGCGTGAATCGAGAACTTCGCGGGCGTGAATCATGGCAATGTCGGTCATCGTATTTCTCCGAATTTTGGGGTTGTCATAGCGAGCTTGTCCCAAGGGTAGGCACACTGGCCGCATCTGGTGCAAGCAGCCTGCACGGCTTTGCCTGTGGTAGAAAACAACGCATGCGATGTGCCGCAATAGTCGTGCTTTTTCTCGTAGCCTCTTGTGGAGCAGCCACGCCAATTGCTGAAGTGGAGTCGCCCGCAGCAACGGTCCCGGAGGATCAAGCAACAGCAATCCGTGGGGTTGTCGAGCAGTACCGACAGGCCTACGAAGTGGGCTCAGCCGAAGCGCTATACTCGTTGTACGCAAAGGACCTTGATGTGGTCGTGGTCTACCAAGGGCAAGTTCATCAAGGCTGGACCGCGGTGCAAGCCTTCTTGGCCAGTAAGCTCGAGGGCGCCAGCCAAGTTCGAATGGCCATCAAGGATCTGAGCATCCGCGAATTCGGTCCCAAGGGCGCCATTCTCACAGCGACACGGACCAGCAGCATCGGCGATGGCAGCGTATCGGTGACCGAGACCGGAACGCTCTCGCTTGTCCTGCAAAACCGCGAGGGCAAGTGGATGGTCGTGGCAGAGCACTTCTCGTACCCCACGGGCCGATCGTAAACTACCGCATGCGCGAAATTGGAGTTGGACTTCTCGGTCTGGGCAATGTGGGAGCCGGCGTCGTTCGGCTTCTGGAAGAAAACGCCAAGGCGATTGAAGCTCGGCTTGGCGCCAAGCTTGTCATTCGGGGAGCTGCAGTTCGAGACCTCGGCAAAGAGCGTCGAGCGGAAATCGACTCAAGCCTCCTGTGCGACGACCCCATGGAACTCGCGACCCGAGAGGGCATCGACATCGTCTGCGAGTTGATAGGAGGGGAAGAGCTTGCTCGCGAACTCGTACTCGCCGCCATCGGCGCCAACAAACAGGTGGTGACGGCCAACAAAGCACTACTCGCAGTACACGGCGAAGAACTCTACGCCTCCGCCGAGTCCAACGGCGTCGATCTGTACTATGAAGCAGCTGTCTGCGGCGGCATTCCGATCATCCGCGCACTTCGCGAAGGGCTTGCGTCAGATCGCATCGAGTCCATCGCTGGTATCGTCAACGGCACATCCAACTTCATCACCTGCGCGATGGCACAAGGTGGACAGAGCTTCGAAGAAGTCTTAGCAACAGCTCAGGCTGAAGGATACGC
Source organism: Kofleriaceae bacterium (assembly GCA_024762925.1). Classification (GTDB taxonomy): domain Bacteria; phylum Myxococcota_A; class Polyangia; order Haliangiales; family Haliangiaceae; genus NORP324. The sequence continues at coordinate 24,406 of JANTGM010000077.1, read as the reverse complement.
CGAGGCTGACCCGACCCTCGATATTGGCGGCGGCGATGCGGCTCACAAACTCGCGATCCTGGCGATGCTCTGCTTCGGAACCCGAGTCGAGTTGGATGATATTCACGTGGAGGGCATCGAAACTCTCGCCGAGATTGACTACGCGATGGCCAAGCAACATGGTTACGTCATCAAGTCCCTAGCGATGGGGGTGCGCCGTGAGATGGGCATCGAACTGCGGGTGCATCCGGCGATGGTTCCGCAAAGCTGGCTCTTGGCCGACGTTCCCGACACAAAAAATGCCGTCTACGTTCGCTCCTACGCACTGGGGCCATCGATGTATTACGGCGCTGGTGCGGGCATGATGCCCACAGCGATGTCGGTGGTCTCAGATCTTATCGAGGTCGGGCGAAACCTCGGCGCGAATGCTACTGGCTCCATGCCCCTTCGAATTCAGCGCGACCTTCCGGCAACTGCCGTCATTCCAATGGCGCAGCTTCGAAGCCACTACTACCTGCGCTTCACAGTCGCAGATCTGCCGGGAACCCTAGGCAAGCTCACGACGATCTTGGGACAACACCAGGTATCGATCGCCAACCTTTCTCAGACCGTCATGCCTGGCGATGATGAGCATGAGCAAGTTGCGGTTGTGGCGCGCACACATGAGGCTCTCGAGGAGCATGTGCAATCGGCACTGCAAGCCATCGCTGGTGCCGGTTTGCTGCTGGCACCGACACAACTCATCCGAATTGCGTCCTAGGGAAATCGCGTGCCTCTCACGATGTTTCGGCGATCCTCGGGATGCTGCGCTACCGCAATTGTTTGACGTTCTTTTTCGCGCAGGTTCTTTGGTGGAAAACCTAAAGAAAATCTGCAGGACGACGATTTCTTGAAGTGCACGGTGGTTCTGGCTCGCACTGAGAACTTTCGTGCCCGCGCAGGCATGGCAATTCGAAGCAAACTTGGGCGCTACTCAAAGCTTCCCGCACCTCAATCCATGGTTCACGACCTCGCGGGCTTGGCGGGTAATGAGAATGTCTCGTTTCATCAGGTCGCGCAGGTTGTCGGTCAAGATCCGGGCATCGCAGCCTCGCTCATCCGGTTGGCCAACTCAGCATTTTTCTCAAACCCTACGCCAGTTACCGAATTGCTCTCGGCGATTCGTGTGATTGGCCTTGACCTCTCGATGGCTGCCTCCATGGGGGCGGCTCTCTCCAATCAGATTGGTACGCTGGGGGCAACCCGATCGGCCTACCGACAAGCGTGGTACGAGGGGCTGCTTCGGGCGCATATCGCGAGGAGGATCGCCCAAACGGTGTGCCCCAGACTATCGGGGCAGGCGTATCTCGTCGGCCTGTTTCTCGAGGCCGGTCGGCTCGGGCTCCTCGCCAGCGTCCGCAACTACGATGTGATGCTCAGCGCTTGGGCGCAAATTCCCGAGCGCCTACTCGAGGTGGAGGTTGAGACGTTTGGTGTTACTCATGAAGATGTGCGCGCACGAATCTTCGAGCGATGGGAACTCCCCTCGCTGCTCGCATCTGCACTCACCGACACCTCGAAACCTCCGGAAACGGTCGCAACGTCGGACGAGCACAGACTCGCGCAGATTGCGTATGTCCTGCGCAGTGCCTCGATATCGAAAGCGCGCGGCACCAGTGTTGTGAATCCGGCGATTGGCGAGTTTCTGCAATCAGCATTTTCCCTAGAGAACGGTGGCTTTGATGAGATTCTCAATGATGCCGCTCGCGAAGTGTCTGCCATGCGACGAATGTTTGGTACGACGATCCCCAGGGGCGCCCGCATCGTCTCCGACCTGGCGCAGCTTCGCGATGAGCTGCTCGAGTGCCACGAGTCCCGAAGATGGTTGCGGGGCGCGTCTCTGCTGATCGTGAGCGATGACGGAGAGCAGGTTGAAGCGATGCGGCGAATCCTGAGCGAGCTTGGCGCCAGGACCAACAACGCGGCCTCGTCGCGATCGGATGCGGTTGAAATGGCAAAGAAGATCGGTGCGACGATGATCTTTCTTCAGCGTGCCGAAGTGTGTGCGTCGAAAGCTTCTGACAGCGGTAGCTGCAAGAGCGCGCCCTTGCGAGCACCTATATCGGTGCACTGCACGCATCGCGAGCTCGGCATGGCGCTCGCGGGCAGCGTTGATGTTGCCAAGCTTGGGTGTCTCGATGAGGCATCCCTGTGGCGACGTATCCACACGTTGCGCCTGCACCGCTATCGGCAACCGTCGTCGCTTCTCTGAAGCCTTGCATCAAGGAGGCAGGTGGGCGTAAATGCCGCGTATCATGAACACGCGAAGCATTGTACTAGTAGCTCTGGTGGCAGCGATTGGATGTGGCGGCAAGCAGGCCAGCACACGCGCGGCCGGTGCAACCGCAGTAGCGCCCGCAGCGGCTCCCGCAGAGACCGCCGAGGCTTCCGCCCCATCCCAAGAGGCGTTGCCGAATGCCAAGATGGTGGGCGAGGTGCTCACCGGCGGGCAGCCAAGTCCGGGGCAGTATGACGCGATGGCAAAAAACGGTTACAAGACTGTGCTCAGCTTGCGCACCCCGGAAGAACCGGGAGCCGAGGCCAGCGCCATCGGTGTGAAGGCACTCGGCATGACCTACTTGAACGTGCCCATTGCCGGGGCGGCTGGTCTTACGCGCGAGAATGTTCAGAAGTTTTCTGATGCACTGGCGCGTGCTGAGGGCCCTGTGGTTGTGCACTGTGCGAGCGGCAACCGAGTCGGCGCGATGTTTGGGCTCAAAGCACATTGGATCGATGGTGCTAGCGCCGAAGAGGCACTTGCGATCGCCAAGGCGGCCGGCGTAACAGGGCTTGAAGAGGAACTACGACGGCTTCTGGGGCTGGGCAACTAGGTGACAACACTGCATCACGAAATCCGTGTCATCTTTGGCGACACCGATCAAATGGGGATCGTCTACTACGCCAACTACTACCGGTATTTCGAGGGCGCTCGCGCAGCGTACCTGCGGGACATGGGGCGCAGCTACAAGGACATGGCTGAGTGGGGAGTGGCCTTGCCTGTCGTGGAGTCCCACTGCAAGTACATCTCCCCTGGCCACTATGAGGACTTGCTCGATGTGCAAACCACGGTGACGGAAATTCGCGGTGCCTCCTTGCGTTTCTCCTACCGCATTTGCCGCGAAACTGAACTCCTGGTGGAAGGCTACACCGTTCACGCCTGCGCGCATCCGGAGACAGGAAGAGTGCGCCGGATTCCTCCCGAGCTGCGCGCTCTGCTTGAGGAATCACACGAGAGCTCCTGATTCACACTCCGCGTGTTCTGAGCAACCTAACGGCCCTTCCGAGCAACGATGAGCCGAAGGCGTTCAAAGGGCGAAGAACCGAGCCAGGGCGTTCTATGCCTCTGGATCCCACACTAGACGCGCTGAGCGGGGTAGACTGGCACCGAGGATCAAGCCATTGGATAGAAACCTTGCACTAGAAGTTGTTCGAGTTACTGAAGCAGCTGCAATCGCAGCAGGCCGAGACATGGGCCGCGGTGAGCGCGACCACGCCGACCACCTCGCGGTGGAGGCCATGCGGAGGCGCTTCGATACCATCGACATTCGCGGCACTGTCGTCATCGGTGAGGGCGAGCGCGATGAAGCGCCCATGCTCTACATCGGTGAGAAGGTTGGTGGTGGTTGGAAGACGGGCGACGAGCGCTCTCCCAAGGTCGATATCGCCGTCGATCCGCTCGAGGGCACCAATCTCTGTGCGACGGGAGCTCCAGATGCCTTGGCAGTGATTGCCATGGCGATGGAAGGCGAGTTCCTCAACGCGCCTGACACATACATGGAGAAGATTGCCGTTGGGCCCGACTGCCGTGGAGTCATCGATCTTCGCGAGAGCTGGACTTGGAACCTCGAGCGCATTGCCAAGGCGAAGAACAAAGACATTCGCGATTTGACGACCATCATCCTGGAGCGCGACCGACACAATGATCTGATTGCAGAGGTCCGCCAGGCGGGTGCACGCATTCGCCTCATCGGCGACGGTGACGTGGCAGGTGCGATCATGACGGTCAAGGAAGATAGTGGCATCGACGTGCTGATGGGCACCGGTGGCGCCCCAGAAGGCGTTATCTCCGCTGCTGCACTCCGCTGCGTGGGCGGGGATATGCAGGCTCGTCTCAAGTGGCGCAGTGAAGAAGAGCGTGCTCGAGGAATCAAGATGGGCGTATGTGGGGACGACAAAATCTATCAGCTGAACGAGCTGGCCAAAGGCGATGTGCTCTTTTCTGCCACCGGCGTGACCAAGGGACTCTTCTTAGATGGTGTCACCTACTTCGGCGGTGGATGCAAGACACAGTCGATCGTCATGCGCTCACAATCAGGCACAGTGCGCATCATTAACTCGACACATCGCTTCAAGCCGATGAACTCCTAACCCCTCGCAGGGGCATGGAAGTTTGCGCTATGGCTCTAGTGCAAAGTCGAGTTTTGTTGTTTTGCCCGATCGGATTACAGCGGTCTTGGACACATTGCCAAACTCTGGATTTTTGAAGACTAGGCGGTAGCGTCCCGGAGGAAGCGGTAGGTTGGCCATTGGGGTCGTGCCAAGCTTGCGTCCCTGGTGATAGACAACCGAGTAGGGGCTGGTCTTGACTGCCAGGCGACCCATGACTCGGCGTGCTGGCTTCTTGCGGCGCTTGTCAGATTTACCAGTCGTGCCAGGTTTGCCAGTCTTGCCATTGATAGGAGCTGCGTCCATCGGCTCATTGGCTGCGTCTGAGGTTCCAGCATCGATCGCGGCCGAGCTTGTGCCAGGGAGGGGCGTCACCACCATCGGAGGTAGGGATGCTGGCATGTCAGCATCGCCAAGTGCCGCCACTTGGGCATCGGGCCGAGCCGCTGCCGCCTCATCATCCTCGCCACTCCCAACTGCAACAACTGCAACGAGCGCGAGCACGAGTCCACCCAAAATCCACAGAATGTACCCAGAACCGCGCGTTGGCTTGGCTGCTGCCTGAATCTGTACGGTACCCCGAATCGGGGCCGGGGCCGCCGCAAAGCCATGCACGACATCCATTGGCACTTGGTGATCTTCGTAGGTCCGATCGTTGTCTACGAATTCGAGGGCAGGTGCGGGCTCTTCCTCATCAACCTCAGTTGGCAATTCCAGTCCGTCATAGCCCGGAGCCGTTGCCTCTTGCGTTTGAGAAGGGGCGGACGCTGGAAGCCTTGGAAGAATCGCCGTCCTCATTGGCGCCTGCACCATGGCTGTTGGCTCATTCTCATCATCGAAGTTGAGCTCTTCGAGTTCGCCCGTCGGTTCGACATAGACTGCATCAGGCAACAGACTCGTGGTTGACGTGTACTCGTCGCCCACGAGCACGTTGTTGATAAGCACGGAGTCATCCAGGGGCTGGGTTGCGTGGCTCGCATCGTGAGCCTGCAGGTCTCCGCTCGCCGTCAGAACCTGCGTTTGCTGGTTCTCTGCCCCTGGCAATCCTGCAAGCGCACTCACCACCGAACCGCGCGCACCATCGGGCGTTCTCGGCGCATCCAATTCGCCTAGCTGTGAGAGCATCGCGCTCCCGCCTTTGAGCGATGTCGCCATCGTGGCTTGTCTTGTGCCAAAGCCGGTTTTCTCTGCGCCCAAGACTTCGTCAGGCGGGCTCCGCTCCACGAGCCAGGCCCCAAGCTCCATGCTGGTTGCGATCTCGCTGCTTGCTTTCAAGAATGACTCAAGCTGATTCCCAAACGTTCGTGCATCAGAACGTTTCTTAGGTTCTTTTTGTAGTGCGCCTCGAAGGGCTGCTGCCAGAGGCTTTGGGATGTCGTCGCGCACACTCTCAATGCTTGGAACTTTGCCATCTCGGATGGTCTTCATCGCGAGCACTTGGTCTGAGCGCGTGACGGCGGGAACGCCAGCGAGCAGCTCCCACAAGACAATCGCCAAGCTGAAGACATCAGAGCGACCGTCGAGCTTTTTCCCCATGGTCTGCTCGGGGGACATGTAGGCGTATTTGCCTTTCACAACGCCGGGACGTGTCTGCTCAATCGAGCTAACGGCCTTTGCAATTCCAAAATCTACGATCTTGACGACACCGTCGTAGGAGACCAGCAAGTTTGGTGGCGAGACATCTCGATGGACAAGCTTCAGCGGCGCACCGCGTTCGTCCCGTCGATTGTGAGCATAGTGCAGCCCAGCGCAGGCATCGGCACCAATGCGGGCGACCAGTGATGGCGGCATCGGCTGATCTTCGGCGAGTCGGATGAGATCGCCTGCGTGTACGCCGTGCATGAATTGCATGGCAATGAAGAAGTGCTCCTCGACTTTCCCAAAATCGTAAATGTGGATGATGTTTGGGTGTGAGAGCCGTGCGGCCAAACGAGCTTCGTCTTGAAACATGCCGACGAAACTCTTGTCGTCTAGCAGGTGTGGGAGGATGCGCTTGATCGCGACAAGCCGGTCGAAACCATCGATGCCCTTTTGGCGGGCGACAAAGACCTCCGCCATACCTCCCCGCGCAATGCGCCTCAAAAGGGTGTAGTTGCCGAAGGGGATGCCTGAATCACCACCCACAGCCGTCATCGTAGCATGGTCACAGAGGGACAATCTGTGGTGGCAACGCGCTTCTATGCTTGGAGGCCGTAGTTCAGGTAGGCTTGCGCCGATGTTTGAGCCAGGCCCGCGCAATCGTCGGCGTCTTGCCGAGTTTCTTGCATGCCTGGCGCTGGTGCTCGTCGGAGGCTGTGGCGAAAGCGATGACGCGATCTTTGTTGTTCTCAACTTTGAGCAAGCGGAGGTGCCATCGAAGGTTGACAGTATTTGCCTTGGGCTTTGGGACCTCGACCCGTCGGGCGGGCAGTTTGGCCAGCGCTTCGCTCTTGAGTCATCCGAGGATGCGACCCTCGCCGTGGATCCAGGTTCCGCCTTGAGCGGCCGGATGGTGTTGCACGGCTTGTCATTTGGCCAGCGGGTCGCGCTTCATCAGCAGGACTTTGATTTCGAATCGAGTGAAGTTGAGGCCTCGCTGCTCGCATGCGGCCCAGGCAGCAGCGCGACACCACTTGAACGCGACGAGGTGGCTGTGGCGGCCGACAGTTCGATGGCAGTGAGCCAGGGCCTCGAAGGCGCATGGATCGTCGTCGCCGCTCCAGGGCAGAGTCAGGTCTTCGCGGTTGGTAGCGCTGGTCTTGTGCGGCAGTCTGTCTCGATTCCTACAGCAGCAGCGGTGCGATCGCTGGTATCGGTGGATGTGGATGGGGATTGCGACGACGACATTATAGTCCTGAGTTCGTCCGGAGCCGAACTGTGGCGTCGTGAGCGGGGAGCATTCGTCTCGGCCAACGATCTCTTGCCATCGCAACCTGTCGAGGCAGTTCAAGGCATTTCTCTGGACTACAACCGCGATGCAGTGGGAGATGTTGCGCTCGTTGGTGCCGATGGACTCACGCTTTGGCAAGGATCTGCCCAAGGCTTGACCGAAGTGAGTGGCGGCGTCATGAGCGCACAACTGAGCAGCGCGACAGCAATCGCTGCGGGAGATCTTGATGGGGATGGCTTTGTAGATTTGGCCATCGCCCGATCAGGTGTGCCCGATAGACTCTTATATGGGGATGGTGGCGGCACGTTTGTCGTGGATTCTGCCAGCCTCGCCGAAGACGATCGGGACAGCAGTTCGATCGCCATCGCTGACATCGATGAGGATGGCATGGCTGAAGTCATCGTGGCGTCCCAGGCAGCTCCGGTGACAGCTTTTGCCCGAGATGAGCCCCGACGATATGTCGATCGAAGCTTCTTGGTGCTGCCCGATGCGAATCCGATCAACGCGGTGGACATGGCTGTGGTCGATTGGAATGGCGACTGCGAGGCCGACATACTGATTGCAGCCGATGATGCCAGTGTCAGCTGGGCGAGTGGTGAGGGGCTTGTGAAAGAGCCAGCGCTCCCTGGTGCCAAAGAAGTGATTATCGATGACCTGTTGGGACAGGGGGATCGCGATGCTCTCCTGCTCACCGACACAGTGCTACGCTGGTGGCGCCGATGAGACTTCTTCTGCTTGGAGCGATCAGCGCTCTTGTTCTCGGATTCTGCCACGCGCCGGTCTACGGGCAGTCACCCGATCAGCAAGTGGAAAAGGGCCTAAGCGAGTTCCAAGATCTGGAGTTTGCCCAGGCCATATCCACACTTGAGGTTGTGCTCCAAACCTCTCAATCCACACCTAGCCAGCGCATTCTCGCGTTGGAGCTCATCGCCATCTCTCACCTGAGCCTTGGCCGTTCGAAAAAGGCGGAGGCGGCATTTGAGCGCCTGCTCACCCTCCGTCCTGACTACCAACTCCGCAACCACGATGGCTCCCCCAAGGTGAGTGCGGTGTTCGAGGCGGTGAGGCGTCGTCGCAGCAAGGTATCGTCACAGGAGCCAGAGCCGGAGGACGTCAAACCATTGGTGCTTGGCTGGCAAGACTTTGCCGAGGCCAAAGCCGGCAAACGTTTCGAAATCCTGGTTGAGGCAACGGGGACTGCTCCCACAAGCATGCGGCTGTTTTGGCGAGCTGGTGTGGATGCAGAGTTTCGGGAAGAGGCAATGCGGCGGCAAAAGGGCCGCCAGTGGCGAGCGCGGATCCGGCTTCCCAAGAGCCCAAATGACTATCAGCTCGCATTCTTTGTCGAGGCGGAGGGCCCAGCTGGTGAGGTGGTGGCTCGTCTCGGAAATGCCGCCAGCGTGACTCGTCACCCCGTTTCTGGCCGCAAAATGCCAACTGGGACGCAAGGGGGCGCCTGGTATGGGAGCTGGAAGCTTTGGGCTGGGATTGGGGCAGCAACTTTATTGGGGGGCTCGGTGGCGGTTCTAAGTTCGGGATCGGACCTTCGCGAGGGCAATCTGTCGCCTGGGCGCATCACTCTAAGTCCGTGAGGCCTAGTGGATTGCTGCGAGTGAGCTTCAAACTGTCAGGCATTACAGCGAAATGTTAGTAAGCCCCGTGACAAACATCATCGCTCTTGGTCGTCGAAGAGCGAAGAATAGACGTAATTTGGTGGTTGACGGGTGGGATGACCGCCGCTAGTGTCCTCCACCGAAACCAACCTAGGGCCGGGAATGACCCCGCACAGTACCAACAAAGCTGGGGGACCAGCTGGTATTTCTACATCGGAGATTATCGAGATTATGAAAAGACTTATTATTTCAGCACTTTGTGCGGTCGCCTTTGGCGCTTGTGGCGGTGGCGGTGACGATGACAACGGCAATGGCCCAACCTTCACGGATGCCGGCCCTACCGCTGACGCAATGGGTACTCTTGCCTGCAACCCTGTCACCCAAGCTGGTTGCGAAGCTGGCGAAAAGTGTGCACAGCTTGTTGAAAGCGCAGACCCATTCCTCGCTCGTACCGCTTGCGTACCAGATGGAACCGTAACTGAAGGCGGCGCTTGTACTCGTGGCGAAGCTGGCGCTGCAACCGGATTCGATGACTGTGTTGGCGGGTATGACTGCACCAATGGTGTGTGCACCGAGATTTGTGATGTTGGACCTCCCGATGGCTGCCGTGCTGCTGAGGAAGCATTCGGCGAAGGCTCATACTGCACCCTCTACGAAGGTCTTTTCACCGACGCGATCGGCGTTTGTGTTGCTGGTTGTAACCCTGTTGACGACACCGTCGCTGATGGCGTTGTGACCAACGCACGCTGCGCTGCGGGCGAAGGTTGTTACCTCAACGCGACTCGCGGTGTTGCTGCTTGTGCAAACACCCCAGATGACGCCGTCGAAGTGACTCAGAACAGCGACTGCTACGGTCCGGCTTCTGGTGGTTGCTACCTAAATGGTTGTGCATCGGGCTTCACGGCTCTTCTCAACAACAAGCCAGAAGACGCTGATGGCACAGTTTGCGCTCGTTACTGCACCCCAGCTGACACGCACACCAACAACACTGGCAACGCAGCTGGTCAAAACGACAACTGCGATGTTGGTAACCTTCAGCAAGCTGGTGGCACCAACGGTGCAAACGGCGAGCACCAGTGCCGCTTCATTCAGAACTTCTACAGCAACACCACTGAGGTTCCTGTCGAAGTCGGAATGTGCGTCCCCGTTGTCCCTGCAGGTGGCGGAACCTGGGCTGACTGTAAGCTCTACGACCACGACGGACTTGTTGCTGCGTACAACGCTGGAACCACTCCAGAAGAGCAAGAGACAGCATTCAACAACTTCTGTCTTGTTGACCCAGCGAACCCAATGACCTCCGATGTCACTACTGAGTGCCAAGGACTCTTCCGCGGCTGCATCAGCCTTGCAAAAGAAGCAGACCTCGTCGATGTTGGCGGCGCTATCTTCAACAAAGAAGCATGGGCAAACCGCAACGGAATTGACCTGAAGGCGCTGAACCCAGCGGCTGCAGAGAAGTTCTAGTCCCGGCTAGCACAACACGCTAATCAGCCGAGCATCCAATTGGGTGCTCGGCTTTTTTGCGTCCAAACCAAACACACCCAAGCTGCAACGGTCTCTACGGCCGGCGCAGTTGCACAGCCGTCTTCATTACCGCACACACCAAAATCAAGCGCAAACGTCAAACGCCCCATTGGCGAGCACTGTTTGAGCACGGCCATCGAGGCCATGATAAGCCCAGGCCGCCCCATCACGAGATCTAGTCACCCCACCCGCCAGGCCCAAACCCAAGCGATCTGCAACGCAAACCAGTGGGGCAAGCGCCCCATCACGAGATCCAGTCACCGCATCCGCAGGCCCAAACCCCGCAGGCCCAAACCCAGCAGAGCTACACAGCCTCCCTACGACCGATCAATCGTCAGCCCATACTTCTTCACGAGCCGATGAATGTAGTTGCGATCAATGCCGGCCTCATTCGCCGCTTGAGAAATATTCCCCCGATGCTTGGTCAGCAATTGCTCGAGGTAGTCCCGCTCAAACGCTTCAACGAGCAGCCCCTTCGCCTCTTTAAAAGGCATATCAAGCATCTCTGCATGCACCGGAGCCGTCGCAGCCCGAGCCGAACTCCGATTCGATAGCGGACTCAAGATGTCGGTAGCCGACGCCTGGCCATCAATCCCACGAAGCGAAAGCGCGCGCTCCACGACATTGCGCAACTCTCGAACGTTGCCTTCCCAGCTGTGATTCTTGAGCGCCTCAAGCAACGTCGGTGAAAGTGCAAAGCTGCTTGTGAAGTTGTCAGCAAAGCGCATCGCGAGCAGCGCAATGTCGTCACCACGCTCACGCAGTGGCGGCAAGAAAGCCCGAACCACAGCCAAGCGATAATAGAGGTCCTCTCGAAACATGCCCTCTTTGACCATCTCAAGCAGATTGCGGTTGGTGGCAGCAATCACTCGAATATCGACGCTCTGCGACTTTGAGTCGCCAATGTGCCGAATTTCGCGCTTCTCCAGGACTCGCAGCAGTTGCGGTTGAAGCTCTAGGGATAGCTCACCAATCTCGTCGAGAAAGAGGGTCCCCCCATGCGCTGCCTTGATGAGGCCTTGCTTGTCAGTCGTTGCACCGGTGAAGGCTCCTTTTCGGTGTCCGAAAAGTTCTGAGCCGACGAGGTTCTCTGGTATCGCGCCGCAGTCCACAACCACAAACGGCCCATTTGCCCGACTACTCTGTTGGTGAATCGCCTCAGAAATAACCTCCTTGCCTGTGCCGGTTTCACCCTCCAGCAAGACGGTGGCGTCTGTGGGGGCAACTTTGGAGAGCATCGCAAAGAGCGCCTTCATGGCATCCGAAGAGCCAACGGCATCGCCAAAGCGGTCACCTTGGTAGGCGCCAAGTGTCACGTCGGTATCGACAGGAGTAAGTTCAATCCGTGTGTGTTTCCCGAGTCTCAACTGGGCGGCAGACGTTACTTCAAGGGTCCCCACCTTGGCTGCGCCATAGAAGGTCCCGTTCGTCGTCTCCAAGTCCTTGATGAAGAGCCCGGTTTTGCGAACCTGGATTTCGAGGTGGTAGCGCGAAATGGTGTCGTCAGTGAGCACTAAGTCGTTGTTGCGGTGTTGGCCAACAAGCAGCGTGCCATGTTCGAGGAGTCGAGAGGTGCCTTTGTCCGGTCCGTCCTTTACCGCAAGCCTGAAGTGTCGCTCTTTGAGCACTCCAGTCGCGGCATCGGTGTACAGGTGCCCATCAACCAGGGGCGTATACTCATTTGTCATCGTCAATCGCTAGTGTAGTGCCTGGCCCACGCAATGGACTAGGGCGCGGTCCATGGACATTGATTCGTGATCATGAAGTCAGCTCGTTTACTGGCTAGGCGGGAAGAGGGAGTTTGCTGACAAGCGACCAATGAACAACGAAGAAGACTGGCAGAGCCAGTCTGTCCAGGCGCGAAGACGAGTGAGCGCGTTCTATATTCATGAATCACACACTAGGGAACCACGATCTTCTGACCCGCATGCACGGTGACGTGCATTTCTTCCACGGCTTCGGTTTCGCCGCTGATGATACTCAGCGAGTGACTGCCAGGTTCGAGAGCTAGGCGCCGAACCTTGCGACCGGTTGGTAGAACAACACGAAACTTTGGTGAGCTCTCAATGATCCCGAACGACAGTTCCTGCTCCGACACCTCGTCCGCCACTGTCACCTCAAATATGTGACGTAAATTCATCTCACGGCTATGGAGGACAACCGTGTAGGTGCCGTTCGCCAGCGGACAGTTCTTTGCGGGAAGAGCCAGGGCCCGGCACTGAGGCTGACCTCGGACGGTTATGTCTCCTGGTACATTGGCATGAACGGAAAGGCCTCCACCAGGTACAAGCGTCGCCTTGGCCGTTCCAGATTGCTGCCCACGAGCTAGCCTCACGCTCGTTTGTGCCGGCTGGAAACCGCTCTTGCGAAACGTGACAACCTGTCGACCGCCAGTTGGAACGAGATGGTCGCTCACAGGTGTCTGTAGTCCGGCGAGAAGCTGTCCATTTAGGAAGATGTCTGCGCCAGGCGGTTCACTTTCCATGCTGAGCGTGGCGAACTTTGGACTGAGGCTGAGGGCGACCGAGAGATCGGCTTGGCTACCGGCGGACGGTACTGTCAGCTTTCGGGTCTTGGATATGTAGCCCATCTTTCGAAACTCGAGCTCTACTTCGCTGCCTGGGGGCAGGGTGGTGAGACGCAAAGGAGTCGTGCCAACGGATTCTCCGTTTACGAAAAGTTCTGAACCTTTCGGATCGCTGTTGGCGAAAACGGTCGATTCTGCGGCTGTTAGGTTGAGGACAATTTCGGTCGTCTGATTTCGGATGGGCTTGACGATACGAGTTGCCTCGGTCCACCCACTCATACTGGCCCGTACCTCGTGTGAGCTGTCGAGGTCGAGTTCGCCGACAAGAAGCGGACCCTCTTTGGTAGTTCCTCTTGCCTTGCCATCAATGGAGATGTTGGCACCGGGGGGAGACGTCGAGATTTTCACGGACCCTGTTGTGACCGCGAATCGCGGATAGGCAACCAGGGCGATCAGCGCGACCAACAGTGCAATTGCTGCGGAGAGGCCCCAGAGGACGGGCTTGTTGCTCGCTTTGGGTTGCCTGCTGCGACGTTCCACTGGGAAGCCAACACCACCAGGAAGAAGCGTTGGCCGAGCTGGATCAAGACGACCACGAGCATCGATGCGCTCGAAGTACATGCCCATGTCCACCAACTGAACCTTGGGCGCCTTGAGGTCGAAGGTGCAAATGCACTCGGTAGCAATACCTGGCAGCACATTGAACGTCAGTTGGCTTGACTGTGATGCCATGAGGTAGAGACCGAGCCCAGCGCCTCCTGTCTTGCGATCGATTTGCTGTTCGGCGTGCAAGCACTTGTCGAGGTACTTGAGAACTGTAGAGCGTGCCAAGGTGCCGTAGTTGTCACGCACCGAAAACATGAAGATCTGATCGCTGCAGGCATACTGCACGATGGGCTTTTGCTCGACCTGCATCGCGATGCGCTCTTTGATCGGAACGTCGGCAAAGAGTGGCTTGCCGTTGGCGTCCACCGGCGCATCGTATAGCGCGTTCATCAGCATCTCATCGGCACACTGCTCGATGGCTTCGCGGTACTTGCGTCGCACACTCATGGCACTTGCAAAGTCACTCATCTCGCGGATGCAGTTGCTCTTGTCATGATAGCTACCCACCAGGGTGGAATAGACGCGTGTTCCCCACGGCACCATTTTTTCCAAGCCAAAGATGTCGCCGTACAGAAGCTTGCTAGCAGCGCGCGCGACTGTGGTGCTCGTAAGACCATCGGCAACAAGGACGGAAGTGACTTTCTTTGAAGACTGCATGACCGAGACGGTGGTCTCGATGTCGCTGGCTGGCACCACAACAATGAGACGTGCCGTGTCGCTGAGGCGCTCACAGATGCCTCCCACCAATGCTATGCCGACTGCATCTTCCAGGTGGAGGACCAATATGGCATCGGTGATGGGCCCAGGCTTCAGTTCATTGAGGTTCTCGTGTTGCTCTACGGATGCCCCCGCGGACATGAGACCGACGCTGATAACCTTGCGAGTCTCTCGGACTGGAGAGATGGCGAGTACGCGGTGTGCCAGCATATATGTGAACGGTAGCGTGAACTGCTGTAGCGTCGCAAACCTAGCGGGAAGAAGAGGGCGAGGCCCAGCCCAGTGCGGTCATTTTGCCTTGTGAGGGTGGTGCGGGATCACGACAGAGTAGTCTCCGCCATCGTAGTACTGATGATACCTCCCAAACGTGATCGCGCCAAAGAGGTTGACGAGCACCGAGACGATGATCAGAAGTTTCATGAAACGCCCGAGCGGGCGTCGACTGATGGCCAAGAGGAGAATGAGGAACGCTGTGTAGTCGAGGCTGAATCGGTAGCCAAACTGCGCCCAACCTGAGTTTTGATAGAAGAGGATGGGCACTGCAATGCATGCGACCGTGATCCAAAGTGCTCGGTGAACACTGCGCTCCTTGTCGAGTTTTGGCCACAGAAGGCTTAGGAAAAGTGGCGTCGTAAACCACAATGCCATGCCATGTGGGCTGATGTGTACATAGGGCGCATCGCTGGAAAACCCTGGCAACATCGCAAATGCGACTGAGAGGTTGCGCCTGAAATACTCGTAGTCAAAGAGCCCGTAGGTCTCGATCATGCCCTGCTGGCGAACCGCGAGATAGCTGTGCCCGAACTCGATGGGGTCGTCAAAGCGAAGGTAGTTGTTGATTGCTGCAATGCTTGCGATGGCAAGTACAGGAAGCGCGAACAGCAGCCACTTCTTGAGGATCGCCTTTCCGTGGGCCTTCCACTCGCTGAAGAACTCGGTGCGCCAGACCTGAAACCAATCATTGCCGCACTCACTTCGGATGGCTTCGAGAGCAAAGAAGGGAAACATGAAGGCCATGGGGGTGCGGGCTAGCGTTGCCAATCCGAGCATGAGCCCAGCGAGAATTGGCCGCCGTGCCCCAATTGAGAGGTTTGCATAGGCAAGGGCAAGCGCAACCCCGCACACATGCGCCGTAAACCAGACTTTTCCCGAGACCGAGACAAAGAAGAGCACCGTTCCAAAACTCAGCTGAACCGAGAGCCAGAGATTTTCTGAGTCGCTTCGGGCGCTCAGTCCCGCACTCACAAGTTTCCGAAGAGTGGCGAAGCACAGCGGCAGGATGAGTGCGGCAACAAGCAGCGTGGGCACGACGTCATTGGCACGACGTCCATAAATGAACGTGGATGGCAGCATCAGCAGTGCTGGGGTTGGTGGAAACGATACGTAGTACTTGCTGCCAAGCGAGCGCTGAATCTCGTGCGCGGGAATCTCCTCACCGCTCGTGGTGCGAAACATGCGCGTCATCGGCAAGCTTCGGCGCTTTGTCGTTGGCTCGCGGATACCCTTTTCAAACCAGGGATTGGATACGAGCCAGGCTCGAGTTTGCAAGTAGCGACCGCGGACGTGCCGGCCATCTTTTAGGAGCACAGTCTCGACCTTGGCCGGATCGTCGCCTTTCCACGGCGGCTCGATGTGGAGGTTTCCTTCCAGCCATGCGTGTGCTTGCAGCACGAAGTGCGGGTCAGAGGACTGTTTCTTCATCCGATCGCCCGATACTAGAGCGAGCACCGCAAAGCCGACCACGAAGAGTACGACATACGTGACAACGGGCTTGTTCATGAGCCTGCGCATGAGCGGCGACTGTACCATCGGGAGTGGTACAGTCGCTGAGCCATGGCTGCGGATGTACCGGCATCAGATACCGACGGCACGTTGGATATTGTGAGACTTGCAAAGGGTCTGGCGCCCGCGCTCCTGACAGTGCTGGCCGCAGTCTACTCGCTGGTTGCGGTTTGCCGTGCCGATTCATCCACTGCCACAGAGGCCGAGTGGGGTGCGATTGCAGAATCGGTTCGAAAGGGACGCACACCCGATGAGCTGATCGTCTTTGCTCCTCCGTGGATCGACCCGCTCGGTCGCCAGTACCTCGGTGATCAAATGACCATCGCAATGGCTGCCCGAATGGATTCAGCACGCTATTCGGGAATTTGGGAGATTGGTCTCAATGGGGAGCGAGCCCCGGAGACCAAGGGGCTTGCGTCTGACAAAATCGAGCATGCAGGTCCGCTCACCCTGCGGCACTACCCACAGGTTCCGGCCATTGTCACCTACGACTTCACTGCTCAGTGGAGGTCGGGCAAGGCGAGTGGGCCAATGCAAGGGCGCCCGAATCTGAGCCTCGAAGAAGTGGGCTTCGAGCCGCATCAGTGCATCAAAGTTGTGCCACGGCCGGACCAGACGGCGGTGGTTGCATTCTCCCAAGTCGCGCTCGGTTCCAAGATCGTTGGCTTTGTGGGCCTAGCGGACATCTTCACACGCCGAGACATTCGCGCCCCCGGCAAGCTTGCGTTGCATGTGAATGGTGAAAGGTTGACGACGGTTGTAGCGGGAATCAACTCGGGCTGGAAGCGCTTTGAAGTTGCGACCAAAGCTGGCATTGGTGACGTGGAGTTTCACCTAACAGCGGTTGGCCCAAAAGCTCGTGACCGGCGCATTTGCTTTGCTGCGGAGGCGCGTAAGTAAATGCGTGAGTCCTGGCGCAATCGAGTCATTGGCATCCTGCTCTTTGTCTTCGCTTCTGGACTGGTGATTTCGTCGCAACGAGATCAAGGCATTGCCCGCGACGAGATCGTCTACATGAACTATGGCACTCGATACGCCGATTGGTGGATCGATCTGGCAACCGGCAAGAGCGGAACCACGCACAAGGACACAATCACCAAACACTTTGGAGGCAAACGCCCGACGGATGGCAACCGAGAACATCCGCCACTGATGAAGACGCTCTTCGGCCTCTCTGAGCGCCTCTTACACGATGAACTTGGATGGACCAGCCAGACAACGGGCTACCGAGTGCCCACTGCGCTGGTCAACGGCTTGCTCGTCTGCCTGGTATTCTTCTTTGTTCTCGGGATCTGGGGGCGCACGGCAGCGATTTCTTCCGCTCTCTTGGTGTTATTCTTACCGCGCGCGTTCTTTCATGCGGGTTTGGCGAGCTTTGATGCGCCCGTTGTCACGTTCTGGTTTGCCTCGCTCTTTGCGTATTATCGCGCCTTGCGAACTCGGTGGGGCTTCCTCTGGCTTGGGCTCTGCTGCGGTCTAACCCTTGCCACCAAGCACAATGCCATCATGCTGCCCGCTGTCTTCCTGCCCCACTACGCCTATTTCGTCTGGCGAAAGCAGTCGTCGGAGGGGCCTCGCTGGCGCCGGCTCTGGGATGGGCTTGCGCAGTCGCGACCGCAAGTGCTCTTGGGACTCTTCGCAGTCGCACCATTGGTGCTCATCGCCATCTGGCCGTGGCTCTGGTTTGACACGATTACGCACTTGCGGGATTGGATTGGATTTCACCTGGGTCACGTGCACTACAACTTTGAGTACCTCGGCACCAATTGGAATGCGCCTCCGTTTCCCTGGCACGTTGCCCTTGTCACAACACTCTTCACGGTGCCGCTGGCAACATTGGTTGCGGCGCTGACAGGCTTTGTCATGATCGTGGTGCGCTTTCGCCGTGGCGAGCGGGCGGATGGGGATGGTTGCCCAGCCCTCTTGCTCTTCCTCTCTGCTGGGGTTGCGATGGGCCCCTTCTTGCTGCGCACCACGCCAATCTTCGGGGCAGAAAAACACTGGGCCCCGGCGATTCCAAGCCTGTGCATCTTTGCCGGGCTCGGCTTGGTCTGGATGGCTAACCAGGCACGTGATTCGCTAATTGTCGCGTGGCCAAAGTGGCACCGTGGAGTGCTGCGATACGGTCCAATCGCTCTGCTCCTAACCACAACGATTGGTGCTGCATGGTCCGAAACTTTGCACGCCCATCCATACTCACTCACGCACTACAACGCGCTGGCCGGTGGCGCTCCCGGTGGGGCGAGTTTGGGAATGAACCGGCAGTTTTGGGGCTACTCTGCTCGTGGCGTTCTTCCCTTCATCAACAAGTTTAGGAGAAGTGACGTTTCTGTGCCGGTCTATACCCACGATGCCTCACCCGCCTGGGGGCACTACAAGGCGGAGGGGCTGCTAGGCGATGGCTTGCCCGACGCCGGGCACGAGAAGGCGGGGATTCGCAAGTCAAAGATCGCCATTGTGGTGCATGAGAAACACTTTGCTCGCCACGACATTTTGGTCTGGGAGGCCTATAAAAAGGTGCAACCGAGCTTCGTCTTGCAGTTCGATGGGGTGCCAATTGTGAGCGTCTATGTTCGAGACGAGCTGCTGGACAAATAAGGGGCTTGTTGGCTCGCGGGGCAGGGGCTAAGGTCCCGCGTCTTCACAAGGCGCACCCATGTTTGACCAACTGATTGCAAAACTCATGAGCGCTCGTCGCTCGCTCTCTTTCTTCATCGCCCTCTTGGTCATCGCGCTTCCTGCGTGGGTCTACGCGGCTGACCGAGCCGGAGACGAGGGCGGGCTTATCGTCTGGATCGGTGAGTTTGCACCCATCGCGATTCTCGTTGCTGTCGTTGCGTTCGTGATCGCACGCTTGCCACGAGTAGAGCTTGGCCACACCGATGCCTTTCGAAGACGCCGCGTTCTCAACTGGCTGCCACTTGGCCTCACCTACGCCTTCCTCTACATGGGACGCTACAACCTGAAGGTTAGCAAGTACGCTTTCGAGAGCATGCAGTCACCGGATTGCACAGCGCTCATGGGCAACGACGACTTCGGCTACATCTTTATGGTCGGCACCATCGTCTACGGTTGTTCATTTCTCGTAAACGGTCCGCTCACCGATCGCTTTGGCGGCAAGTTCTCAATCCTCGTTGGTTCCGCAGGTGCCGCCATCGCCAACTTGGTCATGGGGCTTGCAACCTACAGCATTCTCAACGAGGGGCCTGGGAGTGAGTTCGTCATGAAGAACTTCACCATCGTCTTCAGCATTCTCTACGGCGTGAACATGTACTTCCAGAGCTTTGGCGCTGTGGCAATCGTAAAGACCAATGCTCCCTGGTTTCACGTTCGCGAGCGCGGTGTCTTCGGTGCCATCTTCGGCATTCTCATATCCCTTGGCATCTACTTTGCCTTCGATTGGGGTGGGCTGATCCTCAAGCACTTTGGTGTGGAGTGGGTCTTCTTTGTGCCAGCCGGGCTCTTGGTGATTTTCTGGGTTTTGGATCTCAAGTTCGTCTTCAACACGCCTGGTGACGCTGGGCAGAAAGACTTCGATACCGAAGACGCCTCTTCTGGCGATGATGGTCCTCGATTGCCCGCCCTCAAGGTGTTCAAGATGATGCTTTCGAATCCGATCATCATCACAATTGCCGCCATCGAGTTTTGTTCGGGCTTTCTTCGGCAGGCCATCATGCAGTGGTTTCGCACCTTCGCGAAACAGACGGATGGAGTCCTGGGCCTCAAGGGTAGCTTTGTCTACGATAATTGGGGGCTGCTTCTGTGTTGCGCTGGCATCATGGGTGGCGTTACCGCTGGCATTATTTCCGATCGGGTCTTCCACTCACGTCGTGGCCCGGTAGCCTTCTTGCTCTATGCGGTGATGCTTCTCTGCTCGGTAGTGCTGGTCTTCGCCTATGACACAAGCTTGGTCGGGTGGCTCGTGATCTTCATGTCCATGGCCATCATTGGCGTTCACGGCATGCTCTCGGGAACTGCCAGCATGGACTTTGGCGGCCGCAAGAACGTGGGAATCGCTGTCGGCATCATTGATGGATTCGTCTATCTCGGCACAGCGACGATGTCTCTCACCTACGCAATTGTCTTGCCAAAGGAAGAGTTCGCAAAGCCTGAAGCTGCGGCCAAGGTCGCTGAAGTAGCCAACAGTGCAGCGGCAGCAGTTGCCGATGGTGCAACCCAGGCGTGTGCGGCCATCTCTGGGCCAGGAAAGATTGTCGGCCCAGCAACCGAGCCTTCAAACTGGATCGCTTGGCCCATTGCCATGGTGCCGATGGCTCTCATTGGAGCCCTGCTAGCCATCAAGGTCTGGAACGCTAAGCCTAAGAAAAAGTCTTAGGTTGAGGCGGCGGAAGCGCGAGATTTCTGAATGAGTCGCGCAAATGCTCGCTTCGTGGCCTCGGCGACTTGGGCGAGTTCGTCCACGTCTGGATCGTCAAGTTCGATGCCCTGATGGGCGTGCGCGTACAAGAGGCAAACAACACGCGAGCCAACGGCCACGGGCGCCACGACGACATCGCTTGGCGCCTTTCCAAGGTCGAAGAGCTTTAGGAAGCGCTCTTGTGCCGCCGACGAAATTTGCGCTGGATCACCGCGCCAAAGCTCGCCCGAATCATGCGCGGCTCCCAGGATGTTCTTCTGGAGGGGTAGCATTAGTGCTGTCACGGTGTCCTTGTCATCTAGGTGGCCACCGAAGCCCCTATGGCCCATCGCCAGGCCGTCCTTAATCGTGAACATCATGCCGGCCGCAAAGCGCTGATGCAGGAAACTCATGATCGAATCGCTCACAGCGGTTCGCTGATCGGCGTGGTCAATTGCCTCAAGAAGTTCGGGGAGCTCTTGCCAGTCGGCATCATGGAAGCTAGCACCTGGCAGCCTAGGTGCGCTCTTTGGCATCGAAGCAACGGCTTTGGGGACCGGATTGGGCGATGCGGGCCCAGGCGAGGTTGCCTCGAGATGGGGGTTGGGAGACTCCGTTTTCTGGGTCTCCCTCGGTGGGGTTGGCTCGGCCGCAATGAGGTCCAAGGCATCAATCCCCGCACTGCTTGCTTGTGCGGCCGCTAAGGCTTGTCGAATCACCGACTGACGCTGCGCTTCGGGAATGAACCCTTCGGGCTTGGCCCGCTCCACGTCGTGATGGTCAAGGTTGACAAGCTGTAAACTCTCAAGTCCCGACTCAGCCTCGTCGAACTCATCCATATCGATGTCGACGCCGTCTTCCGATTCGGCGCGTGCTGGAGGCGAGTCAAACTGGGCTTGCACGCCGTAGTAGTGGTCGAGGTAAACGGCTATGGCTAACTCAGAAGCAACACATGGGGTGACGGGAATACCAAGTGCTTGTTCGAGTCTTTGAATGAGCTGGGGCTGATTGGGATCACGGAAGCAGACCACGAGTCGCCGTCCGCCAGCGCGGGAGAAGGCGATAGGGAGAAGTGAGTGTGTCACCGCAGCTTTTGCCCCCACAAGCGCCGCCACTTTGGGATCATGATGCACAAAGTGACGAACCAAGGCCGGCGGAACATTGTGCTGTTTCGCTAGTGCCTGAGCAATTTGATCGGGAGTCGCTAGGCCAAGGTGTACGACATGGCTTCCCAGCCGCCCTGTGTTCGATTGCCGCTGGCGCTCAAGTGCCTCTCCAAGTTGGCCTGCGTTGAGTAGGCCGGCGGCCATCAGAATTTCTCCGAGACGCATCGCTAGTCGTCCCGAGGCTCTTGGTCGTTTTGTGGAGTAGCGTGTGGCGGACTTGGCTCGTCGAGTTCATCGAGAAGTTGGTCTGCGAGTGCCGGCAAGTCGACACGATAGGTGCCTTCTTGAATTTGGCGCTTAATCTCTCGGGCACGCGGCGAAAGAGCGGGCAGTTTTAGGATGTCACTGCCCTCATCCTGGCCTTCCGCGCCGTCTGAATCGCTCTTGTCCTGGCCTGACGCCACGCTTTGAGTATAGGGCAGCTATGCTGCGATTCCGCAGCAAACTGCTGGCTTACTTGTTTCGAATCGCGACTTTACGCCGCGCTGTTGGCTTTGCTCGGGTCGTAATTGCCTTGCGAAGGCGTCCGAGGGCCCGCGAGCGGAGCTGTGAGACTCGAGATTCCGATACCCCGAGAATGTGTCCAATCTCTTTGAGGGTGAGCTCATCTTGAAAGTACATCGAGAGAATCTGAAGATCGCGCTCTGCCATCGATCCAAGCGCGTCAATGACCGCCGCTTTGCGCTCGGCCGAAGCTACTTGTTCATCGGGTGGCGCAAAGGCAGACGTCTTGGGAACGTCGCGGTTCTCGTCAAGGGGAACAAGCGTTGGCTGAAGTCGCCCCATTGCCTCCTGCACTTCACTCAGCTCCACTCCGAGATGGTCGGCAATCTCTTGGGTTGTTGCAGCTCGACCAACTTGTGCTTGAACGGCGTTGGCAGCATCTTGCAAACGACGAGCGCCCTCGCGTCCTCGCCGCGTAAGAATGTCGTTGCGTCGCAACTCATCGAGCACTGCGCCTCGCACGCGCTTTGCGGCATAGGCAACAAATGGCTCCCCCCGTGTTGAGTCGTAGCGACTTGCAGCTTCGGTGAGTCCAAGCAGTGCAGCGCTTTCTAGATCATCCCGTCGAACAACCATCGGCACCCTGCGAGCAATTTTTCGAGCCAGGCGGCGTGCCATGTCGAGATGATCGCGGATGAGCTCGTGTCGCTCGGAGTACTCGTTCTTCTTTGCTAAAGCTGTCATTCCATGTCTCCTTGCTTAGCCTTAGTGCAGAAGCAGGGCCAAGTTTGGTAGGGTGGTGATCGCACCGGTCGTGGAATGCGGTAGTGTGCTGGATTCTAAGAAGAATTCTCGATGCGGAAAAGCGTTCAAGTTGCCTGGCGAAGTGCCGAAAAGGGGGGGTGTGGCCAAACCCTGGGTATGTGAACTTGCAGGCGGCGACCCAGGCCATCTCGAATCAGAACGCCAAATAGGAGGCAGCCTCGCTGCACCAGTGCCCAACAGCTCAATACCTTCGCGACATGAATCAGGAGGGCCAAGATCGCAAATGCGGGCACAGGTGTTCTTCTAGCAGTGAAATCCAGCGATGCAGTTGTCGAATCCTGCGCAGACGCCAGCAGGGGGCGCTTTGGATGGCAGCCACACACAGTGCAGTTTGGGACTTTGGCCACCTCTTCGGGGAGCCACTGGTGCGTACAAATCGTAGAGGGTGAGTTCGCCAAGTCTTGGCAAGTGAGAGGCCAGCGGGGAACTCCTCCACAGTTGCGCCCGCAAGCGGGAGTTTACGCAATGAGCGCATCTGACAAATCTTGTTGTGGGGAGCCATCTTGCGGCCGCCAATCTCTGATTGGAGAGATTGCGCTCTTAACGCCCCGGGAAAGCGATTGGTGCTGGGTGCTTGTTCGATTGGGCGGACGAGATCTGCGAGGCCATGTTGGCCGTGGACCCAATGTGCTTTCGCGCTCTGGTTTTTGTGGGTTTGCTGGCGGCTTCGCCAACGCTGTGGGAATTGTTCTTAGACGGCTTCTACGTGGTACCACTCTTCATTGGCCGCAGGAGCGTCCTCTTGGGTCTCCCCTTCCGTCTCGTTCTCGTAGTTCAACGTGCTCTCATTGGTGAAGCAACCAGCCCGATGAGGTGGGAGCCTAGTTTCCGAGTACCACCACTGAATATAAGAAGACTGCTTTGTACGGCGGTTGCAGAGAACTTCGATGGCGCTGATGAACTGACTTCGCATGGTTTGGGGCCTTGGGCTTCGCTTGGAGGTTGGAGGTTGGGTATGTTCTAGAGCAAGGCTCGGGCCAGAGATATGACCAATTCAACTAGTTGAAATTACATTGGGGGCTGGGGCCAAAGCAGGCAAGGTGACACCTATCGGCCTCACCAGGAACTTACTGGAGTCTCGCTAGAGAAGCCGAATTTGGGTAGTAAGCACCGCTTTTGACCGCTTCCAGCGGTGGCTGGGAGACTTGGTCCCAGGCAACTGGTGTGGGACCAAAATACCTGGGACGAGAGTCCTGGCGCAGCACTGGAGATCGCACCTGGTATCTCGCGGATGGATGGATGGATGGGATCTTCCATTGCTTGCATCTAGCCTAGCCTGATCACAGATGAAGCTTTTGTGCCAAAGCAGCAATACCCTACTGAGAGTTTTACCGGTCAGTAATTCTTGAGAGCAATGCGGGCATCGCGCATGGCAAAAACGCGAAGTTCGAACCCGTCCCGAGCACCGAGTACCGCATTCTGACTGAGTAGACGGTGTTTCCAACGCCGACACGCAGGGTTCGTATCAGGAGGGCGTCTTTGGCAGACTACGGCCAAGCTTTCCTCCACCGAAACATAGAAAGGGACTTGCAACGAAGTCCCTTTCCATTTCCTCGGTGGAGGTAAGCGGGA
>JANTGM010000076.1 GCA_024762925.1 Kofleriaceae bacterium | reverse complement strand
GATTGACTGCCGAGAAACTTCTTGGAACGGCAGAATTCCACCGTGGCTAGCTCCCTTGGGCCTGGCTCATGGCAGCAGGGAAAAATGTTCCTCGGTCTGGGTGTTTGGGTGTTTGGGGTGTTTGGTTCCTAGGTATTCGGAGACTTGCGTCGCTTGGCGCGGCGGCTGCGACCTTTGCCGCGTGACTTGCCACCAGGGCCGCTGTAATCAATCCATCGGTAGCTGGGCTCACCGGGGGCACGGAAGTCGACATGTACGAAGTTGGACCGCGGATACAGTCCAATCCCCATGCCGCCACCGTCGAGAGTCTCTGCAAAGGCGCGAAGCTTGCGAATGCTCACGCCGGGAATGCGGATGTCCATGGCCGATGCATGATAGTGACGACTGCCTTCGTTGCGCTGAAACCGAAAGCCTGAGACCAAGTGGATGCGCTTGCCACCGAACTCATCTTGAATGCGTGAGAGCATTTCGTAGAGCCGAGGATCGACCGCCCTTTCCTCTTTGGTTCGTTTGCAGCGGAACTCGTGATCTAAGCTCGCCAAAGCGGCATCGTCGAATTCTCCATCCTCAGCGTAGAGTTGAACCTTCACTTCCTCTTGGAGGTTCTCACTAAAGACCCAGAGTTCGCCGGACGGACGCTCAAGCGGAGCAGTTCGAAGCTTGCTCTTGCCGACCTTATGACCAGATGACTTTGCGCGACCACGACGACGGCGCCGCTTCTTGCTCGAACGCTTCTTTGCCTTAGAAGTTCTCGCTTTGGGCTTCGAGGTAGACCGAGCCTCGGCAACCGAAGCCTCACCAACAACTCCATCAAGCCCAGGCCCCACTGTCATCAAGACTGCGGCCAGTGAAGCGAGGGCGAATTTGAAGCGACGAGACAACATAGAAAACGAGATGGGGTGAATCCTGCTCCCATTGGCCGCCCCCGTCAAAGTAAATGATCGAATCGGGGAATACGCTTGAGAGGCTGTGCCACTGTCATTGAGTAGCTAGTCTGTGGTCTCGGCCGGGTTGGGCCCATCCTGAAGCGGAATGTGCACAAGTTCCACACCTAGCTCTTCAGCCACCTTGAAGATGCGCTCGTCTCGATAGAACTCGCCAAAGCAAATCCGGTTCACCCCGGAATTCATCAAGGCTTTAAAGCAGTTCCAGCATGGACTCGCAGTGACATAGACCGTCGACTTGTCGATGTTGACGCCGTTCCGAGCGGCCTGAAGAATTGCATTCATCTCGGCGTGAATGGTGGCGACACAGTGGTCATTCTCCATCAAGTGCCCTACCTCGCTGCAGTGAGGCATACCCCGAATCGACCCATTATAACCGGTCGATAAAATCATGCGATCGCGCACAAGCACCGCTCCAACGAACTTACGATGGCAGGTGGCCCGGGTGGCGATCACCTTAGCAATGTTCATGAAGTAGTCGTCCCAAGGGGCGCGCTCTGGAGTGACTGGTTTGGCGGTCTCGCTCATAGGCGGCATCCTACGACGTGGGTCTGAGACTTAGCGCGGCTTCGTTGTTATTGTCCGCGGCGTCATCATGGCCAAGGGTAAGTATTCAGACTCGCTAAACCTCCCCTCTACCGACTTTCCAATGCGCGGTGGCCTCGCCACCCGTGAGCCAGAATTTCTGGCGCAGTGGCAAGAAGCTGGGCTCTACGAAGCCATTCAAGAGAAGCGCAAGGACTCGCCGAGTTTCATTCTTCACGATGGCCCGCCGTACGCCAATGGCAACATCCACTATGGCCACATCCTCAACAAGCTGCTCAAAGACTTGGTCATCAAGTACAAGAGCATGGCGGGGTTTCGCACGCCCTACATCCCGGGTTGGGATACACATGGCTTGCCCATCGAACTCGCTGTCGACAAAGAGCTCGGCAAGAAGAAGCGAGACATGAGCAAGCTCGAGATCCGCAAGGCTTGCCAGGAGTATGCAGAAAAGTTCGTAGCAATCCAAAGCGAGGAGTTTCAGCGGCTTGGTGTCTTTGGAGACTGGGACCACCCCTACCTGACGCTGCACAAGAGCTACGAAGTTGCGATTGTCAAAGCGCTGGCAGAGTTTGCCCGTGGCGGATACCTCTACCGCGGAAAAAAACCGGTGTACTGGTGCCCAAAGGATCGAACAGCACTGGCGGAAGCGGAGATCGAATACGCCGACCACTCCTCGCCGTCGATTTACGTACGCTTGCCCATGGTCGATTTTGATCCGGCCCAACTCGATGACGGGCTTTCCGGTAAAACTCTTAGCCTGGTCATCTGGACAACGACGCCTTGGACCATCCCGGCCAACCTTGCTGTGGTCGCTAACGCCAAGCTCGACTATGTCGCAATCCCTGCGCCTGGCAACGATGGCGAGTACCTGCTTGTTGCCAAAGGCCTTGCCGAGAAGTTCCTCACCGCCATCGGCGCCGAGGTTGACGAATCCACCTGGGTCGCGCTCGACCCAGAAAAGTTCCTATCCATCGAGGGTGCGAGTTACAAGCATCCGTTTGTTACCGAGAAGAAGACCGAGAACGACTTTAAGGTCTGGTTCGCCGACTACGTGACGCTCGAGCAAGGAACCGGCCTTGTGCACACAGCTCCCGGCCATGGCGTTGATGATTACAAAACCGGCGTTAGCCATGGTCTTGAGGTCTATGCGCCCGTCGATCATGCTGGTCGCTTCACGGATGACGTGCCCAACTGGGCGGGCCTAAAGACCACGGTAGCCAATCCGCAGATCGTCGATTTTCTTCATGAGCAGGGAGTGCTTCTCAACAAGCCCGGCGAGAGCATCGCACATAGCTACCCGCACTGCTGGCGCTGCAAAGGGCCCGTGCTCTTCCGCGCAACTGACCAGTGGTTCATCTCTGTCGATCACGAGAATCTGCGCGAGCGCGCTCTCACTGCCATCTCCGAGACGACGTGGGTTCCAGGCTACGGCGAAAAGCGCATCCATGGCATGATCGCCAATCGACCCGACTGGGTGCTCTCCCGCCAGCGTCTTTGGGGCACTCCAATCCCGGCCTTTCACTGCACCGACTGCGGAGAAGCGCATACAAGCGCGGCCATCATGGACTTTGTCGCCGAGCTCTTCGAGCGCGAAGGCGCCGAGGCTTGGTACACCCGCCCAGCCTCCGAGCTCATGCCCGAGGGCACCAAGTGCCAGTGCGGCTCATCCAACTTCGAAGCCGAGCAGGCCATCGTCGACGTGTGGTTTGAGTCTGGTTGCTCTTGGCTTGCGGTTGTCGAAGAGCGAGAAGAGCTCTCAGATGCAGACCTGTACTTAGAAGGCTCCGACCAACACCGCGGCTGGTTTCACTCTTCGCTCCTAGTCGCGCTCGGTGTCGCCAACAAGGCTCCCTACAAGACGGTTCTCACTCATGGCTTTGTGCTCGATGAAAATGGCAAGCCGTACTCAAAATCGGCGATCGAGCGCGCCCGTGCAGCTGGGAAGAAAATCAAGTATGTCGATCCACAAGACGTTATTGCCAAGAACGGCGCCGAGGTCTTTCGCCTTTGGGTCGCATCAACCGAGTTCCGCAACGACATCCCGTACTCAGACACCATTCTAAAGGGCCTCACGGACTGGTACCGCAAATTCCGCAACACAAGCCGTTACATGCTTGGCAACCTCTCGGACTTCGATCCGAACGCGCACAATGTTGGCAATGTGCAGCTCTCGGAGCTTGACACCCTGGCCCTCGGTCGACTCGATGACCTGGTGGCGCGAATCAGCGCGGCCTACGAGAACTACGAGTTTCACGCGGTCTATCGGCATCTTGTGGACTACGTTTCCGTGGACCTAAGCGCCCTTTACCTAGACGTTGTGAAAGATCGACTCTACTCGGATCGAGCCGACGCCCCTTCTCGGCGAGCGGTGCAAGCGGTGCTCTTTCACATCACCTCTGCACTGGCCCGCGTTGCAGCTCCCATTCTCTGTTTCACCGCCGAGGACGTCTGGAAGCACCTTCCCGAGTGGGATGGCAAGGAGACCTCCGTGCACCTCGCCGACTTGCCAAAGGGCGAGCTTCTGGCAGATGACTCAGCCGCTGTCACGACGTGGAACACCTTGCGCAAGTATCGTGATCTTTGCGGAAGCGCCTTAGAAGAATTCCGATCGGCCAAACACCGCTCCGAAGATGCCTGCGTGACCATTCACCCACCTAGCGAAGACCGCGCAATTCTCGAGACAAGCCTTGAGACCTTCGCGCACTTGGCAATTGTCTCAAAGGTGGTTCTCGGCGACGGTGACGATGGGCGCATCGAGGTGAGTCAAGCTCCGGGCGAGCGCTGCGACCGATGCTGGCGTTGGTACGAGGAGATGGCGAAAGAGCCCGCCGACCTCTGTGTGCGCTGCGCCGACGCCATAAAGTAGCCTGGCATGAAGCCGATCCTCTTTCACGTGGGCGCGGTCGAGATACCCGCCTACCTGACAATGATCATGTTCGGCTTCTTTGCGGCCGCCATTGTCGCTCGAAGGGATGGCGAGAGCGCCGGACTCGATGGCGTGGCAATGGTCGATCTCTGTATTCTGATGCTTGTCCTCGGCGTGGTCGGAGCGCGACTGCTGGCTGTCCTCACCGATGGCTTCTTACAGGACTTCGTACACCTCTGCACCAATTCCAAACTCGTCGATCCCATCGACACCGCAGTGCGTTTTTGCACCAGTGATGGTCAATGCGGTGGCGACTATCTATGTGATCTGAGCGCACAGCCTGCGGTCGTTGCCGGTGAGCGCAAGAGCATGTGCTACCCGCCACAAGACTGCCTCGCAGTTTTCAAATTCTGGCAGGGTGGGCTCACCTTTTATGGCGGACTGTTGTTGGCTGTCCCTGGCGGCTTTCTCTACGCCAGGCATCGGGGGCTTGGTGCCTTGCGAGCTGCAGACCTTTTGGCCCCCGCGCTCATGATCGCACTCGCGATTGGCCGAGTTGGATGCTTTCTAAACGGATGCTGCTATGGCGCTGAGACTCATTCCGCAATCGGCGTGCTCTTTCCAGGACACCTGATGGATAGGCACCCAACTCAGCTGTACGAGAGCGTTTTTGCCTTTCTCCTCTTTGTCGTCTTGCGGTGGATTCTACGACCGCGATTGAACCGCGAGGGCCAGCTCTTTGGCGCCATGCTCGTGCTCTACGGGGTGTTTCGCGTCCTTCTTGAGGTTCTGCGTGACGACCCGCGAGGGGCTATTGGCCCCCTCTCCACCTCTCAACTCATCGGCCTTCCGATCATCGCCCTTGGCCTCTACTTGTTCATAAGGAATCGAAGGCGGACGCAACCAGAAGTTTGAAACTGAGCCCATCCATCCTATCCTAGAACATATGCGCTCCCTTCTGCTTCTTGGTGTTGCCCTACTCGCCTCGTGTTCTGGAGAAGATGATCCGATGAACGCTCCACCCACCGGTGGTGGCGGTGGAGGCGGTGGTGGCGTGGTGGTATCCGACGCAATGGCATCCAACTCCGATGCTGGTGCGACGTCTGCAACGGCCACCTTGTGTTTGATCGAAGATCTACAGTCGCCAACGGTGTGTAGAACAGACCTTTCACTCGCGAACATCTTGATAGAGGATTTGGAAACCGGGGCAACCGCCACGACCGACGAGAGCGGCAACTTCTCGATAGACGTCTTCGAAGGTACAACGAAGGTGAAGCTCAAGGTGGGCTTTGCTGATGCAGCGTACAAGAATGCCATCGTTCCCATCGCGGTTGCATCCCAGGGGGATGTGCCTCTCTTCACCGAGGTGACGTGGACAGCTCTGCTCAATGCCAACGGAGCTGCTGATCCAACCGCGAGTATCTTGGCCTACGCAACCGCAAATGGGGTCACCATCGAAGGCATTGAGATGGAGCCGCCAAGTGGAACCCTGGTGGCCCCCCTCTATGATGGCCCAGGCGGCCCCAATGATTGGATCTCAGGCGGAGTAACGGGGCCGAAGGGAGCAGCACTGATGCTCGGGGTGCCTATCGATTCTCCCAATGTCAGTATTACGATTCGGCCTGATTCGGGGCTACAAACTCTTGCGGATATTCCCGTGCTCGATGGTGCTACGACAATTCTCGTGCATGAAACGGTTCAGAACTAGAGCGCGATCCATGGGCGTTGATTCGTGATCGCGAAGTCAGCTCGTTTGCTGGCGAGGCGGAAGAGGGAGTTTGCTGGGGCAAGCCACCGAGGAACAACGAAGAAGACTGGCTGAGCCAGTCTCTCCAGCGGGCGACGAGTGAGCGCGTTCTATATTCATGAATCGCGCACGAGTGTCGGGTCCAGCATGGTTGATCGATGATCGCGACGGGAGTTCGTTCACTGGCAAGGCGCGAACAACGAGCTTGCTGGGGCAAGTGAGGCGCTGAGCAACGCAGAGCCGAAGGCGTCCAGAGCGCGAAGAACCGAGCGAGCGCGAGCAAGAGGTTTGAATCCGACACTCGTGCGCGATCCAGAGAGATCGAGATGGGTAGGCAAGCCTCTACTCACAAACCCGCAAGTTGGAATTTGCGGTCTGGGCGCTTCGGAGGGCGCTTGCACGTGTGGCACACTCCGAGCATGCGTAACCACATCGTTCTAGCTAGCCTCTTCCTCGCTGTTTGCGTCTCTTCGTGCAAAAAGGATGAGAAGACAGAGCCTGAGAAGACTTCCGAGACCAAGCCTGCAGACACCAAGTCCGGCACCGAGACAGATAAGCAACCAGCCACACCGGTCGAGCCCGCTACTCCTGAGCCAAAGCCTGAGACGACAACGACGGCTGAGGCAACCATCGCCGCTGCTTCGGATAGCAAGGTTGAAGGTTCGGTGACGTTCACCATGAAGGGCGACTCTGTCTCCGTCCATGCGAAGCTCTCAGGCCTTGAGCCTGGCGACCACGGCTTCCACGTTCACGAGAAAGGCGACTGCAGCGCGCCGGATGCCAAGAGCGCTGGCGGACACTTCAACCCGCACACAGTGGATCATGGTGGCCCCGAGGGCGATGTGCATCACGCCGGCGACCTTGGGAACATAACTGCCAACGAGGAAGGCGTGGCTGAACTCACGGTTGACCTGCCAACGAGCTTCCTCTCTTTGGCGCCGGATGCCGACAACAACATCGTCGGCCGTGCGGTTGTTGTTCATGGCGGTGTCGATGACTTGAAGTCGCAACCTTCTGGTGCGGCCGGTCCTCGCATCGGTTGTGGCGTCATTGAGATACAGAAACCCGAATAGTTCTTAGGAGAATGCCAGCGTTACTCTCGGCAATCACAAATAACACTGCCGAGAGAGGGAGGCGCTACAGGAAACGTGAAACCGACCATGCTGCCCAAAAGGCGGATCCGCCGAGAAGGGCGTAGGCGGCGAATAGCGCGGAGCGGGACGCCAGAAGACGCTGTGACGATCGGCCAAATGGGGAAAGCTCATGGGGCGCCTGGCCAAACGCTGGCGGCCCGGGTACCGAGGTTGCCGACCGAACGGGAAACGCATCCGCAACTCTACGAGGAGTCTTGGGTGTTGGGACCTTGGGGCGTTTCGGGGGCCAAGCTGGAATGGATATCAGCGAAGGTGCCTCGCCACCGCTAACCATGGTCGGAAGGTCTTCTTTTATGAGCGTTGCAAGCTCATCATCGGCCTGCAAGCACGGGTACGCCACAGTCTCACTCGTATTGCTCATCTCTGTGCGACAAACAGCAAGAGCCATGCCTAGCGAATGACCAGCTCCCCCACGCTTGAGAACAACAACTTAGGGCCCGCCAAGGTGGCTACTCTGCTAGCCAATGCAACTGGGAAGTTTCATTTGCGAGTTCGCCCACCACGTCGTTGGCGCTTGCCTCGCTCCAATCGGCGCACCCGCTTAAGACGCGCCTGGGCCTTCCGCCGAGTCTTTGCCTTGGCCTTTTGCCCAGCTCGGGTGATCCCCTGTGCCGCAAGGTCATGTTGTTGTTTTGAGGCGGCAGCAGCGAAAAATCGGAAGTACTCGACAGCCGAGAGAATCGACATGACGAGTGATAGGTAGAGCACCACCAAGCCGACCTCGTGAAAATTCAGCTCGTAGTCGAAGAAGAGGATTGGGTAGCTGAAGTGAAAGAGCAGGAAGATAATTCCAGTGAGTTGCAGCGCTGTCTTTGTCTTGCCACCAGCGCCAGCAGCGATCACAAATCCCTCTTGCGAGGCAATGGCCCGAAGGCCGGTGATTGCGAGCTCTCGTGACATGAGTGCAATGACGAGCCATGCGGGTGCTCGCCCCTTTGCCACCAACATCACCAAGGTCGAGAGAACGATGAGCTTGTCTGCAAGTGGGTCCAGAAATTTCCCTACAACCGTCACAAGTCCCAGGCGTCGAGCCAGATAGCCATCGAGAAAGTCAGTGGCGGCCGCAAAGGCAAAAACCAAAGCCGCTAGCGCGGAGAGTCGATAGCTGTAGTTGTCGATGAAAATGAGGATGAGCGGGATTAGGCAGATTCTCGCCAGCGTGATGAGATTGGGAATATCCGTAATCTCATCTCGAAGTGGCCGGAGCTTTCCCTCTTGTGCGCTAAGAAAGTCGGCCCTGGATTCCGCCTCGCTCAAGACTCACCTTGCGTATCGTGCAAGAGGACTACCCCCTCGCCCGAACACTCGACAAAGGGGCTCGATGTTCGACCGCCAGCCGCAGGCTTTTCCATTCGCGGCACGACTCGGCCAATCCAACCCGCCAAGACTTCTGAGTCAACGTACATGACGCGCTCCGAACTGAGCCGAACGGAAAGAGGCTCTTTAGGGGTACGCATGGCTAGGCATCCATTGCCGCGAAACTGGGTGACCCGAAACTCGCTTCCGGGAATTCGTCCATTCTCCCATCGCAGGCCTGGATCAAACGCAAAGACGCACTCTTCTCGAAGATAGACGACATCGTTGTCGAGACTGAGTGCTGTGAAGTGCTCCCCCCGAGGGGAGGCAAGTAGGTAGCCCTGTCCTGTAACGAGAAAGAGCTTGGCACTCCCACTTCCAAAAACTTCATCGCTTTGCTGACCGCGAATGCGCCGCGTGGCAGGCTCAAAGCCAAGCTCCGGCGAACTGACCATCACACCTTCGGTGCGCGAGATGAGACGCTCGTGCACTTGGGCAATCAGCACGCCACCCGCACCAATTTCTATCGTCTGGCCGCCCTCATTGGGACGCAAGAGTCTGCGAGTTGCAAAGGATGAAACCGATTCGGGGGCGCTGTGCCCGGGAGCTGCATCCGCAACCGCTGCCCGTTCCGATGGCTGCACGATTTCAACGGCTTGGGTGACCATTCCCGCGTCGGGCGCTTCGACGGCTGCCTCTGGCACGGCCTCGCCATCGGACTCTGGTGAACTGGCTGTTTCGGGTTCCGAAGCCGCCTTGAGGGTCTTCTCCGAAGTCTTTCTGGACGCGGGTGCCTCCTCGGGCTGGGGTGCCTCGGCAGTCTCCCCACGAAACTTCAACTCAGACTCGTTGCCATCGGCGCTTTCGTCCGCCAACTCCTCTGCTTTCGCCGCTTCTTCGGCACTCCCGCCTCGTACCCGATCGCGAATCGACTGGCGTGTCCCGTCGTCGAGATACTGCTCCATCTCGGTGGCTAGATTGCTCTGGTCAGCACGCAGAAACGCCTCATAGGCATCTTCATATTCACCGTTGCGGGCGTAGGCAAGGCCCAGGTAGCTCACGGTCCGAATCTGCGAGGGATCGAGGTCACGGGATTTTCCAAGCTCGGCAATCGCCTCAACGGGACGGTCGAGCTTTAAGTGCACCAAGCCTAGATTGAGCCGATACGACGCATCGTCGGGGCTCTTGGCTACGAGTTTTTCGTAGATGTCGCTAGCTGAGTCAAAATCGGATAGTCGAAAGTGGGTGAGTCCCAAGAGGCCAAGCGTTTTCTCGTGGTCCGGCTCGATCTTCAGGGCGCGGTCAAAGCAATCGCGAGCCTCTTCAACCTTGTCCTCTTGCAGAAACTCGCCCCCGCGGGCAATGAGAGTTTCTAGGTCTTCGGCGTTGCTGCTCGTCGCGGAGGAATCAGGCACGATTCGCACATTAGACGTTGGCCCCTGGCCCGCGTCAAGCGCGGCCTACTGCTGCAAACGCTCAGCGTCTACATACTTGTAGTAGCGATCGAGCACCATGCGCAGATACTTGCGAGTATGTTGGTATGGAGGGACTTTGTCGCCGTATTTCGCCAGTGAGCCTACTCCCGCGTGGTAAGCGGCAATTGTGAGAACGAGGTCGCCATCGTAGCGATTGGCCAAAATTCGGAGGAGCCGAGTGCCACCCAAAATATTCTCGCGCGGGTCGTGAACATTGCGAACGCCCATGTCCTTTACTACAGCAGGCATGAGCTGCATTAACCCCCGCGCACCAAAAACGCTAACCACCCTCGGATCGTAGTCCGACTCAACCTTGATAACAGCACGGATGAGAGGAACTGGGAACTGGTAGAGGCTCGCTGCCTCGTAGATGAAATCGTCGTAGCGCGAAAACCGCTCAGGCGATCGGTCGCGCGAGGGGACCTTGTCGCAGCGCTCACAATCACCTCGACGAGCAGCCGCTTTGCCGTTTGCTGGATCGTCTTTGCGAATGAGTTTCCACTTGCCCACTGCAGCTCCGGTTGGACGGATATTCGTGAAGTGCACGACATCGTCTTTGTCAGTGAATGACCAAACGTCCGCTGATGCAGTCGCGGTTCCGATAACCATGGCGCCAAAGAGCGCCGCTGTGAGAAGTCTGCCCGACATCGATACCCAGATACTAGCAGCGCTTTTGTTAAGAACCTAAAGAGCGGCACCAGAGCGTTCGCGGGCGGCGGAAAGTGCGCTAGATTGAGGGAATGCAAGGAGCCCTCGATGGCGAGTGATATGGAGAGAGAAACCGACTATTTGGTTATTGGCTCGGGCATCGCTGGCTTGTACTTCGCTTTGGAAGCCGCCAGCCACGGCCGCGTCACCATCGTCACCAAGAAGCGCCCCTTTGACTCGAACACGGCTTGGGCGCAGGGAGGTATCGCTGCCGTTCTCGGTGATGATGACAGCCTTCAAGACCATGTGAACGACACCCTGCGCGTTGGTGAAGGTCTGTGCAAGCGCAAGATCGTAGAAGGTGTGGTCGAAGAGGGGCCGGCACACGTTCGCAAGCTCGCCCAACTTGGCGTCGACTTCGCGCGAAACGAAGATGGCAACTTTGACCTTGGACGAGAAGGCGGTCACAACAAGCGCCGTGTTGCGCACTACCAAGACGCAACCGGCTACGCCATTTCGCAAGCGCTCCTCGCTGCTGTCGCCAAGCATCCCAACATCACCCTTCTCGACCACCACATCGCCGTCGATCTCTTGTCGATGGCGAAGTATGGCGGGGAAGAGGCCTGCTTTGGCGCCTACGTGTTGGATCGCGAACAAGGATCGATCGTTGCAATTGTTGCGCGCGCTACGATTCTCGCTTCGGGCGGCGCGGGCAAAGTCTATATCTACACCTCGAACCCCGATGTAGCGACGGGCGATGGCATGGCGATGGCATACCGCATCGGTGCGCAGGTCTCCAACATGGAGTTCGTGCAGTTTCATCCGACAGTGCTCTACCATCCGCACGCAAAGTCGTTTCTCATTTCCGAGACCTTGCGCGGCGAAGGTGGCAAGCTCCGGCTCGCTGATGGCTCCGAATTCATGGACGACTACCATCCGCTTTCATCGCTTGGCCCCCGTGACGTAGTCGCCCGTGCCATCGACAACGAGCTGAAGCGCTCTGGCGCAGACTCGGTCTTCTTGGACATGACGCACCTCGATGCTGACTTTGTGCGCAACCGCTTTCCCACCATCGCAGAGCGCTGCAAGACCCTTGGCATTGACATCGCAGTAGACCCAATCCCCGTGGTTCCCGCCGCGCACTATCAATGCGGTGGCGTGGTCTGCGACGCCAACGGGCAAAGCACCGTGAAGAACCTCTTTGCCATCGGAGAGACGTCGAGCACGGGCCTGCACGGAGCCTGCAGATTGGCGTCCAACTCGCTACTTGAAGGAGTCGTCTTTGGCGCGCGAGCCGCAGAAGCGGTTCGACACACTGAGCTCATTCGCCCCTCTCGGGTTGCACCATGGCGTTCTGGCAACGCAACGGATTCCAATGATGCCATTGTGGTTGCCCTCAACTGGGAAGAAGTCCGGCGTTTCATGTGGTCCTACGTAGGAATTGTTCGTAGTGACAAACGCCTTGAACGGGCGCTGCGGAGAATCAAGCTTCTTCGCCAAGAAATTAGCGAGTACTACTGGGACTTCAAGATCAACAGCGACATCATTGAGCTTCGCAACCTCGCCTTGGTGGCGCACCTAATCATCGACAGCGCGCGTCGACGCAAAGAATCGCGCGGGCTTCACTACACCCTGGACTACCTCGAGAAGGATCCGGCACAGGCTCGAGACACCGTCTTGCATCAGAGTTCGGGGCCACCAGCCTAAGTCAAGCTCTAGCGATGCACCGCGAAGCTGGGACCGCTAGTAGTGTTGTCGGCTCTTGTCCGAGAAGTGGACTGCCAAAACACCCGTCCCGAAAAGAAATAAGGCGCCGGAACCTCATGCCCCGGCGCCCTCCGCGAAGCTTGGCCGTCCGTCATTAGAGGCTTCGCGGATAATGAACACACGGGGACAATACAATCCCTGGGCCACTCGATCCTCGGGCCGCATTTCGCAGGCTTAGCGATGTGCCGTGAACACCACTTCACGAGTCTGTCTGTTGCTCCTTGGGCACGGGTGGACCTTGGCGCAGTTTGCATTGCATCCAAGCCCTCGCTACAACATCTCGGTGTTTCGTCGAATTGCACTCACTGGCGCTCTAGCACTCGCGGCTTGTGGCCCCAAGGCCGGCTCCGTTTCCGCTGCGGAAGGCCTGCAAGCCTATGTGAAGGCCCTGCGTAGTGATGACCCGAAGCCGCTCTATGAGATGCTCACCAAAGCTCAGAAAGAGGCAATTTCGTACGAGTCCTGGGTGGCGGAATGGAAGAGCAACGCAGCTGAGCGCGCTTGGCAAGCTAATCAGGTTTCCGATCGATGGACAGGGCAGCTTCAAGCACGGGCCGAGGTGACATACTCAGATGGCCAGCAAGTTCAGCTTCGACAAGCCGATCGAGGTTGGCGTCTCGAGCAAGCCCTGGTTTCGCGGAGCACAGCACCAACAGCCGCGATTGCGCTCGAACAGCTACAAGCGGCACTGGCGCGGCAAGACCTCCCTGCCCTCTTTGCGCTCATGACACAAGAGCGACGCGAGAGCATCGAGCAGCGATTGCGTGACTTTCAAGATGGCCTATCGCAACAGGGCGACGATGGGCACTCAGACTTTTTCGCAGTTGGCGACAAGCGCTACGAGCTGAGCTGGCGACACCTGGGCGTGCACTATCGGCTCGTCTTTGTCTTGGAGGGTGCCAACTGGCGCCTCGATGAACTGCACCTTGGGCCAGACCCTGTGGCAGAGCCGGAAGAGGAAGAAGAACCTGTTGGTGGAGTGCTCCTTCCTACCGGGCGCTCATCTCGCTAGGAGGCTTTGCGTTTTCTCCGCCGGCGCTTGCGCTTCCGACTTGCCACAGGTGGCACCGGTTTCTCACCGCGGGTCGCCAACAGTGCCTCCTCAGTCACCTCTTTGACTAGGGTCGTTCGCCGCTGCCGCCCTGACCTGTCATCTGGATCGGTGCGACTTGCCGCCAGATCTCGAGGAGCGGCCGGCATCACTTGCGTCGAAACAGCGAATCCCTTTGTGCGCCTTCGGTGTGCACTGATGGCGTGCTGAAGGGTTGCGGCGATCCGCCCCACGTTGCGGGCCCATGCCGAAGGGTGATCCCGCGGTAGTTCCACAAAATGCTGGAGTCCCTGCTCTCTGGCACGCGAGCACATGCTTGCGTCCACACCATACGAGAAACAAAGGACCACTGGTGCAACAAAACGCGAGCGCAAATCGGCCGCCCACGTCACCCCAGCTGGAGTGATGGGCAGTAGAACCGCCAGCGGCCGTTTTCGAGCAAGGCGCTGACGCGCTTCGTCGATGGACTGGGCAAGCACAAGATCGTAGTCAGGGCTATTGGCGAAGCTGCGATGAATCGCCCCGCGAACTCGACCATCGGGATGAACCGCAAGCACTTCGTTCGTCGCTTCCTCGGTATGAGTCCCTGTGCCCCTACTTCGCATGCATAGCTCCCACACGATGTCTATCGGCACATCGGCCGAGGGCCTTTACTGTGAAGTAAAGCCCTCCAAAATCTGTGAGACTGCAGCCACCGACTCATCGATGTGGCGCTCCTCGGTCTGCCAACTGCAAACGGAAATGCGCATCACTCGCATGCCCCGCCAAGTCGTGTTGCCAAACCAGGCTCGCCCATCTTCACGCAAGGCCTCCGACACGGCATCGGTGCGTGCATCGTGATCGCCATCCTCTGCCACAAATCGAACCAGGCCTTGGTTCAGGGTTGGTTCGTGCAATAGCTCTGCTCCAGGAAGCGAACCGATCCCTTTTGTGAGTTTCTGTGCCAGCCTTGTGCAGCGCTCTACCATCTCGGCAATGCCCTGCCTGCCAAGCGCGCGGATCGCGGCGTACGTAGGCAAGGCGCGAGCCCGCTTTGACCACTCGGGATTGAACTCGTTGGCCTCGCGCCCGCCCCCGTCGATGATGTAGCTAGCTTCCATCGCCATGCTGCATCGATGTGCTTCGGCATCAGCTACGAAGGCGTAGCCAGAGTCGTATGGAACGTTGAGCCACTTGTGACCATCCGTCGCCCACGAGTCGGCGTTTTCGATGCCAACAAGTTGTGGCGAGAGCGTTGAACTCACTCGCGCCCACAAACCAAAGGCGCCATCAACATGAACCCAAGCGCCGTGCTTGTGGGCAAGTTCGCAGAGTACGTCAAAGTCGTCAAAGGTCCCCGTGTTCAGAGTGCCAGCCTGCAGACAGACAATCGTTCTGGGGCCCAGTTCGGGTTCCGATTCGAGCGCCACCCTCAGAGCCTCTGGGTCGAGTTTGCTGTCAGAATCCACGGGCAGTCTCTCAACAATATCGGTGCCGAGGCCCAATAGACGCAGCGCCCTGGCGAACGTCTCATGATGGTGCTCACCGCTTAGGACCCGAAGACATGGGGCTCCAACAAGCCCTTGGGTTCCCACGTCCCAACCCAGTCGATCAAAAAGGCGAAAACGCGCTGCCGCAAGCGCCGTGACATGAGCCATTTGGCATCCAGTAACCAGGGCAAAGGAAGCCGTCTGAGGAAGCGCCAGCAGTTCCTTGAGCCAGGCTCCACAGACTTCTTCTAGGACGCCAACAGCCGGACTGCAGGCAAAGCCCCCAGCATTTTGATCCCAGATGGTTGCCAACCAGTCGGCAGCCTGCGAGGCGGGCACAGCGCCACCAATGACCCAGCCGAAGAATCGCGGTCCGGCGGAGTGAAGCAAGCCGGGTTCGCATTCTCGAATGAGCGATGCAACCACGTCCTTCGCTGGCGTTGGTCCTTGAGGCAAAGCGCGATGTAGAGTCTCTCGCAACTCGGCAGTCGTAGCAGAGGGCGATACTCGGCGCGCATCAAGGGAGTTCGCATAGGTTTCCGCATAATCCGCTACGCTGGCAAAAAGCTTCTCGGTTGACATGCCACAGTTCTAGCAAGGTGCACAGCTTCCTGTGACTTGCATCTTCGACTTCGTGTGACAGCCGTCGAAGCTAGATCTTCTTGGCAGGCCTGGTCGCCAAGAGCGCACCACAAGCCCCAACTGCCGCTAAGACCAAGGCGATGACGGCCTGCATTCTGGGCGCAAGTCCTTCCGTTGGTCCGACACCAATCGATGGGTACAGCGCGATCGCGCAGAGACAGCATGCCATCGTCACTCCGGCAACTGGCACAACCTTGTCGCTTCGCCAGACCATAACGAGCACGAGTACAAGGGCTCCTATGGCAGCAACGATCCCGATCATCGCTCCAAACTTGAGACGGCCTGCCGAAGGCAACCCAGCTTCTTTCATCTGCGCTTCGCTCAAGACATCTGCAGCGGCGCCAATCTCCGAGCTGAGCTCCATCGACTTGTTTGAGCCGCTGACACCGACAAACGCCGATCCGATGAGCATCAGTGCTGCGAGGATGAGTCCGACAATTTTCATGGCTGTGCTTCCTTGGAGGCGCGGCCCGAGGTGCCCTCCCTGCTGTTCTGGACGCTGCCAGAAGAGGAAGGTCGCGAACTTTTCCCCGCACCGAAGTTTTTCGCAGAAACGTTGGTTGGGTTTCTCCGTCTGATCCGCTTTGGCGACGTACAATCCGCCACCACAACCTACGGCATGAACATCCCAAGGCACACACGATGAACCTCTCCTGGCCCTCTGCAGGCAAGCTCACTCTGGCACTAGCAACAACCGCACTCATCGCCAGCTGCAGCAGTAACAATCCACTCTATTGCGACTTGCGCAACACCTGTGAAGATGGAGAACGGAACTTCTGCGATATTGACCAAGCATATCCAGGAACAACACTCACCAATGAGTGCATCGCTCGACCCAGTGCCGATGCGTGCAACCGCGCGCAGCCCTGTACCGAGCCGTTGGTGTGTTCGGGTGAGGCAATGGGCACCTGTGTTGAGTGCACCAAGAACATCCACTGCGATAACTCGCTCCACTGCGATCCGCGCAACAATCAATGCACCACGGACACGATTATCGCATGCGATCCGGATGCCGGTGGAGACGCTGAGTGCGCTGCAGCGGCCGAGGAGCTGCCATTCTGTGGGGTCGACGAGATTTGCGTTGCATGCCGCAACAACTCCGACTGCGAAGGCAACCTCGCCAAAGCCGTTTGTGATGAGGTGGACTTTTCGTGTCGGGGATGCCTAGAGAATGCCGAATGCCAGAGCCGGCTTTGTGGTGATGGCACCTGTGCCGCCTCAGAAGACATTGTCTACGTGAGCGGTGCCGACGGTGTCGACGACATGAACTGCGGATCTCAAACGTCGCCGTGCCATAGCATTGAGAAGGGCATAGAACAGGTCGCTGGCACTCGCACCACGGTACTGATTGCCGAGGGCACGTATCCGGAGCGAATCTCTATTGTCGATACGAGTCTCAACCTTCGAGGCGAGGGCCAAGTGCTCGTGAGAGCATCTCTCGGCGACTCAGAACAAATCTTATCCGTAAGCGGAACTTCGCAGGTCGTCGTTCGGGACATCGAGTTTGCCATGCTCTCCGCACCACCCTCGGCCGACATGGTCTCGTGTGTTGATGCAACGGCCCACCTTGTGCTTCAAGATGTGTTGATTCATGGAGCCAACGATGCAGGCGTTGTTGGGGAAAACTGCAGCCTAGAAATTCGCAACTCGACTGTCTCTGCCAGCAGCGGCGTTGGAGTCGCTACGACCAATGGCACCCTCTCTCTGCAGGCATCCGAGATACTCGACAATGGCAAGGGCGGCATCGATATCGACGGCTCGAACTACTCCATCGTAAACAGCTTCATTTGCCACAATGGTGGTCCAGCAAGCGTCACCGGTGGGGTGCGAATTGAAGCCACGTCCAACCGGGATGAGGAGTTTGCGTACAACACAATCGCGCAAAACTCGCGCGTAAACACCGCGGGAATTGGTTCGGCGCTGCGATGCGAAGTTACCGCTGTTGTTGCCAGCAACAATATCTTCATGTTGGAAGACGGCTCCTCTGCGGATCTCGTCAGTGGATGCGACACGCAATATTCCCTCTTCGACACAGACAGCCTTATGGCCACCGGAACGGGCAATATCTCGGCCGAGGCGACCTTCAAAGAGCCGGCAACGCGAAATTTTCACCTATTGAGTGGTTCGGCGGGCATCGACGAAGCCAACATGATACCGGCGATCGATGTTGATTACGATGGGGAGGCTCGTCCGCAGGGCGCAGGTCCAGACATGGGCGCGGATGAGGCCGAGTAGATGATAGTCTCATCGCTGGTGGGTTATGCAGCTACGACCGAGCTATCAATTCTTGTGTGGCACTGATGCGGAAGACGTCACCGAGCGTTTGCGCGAAGCACTTCACGAACCCGACTCTCCCTGTCGTGGACGCGTTCGAGAGGGACGTCTGGAACTCATCGTAAACGATGAGAAGCCACATTTTTGGGCGCCTGAGTTGCGCGCGAGGATCTATGAGGAAGACGAGGAGGCAGTCATCCGAGGCCACTTCGCTCCCAAGCCAGACACCTGGACGATGTTTCTCGCAATCTACGCGGCAACGATTTTCTCGACTGGGGTTGGTACGGTCTTTGGGCTCGCGCAGTGGCAACTCGGCAGTTCCCCATGGGCTCTTTGGGCACTGCCCCTCGGCACCATGGCTGTTGGGTGCGTATGGCTTGGCGCTCGTCTTGGGCAACAACTCGGCTCCGACAACATGGACACTCTGCGTAATTTCGTAGAGGATACATTGACTCAGAACATTGACTAAGAACACTCATGAAGAGCCTACTTGATTCCGTCCTTGTTAAAGAGTTCATGACACGAACCCAAGTGTCTGTGGAAGCGCAGCAGAGTCTGCATCTGGCCGATGCCCTAATGAGTGCTCGCGGACTGCAGCACCTCCCCGTCGTTGACATCGACAACAATCTACTCGGATTGGTGAGTCATCGCGACATCGTCGCGGCCGAGCTGGGCACGGCGCGCAATGAGGTGCAGAGCGCACCCGAGCGTGAATTCGTTCGTGATGAACCAGAGCAGCAAGACCTTCTACGTCCGGTTGCCAGCATCATGACAAGCGATGTAGTCACCCTCACCACCGATATGACCGCAAAGGTAGCGATCGGTCACCTTCTGCGTTCGCGCTACGGCTTTGCCCCGGTACTCGAAGGCATGAGCCTCGTCGGGGTGCTCACCGAGGACGACATCCTTCGCTTCTGCATCGGCTATTTCCGCTCCTCTCCGTTGGTAATTGCCGACATCATGACGCGCGAACTCGTGACGGCCAAAGGGGACACCTCGCTTCTTGAGGCCACTGCGAAGATGGAGCAAGAGAGCATTCGACACCTGCTGGTTGCGGACGCATCCGGCCACTTGCAGGGTGTTGTGAGCCAAAGAGATGTTCTGATGCTGCAGCGCAGCGTCTCCGAAGCCAAAGCGGGCGTCTGGAGCATCGCGCAGCTCGCTAGCAAGAACGCGTGGACCACGACAACCAATACCCTGGTTACAGATGCAGCACAGACTCTCATCGATAACCATTTTGGTTGCTTGCCGGTCGTCGAAAAGAAGCATCTCCTTGGAATCGTCACCCTGAGTGACTTTCTAAGAGCGGTCCTAAGCGATGACGCTAGACGCTCACCGCCTGAGCGCTTTATCGCGCCCTGTGCAGCGTACGTTCGTGACAACATATGTCGCGTCGCGCCCGAGCAGAG
Source organism: Kofleriaceae bacterium (assembly GCA_024762925.1). GTDB lineage: Bacteria > Myxococcota_A > Polyangia > Haliangiales > Haliangiaceae > NORP324. Next base: position 9,351 of record JANTGM010000076.1, on the reverse strand, counting down.
CATCGCACGCGCCTTTCAGTGTTTTTCCCAGTACCAAACTCCTACCTTGCTCGTCGTTGAAGGCGACCAAGCTGTGGGTATCCTGTCCCACAAAGACGTGCTTGAGGCCATGCACGCCAGCGTCGACACTGAGAGCCTGTTGGCCAGTCCACTCGCCAACCTCATGTCGCGAGACCTCGTCCGTATCAGCGGCAATCGCAATGTCGGCGAGGCTGCGATGCTTCTCACCCAAAAGCGCGTCCATCAAGTGGTCGTCGAACTAGACCACGAGGCGCCAAGCCTGCTCGGAACCTCAGAAATACTCCAAGCCGTTCAGGACCGGCGCCTGCAGACTTCGCTCCGCGAAATCATGACAGGTGTCATTTTTAGCATCGATGCGCAGGAGAGCATTGCGTCAGCTCGTCGGTATCTCAGGCAAGCCGAGCTCTCGGGGCTCATTGTGCATGACGGCAATTGGCCCATCGGCATTTTTGGGCAGCCGGAAGCTCTGGCATCCTTGTCGGACGAAGAGAGGAGGCCCGTAGAAGAAGCCATGTGCGCAAGAATCATCTGCCTGCCGCCCGACTTGCCTATCTCGCGAGCCGCACAGCAAGCAGAGGCCTTGGGAGCCCGACACATTATCGTCCAGGATGGTGGCGAAACCATCGGTTTGGCGACAGCGACGGACTTCGCGGGGTTGCTTGCAAGTATGAACTCATAGCTGTCTTGCCTTCAGATGCATCCGCTTGATCCACAGACACACCCAAGCGATCGTTCGACGTGAGCGATGTCGCGCGTTTCTTGGGCGCATAGGGCGATTTCCGCGAAGATAGTGCTCGACAGGGATGCCCATTGTGGCGAGCATTGGGCGTGTTCCGCTCAAGCTGTCTTGCCCCCCTCCTCCTCACCGCTGGCCTACTCGCGGTCGGATCCTCGGATGCATCGGCAGAAAGGCCTCGGGGCACCTATGTGCGAATGGAACAACCGGCCGCCCACGATGACCACGATGATGTCCCGCGGATTCTCTACCTAAATCGGTGCATCGGTGGTTGCACTCTGACGCCGGGCCAGGACGATGCCATCAACAACACGTCCGGCATTGTCAATGGCACCTCGTTACTCGCCGAGTTCCCCTACGGCGATGAGGTTTGGAACGAAGTTGTTGAGTGTGTGCGCGACCAGTACTCCCTCTTCAATATCAACATCACCGACCAGGACCCGGGAACTGTGCCTCATTTTGAGTCGATCGTCGCAGGCTATGCCGAGGACATCGGTGCGGGTGGTGCGGGTGGCATCGCTCCCTTCTCGTGTGGCGTTTGGGGAAACTCCATCAACTTCACATTCGCGGAAACGCTTGGTGGAAACGCGCAAATCCTCTGCGAGGTCGTGGCGCAGGAATCCGGTCATGTCATGGGGCTTGAACACGCAATGCTCTGCGAAGACCCAATGACATACCTCAGCGGTTGTGGCCCGAAGAAGTTTCAGAACATCGATGCAGAGTGCGGTGAGTTTGAAGCAGTGCCATGCTCCTGTGGAAACGCGACACAGAACTCAGTACAACACCTAGTCGACATCTTTGGTCCGGGCGACATCGAGCCCACGGCAGAGGTCACGATCATGTCAGTCGCAGAGGATCCCGAGGGCTCTGATGGTAATGCCGTGGCAGATCCTGGTGAAGCGCTGCTGATTGATGTCGTCGTAAAGAATGTTGGCAATGCTACGACCGAAGAGGTGGAATTTACGCTCAAGTCGGGCGGACACCTCAAGCTTCGCAAGGTTGAAGAGCCGGTCATTCTAGGCGCGGGCTTGAGCGCGAGCGTACGGCTGGTCGCCGATGTCAATGCTAGTGCCTGTGGCCGAGAAGTTGAGTTTGAGGTGAGGACGTCACTAGAACAGGGCGACTGGTCGGACTCTGCCGCAATCACTTCAGGTGTAGACCTCAGCAGCTGGACCTCCTCTCTAGCGACGGATGAACCATGGGTAGCGGACGATGGCGAAGAGCCTGCCGAAGGCGGACAAGGTGCGTGGGAATTCGGCGTGCCCGAGCAAACCATTTTCGCTGGCCGCATTGTTCAGCCTGGTGGAGGCAGCGATGGCGCAGGAACGCCGATTTGGACCACAGGGCTCACTGGGGCCTGGGACGAGAGTTCGCTTGTTGGTTCATCCACACTTGAGACCTCGGGCATTGATGTTGGCAACTGGTTCACCGTAACGGGTGTGCAATACCGCCTTTGGCACCTCGCCTACGACCGAAGCTCTGGCGGTCTGGCACCTTCTCCCGAGGCGCATCTGGTTGTTGAACTCTCGAAGAACAACGGCAAGACCTGGAAGGAGATTGATCGCATTGTTGGCGAAGAGTTCCGCTGGGACGTCCGCGAGGTCACCTTTGATCCCATTGAGATTTCTTCTGATGTGAAGCTGCGGTTTATCGCGACTAATGATGGCACTGTGGATGACCGCCTGATCGAAATCGGTATCGACCAGATTAGCCTTCAGGGCGGCGAGCTCACCTGCACACCAACGTCAGGCGGCTGTGGCTGTTCCGCAACACCATCAAATCGCACGGCGTGGGTTCCATGGTTTGCGGTTCTGTTGCTCCTGTGGGTGCGCCGCCGGCGGGCCTAGTGCGCGATTCATGAAGATAGAACGCGCTCACTCGTCTTCTCGCTCGCTGGAGAGACTGGCTCAGCCAGTCTTCTTCGTTGTTCCTCGGTCGCTTGCTGGGGCAAGGGAGGCGCTGAGCAACGCAGAGCCGAAGGCGTCCAGAGCGCGAAGAACCGAGCGAACGCGAGCAAGATTCGATTCATGAATATAGAACGCGCTCAATCTCTTTGAATCACGCTAGGCTTGCGAGAACCGAAGGCGACGCTCGCATCGCGAGCGCCCTAGAGCCCAAAGAGCCGTGGCAATACTTCACCGCTCTTGCCTCGAATCACGTGCTCAAACTGCGAAGCATTGTCAGCCTCGTCGAGGTTGATGAGGTAGCTCACGCCTCCCACTCGTCGCGCCACATCGACAAGTGATGCGGCGGGATACACCGCTCCGGCAGTGCCAATGGCGAGGAAGAGCAAATCGGAACCTGCCTCGCTTATGAAGTCATCAATCTGAGACAAGACCCAGCCATCCAGCGATTCTCCAAACCAGACAATATGCGGTCGCAATATGGTGTCGCGTCCTTCCTCACCACATAGCTCGCACTTCGGCAAAGAGTCAAGATACAAGGTCTCGTCCACAAATGGTTCTCTGGCACAGAGAAGACATCTCGTCATGCACACGTTGCCGTGTAGCTCAAGCATTCTTTCGCTTCCGGCGCGTGCATGCAGGCCGTCAACGTTTTGGGTCGTAAGAAGAAATCGGTCACCAAGACGCTGCTCAAGTTCGGCCAAGGCATAGTGGCCTGCGTTGGGCTCGGCTGCCAGCACGCCTTTCCTTCGCTCAGAGTAGAAGCGCCATACCAGCTGAGGATCCTCGACAAAGCCCTCCATCGAAGCGACTTGCTCGACTCGGTGCTTCTCCCAAAGGCCGCCGCCCGCTCGAAACGTTGCAATGCCACTCTCGGCGGAGACGCCAGCCCCGGTGAGCACGAGCACCCGGGTGGCCTTTCTGATCGGAAGCGGAGTCATTGTTCCTTCCTAGCACTCAACCAGTACAGAGGCCATCGTTGTACACATCCATAGCAATGCACAGGTGTCTTCCATCGTACTGATGCCAGTTTTCCCTAGTGGAAGGGAACCAATGCGAGCCCTACTCAACTACCTACTGCCAAGCGAGATTTCTGATTTTGAGCACACATATCTCGCGCGCATGAACAAAGTAGGACTCTTCTTCTTCTTCGCCCATCTTCCCGTTTTCGTGGCAATCAGCTACTTCAACGGAATGCTCTCGATGGACGCAACGCTGACATGCGGCTTGTGCTCGACAACGAGGATCAGGGTTTCCTCACGATTGACCGCGAAGGAACACTAAGTGCTGAGCATTCCGCGATCGTTGAGATGTGGCTAGGGAAACTCCCCACAGCAGCAAAATTCTCGGAGTATCTCGGAGAGACCGATGCAAACGGAGGCATACGATTCGAGTTCGCTTGGGACGAAATCCGTGAGGACATCATGCCGCTCGAGTTATGCCTCGAGCAGCTTCCCAAATCGCTCACGATCGGGCTTCAGCATTTTAGCTTCTCCTATCGCCCAATCATGGATGGTGCTAGACAAGTGTCTTATCGTGATGAGCGACGTAACCGCGGGGGATGGCAGCGGTACGTCCCCTCAATCCCGAAGAGCGACTTCAGTCTTTTCGAGCGCAACTAGGCTAAGAAAAACACTCATAAAAAAGAACGCGGGCAACCTCAAGAGGTGCCAGCGTTCCTTTGTATATCGGAGTCAAGCTCAGTTGGAGGGCTGACCGCGCTCTGCCGGAACAACCTCGTTGCGGCGCTTGCCATCCTGAGCAGCCTTGCGCTTGGCAAGGCGCGCTTCACGAGCAGCCTTCGCAGCCGCTAAGCGCTCAGCTCGCGCGGCAATTCGCGCTTCGCGGGCAGCTTTCGCGGCGGCAATCCGCTCTGCTCGAGCGGCCTCACGAGCGGCCTTCGCAGCAGCGCGCTTCCTTGCAAGCTCGGCCATCTTGGCCTCCCTAGTCGCCTTGCGAGCTGCGCGGGCAGCTTCGAGCTTGGCCTTGCGTTCAGCGGCCCGAGCTTCGCGAGCAGCTCTCTCGGCTTCCCGCTTCGCTTTCAGTTCGGCAAGTTTGGCCTCACGAGCGGCCTTCGCCGCGGCGCGCTTCCTTGCAAGCTCAGCCATCTTGGCTTCCCTGGCAGCCTTACGGGCAGCCCGTTCTGCGTCCCGCTTGCGCTTGCGCTCCGCAAGCTTTGCTGCGCGAGCGGCCTTGTACTCCGCGTTCTTTGCATCCCGAGCGGCTTTCTCCGCAGCCCGCTTGGCCTTTAGCTCCGCAAGCTTTGCTTCGCGAGCAGCCTTGTACTCCGCGTTCCTTGCATCCCGAGCGGCTTTCTCCGCAGCCCGCTTGGCCTTTAGCTCCGCAAGCTTTGCTTCGCGAGCAGCCTTCGCTGCAGCCAGTCGCTCTTTGCGTTCAGCGGCCAGTGCTTCTCGCTTAGCCTTGCGCTCTGCAGCGAGAGCCTCTCGCTTAGCCTTGCGCTCGTCGCGCTGCTCTGCTGCAAGTGCCTTCCGTTGCTCTGGACTAAGCCCCTTGCGCTCTTTGCGATCCGCTTTGCGCTCACCACGGAGCTCTTTTCGATCGTCCTTGCGATCCTTTCGAAGCTCCTTGCGATCGTCCGTGCGATCCTTCCGATGATCTCGGCGATCTTCCTTGCGGTCTTTTCGAAGCTCTTGCTTCGCTTTCTTTACGTCATTGTTTTGGGCCAACGCGGTCGTGCTCGAAAGCACAAGAGTCGCGGCAAGTACGTATTGGATGCAGTGTTTCAATTTTGGTCTCCAAACTATGCGAGAACGTCCCGCTTCTTATCTGTCGTCGATTGTGACGCCAAGAAGGGCGACGGATTCAACGGTACCACCTGAAACAAGCGCCCCCAACGCATCTGGCCGCAAACCCAGACTGATTGGCTTGGGTAAGCCTTGGGTACGCGACTACGACTCGCCGCTCTTTAGTTGTTTCTTGCGGGCGCGCCTCTCACGCCTGCGCCGTTTTCTTGCATCACGCGCACTCTCACCAACCAACCGAGTTGTGACCTCGAAAGCCCCCATCATGGCCACGCCCGAGATGCGCAGTAGGGGTTTGTCTAGATCGGGGACGGCAGGACATCGCTCCAAGCTGTCAAAGGCGCCCATAATCCCCATGCCGTTGCATTCAACCGCAAGATTTGGGGGCACAATGATTTCAACTGCGCCCATGCAGGCGAACACCTGAAGTGTACTTACCCCTGGAGGAAATACTGCCTCGCGAAAGTCGAGCGCGATGCCACCCATGACCGCTGTGGCTCGCAGCTTTCTTGGCATGCGCCACTGGCCTTTGCGATCCGCACCTCCCATGATGCCCACGCACCACCCACTTTCGGGCTGTGCTACGGCAAGCGCCTGCTGTTCCTTCGCATCCTCAACAACAGCCAACGCCGAGCTTGGCTCCACATCCAACTCCAAGCCTCGGATGTCCTCTCGAAGCGAAACCAAGGCGCTTACCGTGTCCGCCTTGTGAGCAAGATCGACTCGGCGTTCAAACTCATCAACGTCCAACAAGTCGGTAGCAAATGCTTCGCTCAATTGGCCGACACAGCGATCTCGCTCAGATCGCAGGGCAACCAGGTTTGGCTTGGGTTCGGCCACTCCCCGGAGAGTAGCGGATCTCAGAAGACATCGCTTGCAGGGATACTCGATTCACAGACTTGGCCCAGCACAGCTGGGCGCGTAGCCTCGAGCCATGTCCACCAGTGAGAATGGTTCAATCCGCGTTGAGGTCGAAAGCCGCTACATGCCTGAGCACAGCGACCCAAGTGAGCCACGTTACGTGTTTGCTTACAATGTCTCGATTCACAATGATGGCGACGAAGCAGCCCAGCTTCTCACCCGGCATTGGGTCATCACTGATGCGGCGGCAGGCATCGATGAAGTCAGAGGCCCGGGAGTCATTGGGGAGCAACCACGCATTCAACCAGGAGCTTGTCATGAGTATCAGAGTTTCTGCGTCCTCAAGACGCCTCGTGGAAGCATGCACGGAAGCTTTCAGATGATTCGGGATGACGGCCAGCCGTTTGACGCGGAGATTCCCGCTTTTGTCTTGGCGGCGCCCGAGGTGTCGAACACCATGCTCAACTAGCGGGACGACAAGCGAGCGTTCAGCGATGTTGCGATCGCGATTCGAATCCCGCGCTCCATTTCTGAAAGCGGCATGCTCGGAGAATTCTTGGCCGCCGCCTGCTCGGGCAAGAATGGAACGTGGATAAAGCCACCTTGAATCTCAGAGTTATCACTAAGAACACTCATGAGTCTGTAGAAGACCTGATTGCACACAAACGTTCCTGCGGAATTGGACACAGCCGCCCGAACACCATCTCGCCGTAGGGCCGCAACGATGGAATTCGTTGGCAGAGAGGACCAGTAGCCAACCGGTCCGCCCGGTTCAATCGCGACATCTCGTGGTTGGTGCCCGCTGTTGTCAGGAATTGCCGCATCACAAACATTGATAGCAACGCGTTCCACACAGATTGCATCGCGACCTCCCGCCTGCCCGAGGCAGACAATCAACGCCGGCCTCTCAAAAGAGATTGCATCAGCCAGTACGCGAAAGGCGCGTTCGAACGTAACGGGAAGCACCACCGATCTTATCTGATGGCTCTCGATATGTGTGCCAGCCAAGTTCGCAGCAATTTGCTCCGATGGGTTCACGAATTGATCTCCGAAACATTCGAAGCCGCTAACAAGAACTGTGTTTGTTGAGGGGAACTTCACTACGGCGACCTACCTTGCCATACTTGGGCCACAATGGCGCCTTTGCGCGTGTTGTCATCAGTACTTCAATGAGGCTGCAAAACGATTCTCTTCGGCAACTTCCCAAGATGCAAAGCTGCTGGTTGTGTGAATCTCAATCCTCAATCGTGTTACCAACTAAGTCCCTTGGAGATCATAAGATGAATAGGTTTGTACAAATTGGTTTTCTCTCAGCACTCCTCGTAACCATGGCCTGCGGACCATCGTCGCAACTCGACGGCGATGGAGGCACTCCTGGCGAGCCCGATGCAGTTGTCGACCTAACGGATACCGACAACGACTCCATCACGGATCAACAGGAGAACATCGCCTTCAATCTCGACTCTGACGAGGATGGAACTCCCGACTACCAAGACCTCGACTCAGATGACGATTGCATTCCCGATGCAATTGAGGCTGGTGACGATGACCTAATCACAGCCCCTGTCGATACCGACAACGATTCCAAACCCGACTTCATCGACAGGGATTCAGACAACGACGGACTTGCCGATGCCAGCGAAGATGTCAACTGCAATGGCATTGTCGATGAGGGGGAAACCTCCCCGCTCGACGATGATAGCGACAACGATGGTGTGAGCGACTTGGTCGAAGATGTTGCCGGCACCGACCCAAATGATGCCAACGACAATCCCGCCTCCAATGGCGACTTCTTCTTCCTGATGCCGTACCAAGACCCAGCAACTCCAACTGTTGACACGCTTGAGTTTCGCACCAGTGTTCAGTTTGCGGACATCTACTTCACGATCGACACAACAGGATCGATGAGCGGTGAGATTACTGCTCTCTCTGCCAACACCGGCATTCCAGCAATCATTGGCGACCTCACCTGTGACGTGATTGGTGGAACCTGCACGCTCGACAGCGAGTGTGCGACAGGTATCTGCTTTGGAGGAACCTGCGTTGAAGATCCGAATCAGGGAACGGGGTGCGTACCTGACCTCTACACAGGTGTTGCAACCTTCGACGAACGCGACACGTTCCGAAACCTTCAGTCGCTTCAACCGGACCCAGCGATCACTGCAGCCGCAGTCCCCAATGGCACCGGTGGCGGCAGCCAAGAATCGCCCCCACAGGCGGCGCTCTGCACAGCGGATGCGGCAGGCTGCACATCTCCTGTGAAAGCATGTGCAGGCACGGGCGTAGGTTGCCCAGGCTTCCGCGAGAATGCGGTTCGCATCCTCATTCAAGTAACCGACGCCGATGATCAGTGTTCGGGCGGTGGTTGTCCAACAGCGGCACAAGCTGGAGCTGCGTTGGTGGCGTCAGACATCAAGTTCATCGGACTCTTTGGCACCGACGATGATAGTGGTGGTGCGGCAGGCACTCCTGAGGACCTTGCTCGTGCAATTGGCATAGCGGCCAACACGGTTGACACCAACAACCAACCATTTGTCTACCCTGCAGAGGATGCAGCAGTTGTCGCGCAGACCAAAGCGGCTGTTCTCGACATCGTTCAGAACCTTCCGCTCAACACCACCATCGCCAAGTCCGATGAGCCCAATGACGATGGCGACGCCCTACCCTTCATTGACTACGTGGAAGTGAACGTATCGGGCACAGGCAATTGCAGTGACGTTGCCGATACCGCCGACACAGATGCCGATAGCCGGCCAGATGCGTTTCCGACGCTGCGTCCAGGCACTCCGGTTTGTTGGGACGTGCACCCAATTGCCTCCAACACCTTTGTTCAGGCAACCGACGCCCCCTTGGTCTTCATTGCAAAGCTGACAGTAAATGGTGATGGCTCGCCACTCGATTCGCGAAACGTCTTCTTCCTGGTTCCACCGCAGTTCGACCAAATCGACGTTGACTAGTGCGCGATCCATCGACATTGATTCGTGATCGCGAAGTCAGCTCGTTTGCTGGCGAGGCGGGAAGAGGGAGTTTGCTGGGGCAAGCGACCGAGGAACAACGAAGAAGACGG
>JANTGM010000075.1 GCA_024762925.1 Kofleriaceae bacterium | reverse complement strand
GATGCTCGCTGGGCGCAGTCCTGGCGGGCATCGTTGCGTCTGGAGCATGGCGAGGGCGTCAAAGTGGGGTGATTGACTGCCGAGAAACTTCTTGGAACGGCAGAATTCCACCGTGGCTAGCTCCCTTGGGCCTGGCTCATGGCAGCAGGGGAAAATGTTCCTCGGTCTGGGTGGCAAACTTCGTAACAGGACCGTAGTAGGAGTATACTGAGCGCTCGTAATCTATGAGAACCATCAGAGTTTCCATCGTTCGAACACTTATTCCATGCGCACTGCTGCTCTCCGTAGCGGGCTGTGGTGGCGATGACGGCCCGAAGGGAGACCCCGATGGGGGAAGCCCCACCGAAGACGCGGCACCTTCCGCAGACGCCGACACAAGCACCGGAGACTCTGTGCTCGATTCCCTGACCGATCTGGGCATCGACGTCGACATGAGCCCTCGTATAGACAGCAGCGGCAACGCGCTACCCGCCACGTACGCGCCATTTGGTGACAATCTCGAGGTCGGCCGTATCGACGAGTTTCTATTTCTCGCCAACGCCGGCATCTCACGCATCGTCGATTTCGACAGGCAGAGCCCGTCGGTCTTGCTCAGCCTCGACGACTCTCCCGAACCCTGGATCAGCGAGGACAATACGGCTGAGAAATTTCCCCAGAGCACTCGGGCTGCCGGCGCCCTCGACATCGACGGCGATGGCCGAGACGAGACGATCATTGTCTATGTCGATCTCAACGACCCAGCTGCCAATATGCAGCTAAAGGCACACATCATCGACGACGAGATCGACGGCTTTACCGCAACAACGCAAGTGCTCGACCTGCGACCCAACATTGCCGACATCAACATCGGCACCGGCGACATCAACGGCGATGGTCTCGACGACTTAATCGTCGGTCTGAGCAACGGCGCCCAGGGCTCGCTGCTCGTCTTCGAAAACAACGCTGGGCAGCTCACCTTGAATGCGGCCAGCGAAGTCACCTTTGCCGAAGAGGTCGCAAGCACCGAGAAGTCATTTCGAATCGTGACCGGCAACCTCGATTATGACCGGGCCTTAGAGACCGCGGTGGTCTTGAACGAGCAGAGGGGTACCTCCGTTGCCACCGGAGGTTCGCGCTACGCCGTCTTTGACGATCTAGGCGCTGGCTTTACCCAGCTCGATGCGGGGCCCATCACGGTCTCCGACAACGGCGTCTTTCAAGTCGTCGCCGGGGACGTCTCTATTGGCGACGTCGACGGAGACCATCTCGACGAGGTGGTGCTTGGTGGCGTAGGGGACCTGCAGCAGAGTTGCAATAGCAAGCCCCTGCTCCTGCGTGTACTCGACGACCGTACCCATAGCCTGGCCTTGCTCGGCCAACAGAACATCGACTACTTGCCGCTCTGTTCGGTAAGTGGCCCAAAGATTCGCTTTGCGCCTGTCAACACACCGGATGTCGACGGCGACGGCATCGACGAGATCAGTATCTTCACCATGGTGGTCTCGAACTTTACCGCCGCAAACCCGTTCGAGCGCATAAGCGCGTTTACCATCCCCGAGCAAGCGGTCTATGACGGCGACCGCTTTCTCGACCGCAACGTCTACACCATCGTCGAGGGCTACGCCCACGGCGACGGCAAGCAAGATCTTTTGGTGTGGTCACAGCAGGGCCAGGCCGACGAAATCGCGGTGTGGGGCAATGACGACGTCCAGGGATGGGGGGAGCTGCAGACCATGCCCGGCCCAAGCAGCAGCGGTGCCATAAGCGCACAGATTATCCCCATGAACATCGACAACGACACGGCAGTTCTAAAGTATGTGGAAGCAGGCCAACAGTTCGTCTTCACATCACCGATTGTCATTGCGGCTCTAGCGGCCCCGCCCTGCTATGCCGGTATTGGCCAATTCGAACTGGGCTGCTTCACGACCTTCGGCAACGAGACCTCAAACACCGTGTCGGAAGAGCAGGTGATCAGCATGACCGCGTCTGCATCGGTCGGCTTTAAGATCGGTAACGACGCCGCCCAAACCGAACTGGCTCTCAAGGCGACCGCCACCGCGACGGCAAATTCGATCAAAGGCTCGGGGTACTCGTATACCAGCTCGATTGTGTACACCACGGGCACCCAAGAAGATGCCGTCATCTTCACCACCGTGCCCCAAGATCAGTACACCTACGCGGTGGTCTCGCATCCAGACCCGACTCTCATCGGCAAAGAAATCGTCGTCTCCCTGCCCCGCTCTACCATCACCCTCATGGTGGAACGCGAATTCTACAATTCTCACGTTCCCGACGGAGCGCCACAAATCGACAGCTCGGTATTTGAGCACACGATTGGCGACGTGGCGTCCTACCCATCAGTCGCAGAGAAAGACACAATCCTGTCCGCGACGGAAGGCTTGCAAACTCCCGCGCAGAGCGTGGGCCAAGGGGGAGGCACTGTCGAGATTGGGCTCTCGGTTGGTACCGAGTTGAGCGAGGGCAACGCATTGGCAATGGGATGGCAGGCCGATGTAGAGACCACGCTGGGAGGCCTTGTGCACGGCTTTAGTGTAGGAGCGAGCGTGAGCAACTCGCTCACGGTGACCAGCGGCGACCTGTCGAGCTATACCGGTAGCATTGGCAGCCTTCCCGCAGATCAATTTGCAGACAATCAATACAGCTATGGCCTCTTCACCTATGTGCATGAAGATCCCACGACGCTGCAGCAGTACGAGGTCGTCAACTACTGGGTCGAGTAAATTGCGAGCGAAGCGGCCTGAGACATCTTCGTAGTCCTCAGAGCATCGAGCCTCGGAGCATTGAGCATAAGAATGATCGGGGCTGGGTATTACCAGGGTTTTGCTCCCCAAGGGAGTCTTGGGCTATATGGAGCTGCAAAGCTCGCGCAGGCGTATCTGACCATCTCCCCGCATCCACAATCCCCTACAGAAGCTCTCCGTTGTGCGTCACATTCGCCGTGAGATCACCGAAGCGCGTTTGAAACGTAAGGGTCGCTTGAATCTGGTAGCTGCGTACTCCCTGTGCCAGGGAGGCGGCAACTCCGACGGCACCAGCCACATCCATGTGAAGGCGCCCAGTAACTGGCGCGCTCGCTTTGGCGGGAATTGTCTCTGTGAGTTCAAACGAGCCGCGCACCGCTTGGGCTGAGCCAACAGAGAGAGTCCAATCGACCTGACGAAGAGGCAGGGCGAAGCCATTGGGATTGTAGATGTCCATTGCCACAGTGCCGTTCATTCCGCTAAAGCCTGCAGAGGACAGCGCAACAGAGCGCACTGTGACTGTGGGCTTCTCGGCGATTGGTGATAGCGCGCCACAAGCGGAGAGTATGACGGCAATAGCGAGCAACAGGATGGAGCGATTCATTCGCATGGCTAGCAGTGAAGCAAGGCGCAGGCCACGCTGCTCCCTGGGCACTTAGCGAGGCGTCGTGAACCATTCACCGCTGATCTCTGTGCCCTTTGCGCCACAGTCTAACGCGACTGAAGTCGTTCTTGCACTGTCTTAGTTGCCAGCAACAGCGCGAATGAGGCGCTGATTGAAGGCAATGATCTCAGCGTAGTTGTTTACGGCAATCCTCTCATCGACACCATGCAAACGCGCCAAGTCCTCGGGGCCAAGGCGCATCGCGGTGAACCGATAGATGTCATTGGAGATTTTCGCGTAGTGACGCGAGTCGGTGAGCGCCAGCATCAAGCCCGGGCTCACAATGATTGTGGGATCCATGCTGCGAAGCGTATCGGCCATAATGTGGAAGACCCGTGACTCGCTGTTCGAGGAGCCTTGTGGCTCTACCATCTCCATTACCCGTATCGACACCCGTTCATCATTGATGGCTTTTCGAATGTGTTTGAGAACACTCTCTTCTGTGTCTCCAGGCTTTATGCGGAGATTGATAATCGCCTTGGCCTCCTGAGCAAGCACGTTTGCCTTGCTACTACCCTCGAGCATAGTCGGAGCCATTGTCGTTCGAAGCAGAGCATCGGTTGCGTGTTTTTCTGAGAAGGAGCCCTTAACCAAGCCGCCAAAGAGCCACAGATTCGCCATCACCAAGCGTCTCTTGTAGCCAAACTCGGGCCCTACATATGCCAGCATCTGTTGCACCGAGTCCGTGAAGGAGCCGGGCATGGGCTTGTCTTGCAATCGCACGATAGCCTGGCTCAACAAGCCCACTGCGGTCTTCCTCGGAGGCATTGAGGAATGCCCCCCAGTGCCGCGTGCCGTGAGTTCGAGATTCATGAAGCCTTTTTCGGCGATTCCCACTAGAGCGACCGGATCACTGATGCCATCCATAATGCCTTCAGTGATGACCATGCCTTCATCGATGGTGGCTTCCGCAACAACGCCTCTTGCTTGCAAAATGTCTGCAATCACCTTTGCGCCCTCGTAGCCACCAACTTCCTCGTCATGACCAAAGGCCAAGTATATGGAGCGCTTTGGCGCGAAGCCCTCTTCGAGGAGTAGTTCGACTGCCTCGAGGACCGCCATGACCGTGACTTTGTCGTCCATTGCACCTCGACCGTAGATGTGCGTGCGATCGATGTGGCCGGCGAATGGATCGTGGCTCCAGCGCTTTGGATCTGCGGGCACCACATCGAGGTGGCCAGCAAGTATCAATGCCGGCAAGCTCGGGTCACTTCCCTTCCACGTGTAGAGCAGGCTGTACTCAGCAATGTTCTCACGCACCAGATGCTCATGAACTTTCGGGAAGGAAACTCGTAGATGCTCGTGCAGCGCGAAGAGCGCAGAAGCGGGTGGGTTGCCATTGCCATCGCTCACGGTTGGAAAGCGAATTGCCCGCGACAGCCGTTTCACTCTGCTTCCAAGATCGGGGATCTCGACCTTCACGACGTTTGCGGGGCGCTGTTTGCTCGAAAAGCCTGAGGTACGCCAAACCGCGATACACCCGACCACGAAAATCAGTGTGAGCCAGGCAAGCAATACCCATCGCAAGATGCGGCGCGCTGGCGAAACACGTCTTTTCTTCTTGGTTGACGCTTTCTTCGTTGTGCCCTTCTCGGTCGACGCTTTCTTCGTTGTGCCCTTCTCGGTCGACGATTTCTTCCTTGAGCCCTTCTCGGTTGACGACTCTTCGATTGACGACTCTTCGGTTGACGACTCTTCGATTGACGACTCGGTCGACTTCTTAGCGTTGCCTTCGGATACCGGCGTGTCGTCTTCAGAGTTCATCTGCCATACCATCCTACGCGAGGACAGTAGGTGGGGCAATTCAGCTCCGTTCAGCTGCCACGACGACGAGAACCGTGCGCCCCTGAAGGCTCTCCGGATCGCGCAGTAGCGCCACTCCAATTTGCCGGAACTCTTCATCGACACCGAGTTCTGCGAGATTCAATGTTTCGAATTCGTAGAACGCATGAGCACTCACCGAGACACGTCCGTGCATGATGCGACTCGCTTGTGGTGCTATCTCGGATGGTACTTCTGCCAACTCTTCGCGCAGTGCCCTCTCACAGCCCTGTAGCGCCAATTCTACGAGTTCTTCTCGCATCTCAAGCTCGGCCAGTCCGCGCTCGGAGCGTCCTGCGTTTATTTCCGCGAGCACATCGTCGGCTGCACTCAAAGCATCGAGGGGCTGCACCTTGCGGGCAAAGACTTGCGTAAGATGCCAGGCATCGGCGCCCGAGGGGCCATCGGACCGCGCCAAGCCAATCCCCACATGGGTAAACACTGGACTGACGATGTTGCGCCTGTGTCCCACGCTCTCCATTAGAGACGACTGCGCTTCGGCAATCGAATCGTTGAACGCAAGATTCTCACCGTTGCTCGTTGCTGCATAGCCAGCCACTCGAAGTCTGTCTGAGGACAGACCAGTCGTTGGGCTTCGGTGTGCGAAGAATCCCTGTTCCTTCATCTCTAGCGAATGTGCGCGAGCAACGTCGCTAAGCTCCTCATCGAGTTCCAGCGCCATGAGCCCTTGCGATGCTCGATCGTCGTTGAGCCTCGACAGCGCAAATGCCTCGGCTTCCGCGATATCAGAAAATTCCTCAGCAGGCGGGAGCAAGACATCGAAGGTTCGAGGAAGCGCTCGCCCCACTTCCGCTTGCAGCTGCAATAGCTTGCCTGGCCCCTCGGCCCCGACACCATCGATAGAAACCCAAACCGTGCCAGTGGACTCGCCAGAGGGTACCTGCACGGAAAACGAACGTCCTTGCATCTCAACTGGCAACACAGAAATGGAACCGCCTGGGTACAAAACGGATGCGTGTGCACTCCCAAATCCCGCGGGGGCCTGACCTGAGATTTCCCAGGTCTCTCCAGGCATAAGCTGACGAGTGGTGGGCGACAAAGAGAAGTTCCGTCGCGCACTCACAACGACTACACGGCGGTCGAATTCGCCACTTTCAATGGCCGCTTCGCCCACGCCCAAGATCAGTGCTCCCGCGCCTTTTGGTGCGGACTTGAGCGCGCTCTCGATGGCGCTGTCAATTGCACTCGGATCTTCCCCGCGCACTTGAACCAACATTTGCGCAACACTGCCCTCCGGCGCACCTGAACTTCGCAAGATGAACGACAAGACGGGCTCAGGTGGCGACGTTCCCAAGATGGCACCTTGCACAGCGATTTCGCGAGCAGCGTGGCTCAACCACGGATCGTATGTAGCGTTGCCGCCCGAAAGCCGTTCGACACGTGGTGCAAAGTCGCGATCTCCACCATCCTCGGCCATCGGTTGGAGGTAGGTGTCGGCGATGTCGTATGCAAGTTCGATGTGGAGCGCATCACCGTCCAACAGTTGCGGTTGCAACGCGGCTCCATCAAACGCTTGCACATCCGCATCTTCAATCCGTCCTGCATCTCGCGCAGTTTGGGCGCTGGGTTCGTCAGACCATTGGTTGGTACCAGGGCGACTCCCCACATACACGTAAGCTGCAACCGACGCGACAAGCACGACAAAGACCCAGCGAAGTTTCACCTCACTATTGTGGCTGACAACCCTCAAGTCGGCTGCAAAACCGACAGGGTTTGGTGAGAAGTTCCCCACCTACATGTGGCTTGCTACGGGATGCTAGCGTTTTGGCCGCCGCCCATTCTGGCCCCCGAGTTGCTACGATTAGCGATGATGAATGGCGCTGCACGAGTCTTCTTTGCCCTCCCCCTGCTTCTCTCGTTTGGTTGTGCTGGTGAGTTTGTTCTCGAACCGGGGAGTGATCTCAATGGCGGAGGTGGCGGAGGTGGCGTTGCAGATGGCGGGACCATCGCAACCGGAAGTGTCGAGGGAGAAGCCTTCTTTCGAGCGAACATTCAACCACTCATGTCAATTCCACGGCCACTGCAGCCATGCGCTCTCTGCCACCAAGGCACCGATACCACCAATGGCCCAATCTTTCTCGGGCTAAATGCCGATGGTAACTATCGCGCGATTCTGGATGCAGGGCTCATCGGCGCAACTCCCCTTGAGTCGCGTCTCTACACTCGCGGTGTACACGCAGGGGATGCATTCCCCGCCAACGAATCTCTTCTTGTGGCGGAGTGGATTCGCATCGAAGCAAATCCCTAGTCACATCTCCTAGTCCTACTCGCCCAATACCGTCACAGTAATTCGTCTCTGGTGTGCTGCGTGGCGATGTTCCCAAAGGTAGAGGCCTTGCCATGTACCGAGGCTGCAGCGACCTCCTGAAATCGGAATCGAAACCGATACCTGGGTGAGAATACTTCGCACATGCGCTGGCATGTCATCGGGTCCTTCATCGACATGAGCAAAGCGGGCGTCTCCGTCGGGCACAAGATCGCTCACAAACCTCTCAAGGTCAGAGCGCACAGTTGGGTCAGCGTTTTCACAGAGAATTAGCGAGGCGCTCGTGTGATGAATGAAGACATTGCACAAGCCGGCACTGGTGCCCGACCTGGCCACAATGCTCTGAATCTCTGACGTAATCTCCGTCGTGCTGCGCCCATGTGTTGCCACGATGATTTCATCGGAGTGCATCTGCATGCCCCGGAGTGTAGAGCAGTACCGGGCGTGTCGCGATAGACTGGCGCGGTGGCAACTCCGCTGGCAGCGTTTGGATGGGCAACTCAACAGTGGTTCTCTGAAACGTTTGAAGCTCCATCGCCGGTGCAATGCAAAGGCTGGCCGCGGCTAAAGGCCGGGGAGCACGCTTTGCTGCTTGCTCCAACCGGGAGCGGCAAAACGCTGGCCGCATTCCTCGCAAGTATCGACTCGTTGCTTCACGCTCCTTCGAGCGAAGAGGAAGGAGTCCGGCTTCTATACGTTTCGCCTATCAAGGCCCTTGCCTACGATATTGAGAAGAATCTGCAACGTCCTTTGGCGGGCATCCGCTTGGCGAGCGGAAACACTCTGCGAGAGCTGTCTGTCGATGTTCGGACGGGGGATACCTCTCCAAGCCAGCGCCGCAAGCAATTGCGTCACCCCGGGGAAATTCTGATTACGACTCCAGAGTCGCTCTACTTGCTTCTCGGATCAAAAGCGCGAGAGAAACTGCGCACCGTTGAGACGGTGATCGTCGACGAGATTCACGCTCTGGCAAGCAACAAACGCGGCGTTCACCTCAGCCTCTCTCTTGAACGGCTCGACGCCCTCTGTGGCCGCGACGTTCAGCGAGTTGGTCTCTCGGCCACGCAGCGTCCACTCGAACGAATCGCCAGCTTTCTCGGTGGTGATCGCGATGTCTCGATTGTCGACTGCAGCACGCCGCCCCAACTCGACCTTCGGATTCTTATGCCCAAGGCGCCGGAGATGGAAGAGCACGCAGCAGGCGAGAAACCTCGCAACAACGAGAGCGGAATGTGGGAGGTGCTCTTGCCCCGCCTCCTCGAGATGGTTCAGAAAAACACCACTACACTCATCTTCTGCAATAGCCGCCGTCTCAGTGAGCGCATTGCTCTTGGGCTCAACGAAAAGGCTGGTAGCGACTTGTGCCGAGCCCATCACGGCTCGGTTGCTCGTCATCAGCGCAAAGCGATCGAGGCTCAGCTCAAGGCAGGGGAACTCCGCGCGCTCGTCTCGACGAGCTCTCTTGAGTTGGGAATTGACATGAGCACGGTGGATCTTGTCGTTCAGATTGAGAGCCCAGGGTCTGTGGCTAGCGGGCTCCAACGAGTCGGCCGCGCAGGGCACTCCTTGGGCGTTCGCTCCCACGGCATCATCATGCCCAAGTTCAAAGGCGACTTGCTTGAGTCGACGGTCATAGGCAAGTGCATGCTCGAAGGACACGTTGAAGAGACAACCGTTCCAACCAACTGCCTCGATGTGCTCGCACAACACATCGTCGCGCTGTGCAGCGTTGCTCCTTGGGACATCAAGAAACTGCACGCGCTCATCTGCCGCTCCCACTGCTACGCAGACCTTAGTCTGTCGGCGACGGAGTCCGTCCTTTCAATGCTCAGTGGAAGCTATCGTGGTGATGAGCTTCTTGAGTTACCTGCGCGCATTGCTTGGGATCGACAACTCGGCATCATCGAGGGGCGACGAGGAGCCAAGATGATAAGCCTCGTCAATGGAGGCACAATCCCAGATCGAGGACTCTACGCGGTCTTTCTGGGCGCAGGTGGGCCCCGCCTTGGAGAACTCGATGAAGAGATGGTCTATGAAGCCAGACGTGGCGACACATTCTTCTTGGGGGCATCGACCTGGCGCATTCTCAACATCACTCGAGATCAAGTCATCGTTGCACCCGCACCAGGGGAGAGCGGTACAATGCCGTTCTGGCGAGGGGATGGCCCCGGTCGCCCGGCCTCGCTCGGCCAGAAAATCGGTGAGTTCTGCGAAGAATTCAATCAGAACTACTCTGAGATCACGCACAAAGAGCATCTTCGGCGTTGTCAAGAAACTTACAAGCTGGGCCCCGAAGCGGCCGCCAACCTGCTCGGCTACCTCCGTGAGCAGCGCGTGGTCACCAACAGTATTCCGAGCCATCAAACCATTGTAATCGAGAGATTCTGCGACGAAGTGGGTGACTGGCGGCTTTGCATCCTAAGTCCATATGGCAGGCGAGTTCACGCACCATGGGCCATGGCCATCGGTGCCGTACTTAGCGAACGCGGCCTGGGAGATTGCCAGATTCAATGGACCGATGACGGAATTGCACTGCGCCTACCTGACACCGGCCGGCCGCCCGACTTGGCTCTGCTCATGCCGAATCGCGCAGAGGTGCAAGAGCGAATCGTTGAGCAACTTGGCGGCAGCGCCCTCTTCGCTACCCACTTCCGAGAAAACGCCGCCCGTGCACTTCTGCTACCACGACAAAGGCCAGGCAAACGCACGCCGCTTTGGCTTCAGCGCCTGAAGTCGCAACAGCTCCTAGGTGTGGTGAAGCGGCACGCGAGCTTTCCGATCCTCATCGAGACCTATCGCGAGTGCCTTCAGGAGGTCTTCGATATGCCCGCCCTTCTCTCGCTGTTGGCCGCCTACGAGGTCGGGGACATTCGCGTCCAGCAAGTGCAGACCAGTGCGCCATCTCCATTTGCCCGCTCACTTGTCTTTTCGTACATCGCGGCATTTCTCTACGAAGGAGACGCACCTGCCGCCGAGCGCAGGGCACAAGCGCTCTCACTCGACAGGTCACTTCTCCGCGAGCTACTTGGCACCGAGGACCTACGAGATATTCTAACACGAGAGTCTCTCAGCCAAGTGGAAGCCGAGCTCCAGTACCTAGCCGAAGACAGGCGGGCCCGAGATGCAAACGAGTTGCACGATGTGCTGCGCAGGCTGGGCGCACTTCCAATTGCTGCGCTAGCCGCGCGTTCGGAAGAAGACCCCACCCCGTGGATTGAGACGCTCTGCCAGAGCGGTCGCGCCTGCGAGATCGCGGTTGGTAGCAAGATACAGCTCATGGCCTGTGAAGATGCCGGTCAGTATCGGGATGCGTTTGGAGTCGCACTCCCTCCAGGGCTGCCTGAGGGATTCCTCGCACCGGAGCCAGATGCCATCTTCGCCCTAATCCTGCGTTTTGCAAGTCGGCGAGGTCCCTTCTCCATCGAGACTCTTGCCGAGCACTTTGCCATCGGGCACACCCAAGCGGCACAAGCGCTTGCAGAGCTAGCAAATCGCGGACGGCTAGATCACGGCTACATCACGCCTGGGAGCCAAGAGAAGCACTATTGTCATCCGGACGTTCTGCGCCGCATCAAGAGGCGAAGCTTAGAATTTCTCCGAGGGGCTATCGCGCCCGTTTCGGCCGCTCGATACACTGTCTTCCTCTGGCAGCAACAAGGCCTACAGACACCTGGAACTGGTGTCGCCGCACTGCGCGGCGCCATCGAGAAACTTGCCGGGCTTGCGATTCCCTTCTCCGACCTTGAATCCAGGATCTTGCCAGCACGGGTCTCCGACTACCGACCTGACATGCTCGACGCCTTGTGCGCGTCCGGCGAACTCCTTTGGATGGGAGCGGGAGCCTTGGGTCGCAGTGATGGCAGAGTTCGAATTGTCCTGCGCAAACACGCACGAGTACTGCTACCGCAACCAGAAGAACTCCCAGAGACTGCCTCGACTATGGCGCGCACCCTCGATGCAGAGCTTCAGAGCAAGGGGGCCTCTTTCCTCGTCGCGCTCGATCTACAAAGCGCCCCCGACGAACTGGCATCCGCCCTGGCAGAACTTGTGTGGCTTGGCCGAATCACCAATGATACACCGGCCTTCTTACGCAGCCTAGGGCTTCGTCCGCGCACAGCAAGAGCAAAGATGCGCGTTCGCATGCAATCGCAAGGTGGACGCTGGTCAAGCACGCTTGGAGTCGTCGGCGACACCCTGGCTTCGGGGCGGGGCATGACGGAGCGGGCTCACGCCCAAGCCCAGGCGGCACTTGAGTGCTTTGGCGTAGTTTCGCGCGACCATGGAACAACACTTGTGAATCGCGACGTGGCGGCCGTGCTGCGGCTCATGGAAGAGCAAGGCGCCTTGCGTCGCGGCCATTTCGTCGAAGCGCTTCAAGGTAGTCAATACGCCAGGCCTGGGCTTGTTGACGTGCTCCGCGATTCGGCCAACGAAGTCGCACAGGGCCAACTCTTTGCCGCCTGCGACCCCGCCAATCCATGGGGGGCCGCGCTCCCTTGGCCCTCCGGCAAAGGAGCGAGACGAGCTGGGGCCTGTTTGCTCTGCTGGGATGGCGAACCTGTGTGCTACTTGCACTCCGGTAAAGTTCTTACGTACCGGCGCGACGAGACGCTGGACTTCGTCATTTCACATCTTCTGCCCAAAGTTGCGGGCTCACGCACGCTGCGCATCTCACAAATCGATGGCGAAGTTGCACGACACTCCGAACTAGCGTCGCGCTTTGTGGACAACGGCTTCGAACGCGAGCAAAAGGCGCTTGTCCTCGAGCCGTGGGGACGTACGCATTAGCGCTACTCGGCCATTTCCTCGACGCTTGGGCAGGTGCACACCAAGTTGCGATCACCAAAAGCATTGTCGATTCGTGAGACTGGCGGCCAGTACTTTGAATCTCGCAAGTGGCTCGAAGGAAATGCTGCAACGTTCCGATCGTAGGGACGATTCCATTCGGTGTCGGTGATGTCGAGGGCCGAGTGTGGGGCCAACTTTAGCGGGTTCCGATCGCGATCCATGCGCTCTTCTTCCACTGCGCGAATCTCATCTCGGATGCTGATCATCGCGTCGCAAAAGCGATCAAGCTCTACCTTTGATTCACTTTCCGTTGGTTCGATCATGAGAGTTCCTGGAACCGGAAACGACATTGTGGGCGCGTGATACCCATAGTCCATCAGTCGCTTGGCAATGTCATCCACCTCAATGCCAGCGCTCTTCTTGAACGGGCGCATGTCTAAGATAAACTCGTGAGCGACAAAGCCATTGCGACCACTATAGAGAAGTTCGTAGTGCGCCCCGAGACGCCTCGCCATGTAGTTCGCATTCAGAATTGCGACCTGCGTAGCCTTGCGTAGTCCAGCCGACCCCATCATGCCAATGTACATCCATGAAATAGGTAGGATACTCGGACTTCCCATTGGCGCCGCAGATACCGGTCCAATGGCCTTTGCTTCGTTGTGCTCATTCATCGGGTGACCAGGCAAAAATGGTGCGAGCTGCTTCGCGACGGCAATGGGGCCCATGCCAGGACCACCGCCTCCATGTGGAATGCAGAATGTCTTGTGCAGATTTAGGTGAATCACGTCAGCGCCATAGTCACCGGGCCGACAAAGGCCCACTTGCGCATTCATGTTTGCCCCATCGAGATACACTTGGCCACCATAGCTGTGCACGATTTCGCAAATCTCGGCGATGCCATCTTCGAACACGCCATGGGTTGATGGATAGGTAATCATCGTCGCTGCCAAGGCGTCTTTGTGTTCCTCGGCGCGCTTCCGAAGATCTTCAATGTCGATGTTGCCGAGCTCATCGCACTTTACGGCGACAACCTTGTAGCCTGCCATAACTGCGCTCGCTGGGTTGGTCCCATGTGCGGAGACCGGGATTAGGCAAACGTCGCGATGCCCTTCGCCGCGCTCTTGTTGGTATGCGCGAATCACGAGCAGTCCTGTGTATTCCCCTTGCGCTCCGGAGTTTGGCTGCAACGACACTGCGTGTAGCCCCGTTATGTCGGCAAGCCAGTCCTCGAGCTGCTTCGTCATTTCACTGTAGCCCCGAGCCTGCGATAAGGGAGCTGCAGGGTGCAGGTTGGCAAACTCTGGCCACGAAATGGGAAGCATTTCGGATGTCGCATTGAGCTTCATGGTGCACGAGCCCAGGGCAATCATTGAAGTTGTGAGCGAGAGATCCTTCGCCTGGAGTCGATGCAAGTATCGAAGCATTTCGTGCTCGGCGTGGTACCGCGAGAACACGGGTTGCACCAAGCAAGGGCTTGTTCGCGCGAGCCCCTGTGGCAGGCCCTCGACCGAAGATGGCATCAGGGAGGCAAGGCTTGGAACGGCGGCGCCACCAGCAAAGATGGACAAGAGGTCGTCGAGGTCGAGATCAGAGCACGTCTCGTCTAGAGATATTCCTAGGCCATCTTCGTAGTGGCGCAGGTTAATGCACTTGGCAAGCCCAGCTGCAATGATTTCTTCTCGACGGGCACCATCAACCCGAATTCGAAGCGTATCGAACACTGGCCCGGAATCGACGGAGAGCCCCATATGGAGAAGACCGGCTCGAAGAGCAAGGGTCATGGAGCGAACGCGCGTCGCAATTGCGGTCAGCCCTTCCGGCCCATGGTAGACCGCATACATCCCAGCCATAATCGCCAAGAGCACCTGGGCTGTGCAGATGTTACTTAGGGCCTTGTCTCGCCGGATGTGTTGCTCACGAGTCTGCAGAGCGAGTCGGTAGGCAACGCGTCCTCGGGTGTCCTTTGACACGCCAATGATGCGCCCCGGAATCTGCCTTTTGTACTTCTCTAAAGTGCTCAAGTACGCGGCGTGTGGCCCGCCATACCCCATGGGTACGCCAAAACGCTGGGTGGTCCCAATCGCCACATCGGCGCCCAACTCGCCTGGCGGAGTGAGCAACGTGAGAGCGAGAAGATCACAAGCCATGACAACCATGGCACCACCCGCGTGGGCCTGCGTGCAGAGCTCGGAGTAGTCCACGATGCGTCCATCCGTGGCTGGGTACTGCAACAGCACACCAATGACGTCGTCGGCCTCAAGTTGCATCTCGCTTGGAGGACATACGAGGAGCTCGACCCCAATTGGAGCAGCCCGAGTCTCGAGAAGCGCCAAGGTTTGTGGGTGACAATCGGAGGCGGCGTAGAACTTGGAGCGCTTGCGACGCCCAGCAGCGAAACACAGCATCATCGCCTCGGCGGCGGCGGTTGCCTCATCAAGCAAAGAAGAATTTGCTAGCGGTAGCCCTGTGAGTTCGGCGACTGCCGTCTGAAAGTTGATAAGTGCTTCAAGGCGCCCTTGCGCAATCTCCGCCTGATATGGTGTGTACTGGGTATACCACCCTGGATTCTCCAGAATATTTCTTAGAATCACGGGCGGCGTCGTACAGCCGTTGTACCCCATTCCGATGTACGAGCGGAACACATCGTTTTTGCTGGCGATGTCTTTCAGCTCAGCCAGCAGTTCGCTCTCGCTTCGCTCATCGCCAATTCTCAGCGCCTCTTTGGATCGAATCCCTGGAGGAATCGTCTGATCGGCCAACGAATCGAGACTCTCAACGCCAAGAGTCCCGAGCATTGTGCGAATCTCATCCTCTCTGGGACCGAGATGCCGGCGAACAAAGGTATCGGTGGCTGGGAAATGACTGGATGCGCTCACGCGCGCAGGGTACCGAGATTGCGCCAGCCTGGGCATTCGATGGCCCAGGAAACTCTGCTGGAAACGTTGCCATGGCAGGCCGAATGCGCGTCTAAAGGGCCGTAAGCAAAGCAGCGAGATCTGGCGCGGCTGCGCAGGAGTGAACCGCCAGACCAAATGGCTGCCGTGAATCTGCTGGCGAGATGAGCTCCGCTCCGGAGAATCCGACTGCTGCGAGAAGCTGACGCCAAATCGGTTCAAGGGCGCTTCGCGTCGCAGGGGTATTGGGTGCGGTGAGGCGACTCAATACCCGCATTTGGATCCGAGAGGTATCGAAGGTTAGCGAACCTTCAAGGCTGGCTTCCTTCTCAATGAGGCGGGCCGCTGTTGCAGCCTGACCAAGTGCGTGTCGAAAGGCTGCCTCAGGATCTCCGAGAGGGTCTCTTCGCTTGCAGAACAAAAGACCTGCCTTTCCCCCCTCGCTGTCCATCGCATAGTGCGCCTCGTTTGCAATCAACATGACACCTGGGCCGTTTGGCACATGCCGATAGTCGGCGACATCAATCAAAAGCTCGTTGTCGATGCGGTGCTCGCGAATCCACTCGTGGAAGATTGGAATGAACGCGTCGAGGTCGAGCCCCTTCGGTGAAGCGAGGGGAATCTTCACGCTCACTTGTTGGATTTGTATCGACACTAGATGTCTCCCTGCATTCGTTGGTAGCAGCCTTGTGCCGCCTCCACAAAGAGAAGAGCCTCGTCGATAGCTTCCCGTGCCACCAAGCCGTCGTCTTCGATGCTCGGTGGGTTCTCATAACGCTTGAGTAGGTAGTTTGCAAACTTCGCCCCAGCGAACGGGTCGTGAAAGCGCTTGGTCTCGTGAAAGTGCTTTCGAAAATCGGCGACGACTCGATCTGCGTCTTCCTGAATATCAATGTTGAAGACCATAATCAGAGCCTTGGCAGCGGTGAGCATGGACTTGTAGGCAGCAACAGAGGCCTGCCCCGGCTTGCCACCTTCGAGATCCAGCTGGGCTTCGAATAGCCGTCGCTCGGCGTCTTGAAGGCCAAAGTCGACGATCGAGACCACTTCACCGGCACACTCGCCAGTCCCCAAGTCACCGATCGTGTACTCACGGGCATCGCCCCAGTCGGTGTAGAAATCGGGCTGCTCCTCATAACTCGGAATTTTCCTTAGATCCTCGAGCTGCTTCTTGATCGTAGCCCTTCCCATGCGAGCGACAAAGCCCTTGAGATCTTCGCCTTCCTCTCGCTCAGCCTTCCAAAAAGCCAGCGTTCGGTCGATTACTTCGGGTATTCGCTTGGAAGGATAGGCGCCAATGGCGAGTCCATAGGCACCACCATTGTTGGCCCACTGCCCTCCCAGCACAAACTGGAAGTGCGCGATCCGGCGCCCATCCACAATGCGAGAAACACCGAGAAACCCGAGGTCTGCAACGTGGTGCTGGCTACACGAGTTAAAGCAACCACTCGCCTTAATGTGCAGATTCTCAACCTCTGGGTCCTGGTACAGACGCTTCGCAAACTTCTTCTCAAGCTCCGATGCAAGACCACGAGAAGCGGAGATTCCGAGCTTGCAGGTATCGGTTCCAGGGCACGCAACGATGTCTGCGATCGTTGATGCCCCAGGAGACGCAAGACCTGCGTCTGCAAGCTCTTGGTAAAAGTCTGGCAGGTCGGCCTCACTCACGTGTCGCACAACCAGGTTCTGCTCAGCGGTGAAACGCACGGTGTCTCCCGTAAACTTGCGCGTGATGTCAGTGAGCATGCGAACTTGCCGCGAGGTGAAATCGCCAAGCGGAAGTCTCACGGTGGCCGTCACATAGTTGGTTTGTGGCTGCTGCCAGATGTTGTGTTTGCGCCAATACTCGAAGCGTTCACGAACCAAATCGTCTAACCCATCGATAGCTGATTGCTCCAACGCGCGCCCCTCTCGTAGGGGCGTTTCGGTGATGACACCGACATCGTCGAGATACGCTGTCCATCGCTCATCTTCGGGGATGGTCTCGCGCTCTTCTGCAACTACCTTGCGAAACTCCTCGATACCAAGCTTCTTGACGAGGAACTTCAGTCGCGCGCGTGCTCGATTTTTGCGCTCACCCAAGCGCGAGAAGACGCGGCAAACTGCTTGGCACAGTGGCAGCAATTCATGCTCGGGCACGAACTCGTCGAGGAGCTGCGCTTGGAATGGCACTGCTCCTAGACCGCCCCCGACAAAGAACTCGAAACCGCGTTTCACTTCACCGTCGATCTCTTTGGTGACAGCCACGCAACCAATGTCGTGAAACATGGCCATGCCACATGGGTTTGGCTTGCAGCCAGAGAATGCAATCTTAAACTTGCGCCCAAAGTCTTGGATGTCCTTGTGCCCGAGCAAGTAGTAGGTGGTTGCCTTGGCATAGGGCGTTACATCAAAGGCCGCTGTACTGCAGCCGCCTGCGAATTGGCAAGCCGTAACGTTTCGCACGGAGTTGCCGCAGGCTTCGCGAGTTGTGATGCCCACAGCTGCTAACCGGCGCATGATGTCGGGAGTTGAATCGATATGAACGAAGTGCAATTGGATCTCTTGGCGGGTTGTGACATGCAGAATGCTGTCGCTGTATTCCTCGGCAAGATCGGCGAGCGTCTCGAGTTGCACATTGGAAGCGATGCCCATCGGCGACTTGATTCGCATCATGCCCGGCGCATCCCAAACCGTCTCGGGTCCCTTCACGAGATCGCCGGACGGGTAGAGCAGTTCCTGCGTCTTGCTCCCATCATGACGACGACCATTGTCGTAGCGCTGTCCGTAGGCCCCTCGGCGCAGTCGGGCCTCAGCAAAGATCTTCGGATCGAGTTTCCCCGCCTTCCGCAGGGTGATATTGGTTTCGAAGGCATCAATCTCATCCGCCATTGGGGTGGGAATGGAGTCGCCTAGCTGCTGCGCCCAAGTCTGGGAGTTATTGGTATCACTCATGAAAATCGCTATTCCTGTAGGCACGCCCAGAAGGCTGCACAGATACTCTATCGGAAATATGGGGAATTAGGCAAGACAAGCCTGTTCCCTCCACTATTAGTAGTGGTCTTGGCAGGCCAACATCGACGATTCGTTTGCCGTTGGCTACTTCAGCAATCGGTTAGAACGCGGCACCCACCGTGGCATATCCGCCGAGGTAGCTGTCGAGGGCACCGCCCACATCCGTCTCCCCGTCATTGTTCCGATCGGTCTCATCGCCGTTGCCAACATAGCTGTACCCAAGCGCCGTGTACCGAGCACCTAGCCGAACCAGGAACTGCTTGGTCACCCAATACTCAACTCCAGCATCCACATCTGCACCTGTGATCGTCGCGCCACCATACTGCTCGGGCAACTGAATCTCGCCAGCATTCATCACCAAGAGTGCGTGGAGTTCAACATGGACAGCAGCTTTCGCGCCTACTGGCAAGCGTCCTCGAACGCCTGGATCAACCCACTCGTACTCGGTATTGGGAACATCGATGGCAATGGGTGACATGCCCTTGTCGATGTAGAACTTGCTTCGATGATAGCCAGCCATAAAGGAGAGGCTCGGGCTTGACTCTTCTACCCCAAGCATCATGCGGTACACCGCGCCAAGTCCAAATCGGCTTTGCCGTGTGGGAACCGCTGTTACAACGCCATTGTCCTCAACATTGGTAGAGATGCTGAGCACTTTGTCATAGCGGAAGTCGATACCAATATTCTTGGTTGGGTCTTTCTGCTGCTTGCGGGTTGAAGACTTGTCTCCAAACGCGAGCGGGTAGATGGTTCCGCTAACGGAGACTCCAGGCACGTTGCCGCTTGAATAGCCAGGTGGGGGATTGTCGAGCTCTGGTGCGGATGTGAAGGTGAGGGTTCGCTTGGTGAGGGAAGCACCCACCGAGACGATTGCTGCACGCATTCGCGGGTCTTGCCAGCCTTTGCTGCGCTTGCTGCGTTTGCCTTTGCGGCCACGGTCGTCGTCGTCGTCGTCGTCATCGTCGTCATCATCGTCATCATCGTCATCGTCGTCATCGTCGTCATCGTCGTCATCGTCGTCATCGTCGTCGTCACCGTCGTCGTCGTCGTCGTCGTCGTCATCGTCACCGTCGTCGTCGTCGTCGTCGTCGCCTGTGAATCCATCGTCATCATCGTCATCATCGTCATCATCGTCGTCATCGTCGTCATCGTCGTCATCGTCACCGCTGCGGCGACCAAGGCTGCCGCGTCCACTGCCTACTCGCTTGCCCCTGCCCCTGCCTTTGGCCTTGCCTTTGCCTTTGCGCTTGCGACCACGGTCATCGTCATCGTCGGTGAATCCATCATCCTCGTCATCGTCGTCGTCGTCGTCTGTGAATCCGTCGTCGTCCCATTCATCACCCTCGCCGGCTATGGATGGAAGTTCATCGATTGCGTCCATGAGACGGCGTCGAAGCCCGCGCTGCATCTTGTCGCTCAGCTTGGGCTTCTTAGTAGTCATCTCCACTTTCTTAGTGATGGTGCCGTTCTTGCCAGAGCGAAGCCGAACGGTCAGCCTGTACTTGCCATCCTTGGCAACGATGGTGCCATCGATGATGCCATCAGCCTCAAGATACTTCGCGACGCGCATCACGCTCTTTGGATTGAGCTTCGGTGCACGCAGTCGCTTAGCAGCATTGCGATAGGTCTTGCTGCTGAGCACTTTGTTGGGCCGAATGAGTCGACCTATCGTGTCACGCAAACCATCGGAGCGGGCACCCTCGATTTTCAGCAGAGCGATCCGCTTCTCCGCATGCGCCAACGTGGATGTGGCCAAAACGCAGCAACTAATAAAGGCTAAATAAAACAGTCGTGTCTTGCTCGACATGGGAACTATTGTAATGCAAGGCGAGCGCCGGTCCATCCCTCTAGCAACTACAATCAGTTAGACAGGCATTCATTCCCCCGGCGGGCACACTCTCATCGGTTTTGAGGCTTTGCCCCCCACGAAACATCGCACTTGGCACTACACGGACAAGCGGCTGGATCAACTCCGTTCACAGCTGTAGCTTTCGCCTGCCCATGTTCCTCCGATACGCAGCGCTAAGTGGTGGTTTCGCGATCGTGGCATCAGCATGCTCGGCAATCGCTCTCACACGAGCTCCAACCTCGATCCAGCCGAGTGACGCGGTCGAGTGCACGGACTCTCTGGCCTACCCGCTCATTGACATGAGCGCGACAGTGTTGAGCGGCATCCTTGCAATCAGTCTCATCAGTCGCGATCGAGATGAAGGCGAAACCCCAACGGCAGCAATCGGAGTTGGGACGTTCGCGTTGGCCGCAGCCACATCCGCCATCTACGGCACCTACCAAGTGAATCGATGTCGTCGCGTCAAGACCAAGCTAGGGCTTGGCGCTCCAGCAACAAGACCTGCGCCGGCTAATGAGCGCACTCCAGGTTCGCAAGGCGGACGATGCTTGGACGATGGCTCGTGCAACGA
The DNA here is from genome assembly GCA_024762925.1 of Kofleriaceae bacterium. Taxonomy (GTDB): domain Bacteria; phylum Myxococcota_A; class Polyangia; order Haliangiales; family Haliangiaceae; genus NORP324. The sequence goes on along the minus strand of JANTGM010000075.1, from coordinate 9,002 downwards.
CGACCTCAAGTGTGACGCACCCATGCAAGTCTGTGTACCGGATGACTACAGCGAGTTCTAAATGCTAGGAGTTTTTCTCACTTCACGACTCAGCCCTTCTCAGCGAGCGTTGCGCTCAAGCCAGAGGCACTAACCCATGTATGTAATCGTTGTAGGTGCGGGCGAAGTTGGACGGTACGTGGCCACCATTCTAGTTGATGAAGGCCACGATGTTGCAGTCATTGAGGAGAAGGAAGGTGTGGCGCGCGACCTTGAAAGCAGCCTCGATTGTCTGGTGGTTCACGGAAGTGGTGTCAATCCCGATACTCTTCATCAGGCGGGCATCGGCAAAGCGGATCTCTTTATCGCTGTCACCCAAGTCGACGAAGTGAATCTCGTGAGCGCAATGATTGCCGGGCGCATTGGCCAAAAGCCCATGACGGTGGCGCGCGTGCGAGAACTGGAGCACTACCAGAGCGGCAATATGCAAGCGGAGGATATGGGGCTAAGTCTCCTCGTAGGTCCCGAGTACAGTGTTGCGAAGCAGGTAGTTGGACAGCTCTCATTTGAAGGCGCAGGAGAAATTCGCTCTCTTGCAGAAGGCCGCCTTGTGCTCTTGGAGTTGCCGCTGAGCGTCGACTCGCCACTGTGCCACGAGACGCTCGCTGAGCTTTCTTCGACATTCCCCGACCCCTCTTTGGTCGGAGGAATCATTGGCAAAGAGGGGCTTCGAATCCCCCGCGGCGACGACGTGCTCGGTGCCGATGAACGGGCCGAGATTATTACAAGCCCCGAGAACATAGATGAGTTCATCATTCTCTCAGGCAAGCCATGGCACCACGTTCGGCACGTCCTCATCATTGGTGGAGGTTCCATCGGCTACCGCCTCGCCCGAGAGCTCGAGTCCCAGCGGCTCTATCCCACCATCATTGAGCACAACCGCCACAGAGCTGAGTGGCTTTCCCGAAAGCTCACCAAGTCGATTGTGCTACTCGGTGATGGCACCGAGCCCCAACTGCTTAAGGAGCAGCTTGAGGAGCGCTCCGATGCGGTTGTGGTTCTGATTGACGATGACGAAAAGGCGGTTCTCATTGGCTTGATGGTGAAGCATCTTGGCGCAAAGAAAGTCGTCGTGCGATCTGACAAACTTGAGTACGCGCCCATCGCTCATAAGATGGGAATCGACGCACTTATTAGCCCACGTCGTGCACTCGCAAACCATATCTTGGCGTTCGTTCGCCGAGGCCGAATCTCAACAGCGCACATGCTTGGTGACCACGAAGGCGAGGTTCTCGAGTTCGAGGTTCCCGCCGCTCCGAAAAATTCTAAGCTACTATCGACACCGCTAAAGGATCTCGACTTTCCACGCGACTCTCTTGTTGGCGGTGTGATTCGCGGCGAGCGGGTATTCATTCCTGATGGGGAAGCCCTCTTCAACCCCGGTGACACACTCCTCGTTGTCGCGCTTCCGAGTGCCATCGTCGCTGTAGAGAAGCTCCTCCGGTAATGAGAACGGGAGTCGTATTTCGCGTTCTGAGCCGTTTGCTCTGGTTCTCGGGCATCGGTCTGGTATTTCCCATGCTGCTCGCCATCGCCAATGGCGAATCCAACTGGCCGATCTGGGGCGTGGCGATGTCTCTCGCAGCCCTCGCAGCCTACGGAATCTCCCACTTGCCGGTAACGCTCGAGGCGCCAAAGGACTCGCTGCGACGACGAGAGGGGCTTTTGGCAGTTTCGCTCGGTTGGTTGGTGCTCGTCTTCTTTACCGCCCTTGCCTATCACATGAGCGGAGAATTCGACTCCTTTGCTCATGCCTACTTCGAGGCTATGAGCGGCTACACCACCGATGGTGCAACTGTCATCAATGACATCGAAGCCCTACCGAAATCCATTCTCTTCATGCGCTCGTTCTCGCACTGGATTGGCGGCATGGGCATCATCGTGCTCTCAGTTGCGATCCTACCAGAGTTATCTGTCGGTGGCATGCAGCTCTTCTCGGCAGAGGCGAGTGGCATTGACTCAGATAAACTCGCACCGAGAATTGCGGCTACGGCGCGGAGGCTTTGGGTTCTATATTTGATCATCACCGTCGCTGAGACAGTGCTTCTGTGGTTTGGCAACATGGGCATCTTTGACGCCATCAACCACGCCATGGCCACTATTGCCACCGGAGGTTTCTCCACGAAGAACGAGAGCATCGGGGGCTTTGACAGCCTCTACATCGAACTCGTGGTTGTCTTCTTCATGTTTATCTCGGGCATCAGTTTCACTCTGCAGTACCGAGCCATCGTTCTGGGGCAACCAAAACGTTTGCTGCAGTCGCCCGAAGTACGGCTCTACATCAAGATCATCGTCGTTGCGATCGCCTTGGTCACACTCAACACATTTGGCTCGGGCGTCTACGACTCTGTTTTCACCGCGCTGCGATACGCGACCTTCGAAACGGTCTCTGTAATCACGACGACAGGATTTGGCATCAACCCAGAAGCCGACTTCGATCTCTGGCCCGACTTTTCACGCGTGTTGCTCGTCGGCATCATGCTGATTGGCGGTTGTGCGGGATCAACTGCAGGTGGCTCGAAGGTCGTTCGCCTCTATGTGGTTGCCAAACACGCTGTGGTGCAAATCCGCAAGCTCGTTCGGCCAAGGCTGGTCGAAACGCTCCACATTGGTGACAGAGAGGTTCCCCGGGAAACCACCGAGGCGATCCTTGGCTACTACCTGCTCTACTTCACGATTATCACGGTTCTCGGACTGGGACTAACCGCCCTAGGATTGGATTTCATTAGTGGAACAACCGCAGCGGTGAGTGCGATGAACTCCATCGGACCGGGTTTGGGAACCGTTGGCGCGTCTGAGAGTTTTTCTGCTGTCCCCGACGCGGGGCTCTACCTGTTAAGTGGTGGTATGCTCTTGGGCCGGCTAGAAATCTACCCACTGCTTGTCATCTTCAGCAGCCACTTCTGGCGCAAAGGCTAACGCATGAAAAACGCCCCACCGGACGAGGAAGAGTATGAGAAAGAGGGGCGCGGGCGCTCCGAGAACCGGCGTCACGCAAAGACCTTTGACGCTCTGGCACTTACCCTTTTGGGGCTCTCACCACAGCGCTGTGCGCGCTTTCCAGTCTCTGCAGAACTCCTGCGCGTCTTGAAGACCGCACACAGCACCAAAGCCAAAGCGGCTCGACGGCGCGAGCTTCGCCATCTCTCGGGCATGCTTCGAAATCGCCCCGATGAAGCCGCCGCCATCGAAGCCCACTTAGCAGGCCGGGCAGCCCCTGCCATTGCCCCTGATGAAAACGCGCCTCTCGAAGAGCTTCGAGCATTGCTCTGCGAATCCGACGATTTGGCAAGCGCACTTCACGAGGCAAGCGAGGAACTTCCCCATCTCGATGTGCTCCTCGTTCGAGAACTCTGTGTAGCGATTCACGCCGTAGATGCTGCAGCGCGTTGCGAAACCAAAGCATATCGTCTGCTCTTCAAGGAACTGCGACGAGCTAGTGACGAGAGAGAAGCCTGCGAGGACGCTGAGTAATCGTCCTCGATTCTCTTGCGCCCCAAGCGTGAGCGGGTGACAGTGCTTGCACCATGAGCACCGAGCAAAGCAAACGAAGAAAGCCCCGCATCACTGGCGCGCACGCCGTTGCCACACAAAGCAACGTTGAGGTGAAGGAGCAAGACGAAGACGTGAGCATCATCGTTACGCAACTGTTCGGACCAACAGGAGCAAACCTCGTTGGCATTTCGGATGTCACGTTTGATGGCTACCCTGCCTTCACGCTGCTCGTCAAGAATGGCGACGATGAGGGCCTTGTGCACCTCAGCCCGATCCACGGCGACGATCGAAAAATCGGCATGGAAGGCATTGCTCCTGGTAGCAAGTGCCAGCTTTTCTGTCCGGTTTCAAAGCAGCCACTCGACCAGGTATTGGAGGTACCAGATGATCAGGGAACAGAGTATTTCGCACTCTACCTAACACCAAAACTAAGCCAGGGCTCACACATTCTCATCAGCAATGTTTGGGGTCACTACCACTCTCGTGTGGTGGATAACTTTGAACTGATCTCAAGCTGGATGCCTCAAGCAGATAGCACCGAAGCACAGGCCTAGCTAGCTAGAGCGTATCTCATACCCACTGACCGAGTACCCGAGCTGAGGACAGGTCCAGGAGCGAGAGAGCAGGCATCGCCGCTCTACGGCAAGGTTTCGCGACGCCGAGATGCATCGCAGATCGGGACTCAGATGACCGAAGAGGTTGTGAGATACGCTCTGGTGCCAGATCCAGGAGCATAGAAACCGACTGGTCCAATTCCGCTATGAACTCACCACTCGTGTGGTGAGCGATGACATCAGGCTCTCAATCGCCTGCAAGTCATCAACGGTCCACGGCACAAACTCTGCTCCCACAGTGGTTCTGCCCGGACCGTCATCAACACAGTACCGCACTACAGCGACCACCTGCTGCTCAGCGCCCAAGCACAGCTCCGTGCCAGCCTCGAGGGCCCAACGGCTGCGAAATGCAAGGCCTCCGCGCGAGACGTTGAGTACGCTGACTTCGACCAGAGTTTCGCCCGCCTCGACCCAGATCAGGCTGCGGCTTTCGTGGCGTTCAAAAACGCGGTGAGGAGCTTCCCCCGCCTTGGCTTCACGTGCGCCAAGTTCTTCGTGACTCATACGTAAGCCGCAAAAGCGATCGAGAAATGTGAGCAGTGATTCTTCGTTGCGGGAGCACCACTCCATGCCCTGCTGAAGTTGCCGCATCGTGAGTCGCCCTTCCTTGATGAGCGACTTTGCAAGTTCCTTCGTCTCGCATGAGAAGCGCCGTTCACCAGACATCGCAAGTACTACTCCGGTCACCAGGTTTCGAAACGCCGTGTGAGAGACAAGGGGCATAGTTCTGGCCTCGTCGCCCTTCTAGAGTGTTTCACGGTAGGCAGCCTGGGCATTTACGCAAACCTCCAGGTTTGCCGACCAGGCAGCTTCGGGCATGGTCCCGGCGAATTCCACACGAAGCTCCATATCGTCAGTTTCGATGTATTGGGCAATGTCCACAGCTGACTTGGATGGAACAAACCAGTCATCGCCGTTGTCTTCAGTCGTTGCATCGTAGTTGAGCAGCTCAACCGCAGGAGCACCGCCAGCAGCTACTTCGACTCGCAGTGTGTTGATGAAGTCAAAACTCTCCACGCCAGTTGCAGAGTATATACCCACGCCGCGCAGGTACATTTCTGCAGAGAATTTGTCGCTAAGAGTTATACCAAGGTCTTCTCCACCAAGCACACGCCTAACGATGCCGTCCGGACCACCTTCAAGGGGAGTGACGCCCTCAAATTCGCTAACGAGGTCCACCATGCAGACTTCTTGAATCTCGGTCTCAATGACGAGCCAATCGACCTCCGTCTCGCAGGCTGCAATTAGGGGCAGGAGCGCCACCAGTGGGTACATAAGGTAGATTTGCTTGAGGGATTTGATGCGCATGGTGACTCCGGGTTAGAAGTAGTAAACAAAGCCGGCACGAGCCGATGGGCCAATAACACGCAGCACCGGGTCGCTTCGAAGTTCCACTCTTGGACCATCGCTTTCCTCGTTGTTTGCAGCGAGAGTGTCATCGAGGTTTCGCACGCGCATCTGGAGAGCACTCATGCCTCCATGCACGTAGAACGTCATGCCAGAGTAGCCAAGCTCAAGGCCTATGTGGGCATTCGCAAAGTCGTAGCCAACCTCTCGCAAAACCGGTTCGTCAAAGGCCGGGTCTCCGCTCACCATTTGTGCCAGCGTGTTCGCATTGCCTTCAAAGAAGCGCCCAGCTTCAACTGTTGCGGTTGGGGTAACGAAGAATGGGAAGGCTGCCAAGCTAAATCCTGCCCGCATTCCAGGAGCAAAGCCGTTGAAGCCAACCCCACCGTGAACGCGAATTCTCGGAGTCATTCGCCAAACAAGCGAACCACTCACGCCATCGGGTAGGCCTGCGTCGACCATCAGGCCAACAGTGCCATCCTCCGCCTGTGCGAGCTGGACTCCATGAGCCCATAGAAGGCCAACTGTGCAAATCACTGTGTGGAGAAAGCGCCGCGTCACGAATGCAGAGAACGGTCAGCTCCAAACACACTGAACATGTAGGCAAAAGAATCCTTGCGCCTACAATCGACGTGTCTACAAGTCGTAGAGGCAGAAGTAGGCGCGCAAACTGCCATTGCTGATGGGCTTTCGAATACGCGGAGAGCCGCCAAACGTCTCCTCAAATTCGGCATTGGCCATCAAGAATGCCGCTCTATATCCCGGAAAACTCTCACACCACTTGCCCATTTCGTCATAGAGCTCAAGCTCTCCACCATGGAGACGTTCGCCATAGGGCGGGTTGCTAAGAATGAGCCCCTTTTGATCTGGAGTGGCTTGGTCCCCGAGATTCTTGGCAATCACTCGTGGTGAGAGATCACGCAAATCGGCATGAACGATACAGAGATCCTCTGAGACCCCAGCGCACTCAGCGTTCGCCCGCATGAAGCCAACAGCCCGCGCATCGATATCGCTGGCAAGGATCACCGGCTTAGCATCCCCAAAGAGGGCTTCGGTGCGCAGGTTGCAATGCGAAAACGCGGGCAAGCGCAAGTACGCGGGCTGTCGGTCCTCGGACCACAGCGATTCTGCGCGTGCCATAAGAGCAGCCTCAATCGCAATCGTGCCTGAGCCAGCCATGGGGTCAATCAGCACGTCCGAGCGGGAATCGTAGCGCGAGAGCATGAGCAGGACCGCTGCAAGGTTCTCGCGTAGCGGGGCATCACCGGCCTCGAGGCGATAGCCACGCTGATGCATAGGGCCTCCGGCGAGGTCGACGGAAACCGAAAGCACGCCGTCGTGAATGCGAACCGCAATCTCAATATCAGCCTCTCTCGCATCTACGTTGATCGTCATTCCTCGCTTCGCAGCACCATCGATGAGCGCGTTCTTGACTGTGCCAACGATTTGGCGCTCGCCTGCCGCGAAGCTCTGCACATTGCGCGGGCGAATCGAGATGCTCGCACCATCCCAAAGCCAGCCTCTATCGTCGTCAGCAACGTCGCCTACGAGTTCTTCGTAGAGCGGTTCTAGGCGGCGCGCGCTCGACTCAAAGATGTCCCAAAGTACACGTGAGCAGGTTCGGTGGTAACTCACTGCCACTTCTGCAAGTTGCGTATCAAACGGATACACCAATGCGCCCAGCCCCTGCTTCTTGGGTGTCGGAACGCGAATTCCCTGAACCGCGCGCCTCGCAAGACGAGAGAGTTCCCCCGTCATCACTTTGTTGGTACCGCTGATGCCGATGAGGCGAAGGTTGTCGATGCTAGCCATTTAACGAGGTCAAAAATCCAGAGTGAAGAAAGAAGCGTTTTTGCAGATACCAGCCCTTGTTGCTTGTGCCCTTTGGGCCTTTGGGCCTGTGATGCAAGAACCTATGAGCGAGAGCGGCTATCTTGGAGTCCCACTCTTGAAAGTACCAGGACAAGATCGGGGAATCGCCACTGCCACCGACACGTGCGACCCATAGGACCTTGCGCAACTTGATACGAGGATCCACGTGTTCCATCGCGATAGCTGGGTCTTCTTTCACGCGCCACCAACCAGCACGGTCACGAATGACGGGGATGGTCTTAACCTCGACCTCGCCACGCCAGTCAGCTTCTGCGAGGCCTCTCTCCTCGATGCCCAGCAGTGCCTCTACGCGAGTTCCGAAGATTCCCTTGTCGCGGCCTTTTGCGCCCATGCGGACCCCGAGAAGGGCATTGGCGTTGCTCAGGAGTTCCTCGATCGACTCCGGCTCCCCCGTAGGGCGAGGCTCGGGCACGGCTGGCGGAACGGGCCTCGGCCACTCCAAACACGGTGGGCAGCTACCATGAAGCGGGCCCGGATAGACCAGCCGAGATCCCAAGACGATGGGAATTGGTTGATAGGAGGCCCCAAGATGCGCCTCACCACCAGCCTCGAGCTCCGCCCCATGAAGCCACAGTCGAGCTCGAAGTTCCCCCACGGTTCCTGTGCCGTCCACCTTGAGCTTTCCGCACAGTGCGTCAAGGTCAGCCCGCTGCATGCGATTGAGGAACGAGGCCAGCGAATGCTGATGACGGCGCACCACCCTCTCCCGCAGATCGGAGGTATCTGAGTCCAGTGCGCTGCGGCTTGCCGTGCCGAGTGCGATCACGAGACGGGCTCGTTCAAGCACTTGTGCAAACTCTCTTACAGCATTCATTTGCGAGGACTTGTCATAGCTCGATGCGAAGCGCATCCTAGCAAAAGCTATGAGAACACTCCTATTCACAAGCGCTCTCTCACTTCTTATCGCCACCGGCGGATGCTCAGGGAAGGACTCTCAAACCGCGAGCACCACGCCAAGCGAATCAACCGCGACCGGCGACACGCAGCCCGAGGTTCCAGCCGAGCCCGCAACGCCTACGGCCACAGAGACCGCTCCAGACAGTGGCGAGTTTCCCAATCTGAAAGTTCTTCCCAAAAGCTGGGGGGAAGCTGAACTAGTTACCTACATGAAGGCTGTCAGCACGGGCCTAGGCGTTCAATGCGACCACTGCCACGTTGTCGACTCCATGGGCGACGAGACCGAGATGAAGGGCAAAGCGCGCGCCATGATGGAAATGACCAAGAACCTCGACGGCGAGTTCTTGGGCGGCAAGGGGCTGCTCGGGTGCATTACTTGCCACAAAGGCAAGACCGAGCCAGGTGGACTCCAATAAGAATACCTCGTAAATGCACAAAGGCCGCTGAGCAGTGCTCGGCGGCCTTTGCGATCACACGGGACGGACGTTGACCAAGCAAACTCGATTCTTCGCTCGCTGGCCGCTTTGCTCATCGTTGTTCATCCATCACTTGCCGCAGCAAGCTCCCTCTTCCCACGTTGCCAGCAAACGAACTCTCTTCGTTTCTATGCTTCTAGATCTGACACTAGCTAGTTTCCGTCCCGCTAGGGACAAAAACTAGCTAACGCTTGCGAGCAAGCGTGGTGTTTCGCGCCTTCGGCGCTGTGGTCTGGTGTTC
>JANTGM010000074.1 GCA_024762925.1 Kofleriaceae bacterium | reverse complement strand
CACCAGACCACAGCGCCGAAGGCGCGAAACACCACGCTTGCTCGCAAGCGTTAGCTAGTTTTTGTCCCTAGCGGGACGGAAACTAGCTAGCTAGAGCGTATCTCATAGCCACTGACCGAGTATGAGGGCCCGACCTGAGGCAGGTCCCAGGAGCGAGAGCGCAGGCATAGTGGGTCTACGGCAAGGTTTCGCAACGTCGAGATGCGCCGCAGGGCTCGCTTCGAGCCTAAGAACAACTCTTAAACACCCATTCAGCGCAGGTGCAGTCCTCACCATCACAGGTGCAGTCAAGCCCCTCGTACACAGGCTCACAGTTCTCTTGATTTATGCACTGCAGTTCGGTTTGCTCGCTACACACGGGTAGAACATCGCACTCATCGAGTGGAATGCAGTAGCCCGTCCAACAGCCCTGCGCCACACCTGCCACCGTGCCCTCGGGACAATCGGGTGCCGGCATCGCGCACTCAGCAACCTCACTGCAGCTGCCAGGGTCGGTCGAGCCAGCCTCATCGACGCAGTAGGCAAATGGCCCCAACGCGCCAGTGGCAGCACCACCGGAAATCGTGTGAACAGCGGAGCACTCATTGTGACGAGAGCACTCATCCGCATCGTAGGTATTGCACCCATCCTCAGAATAGCCGCCACCTGGTGTCACAGCCCAGCACTCATAGAACGCGGGCTCGACTAGCTCGCATTGCGTGATGCCATCGGCACAGGGGTCCGCGTAGGCAGCCCGGCACTCGGCGGCCTGCAGACAGTCTTCCTCAGCGAGGGTCTCGCAGAAGCCATCACAGACTCCCCAATCGGGAAGCGGCGCTCGATCGCCAGCAGGCTCAGTAAAATTGCCGCCAAAGTCGTCGCACTCGCCAGTGCTGCCGCCACCGCCGCCACCGTAGTACTCACACTGGCCGCTGTAGGGATTGCGAATGCCAGGCCCCGGATCTACAGGTGCGCGTTCTTCGAGCGCATCCACGCAGTGGTCCTCGTAATAGCAACCTGCAGCCAACGTGGAGCCAAGGGCGAGGGTGAGTGTGTAGGCAAGGACAAGACGTAGGCTCATTTGGGTATCTCCGGGCTCTCTAGCGGACACGAGACGGCCGATATGAGCAAGGGTCGGGCCAGCTCCTAAGCCCTCAGGATCACAAAAGTCAGCTTCGCGGCATTCTCAGAAATCCGAGACTTGACTCGCCCCTGTCCTCGGTTTACCTCTGCGGCTTCTATGTCTCGAATCACATTGGCATTCGGCTGTTTTTTTAAGATGCTCTTTGGCGGATCTCTTCCCGCTGGGGCGGCCAAGTATTTGCCAGAGGGCGCGTTGCCCAAGAGCCTGCCAGGGAAGGCTGCGGAAACAACCAAAGCTGCGCCAAAGAAGGAGACTCCGAACAAGCCGAAGAAGTCGGCGGCAAACCAACACCGCGATGGCTCCCTCGCACTGTTGGCCTTGCTTCAGCGTGAAGGGCGACTCGTAGATTTCTTGCAGGAAGACATTGAGGAGTTTGACGATGCGGATATCGGCGCGGCGGTTCGCGATATTCATCGAGGCTGTCGCAAAGTGCTAAGCGATCATCTCACGCTCGAAGCAGTGATGCCGGGCGAAGAAGAAGACTCGGTCAAGGTCGATGAGGGCTTTGACCCTGGTGAGATCAAGCTCGTGGGCGATGTGAAAGGCGAGCCACCATTTAAGGGGGTGCTCAGGCATCATGGATGGCGCGTTACGGAGAGCAACTTTCCCAAGCTCAGTGGCGACGTGGATCGAAACGTGTTGGCGCCGGCACAAGTTGAGGTTCAGTAGTGGCGCGATACGTCATCGGCATCGATCTTGGGACCACAAACTGTGCTGTTGCCTACTGCGATAGTGCGTCAGAAGATCCAACACTCGAGCTTCTTGAGATCGAGCAGGTGGTTGCTCCTGGCGAGGTGAGCTCGAAGAGCGGCTTGCCTTCGTTCTTGCTAATGCCCTCCCAACACGAGATGGCAGCGGGCTCGATGGCACTCCCCTGGAGCGAAGAGGCCGATTACTGCGTGGGCACCCTGGCCCGGGCTCGCGGCTCAGAACTTCCCCATCGCCTGGTCTCGTCGGCAAAGTCTTGGCTCAGCTATGCTGGCGTCGATCGCAGCGCGGACATCTTGCCTTGGCGCGGCAGTGATGAGGCGCCAGAGGACGAAACACAGATCTCGCCTGTTGGAGCGTCTGCGCGCTATCTGATGCATTTGCGTTCTGCGTGGGATCACCGAATGCCCGAGCCCATGGCGGATCAAGACATCTTGCTCACCGTGCCGGCTTCGTTTGACGTCGTAGCCAAGGAACTCACGGTCGTAGCGGCACGAGAGGCTGGGCTTGGAAATGTAACGCTTCTCGAAGAACCGCAAGCTGCGTTTTACTCATGGCTTGCGCAAAACGGCGACGGCTGGAGGAACCAACTCAAGTCGGGCGACCTTGCACTCGTCTGCGACATCGGCGGTGGTACCTCAGACTTTTCCCTAATTTCTGCAAACGATGATGGCGAGGGGAATCTTACGCTGGAACGAGTGGCAGTTGGCGAGCACATCTTGCTCGGTGGCGACAACATGGACCTCACCCTCGCCCAGGTTGTAATTCAGCGGCTGGGAGAGAAGGGCAAGAAACTCAAACCATCCCAATATCGAGCCTTGGTGCTCGCATGTGCTCGCGCAAAAGAGACTCTGCTCAGCAAGGACGGTCCAGACTCGGTGCCAATCAGCATCCTTGGTGCTGGCTCGAAGTTGATTGGTGGCGCACTCAAGAGCGAACTCAAGACCGAGGACGTAAGCATTCTTCTTAAAGGCTTCTTTCCCGACGTCAAAGCGGGCGATGCCCCAAAGCAGCGGCGTGCCTTGGGCCTAAAGGAACTCGGCCTGCCTTATGCAACCGATCCGGCGATTACGCGACACCTCGCTGCGTTCCTAGCAAAGCACGACAAGCAACCAACGGTTGTACTGTGGAATGGCGGCGTGATGAAGGGCGAGCGTATTCGCGAGAGCATCAGCAATACGCTCGAAGGGTGGTTTGGCAATCCGCTCAGGTCGCTGGAAGGCACTGACCTCGACCTCGCGGTGGCGCATGGCGCGGCCTACTATGGCCTTGTGCGCCAAGGCAAGGGCATCCGCATTCGCGGCGGAACCGCGCGCTCCTACTACATTGGCGTTGAAGGCTCAGCACCCGCAATCCCCGGTTTTGAGCCGCCGATCAAGGCGCTTTGCGTCGCACCCTTCGGAATGGAAGAGGGCAGCACGGAGGACTTGCCAGAGGAAGAAATGGGGCTCGTCATTGGAGAGCCAACGACCTTTCGCTTTTTTGCCTCCACAAGTCGCCAAGAAGATGCTGTTGGCGCTCTCATCGATCCCGAGGAATGCGAGCTGCAAGAAATCGCTCCTATCGAGGCCAATCTCGCACCCGAGGCGGGCCAAGAAAGTGGTGACGTGGTTCCAGTCTACCTTGCTGCCAATGTCACCGAGCTTGGAACACTTGAGCTTTGGGGATACGCAAAGGAAGGCGAAGGTCGCTGGAAACTGGAATACTCGCTTCGCGACAACGCAGAGGTACTCTAAGTCTTGGCCCAGGCTCGCTACATCATCGGCATTGACCTTGGAACCACGAACACGGCGGTGTCGTATGTAGATACTCGCTCTGCAGACCAGCGCGTGCAGGTTTTTGAGGTTCCCCAGCTCGTGGCTCCAGCCGAGATGGCCAACCGCAAACAGCTGCCGTCCTTTCTCTACTTGCCCGGTGAACACGATCTCAGCCCGGCGGAAACAAAACTCCCTTGGGATGAGAAGCGACGACTGGTTGTTGGTGAGCTTGCGAGAGCACAGGGCGCCCGCGTCGCGAGCCGGATGATCGCCTCGGCAAAGTCCTGGCTCTGTCATAGCGCTGTCGATCGCAGTGCTGCGATTCTGCCCTGGGGAGCGGAGGACGACATCACGAAGATGTCTCCGGTTACCGCGTCTGCGATGCTGCTGCGCCACATCCAGGAAGCCTGGAACGAACAACACGAGGACCAAAGCGATGCCGATTTCGAAGACCAAGAAGTCATGGTCACGGTACCAGCGTCCTTCGATGAGGCTGCACGGGAACTCACCGTGGCCGCTGCCGAAGCGGCAGGTCTCGGCGATATCGTCCTGCTTGAAGAGCCTCAGGCGGCGTTCTACGCGTGGATTGAGAGCAATCCCGCAAGCCAGCGCAAAGCACTCCTTGGCGCGGGTAACACCATCCTGGTCTTCGATATCGGTGGTGGCACCACGGACTTCACACTCATCAAAGTCGCAGAAGACGGCGAGAGCTTTGAGCGCACAGCGGTTGGCGACCACCTTCTGCTGGGAGGTGACAACATCGACCTCACCCTCGCACTAAAGGTCGAAAAACGCCTGCAGGCAGGTGGTGCGAAGAAGTTGGGAACGCTTCAATGGCAATCCCTTGTGCACACATGCCGGCTTGCGAAAGAACGACTTCTCAGCGGCGATGAGCGCGAGTCGATTCCAATTGCGGTCGCCGGCTCGGGGTCCAAGCTCATCGGTAAAAGTCTGAAGGAGGATATGAGTCGCCACGAGCTTCTGCACATTCTCAACGAAGGCTTTTTCCCGACAGTCGATGCCGATGTGCAGCCGCAGAAGTCCCGTGGAGGGCTCCAACAGTTTGGCCTGCCCTACGCTGCAGATGCAGCGATCACAAAACACCTGGCGAGCTTTCTTGCGCGCCACGATGTGACTTCCGTAGACGCCATTCTCTTCAACGGCGGTGCGATGACGCCGCAGTCACTGCGCGAGCGGGTTGTTGCGCAAATCGGCGCTTGGCAAGAGCGGCCTCCCAAAGAGCTTTCCAATCGCTTGCCAGAACTCGCAGTCGCCAAAGGCGCCGCCTACTACGGACTTGTGCGCCGCGGACTGGGAGCACGAATCCGTGGCGGTACTGCTCGCTCGTACTATGTCGGAGTTGAGTCGGCCAAAGACGAGAGGGGCGATCGCAACTTGATGGCGGTGTGTCTTGCCGGCAAGGGCCTTGACGAAGGCAGTTCCATTTCACTGGAGCGCGACTTTGAGTTGGTGTGCAACCGCCCCGTTCGCTTCAAGCTCTTCTCATCGAGTACCCGGCAAGACGAACCAGGCGCCCTTGCTCCAGTAGGTGATGGACTTGCCGATTCCAGCGAGGATGATAGTGACCTGCTTGAGCTGCCTCCAATCGTCACAGTGCTTCGCGCGCCAGGCCGCTCCAAGACCACGGTTCGGTTGGAAATCAATGTGACTGAGCTTGGCTCTCTCGAGATTTGGTGTAAAGAACCGAAGCAAGACGGTGAGCGCTGGCGCCTCTCTTTCGATCTGCGGGCCGGCGGCAGTGCCAAGGAAGACGAACCGGTGGAACTCGATCCTAAGGTCGTGCCCGCCCAAGAGCTGTTGCGAGCGTGCTTTCGCGGTGACTCCAGTGTCAAACCTGCTCAGCTTCTCAAGTCGCTAGAAAAGCTGCTCGACGCTCGGCGCGATGAATGGAGCATGAGCACAGCCCGCGCGCTCTTCGACGCAACGCTGGATGTGGAGGACTGTCGTAAACGCTCTCCTGACCACGAAGCTCGCTGGCTCAATCTGTGCGGCTTCTGTTTGCGCCCCGGCAAAGGCGCTCCTCTCGATGACTGGCGCATTAAGCAAATGTGGCGAGTTTTCAATCAGGGCATGGTTCATCAAAAGCAAGAGGCTTGTCGTTTGGCTTGGTGGATCTTGTGGCGCCGCATCAGTGGTGGCATGGCCAAGGGGCAACAGGAGCAAATCTATGACCGGCTTGCCATGCTCTTCTTGCCAAACAAGAATCAAAAGAAGCGTTGGCATCAGAGCAAACCAACACGGCAAGTCGCCGAAGAAATGTGGCGCACCCTCGCCAACCTCGAGCGAATTGGCGCCAAGAGCAAGGGAAAGCTCGGAGACGAGCTTGTGCGTCGATTGGAGTCCAAGAAACAACGCGACGAAGCGATTCATTTTTGGGCGCTCGGTAGACTTGGTGCTCGTGCTCCACTCTACGGCCCACTCGATGCGGTTGTGGCTCCCTCTCGCGTGGAGAAGTGGATTGAAGCCGTGCTTGCCTACGAATGGCCCAACCCAGAAAAGGTCGCATTCCCAATGGCGCAACTCGGTCGTAAAACGGGGGACCGAAGCCGAGATATCGAGGAAACGACAAGACAGAAGCTCGCAGAGCGACTTCGCCACGAACCAGGCGGTGAACGCACAGCACGACTTGTTGAGGAGATTGTTGAATTGGAGGCTCGTGAGGAGCGCGTTGCCCTTGGGGATACCCTGCCTGCTGGCTTGCGGCTCTTGTCAGTCGCAACAGAAGACTAGCTAGTTTCCGTCCCGATAGGGACAAAAACTAGCTAGTGTCGGATTCGAGAATCTTGCTCGCGCTCGCTCGGTACTTCGTCCTCTGGGCGCCTTCGGCTCGGCGTTACTCAGCCTCACTTGCCTCAGCAAGCTCGTTGTTCGCGCCTTGCCAGAGAACGAACTCCCGTCGCGAGCATCGTTCAACCATTCTGGACCCGACGCTAGCGCCCGAGGAATGCGCTGCAGCCCTTATAGGAACTTTACCTATATCTCGAGATCGGCAATGAGCGGCAGGTGGTCTGAGGCCTGCTTTGCGAGCTTAAGCCTCGAACGATCGAGTTTGTGCAATGTGATCTTGCCCCGAACATAGAGCCCATCAAGCGTCCGAACCGGAGCGTAGGACGGGAACGTTGCTTTGAGCTTCTTGACGGTTCGAAAGCCGGCAGGTGAGAGCAGCTTGCCGCCGAGATTGCCATAGACATCGTTGAGGTCGCCGCCAACAATGATCGGCGTGTCATGATGAATTCCCCGAAACGGATGCGCCTCGAGGAATTTCTTGAGCTGCACTTTGCGTTCGATCTGTGAGAGCCCAAGATGCATATTGAACAGGTGCAGTGTCTTGGTGTGTGACTCACCGGCGATTTTCATTGGGATGCTATGGCGCCCGTAAATGATGCTGCGCTTCTTTTTGGGCGGAGTTGTGATGTCGATGTTGTGGCTGTCGAGAAGCGGAAACCGACTGAGGATAGCGTTGCCGTGGTGGCCTCCACCCCGCACTTTGACATTGGGAAACCACGAGTAGTGCGGCATCTCGAGCATCTCCGACAGGATCTCGACTTGGCTGTGTCGCTGCGACCGCTTCGCGTCATTGTCGACCTCTTGCAGCATCACGATGTCGGGTGCGTAGTGCTGAATGGTCTCGACAATGCGCTCGGGTCGATAGCGGCGGTCGATGCCACCGATGCACTTGTGGATGTTGTAGCTCAGGATACGTAACTTCATCGCTCTCTCTGTAGGGTACTTGACGACGCCATGTAGGTGCTTAGCTTGTATGCATGTTCCCAGCCATTCAGTTCGGTCGCCTTTTTGGCATCCCGCTTCGGGCGCGGGTGTCATTTCTGCTAATGCTCACTGCGGTTCTGCTCTTTTGGGGTGGACTCTCCGGAATATTTCTCGTTCTTCTCGCGTTCGGTTCCGTGATCTTGCACGAGTTCGGCCACGCCCTAACCGCTCGTAAACTTGGTGTTGGTGTCTCCTCCATCGAACTTCACTTCTTTGGTGGCGTTGCCAACCTCACAAGTCAGCCAAAGTCGGCAAACGATGAAGCCGTGATTGCTGCAGCTGGCCCCGCGGTCTCCTTCGTGCTAGCCGCTCTTGGCTACACGCTCCATGCGGCCACAGGGCTCGGCGTCTTTGCTCTCTTGGGAGCGGTCAATCTCGTCATCGCTGTCTTCAATCTGCTTCCGGCGCTCCCCATGGATGGCGGACGAATCTTTCGAGCACTGCTTTCTAAGCGCTACGGATTTGTGCGTGCCACCGAGTTCTCCGTGAAGATTTCACGGGTGGTGGCGATCGCATTTGGCGTTGTTGGCCTCGCATTTATGCAGCTTCAGCTTTTGCTGCTAGCGTTCGTACTCTGGGCTATGGCGAGTGCAGAGCAGGCCGCTGCTAGGCGCAATCCCTACGGCCAACCTCACTATGGCTATGGCCAACGGCACTACGGCCAATCCCACTATGGCCAACGGAACCGCGGCCAACGGAACCGCGGCCAACGGCACTACGGCCAACCGCCCCGCACGCCAGAGGTGTACTACCAAGGACCTTCGGAGCCCGAACGCATTGTTGTCTTGCGCTACAACCAGCGCCGAAACTGATAGGCAACATTCGAGAGAACTCGCTCTGGCGCAGATCGCTGCTTCCATGTTGGCAAGTCAAGCTCAGGGCTCGCGTGCATATCTCCGCGCAGAACCGTAGAAAGTGTCCGTGCGCTGGTATCCCCAACAAGCTCGACGACAAGTTCGAGACTGTTTAGAAGACTCATGAAGTCCAGATTGTAACTGCCAACATGACACCAGCGCCCATCGACGACTGCAGCTTTGACGTGCATATGACTGCCGCGCCACGCAAAGATTCGCACACCGGCTGTCATCAATCGCTCGTAGATGTGCTCGCCCGCCAACTGCACGCTTCGCAGATCGCTTTCGCCAGGCACAAGCAGGCCAACAAAGACCCCTCGGCGTGCGGTAGCCTCCATCGCTCGCACAAGCTGTCGATCGGGCACGAAATAGGCGCTGGCGAGCAACACCTCGGTGTGTGCGTTGCGAAGTGCATGCAAAAGATGTGAGCGAATCTGTGTGCGCACTCCTCGGTGGTTTGAGCGAAGTGCCATTGCCCATTCTCCGACGCTCTCCTCCCGAATGACGGGCGGCATACGCTTGGTTGTGCCTCCCACTTGCCGCCACGTTTCTCCAAAGAGCCTCGCAAGCGATCCGCAAACCGGGCCATTGATGCGCGCGTGAATATCGTGCCATGCCTTCCCTCCGACAGCCCGCGAAGCGTAGTCATCACTGATGTTAATGCCGCCAACGAATGCTGTCGTGCCGTCAATAAGCAAGAGCTTGCGATGATCGCGCTTGAGCCAACGGGTCATGTTGACGTTCTTGAAGCGCCCGAAGAACCGCAAATCCACGCCGGCAGAACGAAGAGTCTGCGCATCCTCGCGGCTTAAGTTCATGCCGCCAAAGGCGTCGACAACGACGAGTACTTCGACTCCGCACTGTGCACGTTCTGCAAGCGCTTCCACGAACAACGTTCCGGTCCGCCCAGATTCAAAGATGTAGCTTTCAAGCCAAATGGTCTGTGTGGCTTTCCCAATCGCGGCCAACATCGCCGAGAAGATCTGCTCTCCATCGACAAGCATCTCAACGTGATGTCCGTGCCGAAGCAGTCTTGGCTCCATGGCGTGGCGAAACTCCAAAGGCTGCGGATGAGCAGCTCCAAGAGTTCGCAACGAGTCGCCCAAGGCTCTCGCTCGGCGCATCCACGTATCCATGGTGTGAGCATAATAAGGCTCGGTGCGAGCGTCGAGCATGTAACGAATACCTTGCAGAGACATTTTTGAGCGGTGCACGATCTGCGCGAACTGCAGAGCTCGTCAGGGAAGTGCAAGGCTTAGCGCCCCCCTTACTGGCCCGTTGCGTGCAATTGTCGGCATTGCCGAACTGCACAAGGACTCGAACATGGACAAGCCCCACGCTCAGCACATTCTCCTGGCACTCGTCGCAATCTGCGCTCTCGTCGCCGTGTATGAGATATTTTTCTAGTCTTCGATGGCACCCAGCCAGCCAGTAGCGGCTCGTACAGACGCTTGCAACGAGGTACTGAGTGGAGCGCCTGAGACGATTGCCGTACCGCCAGAGCCTTGGCGCGAGACGCTTGAGTCGGTTCTTGACTCTCTCTCCGTTGACACGGAACTTGGCCTCTCCGCTTCGCAAGTTGCGAAGCGTTTGCATCAGTTTGGGCTCAATGAACTTCAGCCCCCTGATACGGCAAGCTCGCTTTGGATCTTGGTCGCGCAGTTCCGCGGCGTTCTCGTTCTCTTGCTCGCATTTGCCGCTGGCATTTCCTTTGCGCTGGGAGATTGGGTCGAAGGCCTGGCGGTTCTCAGTGTTCTCATAATCAACGCGGCCCTTGGGTTCTTCACCGAGCTGCGCGCTGTCCGTTCCATGGAAGCGTTGCGGAGCTTGGGGGCACCGCAGAGCCGCGTCATTCGCGAAGGGGCCCAGTCGCAGATTGCATCATCACAATTGGTTCCTGGCGACATCGTCGTTGTCGAAGCTGGGGACCGTCTGGGAGCGGATCTTCGCATCGTGCGAAGCGCGCAGCTCCAGGTTGATGAATCTTCCTTGACTGGTGAGTCCGTTCCCGTCGAGAAATCCACAAGTCTCGTCGCGAAGGCCGAGTTTATTGGTGATCGCAGTTGCATGCTGCACAGCGGGACGACAGTCACCGCTGGTGCCGGGACTGGCGTTGTCTGTGCAACTGGACATGACGCCGAGGTCGGAAAAATCGCGACCATGGTCGAAGCGGCACAAGCAGATACGACCACACCATTAGAAAAACGCTTAGACAAGCTCGCACAAACGCTCTTGTGGTTCACCTTGGCAATCGCCTCTCTCGTGGCGTTGATTGGCGTAGTGACCGGCAAGCCCACGGCCCTCGTGCTCGAAACCGCGATCGCACTCGCCGTTGCTTCGATTCCAGAAGGGCTTCCGATTCTCGCTACGATGATCCTTGCCCGCGGCGTACATCGAATGGCACAAAACGATGCGCTGGTCCAGAAGCTCTCGGCAGTCGAAACCTTGGGCGCAACAGAAGTTATCTGTACGGACAAGACGGGAACGCTCACCGAGAACCACATGACGGTAGATGCGGTGGAGGGCCCCGATGGAGCCCTGTCTACCGATGACCCAAGCTATGCAAAGGCGCTGGCATTGGGCTCCTGGTGTAACAATGCGGCTCTTGGGCACGGGGAGGCCAGCAACACAGGAGATCCTCTCGAGATTGCGCTGCTGCAAGAGGCCACAGACCTTGGCGTCTCCGAGCCGCCGCCACGTTTGCGCGAGGTTGCCTTCGACACAGAGGTGCGGATGATGGCTACGGTGCATGAAGCTGAAGGCAAGCTCATGGCGGCCGTCAAAGGGGCCCCTGAAGCGGTACTCGCAAAAGCGGACGCTGCGATAAACTCTGAGGCGTGGCTCGAGCGCGCGGAAGCGATGGCATCCAACGGCCTCCGGGTGATAGCCATTGCACAGCGCGCCCTCAATGCAGTTGATGACGAGCCATACGAGTCGCTAGAGCCGGTCGCTTTGGTGGGTCTTTTGGATCCACCAAGAGCCGACGTCTCCGATGCCATCGCCGCATGCCGAGGGGCGGGCATTTCCGTTTGCATGATGACAGGCGATCATCCACAAACCGCGGCACACATCGCGAAGCGACTGGGAATCAGTGACGATGCGGCGATTCTGACGGGGACGCAACTCTCACAGCTATCGCTCGAAGATGAGACCGACGCGATCACGGTAAGCAGCACAAAGGTCTTTGCCCGTGTGTCTCCAGAGCAAAAGCTGGACCTTGTGCGTTTCTACCAAGAACAGGGGCACGTTGTTGCGATGACTGGTGATGGCGTGAACGATGCTCCCGCGCTTCGCAAAGCCGATATCGGCATTGCGATGGGTTTGCGCGGTACCGAGGTCGCCAGGGAGGCTTCGGAGATTGTGCTGCTCAACGATGCGTTCTCGACGATCGTGATGGCAGTCCGCGAGGGCCGCGGCATATTCGCCAACATTCGCACCTTTGTTGTCTACCTACTATCTTGCAATCTAAGTGAAATTCTTATCGTAGGTCTGGCAACTGCCGTCAAGGCTCCCCTCCCCCTGTTACCGTTGCAGATCCTCTTTCTCAATCTGGTGACGGATGTATTCCCAGCATTGGCGCTAGGTGCAACGGAAACCGAAGAACGTGTCATGCGTGCTCCACCCCGTCCCACAAAGCAACCAGTCCTTGGACGCGGCGAGTGGCAACGCATTCTCGGCTATGGGTTTGTCATCACCATGGCAGTACTTTTTGCTTTTTTGTATGTGCTCTTGGAGCTGCGCCAAACGACTGCCACTGCTGTGAGTGTCGCATTCCTCTGTCTCGCCCTTGCGCAGCTGTGGCATGTCTTCAATATGGTGCCGCCAGGCTCGGGAACGCTGCGCAGTCAAGTCGTGCGAAATGGCTTTGTCTGGGGGGCTATCGTGTTTTGCATCATCCTGCTCTCGATTGCCATATACTGGCAGCCAGCGGCATCCGTTCTCTCCCTGGTTCCGCTGAACCAAGACTTGCTCACCGTCGCCATAGGCGCCAGCTTGGTACCGCTAGCTGGCGGCGTGGTGGTTCGCGCCACCAGCAACACTTGGCACGCCCGGCGAGCAAAGCGATGAAGTTTGCATGACCTTACGCTGCATCACAGCCACCAACGATGATCGCACCGGGATTGGTGTGTCGAAGCAACCGGCAAAGACAATCTTCAGAGCACAGTGCTTGCGCTACGGTGAGTCGGGAAACTGGCGCAGGAGCCCAGGCAAGACATCGAGAGCGCTGAGAATGCCAACCATCTTGCCGTCGGCGAGGACCAGCAATCGATGCTCAGCTTCCTTAATCATTAACTCGGCGGCCTCCCGAAGTGTGGCTCCAGAGTCGATGCAAACCACCGTCGTGTCCATAATGGACTTCACGAGCCCATCTTCCGGACAAGCTGGATCAGCGAAATCCGCAATGCTGACCATACCGACTGGACGTCCGTCCTTGCTCACAACGGGAGCCCCAGAAATTCTCTTATCCTTGAGCAGCTGTGCCGCGCTCTTGAGGTCGTCGTCCTCTGCAACAGAGTACACCTCACATGTCATAAGATTCTTGACGTCCATCGGCCTTCTCCGAATATCGACTAAGACTCTTCGCTCACTCGAAGAACCAAGACTTGGCACTTTGCCATGCGAAGCACTTTCTCTGTCACCGAGCCTAGGAAGAAGCGTGTAACGCCACTTCGGCCATGCGAGGGAATGACAATCAGGTCCGCACTCACCTCTTCAGCGTAGTCCGAGATCATGTGCGCAGGCGGGCCAAGCATGACCTTTGACGTCACGCCCGAGAACGACTCCTTCTCAAGAGTCTCAGCAAGGGCCTTGGTGGCAGTTTTCATTCGCTCATCATCGGTAATCGTGCCCCAGAGCATTCCTGGTTCAGCGACGTGTAGTGGCTGCGTTACGTACACCACGTGCACTTGCTGGGGGCTCTCGGCAAGTTCTAGAGCAACGCGCACCGCCTCGATTGAGGAATCGGAGAAATCAACAGGAACAACAACACTCTTCTTAGGTAGCCAAGTCATAGGGCGCTCACTTTGTTAGGTCAGACGGTTCGTAGAGGCCACCATACCCCCGTTTTCGCGACAATAGCAGCCGCAAAAATCGCGTGTTTTCAGAATCCGCGCAAATTCGATATGGGCCTCGCTCTCTGAAACAGGCATAGTTCTCATATGGCTACTGCAAGCGCGATGAGCAACACCACTTCTTCGGCAGGCTCCCAAGTCGTCTCCGAATTGCGTACCGCGTTCAAGAGTGGAAAGACACGCTCGCTGGCTTGGCGAATGAGCCAGCTCGACGCCATGAAGCGCATGCTCATCGACCAGCAGGAGCAAATCATCGATGCGATTTCGGCAGATTTGGGCAAGCCGCGCTTTGAGGCATTCACAACCGAGGTGGGCTTTCTGCTCTCGGAAATTGAGCACACACAGAAGCACCTTGCCAAGTGGATGAAGCCGACGAAGGTCAAAAGCGCTGTGGTGGTGCAGCCAGCTTCGAGCAAGATCTACAAAGAACCCCTTGGCGTCACCCTTGTCATTGGTGCCTGGAACTACCCATTGCAGTTGGCTCTTGGGCCAGCCATCGGTGCGATCTCTGCCGGCAACTGCGTGGTCGTCAAGCCCTCAGAAGTTTCCCCGAACACCTCGGCCATCATTGGAGGGCTCTTGCCGCAGTACCTCGATTCCGATTGCGTTCGTGTTGTGGAAGGCGGAATTCCGGAGACAACCGATCTGCTAGAGCAGAAGTGGGACTACATCTTCTACACCGGCAACGGCACAGTCGGTCGCATCATCATGACGGCAGCAGCAAAGCATCTCACGCCAGTCACTCTTGAACTCGGTGGCAAGAGCCCAACGATTGTGGATGAGACCGCAGACTTGAAGGTCACAGCCAGGCGCATCATCTGGGGCAAATTTACGAATGCTGGGCAAACCTGCGTTGCCCCTGATTACGTCTTGGTTCACCAGCGAGTGCACGACGAGCTCATCGCAGAATTCAAGAACGCCATCAGTGATTTCTACGGCGACAACCCTAAGAACTCTTCTGACTACGGACGAATCATCAATGAGCGCCACTGGAAACGTCTTGTGGGGCTTCTTGACAGCGGAACCATCACGCATGGTGGAGAACACGACGAGTCCGAGAAGTTCATCGAACCAACCATCATGACCGAGGTCGATGGCGACTCAGCCATCATGGCCGAAGAGATTTTTGGGCCGATTCTTCCAGTGCTCAAAGTCGCCTCTGTGGATGAAGCGATCGACTTCGTCAACGAACGTCCAAAGCCTCTAGCGCTCTATGTCTTTGCCAAGAACAAAGCGCGCGCGCATCAGGTGATTCAACATACAAGTTCCGGTGGCGGAAGCATCAATCACGTCTGGATGCACCTTGCCGTACCAGGCCTTCCTTTTGGAGGCGTTGGCGAGAGCGGAATGGGTGCCTACCATGGGCACCACAGCTTTGACCTCTTTAGTCACAAGAAGTCAATCCTCGACAAACCAACCTTCGTCGACCCCAGCGTTGTGTATCCGCCCTACGGCGACTTTAAGAAGAACGTCATCAAGCGCCTTCTCTAAATGTCATCGCAGCCGACGAGGTTCTCTCACGAATTCGCTTGGCCTATTGGCCGGGTGTCTTGGTAATCAGGCTATCCACGGCGTGGACCGGAGCGTTATTGCCGGCCATCAGATGTGAGATGGCGGTGTAGACAAGTCGCTGACTCTGCACCATGTTCTTGCCTTCGAACGCTGCCGAACACACTTGAATGGTGAAGTGACCACCACCGCCGACGACCTCGACTTCGGCCCCTTCGATGGCGTCTGCAATCGCCTTGCGAATGGTCTCGGTGATGGAGGAATCAATGGTGCCAAGTGAAGCCATGCTACGGTTATAGACTATCTGTGGGCCCAGTGCAGCAAATGTGCTTGCGCCACAAGGCCACTTTGTTTGACGATTAGCTATGGGCCTCACCAAGACCTCGCCGCAGTTGAGCTTTACGCAAGTTGGAGACTCAGGACCACGGGTGTTGCTCATCATGGGCTACGGAATGCGCGGCAATGTGTGGAAGCCGCAAATTGATGAACTAAGCAAACACTGCCAGGTTCTCTTCTTTGACAACCGTGGCATCGGCGAGAGTGAGGCCATCGGCGAGTCGATTTCGATGCTGGAGATGGCGAAGGACGCACTGCGCATTCTCGACCAGGTTATGTGGAATGAAGATGTGCATCTTGTTGGCGTTTCGATGGGCGGTATGGTCGCCCAAGAACTCGCTTTGCATGCTCCAGATAGGCTTGCTTCGCTCTCGCTCATCGCAACCCATGCGGGAGGAAAAACGGCAGTCCTTCCCGCGCCAAGAGGGCTGATGCGAGCGGTCTCAATGAGTTTCTTTCCCGCTCGCAAGCGCACCGATACGCTCGTAAAACTCCTCTATCCAAAGAGCTACCTGGCGAGCTGCGACAAAGACAAACTCTACGAGCGCATGAGACTGCAGACCGGCATGCCCGCGCCCAAGCACACCATGCAACGGCAGCTGGCCGCCATTCGCGCCCACGACACTCGCAAGCGACTCGCAAACTTGCGGGTGCCAACACTAGTTGTGAAACCCGAGAAGGACATCCTGGTTCGCCCAAGTCATAGCGACGTCTTGCATCGGCGAATTCCAGGCGCGTCGATCATGCGCTTGCCAGATGCGGGACATGGGCTCATCTTCCAGAATGCAAAAGAGCTCAACAAGCGGCTGCTCGAGCACTTTCGCAGCACATAGTCCCAAGCAACTCCAAGCGAGGGCGTGCGCCGGGGTGTCACGAAACGAACGGGTCAACGCGAAGTCTTGCCTGACCTCCGTAGATTCTTGGAGGTGACTTAGCGCGGGGTGTTCACTTTAGTGGGTATCGAATGCAGGCTTCCAGCGGTGTTCGATCGACTCGCTTGGGGCATGCACTGACGTAGCCTGGAAAGACGGTAACGAGAACATAGTGATGCTCTTTGGCCACGTGCTTCATACCATCATTGAGTTTGCAACGCGGCTTGCCTTTGACACCACAGCGCACCGAATACAGAGGCGCACCACCTCCTCCACTCACCATGTAGTTGAGTCCATCGGCGGTTCCGCGTTGGTAGAGGTGATCGTGCCCAGAGAAGAGCAACGTCGTGCCGTACTCCTTTAGGAGCGGCGCGTAGTGCTCCGCCGCATAGCGATGCCCCATGTGCAGCCCGCGCGAATACGGCCCTGCATGCACAACGGCAAAGATCGCGCGCTTGCCGCTCGCCTGTGCTGACGCCAGATCTTTTTTGAGCCAAGCAAGCTGCGCTTCATGCCGGTAGTGATTCGAATCAAGCATCACAAAGTGCACGCCGCTTATGTCAAAGCTGTGCCATGCGCCTTCGGCTGCCCGCTCTTCTGGCGCAGGCCAAAGCGCAAAAAGCTCGCTCATTCGCCTGCGTTCATCACCAGAAGTGCCGGTGTCGTGATTGCCTGCTACGGGGTAATACGGAAGCCTTGCGAGCAATGGGCCAGCCACTGAGAAGAAACGTTGCCAGTCGGCCTCGTCGCTTCCGCGCAAGACCATGTCTCCTGTGACCACAACAAAGTCGATGGCCTCGTCGAGAAGCGAGTTGGCAATACTCGCGTGCACTCGGTGCCCACCTCGAACATCACCGTACACGGCGAAGCGAAGCGGTTCTGGGTCTTCGGGGGGGACATGGAAGATGTGTATTGGTCCCGGCTGCCCTGCGGCAACGACCCGGTAGTGCACCGCCTGCCCAGGCGCGAGCCCAGCGAGCTGTGCCCGATGATGCCTGGCGAGGGTGCCCGCCGCAGACTTCGCTTTGTTGCCTAGCTTGCTGGTTGCTCCGTATTCGACAAAGGCAACGCTTGGCAGATCGGTGTCAAAGCGAATGCTTGCGGTTTGCTTGCGCACTCGTTGCACCATCGGGCCCCGCACAACACGACCTGCCTCGCGCAACGCCAAAGCCGCATCAAAGCGAACACCGTGTGCGTGGGAGCCAGGACGAACCTCAACGCTCAGTACGTTCTGCCCTTCTACGAAGAAGTCGGGCGATACTGGAAGTAAGAATTCTTCCCACTCGGGGCCTTTGCTCGCCTTAGCGCTGGGGATAGGATCTGAAGCTTTTGGAAATGCTCGGCTTGTGATCTGGCGACCGTTGAGAAATACGCGGACTCCGTCGCGGTATAAAATACGTACCTCTAGTAACGGGTACTTTGTGAAGTCGATGTTGCCGGGCATCGCAAACCGCCTACTGGCATAGAGTGCGGCTTGCCGAGTCTTGTTACTATCGCCAACCACGGTTGCGCAGTCACACTTGGCGGAACCATGACGACTCGCGAGGGGGGCAATGCCGCTCCTGAACTTCGGGCCCTCGAGCCCGTTTGCAGGCCACCCTGCAGGCGCATTTTGAAGGGCAGACCAAAGCACGGGCCGGTGAGGAAGTGCAGCACTTGGCCCATCGGCATCAAAGAGCGCAATCGCACCATACTGCTCGGCGGGAAGTGGCGTGGTATCGACCCAGTAGTTGTACTCAGCACCTGGCGCTATGAGCGATACGACCGCAGGCGCCGCGTCTGCATGCGCCTTTGGGGCGAGAAGACAAAGCCCTAGACTCAGCGCGCCTTGGGCGAGCAAGGCGGCTCGCATGGCGTCATCATACCTCAGTCGCCACATAGGCGCCCGAAACGAATCGATCCCGGCTCCCTTGGCTATGCCAAGGCGCCAGGACCAAATCTCAAATCCGATTCCAGAGGTAGAAGCTACTTAGCGCGCTTTTCAGCGCTGCGCAGTGCGTCCATCAGTTTGCCGTTGGAGTAGGTCCCAAGCTTGGCAAGGTAGTCGCTGTCTTTCGAACGACCCATGGCATCGCCAATTGCGGTGACAACGTTGTCGCGTCCACCACGGTCGCTGAGTTGCTTGGCAACTTCACCCATACGGAGAAGCTTTTTGTTGGAGACTGATTTGAGGCGCGCGGTTGCATCTGCGTCGCTCTCGCCTTCGTGCTTAGCGGAGCTGACAATGCTGCTGATGAGCTTGTCTTTGCTGCCGTGGAGCTTTTTCATAGTTTGTACTGGGGTATCAATTGCCATCTTGCGTATCTCTTTCCGTTTCGGACTTGGGGGCGGGATTCTCATCATTTGCCCCCTCATTGTCAATGCTCGAACCATCAATGCTCGATCCCAAGCCCGACAAGTTGGCGCCCATTACGTCTTGTAGTTCTTCTTTACTAAGTGCCCAGCGCAACGTCGCCCAATGGCCGTCCGCCGATAGCTCTGCCTTTTGCACCAGACGGCCCAACGAGTCAATCTGAAGTACCAAGGCTGCAGCCGCAATCTGAGCGGTAGCCTGTGAAATTAGTGTCTTAGCGTCGGCCTCACTGCGCATTTCCAGGTCGGCAGCCACTGCCAATCCATCGCTGAGGTCGGCACTTGCCACAACCGCCAATGGGGCCTTCACCTGTCCTGCGGTAGCAGCGATGAGCCCTTCCCCAACGGCCGGGTCTATGGCGCCGATCGCCCAGAGGTTGGCCTTGGTGTTTGCTCGGCTCAGGTAGCGCGCGACCCCAGTCTTGGCTTCAGCGAGCTTGGGCCCAGTGCCGAGAGATGCCTCTAGTGAGGCGCGGCCAGATGAAATGAGAACCGTATCCGTGCTTCCAAACGAGAACCACAGGCCAGGGCCGTCGCCGCCAACCTGGTGATACGTGGCTCGACCTTCGAAGATTGCTGTCTCGAGGCGCCCGCCAGCCGCATCACGGAGTGACTTGCCAAGACATGCGACAAGCTCTCCTTCCCGAAATCGTCCCTTTGCAACGAGCAGGGAATCGATCTGCTGGCCCTTCGAAGGCACTAGCGCAATCGTCGCGCTTGCCACATCTTTGCCGAGGTCTAGATGGCAATCGTCAAGCACCTTGGCGAGCGCTTCTTGCAAGCCAGGATCGCGCGCAAACATTCGCTCAAGCGCTCTGGCAACAATGGGCGATTGGGCCAGCGCAGCAACGTCGACGCCAATGACGGCGTCTGCGTTGGCGGGGACTGCAGCGAGGCCCTGCACAGCGGGCGGGGCCTTTGCGGTCTCCTCAGTCTTCTTAGACGTTTTCTTATCAGAGCAGCCACCGACAAGAGCGAGGGCCAGCGCGAAACACGCTGCCCTCACAAGCTGACTGTGGCCAGGTCTCATCAATTACATGCCGCCGAGCATTGGACCAGCAAGGGCCTTTAGCTTCTCTACATCTGCATCGGTGAGCTTGAGTCCAACGGTCATGTCTGCGCCCTTGGTTGCCATCTGAAGCTTGTCGACGATATCGCCGGCAGGTCCAAGCTGTCCCTTTGCCATTCCAAGCATAGGCTTGGCCATGTTGAGGGTTTCTTCTGCAGATTTCGCATCAGCGAAGGTCACGCCAAGATCGAAGTCGATGCCATCGGTGAAACCAATGGAACCGTAGAAGCCCTTAGGTGCAGCGCCCATAGCGCCCATTCCGCTTGCAGCAGGAGAACCATCTGCGAAGTTGCCTGCGAACCAGATTGGAGCAGCTTGCTTGGCTTTGCCTGCAGCGGTCTCAAACCCAGCGTTGCCTTTAAGGCCATTCTTGCCCGCCATTCGCTCTTCGAGGAATGCCTTGTCATCCTTGTTTGGGACGAGCAGCATCGTGGTGTCATCGACCCAACCAATCGCAGTCTTCTCGGCGTTCTTGTTGGTGATGAAGGTGTACTTGCCCTCTTCGGTGATCTCGATTTTCTCCCCCTCTTTGGCGGCCATCGCGGTCGCGCAATCGGTGAGCTGCTTGCGAGCAAATCCGTTGATGATCATGACAGGCTCTTCGCCTTTGGCGGAGTTGATGCCCAAGTGAACACTCTTGATCGTGGTGATCGGGTCAAAGCCACAAGTCTCTTTGAACTCACCGAGCTCTTTGGCGGCGTTGGCCATGGCTGCGTCGCCATAGTCCTTCCACATCTTGCTGCTAGTGAGATTCGCGATGTTGAAGGCCACGACGATTTCTGTGTCAGCTGGGAAGTGCGACATCATGCCAGCAGAAGCGGCTGCGCCTGGGCTGCTGCCCTTGTCGGTTGAGCCTTTCTCGGCTTTGGTCTTGGTGTCGCCGCCAGCTTTTTCGCTGGTTTCGGTCTTGTCGGAACCCTCTTTCTTGTCTTTCTTGCACGCAGGAACAACGAGCAGGGACAGGGCGAGGGCGGTGGCGATAGAAAGATTGTGCTTCATAGAGTCTTCTCCGGGAGGTTGTTTGAGCAGGGTTCTTAGCATGCTGCGCGAGGTAGGAAAACGCTGTGAGCACGATGAGTCGCCTATCGGTTCGGATTCGTCCGTGTTCGCGAGCACAGTGGCCTTTGCGAGCTTCTTCTGCTAGTGGCTCTGCCAGCGATCCTTAGAATTCTGGCGGCAGAGAGTTCTTTGAGATTCGCGTAATTCCGCGCCGGGCTATGGTCCTCACCATGGAATACCCGACCGTCATCGAGAAGGTAAGTCTGAGCGGTTTTGCCGTCGCTCACGTTGAGGGGAAGCGATTTCGCATTCGCCAGAAACCCGATGGGCCCGCACTGGTGGCGGGGGATGAGATCGCTCTTCTGTGTTTGGGAACCATGGGCGGCTTTATCGCGCCTGGGGACTGGCGCTGGTGTGCCCCAGAGCGACGTGCCACCGAAGAGGCAAAACGAAAGAAGGCATTCGACAAGCAACAGCTTCGCGAAAAGGAAACAGCCCAGCTTCAAGAGAAGCTGCCCTTCCCCGCCCGCATTGACGGATACACGTCAAAGCATCGCGGCACACTCTCACACCCAGAGTACGGAAAGCTTATCTTCCGACTTCGAGATTGTGACTTCGTGCCAGCCGAAGGGGATGACGTCATCGTGCACGAAATCCGAGGCTACCTCGATGTCGACGAGCACCCATCCATCCTCAGGATGGAGTGCCCGGCCAAGCCCGCTTGGACGTATTTCGATGGTGGATGGTTTGGAGAGGATTTCGCGCAGTGGGCGCTCGCTAGCGAGCAGAGCGATGCGTGGAGTGCGGTCGTGCAACTCGCCCGCGATTGCGCCGAACGCTCGAAGCCCACCAAGAAATGGCTGCGCGAACGCGAGGCGCTCCTAGCGGTGATTGGCAAGCCAGCGTTTGCCGCTCGCCTCACCACCCTGTTGCCCGAGGCTCCGCTCACCGCACCGAAGGGAACGATGCCACCTCTCACCGAGGAGGAACGAGACCTCCTAAAAGGCCTCATGTGGATGTCTCAGGGCCTTGCCGGTGAAGAACTTGCTGCTGCCATCGCACAGCTCGCCGAGCGCTCGTTCAAGAAGGTCGCCGAATATGGAGAAATCGCGACTCGCGTGGGCAACGCTGGCATCAACACGTTGGCCTCGCTGCAAGACGGAGTCGGCATTTCCCATCTGAGCCGGCTACTGGGCAAGGTGCGAACAACCTCCGCCCGCAAAACGATCAACAGGGCTCTAGGTGTGGCAGCCGAGGCAGCCGGCCAGACGCGCGAGGACTTAGAAGAACTCGCAGTCCCAGACTTTGGCATATCGATTGACAGCGCAGCCCATCAGCCGATTGGAGAATTCACGGCAGAGCTTGCGATCGAAGATGGCAAAGCAGTCCTTCGATGGCTCAAGGCGGATGGGAAACCACAGAAAAGCGTGCCCAAAGCGGTGAAAGAAGGCTTTGCGGAGGAATTGCGCAGCATCAAACGCCAACACAAAGAACTCAAGGAACAACTCGCAACGCAGTCGAGACGACTTGAGCATTTGTGGATCCTCGACCGACGAATGCCGGTAGCACAACTGATGGAGCGCTACCTCATGCACCCTGTGGTTGCCTGCACGGCCCGGAAGCTCTTGTGGCTGGTGGAGACCAAAGGCGAGCCTCTTGTCGTGTTGTGGCGCGATGGCGCGCTCGCAGGCCTCGGCGGGCAACAGGTTGAACTCGCCGATACCGATGAGGTGCGGTTGCTCCATTTGCTCGACCTCGATGAGGATACGATCGCCGTTTGGCGGGACGACCTTGACGAACTTGGCCTCGTGCAGCCCTTCGCGCAACTGTGGCGAGAGGTCTACCGGCCCACGACAGGGCGACGAGTTGAGTTGGTGGCTGGCCACATCATTCATCAGCAAGCCTTTCGCAGCCAGTGCCAGCGCCGTGAATGGCGCTATGCGCTGCAAGGGCGCTGGGATGGAGATGAGGACGATGCGCGCCGCAGCCTTGGCGATCTCGAGGTGAGCTTCGAAGTGGAGGCCGTCGACTACGACCGGGATTATGAGTACGCGGCCACCTACCTTGTGACGGGTGCTGTGACGTTCCATGCCAAAGGGAGCCCGGGTGAACCCTTGCTGGTGGCTGACGTGCCGCCACTCATCTACTCTGAGGTGATGCGCGATGTGGATATGTTTGTATCGCATTGCACCATCAGCAACGACGCCTCGTTCAATGCTGCCGAGGTGGGCGAGGTGTATTCCGACTACTGGGTGAACAACAACTGGGCTGACCTGCGAGGCATCCATTGCACTCGAGCGGAGGTTCTACGGCGCACTCTTCCGAGGACGATTCTGCGCGACTCCGCGCGCGTTGAAGAACCGGCGCTTCGAGTAGAGGGGCCAGCCGGCGCATTCTTGATTCACATTGGGACGACCCAAGTGCGCCGAGAAGGGCAAGAGGGCTTTGTAAATGTGCCCATCGACAAGGGCGCTACCAAGAATGTCTTGCGAGTTTTTCTGCCTTTTGAAGGGGACCATATGATGGCAGAGGCCCTGGCCAAGGCTTTCTATCTATCCGAGTGCACGTCACTGGACGATCCCACTGTGTAGCCCAGGCCCGCCTCGCTCAATAGGCCTGCTCCAACACGCTTCTAACTCGCCAATCGAGGGCAGAGACGCGAACGAAATCCGATCGAGCAGGGTTTCGTCTTGAAAGCGTCCGAGGCGGCTGTCACAGTCCCGGCCCTATGCCGTGGATCAAGCGTAAATTGCGGGGAAACAAGGTGTACGTGCGCGTGGACGGCAAGGGCCAGCCAGCAAAGAACGAGCGGGGGCTTGTGGAGGTCATCTACAAACTGAAACCAGATAGCAAGATCTACAACGCATCATGGAACAACCTTGTTCCCACTGGCGACGAAGCTGACGAAACTCCGTTTGAGACCGAAGATGCGCCGCGACCAGGTGAAGGAAATTCGCAGGGCTCAGCGAAAGCAACGGCTGCCGCTCCCAAAGTCGCAAAGGATGCGATCATCATTTACACAGATGGAGCGTGCTCCAAAAACCCTGGCCCCGCGGGAATTGGCGCCGTGGTGATCAACGGGGATGATCGTAAGGAGATTTCTGAGTACCTCGGAGTTGGGACCAATAACATCGCAGAGCTCACCGCCATTGGGCGAGCGTTGGAGATTGTTCCAAAGAGCGACCGCCAGCGCATGGTGGTTGTGCACACCGACTCGAGCTACTCAATCGGCGTGCTCGACAAAGGCTGGAAGGCCAAGGCCAACACCGAACTCATCATGGGGATTCGGTCACAGATTACCGAGTTTGGCGATCTTCACTTTGTAAAGGTGAAGGGGCATGCAGGGATTCCGGAGAATGAACGCTGCGACGAACTCGCCACAACCGCGATCAGCCGCGAAGCGTAACGACAAATCCCTGGCTACTCGATCGTACTGGCAAACTCTCGCAGCGTGCACATCTCGGTTCCCGAGGCGATGAGCGTATCGAGTATCGCTGCCAAGCTCGCCATCTTGACAGTCGCGGGCACGCGCAAGTCAGGCTGACGCGCCACGAGCGCGGAGGGGATATCGTCGTCTTCTGCATCGCAGAGATCGATCCCGTGCATCTCGAGATTGAAGAAGTCACGCTTTGCCATGGACCGCAGCCAGTGGTCACGGAGCCACCGCGGAGCGAGCAGCAAGTTGGTGCCAATCACAGGAGTTCGCGAAAGCGATGTGACTGCAACCGGCAGCTCCACAAGTGACGAAGCCCCACGCCGCCACGGCGCCTCCGCCGAGGGATGGTACGGCCGAATTGGTGCCGTCAGAGCGCGCACGTTGGTCATGACAGCACCGCTCTTGCGTCCCATCAAGCGCAGCGCTCCCATTACCAAAGCCTTGGCAAAGTAATAACCGGGCGCGGGAAACACCGAACTGTCGTACAGATAGTTGCGAGCAATGAGCTCCTCGAGCGTGGTTGGAGAAATGTCGTAGCCCGGCGCTCGGAACCCGCGAATGGGAGAGCCAGTGAAATCACTTAGCAGGTCGTGCGCCTTGCCAAGCTGCTCACGGGTCTCGATGCGCCCAAGCCTCGCGAGCTCGTAAGGGTGGTTATAGCTGTGATTGGCTATCTCGTGGCCCAAATCCCGAATTTCTCGTAGAGCCGCACGCATGGCGATAGCGTCGTTGCCAAGTGCGTGCACATCCACATCCTCGGCAACAATGAAGAAGGTTGCCTTGATGTCCCGGGCTGCCAGAATTGCTGCGAAGCGGGGAAGCGAGGTGCACAGAATGCGACTGCGCAAATCGGCAGGTGGTGTGCCGAGCGAGTGGATCTTGTAGTAGCAAGGAATCGGATCGACGTCGATCGAGATGCAGCATCGACGCGGCATATCCGACATCGTCGTTCTAGCCCTCGATGCGAATTGCGTAGGTGAGACGAACGAGGTTCTTCATGACCCCAGGTACGCGGCGAAAGAGGTTGATCGCGGGGCGTCGCTTCTCATGCACCTCGACAGGAATCTCCACAACATCGAGCTTTGCCCGCCCTGCCCGTACCACCAACTCGGAAGCGAAGATGTCGCGATCGACGACGCACTGATTGACGACAGGCACGACCAAGTCGCGTCGAAACGCCTTGAGACCATGGGTATCAGTGCCCCGAAAATCAACGGCGATCCGAAGCATGCCGTTAATGACCCGGGTGGCGACACGGCGAAAGATGGGGCGGTTGTCATGAGCGCCACGCATGGCTTTGGAACCAACCACCATATCGGCTTTGTCGGCTAGCAAGAGTGCGAGCGCATCCTTGTAGAAGTCGAGGTCGCACAAATCGATTTCGTCACAGATCACGATTTCTCCGCGAGCCTTGAGAATTCCCTGGCGCAGCGCCTTGCCGTAGTTGGGTTCATTTACGGAGAAACTGCGAATCTCGGCGCCCGGTTTCGAACACTCCTCGGCAATCTCGGCAGCGAGCGCCACAGTGCTATCCGTGCTGCCGTTCTCGGCCAAAACAATCTCGTAGGTTTGATCGAAGTTCTCCAAACCGTCGCGAAGTTCGTTCACGGCATCCCTGAGAATCTCCTCCTCATTGTAAATCGGGATGATAATGGAGATACGGGGAGCTTTGCTGCTTTGCTCTGAAGACATCGCGTGGGGCGGCTTCATAGCACGAAATCCGCACCGGACGTTCATATTGAAGTCGCCGACTGCCGCTTTTGGGACTCTTGCGGAGTTTTGGGATAGCGTATGGCGACCCAACGTGAGCGAGGCACAAGAAAAGCGTGAGCGCACCCTGCGCAGACTCCATGCCAAACGGCACACGCCGCGCTATCGCAGCTTGCTGGCCCATTGGGCTGGGCGCATGCTCCGTCCCCCAGCGCGGGCTCAGCCTGCGCCGATTCCCACTCCTAGCGCAGACCAAGTCGCAATCAGCCTCGCAGGCCATGCCTCGGCGCTGATTCGCTATCGCAACCTCCGTGTGCTCTGTGATCCCATGCTCGGTGATTGGCGCGGCGCAGTTCGCCGGGAAGTTCGCGCAGGGTTCTCAAGCTCAGAGCTCGCCGATACCGATCTGATCTTGCTGAGCAATCAGGACCCAGATCATCTCGATCCCAAGACGCTTGAGCGCCTACCTCGGTCTGCAACGGTAATCGTGCCACCATTTACCGCCCGCCTGCTGTCCCCATTTGGGTTTGCGAGGGTCATCGAACTGGGCCCAGATCAAAACGTCGAGCATCGACGGGTCGACATTTCTGCGATTGCCATGCGTCACGGTAGCGAAACGGCACCCGCCCTTGGCTATGTCTTGCGCGGTGATGGTCCCAGCGTGTTTTTCTGTGGCAACAGTGGGTATTTCGAGGGATTTGCCGCCATCGGTCGCCGATTTCATCCTGACATCGCCCTGCTGCCCATCTCTGGGTACTCGCCCATATCGTTTCGCGACACCCACATGAGCCCGCTCGATGCACTCTATGCCTTCGAAGATTTGCGCTCAAAGATCATGATTCCCATTCGCTATGGAAGCTTTGCCCTCTCGTACGAGCGGCTAAACGATCCCAAACGCTGGCTCACGGAACTCGTCGCCGAGCGCGACTTGGAAGAGTATGTGGTGCCGATCGCAAATGGCCAGTCACGCGTCTTCGTTCGTCCAGACAAGGGCCGGCCCCGTTTTGACGCACCTGTCCAAGAGAGTGTCGAAGTCGACCTGAACTCCGAGCCCTACCCGGCTTCCTAGCGGCGCTCCAATAAAAGCATCGCCAGCCGTCGCGGCCAGGCGCTTCTGGTTTGGGACGAACAAATACCAAGGTGCGGGAAAACCACGCGCTTTCTAGTGATCGGATGCGCTTGCGGTAGCGCTCGTTTCTCAATACGTTGCCCCTCAATGTCGGGGCTTTTGCGGACGCTTGCCAACCAACGGCTTTGGCCACTATGGATCGTGGTCGTGACGATGCTCGTGCTGCTTCCACGCTTGGGCGCATACGGATTCTGGGAGCCTCACGAGATGACGGTCGCCGCCAGAGCCCTTCCTGCGAGCGAAGAAGACATCGCTGAAGAGAAGGCGAAAGAAGAAGCGGCCCGCAAACGGGATGAAGCGCGCCTCATTCAGCAAGCAAAGAAAGCTGGCGAAGAGCCCCCGACAAAGGAGGACTTGGACAAGGCAGCAAAGGCTCGACAGAGCGCAAAGAAGACACGAGATGCGCACCCCCCCATGGCCGACAAACTGGTGAACGCAGGCATCAGCATGTTCGGCACCAGCGAGTTCGCAGCGCGCTTTCCCTTTGTTGTGCTCGCCATCATCACCGCGCTTATTACCTTCTTTCTCGGAGTTCGAGTCCGAAGCGCAAGGGCGGGTTTGATCGCAGCAGGCATCTTGTTGGCCTGTCCTCTCTTCGTCTTTCAGGCGCGGCAAATCACGAGCGAGCTTGGGGCGATGGCGGGTGGCACCCTCATGCTCTTGGCCGCAATTGGCTTGTGTAGCCCCAAGGAAGGCGGTCGCTCGCCACTGCTCTATGCCCTTGATGCGCTCTACCTCGTTGTTGGTTCGGGGCTCGGCTACTACAGCTCTGGGTTCTTTGTTGGCGTCATAGCGCCGGTCTCGGCAATCGCTATTGCTGTGGCCGTAAGCGCCTTTCTCGACACTCCAAGTGGCGAATCACACGCATCGAGCCGGCTGCACCTTCAGGTCGCGGGTGTTGTGAGTGTGCTCGCCTTCGTTATTGTTGGCCTCTACTTCACGCTGGAGGTGTTTGACTGGGTCAAAGCGGGCGACTCCGAGTTTTCCCTATTCGGAAAGACCTTTCATGCGGATGGTAAATACGATCCCCTGATCGCAGGAGCTTGGAAGCAAGAAGGCAACCTCAAGATCAACTTCGACTCGCTCTTTGAGCAAATCGCCTTTGGCATGTTTCCGTGGGTTGTCCTAGCGCCTATTGCTGTTGCGCGCATCGCTTCTGGTGCCAGCCAGAAGACCAACCCCCTGGGTGCGCGACTTCTCTTTGCTTGGGCTGCAACCGCTTGGCTCGTCTGTACGATTGCACTTCGCAAAGTGGGGCCTGTGCAATACACTGCGGTTCCCGCCATCGCAGTCGCTGTCGCTGTTTGGCTCGATCAGCTACTAGATGCTCGTTCGAAGGCTGCTACAGCAGAAAATGGCGCCGACCTCCAAGACCAACTCTCGCGCTTGGCTCCACCACTGGTTGCCCTCTTTGTGCTCTTTGCCGTGGCGATCCTGGCTAAGGACATCAAGTCCTTTCCCGCCACCTTCCTGCAAGTTCATCTTGACAGCAGCAACCTCAAGTTCCCGGCCGACATCAAGTTGCACAAGACGCTCATGGTGTTGGGGGCACTCTTTGGGCTGTGTCTATCAACGTGGCTCTACGTTTGGAGGCCTTCTCCCGCAGATGGCGAGCAAGAGAGCGGGACACAGCACGTGGTTCGAAAGGCGGGCGTGTGGGCTCTCGTGCCGGCGTTTGGAATCTCTCTGATAATAAGTGTTTTTCTTAGTCAGATCTGGATACCTGACCTTTCAACGAAGCTCTCGTCACGTGCAACGTTCAACGCCTTCCACGCTCTGCAGGAGGACGGCAACAAGCTTGGCATCATGGGTAAAACAACCGATGGGGCAAAATTTTACGCAAAAGCCCCCTTTGAACAACTTTCCGGACGACCGGCGCTCATCAAATTCCTCCGTCAACCTGAGCGCGTCTTTGCCTTGGTGCCCTCCAAGGACCTGTGCCCGATACACAAAGAATCCACCAACCAGGGCTTCAACTACTACGTGGTGGACGACAGCAACGCCGACAAAATCATGTTGTCAAACCGAATGTGGAACAAGGATGTACCACCCCCCAAGGCGCTACATGCGCTAATGCGTGACGCGCTTGACCGCAACCCCCTGGCTCGATACATCGTTCGTGAGAAGCCTAAGAACATTTCCAAGCCCCTCGATATCAACTTCGACGACAAGCTTCAGCTGATTGGCGTTGACATGCCCGACGCTGTAAGCCGGGGCGATAGCTTCAAGATGCGGCTGTACTACAAAGTCGTTAAACCAATTCGACGAGGGTACCAAGTCTTCGTTCACTTCGATGGTGCCGGTGTGCGGTTCCAAGGCGACCACTGGCCTGTCAACAAGCGATGTGGCACGAACTTCTGGCAGCCCGGTGCCTACATCATTGACGAGTTCACTGTCGAAGCTGGCAGCAAGGGACACGCGGCGACCACCTACCAAGTGTGGACAGGGCTTTTTGTTGGTTCTGCCGGCAACTGGGAGAACATGAAAGCTGTGACAGGGAATCCCGATGATAACAATCGGGTGAATATTGGAGCGATCCGACTCAAGTAGTCGCGGCTTTCAGGGGGGAGGATTCGATGGCGGACCAGGACGATCGAGAGAAGCCGGGAAGAGATAGGCGAGACTGGCGGCGTGTGCTCGTGGACCTCGAAGTGGACTATGGCAACGCTGATAATTTCCTATTCGCGTACATCAGCGACATCAGTGAGACCGGAATCTTCATTCGCACCAATACTCCCGAAGATCCAGGAACACGTCTCAATCTGCGCTTCATGCCGGATGACGGCAACCGCCAAATGCTGCAACTCGAGGGCGAAGTCATCTGGGTGAACAATCTGAGACCAGAAAACCCTGACAACATCAATCCTGGCATGGGTGTGAAGTTTGTCTCCCTCGATCGCGAGACTCGCCATCGGTTGGTTGAATACATCAAGACCTTTGCCTTTCTTGATGACCCCGAAGAAGAAAGCGCGATCGAGCCTCCGCAAAGCGACGAGCGCGCCAACTAGTGTGCGGCTCAGAGGAATAGAAATGTGCTGGCGACGGGAGCTCGTTCTTTGACAAGGCGCGAAGGACGACCTTGCTGGGGCAAGGAAGGA
>JANTGM010000073.1 GCA_024762925.1 Kofleriaceae bacterium | reverse complement strand
TTGGTTTCTCACCTTCTGGGCGCTTCGCTCTGCGTTGCTCGTCGGTCACGTATCTCGATACGCTCCACTCCTTGCGCCTTGCCAGAAAACGAGCTCCGGGCACGATCTTCCAGTCAATCATTTCGATCTGCACACTAGCGAACGCAGTTGCGACCCGCGTTCTTCGCGCGGATGAGTGCCTCTTCCGCATCCTTAATGCCCGTGCGAAGATCGCAGAACTGGGACGTGCCAACCGAGATGGTAATAGCGACGGGCTTCTCGCAATTGGACGGGTGGAACGGCTCCCGTTCAATACAGGTTCGCATCTCCTCTGCGACGATGGGACCATCCTCGGCGGCCCAGAGCACTAAGAACTCTTCTCCGCCATATCGAACAACGCAATCTCCCAAGGTGCGCTGCAGGCGATCAACCACTTGGGCCAAGATGGCGTTGCCGACCTCCATGCCGTAATAGTCGTTGACCTTCTTGAAATGATCGATGTCGGCGTACAGCACCCAGCCAGAGCCAACGTCACCATATCCCGAGCTCACGCCTTGCACCACATCAGCCGACAGCACACTGCGTGCAAAGGCTGTCGTTATTGTGTGATCTCGTGTCATAGCTGGATGCCCGGGCTCCATTAGTGCTCGCGGTGGATGCGTACCGAGTTCACTCGTTGGTGCGTCGGCTGTGCCCCATGCCTGCTCCTCAAGCCACCAACATGACTCAAAGTCCGGAAGCGCCACGCCACGCTCTTTGGCCAGATCTGCGCAAGACAAGAGGCATGACGATCCCACGGGCACATCGCGCTTCTCTCGTGCCAAGAGCTGCATCAGCAATGCAAAGAGCTCGCGAATTTCCTCGGGCTTTGGGTCAGCGATCACGAGCGCCTGAGCCGAAAAGGGAAATATGCTCCAGATGAGCGACATGCGCTCTAGGAAAGGCAAAGAGAGAATTCTTGGTAGCTCGAGCCAACGAGTTGCTCGCCAGGAACCATCTGTGCTGCGAATCCCGCCATAACGACGGAGCGAGTCATCCGCTGCGCGAATGCCGCCACCAGCAAGCGCCAGGGCCGCACGCTCTTGTTCCCAGCGGGACGAGTCGGTTCCTGCTCCATCAAGAATGCGCAGCCAAGCTGTGGTCACTCTCTCTCGCTCAGCGTGCTTCACGCCTACTGCCAAAAGTCCGTGCGCTCTTTGGGTGGCATTCCCAGGCCGCGATCGATCACATCGTGACAGTCACTGCAGTATTCGATTTTTTCTGAGGGACTGCGCCAGTCGACGTTCTTGCCGATCTTTGCTGCCCACTTCTCGGGCGGCGATTCCCATTGAAATGCATAAAGCCAGTCGTCGCTATCGGGAGCGAAACCTTCGGGCATTTTCTCCATGACAAAGAGAGGGCCGTCTGCTCCAGGCACCCCATCTTCGTTCTCCCACGAAGGCTTGACCAAGATAGACCCGACAGGCAATGCGGCACCTGGCGTCTTGTACGCTTCCAGTGCCACATCGTTCGCATAGATTTCGACAAAGCGCGCACCGTGGGTCTTGGAAATCCACGGCCCAGGCGAAACGTTCGTGAAGCTCTTCCAATCGTCCCAAGATGCGGGCGCTGCAGGCTCAGCAGAAGTCTCAGTTTCCGTCGGCGTTGCGATGGGAGCGGGGTCGGGCTTGGCGGCAGGAGCAGTAGTTCCACCACAAGAGGTGAGTGGGGCTACAAGAGCGAGTGCGAATCCAACAAAGCGGTTCATGCAGCGAGCATAGTCGCAGCCTCGCCTTGATCAAAGAAGCTCGCGCGCTGCTGGGTGAGCAACCGATTGAGGATTGCCGCGGCACTGGGTTCGTTCCCCGACCACATGAGCAGCATGCGCGGTTTTCGGTTCTTTGCGCCCGGCTCGAGCATGACAATCTGCGCCGCCATCGTTCCAGCAACACGCTCCCCCTCCATGTCGGCACCAACGTCTACAAAAACGTGCACTTCTTGGCCAACGCACTTTGCTGGTGGAGTGAGTCCTGAGACTTCGACATACGCACCACCCACCGTGATTTCGTCAATATCCACTTCGTAGTGACCTTTGCTTGCGGTGAATTCCACCTGGGCAAAGCGCGCCTTGTTAGCACGACGGGGATGATTGGGAGCGGGCGGTGGGTTACTTCGAATACTCATGCGCAGGATACCTGTGCTCATGTACCGACCGAGTTCGCCCAAATCTTTAGTTGGGCCTTAGGGCGAATCTTGTTTGCGATGAAAATAGTTGAAGACCGCTTCAGCGGCGCCCTGGGTCATGCTCTCGACGTCCGCGAGATCGTTGACACTTGCAGCAGAGATCGCTTTCACGCTGCCGAACGATCGCAAAAGCGCTTTTCTTCGAGTGGGGCCAATGCCCTCAATGTCATCAATGACCGAACGCAGCGAACGTTTCTTGCGCTGCTGCTTGTGAAAGGTGTTGGCAAAGCGGTGGGCTTCATCGCGCAACTGGGCGAGTACGAAAAGTTCTGCCGTATTCGCCCGCAGCTGAATCGCGTCTTTGGCGTGGCGCAAAAACACTCGGTCTGGATGCGATGTGCCTCTCGAATCGTCGCGTTCTTTTGCCAAGCCAACCACGTCGAAGCCCCTCTCGCTTCCAAGCTCGATGCCAAGGTCGGAGATCGCGGCAAGCGCACTGGAGAGCTGTCCTTTGCCGCCATCAATCACAAGCAAATCGGGGAACTCCCAACCCTCACTGCCAGAAAGCGCCCGCTTAAGGCGTCGTGTAAGCACCTCATGCATCGCGCCAAAGTCATCGTTCTGCACGGTCTTGACCTTGAACTTGCGATACAGCGCCTTGTCGGGCTCGCCCTCGCGAAAGACCACCATCGAGGCAACCGTGTCTGTGCCCTGGATATGGGCGATATCGAAACACTCGATGCGATCCGGGGTCTTTCGAAGTCTCAGTCGCTTTGCGAGTTTTTCTAATCCGGCGATCTTGTCGTCGTCTCGTCCCTTACGCGTCATTGCCGATGCAGCCGCGTTCTTGTTGGCGAGTTCGATGAGACGTACCTTCTTGCCACGTTGAGGCCACAGAATGCTCACCTTCTTGCCACGCAACTCGGAGAGCCACTCTGCCAGCACATCGTTGCCGTCAATCCGCTCGGGCACGATCACCTCGTTGGGGATCACGGTGCCCATCTCGTAGTACTGCTGAACAAAGCTCTCCATCACCTGCGCGTCGGAAAATTCTTGGTCGCGTTGTCGAAACGCGCGCTTGCCGACTAGCTTTCCCGAGCGCACAAAGAGCACCACAACTTCGACGACATCGGCACGGCGCCAAAGCCCAAAGATGTCTTGATCTACGAATTCTTCTTGCACGACATTTTGCCGAGCCAGACTCTTGTCCACTGCCATCATCGAATCGCGCAGCTGGGCCGCTGCCTCAAACTCCTCGCCAGCAGCTTTCTCGAGCATGCGCTCTTTGAGGCGTCCCAATAGCGCCTTGTTCTTGCCGCCCAAGAACATCATGACATCGTCTACCTGATCGCTATACGCAGTCTCGGAAACCGGATACACACAGGGGCCAGGGCAGCGCTTGATCTGATACTGAAGGCACACCCGGTTGCGCGTCTTTAGAACGTGATCGGTGCAGGTGCGAAGCTGGAAGTGGCGATTGAGCGTGCGCAAGGTGGAGCGGCACGAGGTCGCGGAGTGATACGGCCCAAAGTAGCGCGCATCGTCATCCTTGATGTTGCGAACCACCTCCACTCGCGGATAGCGCGCTTTGGGATCAATGCGCAGCACCAAGTACTGCTTGTCGTCACGCAGCTTGACGTTAAAGCGCGGTCGATGCTTCTTGATGAGGTGGTTCTCAAGAAGCAGCGCCTCCTTCTCGTTCTCCACCAGCATGGTTTCGATCTCGACGAGGACGCGGCTGAGCAGCCCTGTAGAGACGAAGTAGCGGGTGTCATCGCCCGGCCGGAAATACTGGCGCAGCCGCACCCGCAGATTCTTGGCCTTTCCGACGTAAACGACGACGCCGCCAGCGGCCTTCATGATGTAGACCCCGGGCGAGGTAGGCACGGTCTTGAAGTAGTCCGCGTCGGGCTTTAGCAACTCGCCCATGATCGTAGAAGAACCCTTAGAACATTCCTTAGAACACGTCGCTCCTAAAAGAGGTTGGCGATGTCCTTGTAGGTAACGAGGACCATCACGACCAAGAGCGCCATGATGCCGACCATGTGCACGGTTGCTTCGATCTTTGGATTGGCGCGGCGACGTGTTGCCATCTCGTAGGCCAAGAAGACGAGGCGCCCGCCATCGAGTGCGGGGAGCGGCAAGAGGTTGAAGAGTCCAAGATAGACGTTGAGCATCATGAGGAAGCCAAAGACTTCGATCCACCCCATGTCGAACTGCTTCTTTGCGATGGTTGCGATGCCAACGGGGCCGGCAAGCTCACCCTTCTGACGTCCGGTGATGATGTCGTAGAGACCTTTGCCGATGAGTTTGGTTTGGCGAACCGGGTATGCAATGGCGTGGCCCACCGAGCTGAAGAAGCCCACGTGGACGCGCTCAGGGTGGAAGTCGAGTGCCAGACCGAGCATGCGCTCTTCGTGAAGACCTTGAGTAATGCCGAGCGAGTATTTCGCTGGCTGGCCTTCTGCGCTCACCAGAGCGGGAGTGATTGCGAGTTTTACCGGTTTGCGATCACGCACGACGGAGATGTCCATCACCTTGCCACCGGAAGCCTGTACATATTCGTCTAGCTGCTTGGTCTTCTCGCCTTTCAGTGTGTTGTACACCTCTGTCTTGCCAACACCTGTGATGCGATCGCCCACCAGAAGTCCCTTGGGATCGGTAGAAGGGGTCGTCAGCGCATCAACAACGAAGTACGTTGTGCCCGACAGAGCTGGCGTAATCGAGGCTTGCACCTCTTCACCATCGCGCAGAACGGTAAAGCTCATGGCTTTGCCCGCAGAGGCCTGCACCAGCTCGTAGAGTGAGGCGCCCGGTGCGCCTTCATAGCTTGAGTACAGTAGCTCGCCATCAACCTTGAGAAAGCGGTCGCCCTCTTTGAGTTGTGATGCGGCGGCGGCACCTTTCTGAAAGCCGGTGACTTTGTACCAAGATGTTCCACTTGGAATGCCCGCGACAAGAAATAGGATGAACGCCAAGACGATGGCGGTGAGGTAGTTCATGCCGGGGCCCGCGAAGATGGCGGCGAAGCGCTGCCACACCGGGCGATTGGGATACTGGCGCTCGTCGTCAGGATCGACTTCGTCGAGACCGGTCATGCCGTTGATCTGAACAAAGCCGCCAAAAGGAACAGGCCCCAACGTGAAGTCAGTCTCGCCGCGGCGCCAGCTTAAGATAGGAGGGCCGAAGCCAATGCTAAAGCGGTCGACTTTCATGTTGCACCAGCGGGCAACAAAGTAGTGACCGGCTTCGTGCACCACGATCAAAAGACCGATGGCGAGTATGGCACCGATGATGGAAAACATGCTCAGGCAGTATAGCCACACCCACTTGCTGGGGCGAGCGGTTGCTTAGAGGTGCTGACCTGCTGTGTGTGGCATGAACTGTGCGAGAAATCGCGGAACCGCAAACCCTGACCTAGGGGCCAGAGGGCCATAGCTGCGAACCGTGAGTCCACGTCGCCGGGCCAGCTCTAGCAGATCTCGCTCGGACTTTGCTCGCCGTGTCGCATTCGAGAGAATGAGCTTCTTGCAGGTGGGCTGGCGGCAAACCAAGAGGGTTTCGGCGACCAGGTACATATCGATGCCCTCGGTGGAGACGCGTTCTAGTGCCGCATGAAGGGATGTTGCAACGCTTGCCCGAACAGCCTCAATGCTTGCAAGAACCAGGATTTGGGCGTTTGCTTCCCGGCTTCCG
The DNA here is from genome assembly GCA_024762925.1 of Kofleriaceae bacterium. Classification (GTDB taxonomy): domain Bacteria; phylum Myxococcota_A; class Polyangia; order Haliangiales; family Haliangiaceae; genus NORP324. Next base: position 24,366 of record JANTGM010000073.1, on the reverse strand, counting down.
GCACCATAGCCACGGCCAACCACCACGCGCAATTCGGGCATTTCTCGGCGAAGCAGCGCCAGGACTGCCTGGCTGTTGTCGCCCGATCCCTGGTCCACAGCGACGATCTCAAAGGTCTTGCCCTCCGAGCGAAAGTAGTCTGCGATGTTTCGACAGGCCCGCCCGACCTTGTCCTCGTGATCGCGAAATGGCAGGACCACGGATACGTCTACAGCTGACATCGTCCTGTAACTTTGCACTCACCGTGCCGACACAAAGAAATTGCCCTCATTTTGATGATCCCGATTGTGGGTTGGCCATCTACCTGAGAATGCTTGCGTTTGAGTTTTCTCCTACATTGTCGCATATATAGGGCGTCTGCTCTGACCCATGCTGCAGTGCGCAATTTGGTTCGCGGCACGGGGTCTTGCGTAGACATTTGCGCACTGCGGCAGGGGCTATGAGCTCCACTCAATCAGCTGTCCGACCTGATTTCGAGACGGCGTTTCAAGGGGCAGTTTTCTCCTCCAAACCCGGAATTCGCTCGCTCACCGGCACCAGGTCGTACATCGCAAAACTCGAGATACAGCTCATGTCGTCCTGCTTCCCATGGTCTTTCTTGCCATCTTCGGTCTCTAGGTAGGCATAGAGGGTCTCCTTTCTGTCGAAGGTCGCCCAGACCACCACAGCATTGCGTTCGCGGTCGACACTAACTTGTCGTGCGAGCAGCCCTGGGATCTTGCCATCCATTTGCTCGCTCGGCGTACTTGCAATCTTGGCGAGCTCGTCCAAGCGGCCCGGTTCTGCTGTCGAAACGCTCACAAACGTATATCCAGTTTTCATCTGCTTTCCCTCCATTTCGTTTTCCTACGAAGCCCTCTCTAGAACGCTACCTAACAACTGTTAGGTAATATCAACCTAGCAACTGTTAGGCTATGATGCAATCTCAAATGTCCACCTCCGGTTTTGACGAGATTGCATCCACCTCCGCCCGGCTATTTCTCGCCAAGGGCTTTGCAGGCGTCGGCTTGCGAACCATCGCAAACGAACTCGGCATCAAGGCGGCGTCGCTGTACCACCATTGCCCAGGAGGCAAGGCGGAACTCTACGTTCGGTCAATGAGCGTATTCCTAGACGGGTATGCCGAGAAGCTACTTGCCTCGCGAGGGCGGTCTGCGTTCCCCGAATCGCTGTTGCGCATGGCCACCTTTACCATCGCTGAGAACAACATCGACCTTCGCAGAATCGTGACGCGCGATCTGCCCAACCTGCCAACCAAGCAGCAGAACCAGCTAAACAAGTCGATCCACCAAGTTTTGCTGGGCCCCTTTGTCGAGGAGTTTGAAGCGGCCAAGCGTGCTGGCAAAGCGAAGCGACGTCTCGACAGTCAAATGGCTGCTGCATGCGTTTTGGCGATTGCAGACAACATCGGAGGCTTGCACTTGCCACCGTCGAAATCACCAACGGCCGAGCAACGTCGCGAGGCTGAGCAACTGGTGCGCGCTGGCGTGGCATTGCTTCTGGATGGAGTACGCGACTAAGCTGAGCCCAGACCTGGCAAGATTCGCGGCGCCACAACCTGCCACGATCGATTCTCGATCCAGTGCCCCGGCCGACATGGTGCACGCACGCCACCAGCGATGGCGTTGAGTGCGGTGACAAGACTGCTCACATCGCCGCTCGGAACTCGGTGACAAACACTCTCGGGAATCTCGCTCAGGCCGCCGCTATCGCTAACGAGGAGCTCAGTACCCGCTGCAAGAGCTTCGAGAGCAACGCGCGGCATGCCTTCTTCGCGTCCTTGATGCCGCCGAGAGGGCAGCACGACGAGATTCGCACGAGAAAGCAGTGCATCGCGGTCTGCTCCATGCACTTCGCCGGCCCAGTGAATTTCATCAAGTCCGAGGTTGCGGGCCTGCTGTCGTAGCGTGCCTTCGCTGGGGCCTGCTCCTGCAATGCAGACATCCCATGGACGAGCTTCCGCGAGAGCGCGCAAGAGCAGATCTACGCCTTTGATTGGAACCAGGCGACCAAGAAAAAGTAGTAGGGGTTTTACGTTGTTCTCGCGAAGTGCTGAAATACCTTGAAAGTGCTCCAAGTCAATGCCCATGGACTGAACGCTGCTGCGTGCGACGATGTCTTGCCCAGCCCGCCCAGCAGAGGTAGTAAACGCCTCGCGCAGTGCTCTTGATACGAAATTGATGTGCACCGACCGCCGGCGAAGTAACCGAGCTGCCAGGCCTGATAGACGCAGGCGGCGAAGTAGGTGCACGTCTCCGCCATGAGCGATGGCCCAGAGCGGCTTCTGAGGCGCTGCTATGGCAGATGCCAACGCACAAGGAGCGAGCCAGTGCGCGACGATTCCATCCCAATGGCGAGCGTGGGTGTGCACCGCGGCACTTAGCTTGACACTGAAGCGCGCAGCACCGGTCGCACCTCCACGCTCCAACGCATCGGGAGCTCCACCTTCGTAGAACAGCCCAGGAGCCGCAGAAACCCGGCGTACTGGCGTTTCCTGCCAGCTATCGTCAATGCCAGCATCACCGGCCGCGAGGATTTCCACTGCATGTCCTTGGCGAGAAATCCATGCGCTTAGCTCGGCCACAAAGTTGCCTGCGGGGTCACTGGGAAACCGCGGATACGAGGTTGTGACCACTCCGATGCGCATTGCGTAGTATCAGAGTTGTTCTGAGCGAACTCGATTCCACCACGACTTGAGCAAGACGAATCCAACTGGGTACACGGCGGTGTGCCAGCGCACGCCACTCTTCCAAGTCGGTCCGTAGATCGGTCGCACGGGCACGTCGACAACTCGTGCATTGGCGCGAAACAAGTGTGCGAGCATGTCGTTTGGATAGCCGTATCGAGGAAAGACTTTCTCGAGTTGCAAGCGTGTGAGTGCTTCGCTGGTAATGGCCGTATAGCCGCACTGCGAGTCGAATACATGACGGTAGCCGCTGGTCACCTTGGTCGCTACCGAGAGTGCAGCGTTGCCAACAACGCGAATCGTTGGCATCTGAATGAAGAGTTCACGGTGGGCAAAACGATTGCCTTTGCAGTAGTCGGCGCGGCCTTCGGCGATTGGATCGAGCAACGCAGGCAGGTCTGCCGGATCCATTTGGCCATCTCCCGCCATGACAATGGCAACGTCGGAACCATTTTGGAGCGCGTGCCGATAGCCGGTAACAATGGCTGCGCCGACTCCGCGATTCACAGGGTGCCGCAAGAGCACAGAAGAGGTCTCGGCCTCGAGTGCTCGCTCAGACGTGGCATCAATAGATGCATCATCAACAACAACGATTTCGTCAACAAAGTCCGGGACCGAATCGATGGCAGCTGCAATCGAATCTTCTTCGTTGAACGCGGGGATCACCACGCAGAGGCGCAATTGCCGATACATCGCGCCCTTTCTATCAGATTTCCCTGCCGGGAGTGTGGCGGCAGAATGCGAGGTCCAGACTCGCTCGGACGAGCACGACCTGTCACAACGCCGTGCTAGCGTCCAAACTATGGCAGGCGTCAACAAAGTCATTCTCGTCGGAAACCTGGGTAAAGACCCGGAACTACGCAGCACAACCAGCGGAACCAGTGTCTGCGAATTCAGCATCGCCACAGGCGAGAGCTGGAAGGGCAAAGATGGCCAGCAGCAAGAGCGCACCGAGTGGCACCGCATTGTTGTTTGGGGAAAGCTCGGCGAGAACTGCGCCAAGTTCCTCTCCAAGGGGCGCCAAGTCTACCTTGAGGGCCGGCTCCAAACCCGGTCATGGGAGGACAAGGATGGCAACAAGCGCTACACCACCGAGATCGTAGCGCGTGACGTGCAATTCCTTGGCGGCGGCAGCGGAGGTAACCGCGGTGGTGGCGAAGGGCCTCCTCCTCCGAGCGACGACTTCGGTGCAGCAAGCGGTGGCGGCTTCGGTGGCGATAGCGGCGGCAGCGACGATATCCCATTCTAAGCCTACGCATCTAGCAGGTGCGGGTTTCGGGAATCAGTCGGCGCCCAATGGCGTTAGACTTCCCAGGTTCCAATGAGTCGTTGTCTGCTGGTTTTCTACTTTGGTCTGTGCTTGGGTCTCGCGCCCCTGCAGGCCGATGCAGGTAAGTGGCCAAGACCGGCCGGAGGGCAATCGAGCAGCGGCGACCCAGAGCTGCTCTTGACCTTCGATGATGGACCGCATGAGAAGCACACTAAGAAGATTCTCGACACGCTAGATGAACACGGAATTCAGGGCATCTTCTTCTGGACAGGTCATCGAGTGGTCAATCAGCACAAGGGCCTCGAAGATCGGATTGCTTTGGTGGAGCGAGCAGTTCGCTCAGGTCACCTCATTGGCAACCACACAACGACCCACGCAAAGCTCTGTGCGGTAAGCGCAGCCGACGCCGAACGCGAGCTCGATGAGAACGCCGAACGCTACGAGAAGCTCACGGGACTTCCACAAATACTGCTGCGAGTTCCCTATGGTGCGCGATGCAGACGACTCGATGGCATGCTAGCGGAGCGCGAAATCGAGCACATGCACTGGGACCTCGACCCACAAGAGTTTCGTCATCACAGTGCAGACATAACCTTTTCCTATGTCACTCGGAGACTTGCTCGCCTTCAGCCAGGCATGCGAGCGATTTTGCTCATGCACGACACCCAGCCGGCAACAGCAAAGGCGCTGCCCAAGATTCTCAAGTGGATTGACAAAGAGAACGCGAAGCGCCTCAAGAAGGGCAAGCGGCCGATTCGCATCATCACGGGCTCTGAGTACGTTGAGGAAAAGCATCCAGTGCCGCTCTTAGCCTGGACTCGAACGAGCCTCTCCGTTGGTCAAAGCGCCGTTGTTGCTGCCGCCCGTCGCCTCCTGCCTTAGACTCGATTGCGGACGAGCAAGATCTCAAGGGTTTCAATCTCGGGGTTCTGGACAGTTCTGGCAACCACGGCTTCCTCACACACCAGGAGGATCACAGATCCGCTCTACAGCGCCCGACAATTCGTCCGATTCGAAGGTATGTGGTCATCGGGAGCCAGAAGGTCCTAGAAAGCTTTGCGCTTGTTGTAAAGGAGCTTAGTGATCCTGCGGTCTTACTGGATGCAAACCTCAATTTGGTCGCCCACAGCCGGGGCTTTGCACAAGCAGTGAGGCTGACCTCTGAGGAAATCGTCGCGGCCTGCCATCAAGGACAAAGCAATTTCTCGCTTCTCAGCGTCTCCTGTGAGGGGGATCGGCGGGGTGCTCTTGATGTCCTTCGGAGAGGCACTCCCATCGAGCGTATGGATCAGTCTGTGCGCAGCTTGGCCGGCAGCTCCTACACGATGAACCAGTCGTTTCGCCCCATCACGGACGGTGAGCATATCGTTGGTGTGTGGATCAACTACCGCGAAACCGGTGGCAAACCGGGTGTGGCACTGCGCAAGCATGTTCGAGCTGAGACCCTGGAGCGTGAAGTTGCAAAGCGTACAGCCCAACTCACTGCAGCCCTCGATCGGGTCACAAGGCTCTCGGTGGTCGACCCTCTCACAGGTCTGATGAACCGGCGTGCATTCGATCAGCACGCTGCCACGGTTCACGATCTCGCAGAGCGCCATGGTCGAAACTTTGCGGTGCTCATGTGCGACCTCGATTTTTTTAAGCGAGTCAACGACACCTATGGCCATGCCGTCGGCGATGACATCTTGGTGTCCACAGCCAATGCGCTCACCCAAGCAACGCGCACCTCCGACAAAGTCGCACGCTTCGGCGGCGAGGAATTCGTCGTATTGCTCTCGGAAACCGATGAATGCGCCGTCGAACACGTTGCTGCGCGCTGTGGAGCTCGAGTTCGAGCAATCCCCGTAAACGAAATCGTCCCCGATGCCAATTTTCAGCAGACCATTAGCATTGGAATAGCCATCTACCCTCGTCATGGCAAGCACATAGAGAAACTCTTAGAACATGCCGACAGAGCGCTCTACGAGGCAAAGTCGAACGGTAGAGATCGGGCAGAAGTCTATTCGGAGAGCATGACCGATGCTGGCGAAGATGCGAGCTTAGGGGCAAGATCACGAGTCTTGATCGTCGAACCCAATCATCAACGCGCAGACGGCTATCGCGAGCAGCTCGCCACGATGTTCGATGTCGTTGTTGTTGGAAGTTCAGAAGAAGCCCTAGCTTTGTGTCAGCGCCAGCGATTTGACGCACTGGCATGCGACGAAGATGCGTGTCCCGATTCGGGAATTGAGTTTCTCAGAAGAAGTACAGAACTGCTGCCAATGGCGAAGCGACTGCTCATACTCAAAGAGCCTGATGCCAATACTGCGATCCGCGGAACAAATCGCGCACAGACCGACCACATTTTAACACGACAGACCGCCAAACTAGAACTGGCCCAATCAATCGAGCACTGTCTCTTGCGAACCCTCTTGGCCGCCACAGACATTCGTAAAGCGCATGTGCATCCCACTCGAGAGAGTATCGACAGCGCCGCTCTGGATGCCTTCTACTCGGTCTTATCGGGAAAACGCCTAGACGTTGAGTATGTTGCCATTCTTGCGTCTCATAGTGACGAGCTGATTGCATTCCACGCAGAACCGAGTGCTTCGCATCCGTATTTTTCTGAGAACAAGGGTACATCCTTGGTGGAAGTATCGGAGGTACTGGAGTCGACTTGGGAACTTGGACAGCTTGTCCGCCGCTCAGTAGCTCAGGACCTGCCATCTCTTGGCAGGGCACAGGTCTTCTTGCCGATTCACCCGAGCGAACTTGCCAACGAGAGCATCTACAAAGACTCCGATAGCAACTTGCTTGCTCTTATGCGCGAGCGTGTTGTCTTGTCGATTGCCGAGGATGACTTCATTAACGATACCGACGTCCTGCGCGACCGCATTGCCAAGCTCAAAGCACTTGGGTACGGCCTTGCCGTTCGCAGCAACGGCTCAGGATTCGCGAGCCTAAGCACACTCGCTGCTCTTCAGCCCGACTATCTGCAACTCGATGTGACTGAGCTGTGCCAGAGCTCTGAGTGCGCAACACACCTTCGGCTCATTGAGTGCTTTATCGGATTTGCCCATACCGAGGGAATCCTCACCATCGCCGAGGGAGTGACAGACGAGAAGGATGCAGAGTTTCTAAAGGGACTTGGGTTCTCGCTATTGATGGGCGGAGCACTTGCAAACGCCAAGCACCAAGACTTCGATGAGAGCGAGGAAGCCATCGAGCCGGCAGCCTGATACAACTTGGGGGTGCCCGACGCCCACGAGAACGATATGCACAGAAACCGCCCCATTGTTGGAGCGGAACCAGGAACGTTGTTCCTGCCGGAAGGCTCTCCCAAGCCACAAATCACGCTGCATGCGTATGACAAGAGGTCTTACACGTCTCGAGCAATCGAACACCCGGGCGAAATTGCAAGATGGCTAGAGGGAGACCTGACGATTTGGGTGGATGTGCAAGGCCTTGGTGATGAAGCGACGCTTTGGGAGCTTGCAGAACTATTCTCAATCCATCCTTTGGCCATTGAGGACATCGTGCACGTTCCACAGCGCCCAAAGACGCAGGCATACGACAACCACCAGCTGCTCTTTACTCGAATGCTCTCAGGTGGTCACGATGGCCACGTTGGCCTAGAGCAAGTGAGTTTCATTATCGGCCCGCAATACCTCGTTACATTCCAAGAGCGGGTGGGCGATGTCTTTGACTCAATTCGACGGCGGCTCTCATCAGAAAAGAACGCTCTGCGCACAAAAGGAGCTGACCATCTCGCCTATGCGCTTCTCGACACGATTGTCGATGCCTACTTCCCGGTGATCGAAAACCTTGGAGACTGCATCGCCGATCTCGAAGACGAAGTCTTTGCAGGCAACGGCGATGGCACACTTCAGGCCCTCTCTGAGATTCGATCGACACTACTCACGGTTCGCCGAAGTATCTGGCCTCTTCGCGACACGGTAAACCAACTCATCCGAGATGACGCGGAATGCTTTGGAGCGGAGGTAAGAATTTTCCTTAGGGACGTTTATGACCACTGCGTGAACGCGTCGGAGATGGTCGAGGCGTATCGAGAGCTTGGTGCCAGCCTGATGAATAGCTACCTCTCGGTGGTGAGCAATCGCATGAACGAGATCATGAAGGTGCTCACCGTCATGTCGACCATCTTTATTCCGCTCACATTCCTATCGGGGCTGTATGGCATGAACTTCATTTGGATGCCCGAGCGCGACTGGAAGTGGTCCTATCCAATTCTGCTTGGTGTGATGCTGCTCATAAGTCTGACCCTTTTGGGCTTTTTTAAGCGCCGAGGATGGTTCAAAGGGCACTGATATTACTTGGGTTTTCCTGAGTCCACGCCCAGAGAGGATCCCTTGAGAAATTCTCCGCTCGGGTGGACTCAGTTGTTAGGATTCGCCGATGCCGCATCAAAGAGAGTTCGCTTTTCTTCGCTCCACTCTCCTTCCCATCGTTGCCCTGGGACTCTTCAGCACAGCAGCGTGTTCTGGTGGCAGCGATAGCAAGACGCCTGATGCAGGCCCACCAGATGCTGCACCGCTTCCCGATGCGGCGGTCGCACCTGTCTTCTTTACGCCTCGCGACGATCTATCTGACAGCGACTTGGCAGAGCAAGCACTCTCGCTCATGGGCTTTGGCGCAGATGCCGCGGAAAACAACTGCGAGGACTGCCACGGTCTTACTCGCCAACGTATGCGCTACTGGCGTGCAATTACCGACACAAGCATCGCTTCGTGTTTTTCTGATTTGAACCTCGAAACCCAAGCGGCTGCCCGAGAAGCAATCGACTGTATGCGCGAAGTTCCTGAAGAAGCGGGCTCGGCGTATCACACAGAGAACGTTGCGATCTTCGCTTCGGGAGCACACCTGCCTTGGTTTGACTTCGCCTTCAAGCGCGCCTATGGCGATGACTACCAAACAGAGTACGATGACTTTAAGATGCGTGTGGGCATGCCTCGTGGCGAGATCACGCCTTACACTCAGGACGAGTTCGACATCGTCGCAAGCTGGTTTACCCGCGGTGTGCCTCTTCTCGATGCCAAGCTTCCCGAAGACCCGCCACCCGTGGAGTGCCTGCCTGGTGTCTCGGCTGCGGTTCCTGCACACGTCAACTCCATGGCGACCACCGGCTGGCGAGCTGTGAACCTACAGAACGGCCTGCCGATGTTTGGCTGCGCAGATGTCAAAGACCCACGCTTCTGCCTGGCGGACTATCCACTTGCAGGAGAAGAAGCCTTCAGCACAGGATGGGCCGCAAACGTCCCCGACCAACAAATTCGCATCCTCCGAGAAAGTGGCTACGTCTCCAACTTCTGGACTCGAAGCTCGGCAGATGGCCGCTTTGTCGCCAACGGAGCAGCTTCTGGCGGTGCCAACTCGCGCATCGTAGACTTGGCGCGTGACGTTTCGATTCCCGGAACCGCGCTTTACGACCCGGCATTCCTTCCAGACAATACAGGCTTTATGTTCCAAGAGGGCACCGCCTATCTCTGCGACCAGAACTTGCTCGTAGGCGAGCCTGAGCAAATCAACTACTCGGCGGAACCCGCTTGTTCAACGACCGATAGCGTGGGGCTCTACCAGCACCTTGGCGGTGCATTGGATTCGGGCGACTACTGGGCTGTTGATGGGCAATTCGTGAGCGACAACGGTGGTCGACAGCCGCAAAACCGAGACCCTCGAGCTTCGTTCTCGGGAGGCTCCGATCTCCGCATCACCCCAATCATTCACAACGGATCTGGGTACGAGGACCAGAGCACCATCTCGGTTGAGACTCCTTATGAGGGAGATGCTGTCATCTCCACAAGTTCCGAAATGGTGATCTCTCGGCTTCGCGGCCCAAGCGAGCGACAACTTGGTTTTGTGATGAGACAAGTACACGCAACACCCACTGGTGATGGATACAACGTTGAGCTCGAAGAAGTTGCGCGGTACTGCTTCAACGGTGGCAAACCCGCATTCTCCTATGACGATCGCTGGCTCGTGCTGCACCACTACATCGGCAATGCTGATGCGGTGGACCTGGGATTCACCGATGCGAATGATCCGGGCTTTGCGGAGTACGCAACCCGCGCTGGCTCCAACATCTACCTTATCGATACCCTCACAGGTGACGTCACTCGCATCACCAACATGCAACCTGGTCAGTACGCTCTGTACCCACACTTCCGATCGGATGGCTGGATCTACTTCATGGTGCGGACCCTTGGCCAAAATACCGAGCACATTGTGGCAAGCGACGCTGCTCTCCGACTTGAGAGCACGCTCTAAAAGCGCTCTAAGCGACCCATGAAGTCACGCCCGCTCCTACTCGCAGCTCTTGTGGCTGCTTGTGGGGGAGGCGAGGCTGAGCAATGCGAGGTTGGCACTGCGCAACAGGCAGTCTTGGCCGAAGACCGATACATTCTTGGAGTCGGTGGCGCCTACCCTGCGGACGGAATGCTCCGTGGGCGAGAACGAGAACTCTATCGCTCGCAGGCTGCCCGCCGCGAAGCTGCATGGCAGACGGTCGCCAAGGTATTGGCACCTGTTGCGCTGGGGCAACCCCTTCCCAATGCACCCAAAGAGACCATTCCTCTTTGGCAAACCTGGTACGCCAAAGACGACACTACCCGGCTCTTTCGCTACCTATTCGAGGCGCTGAGTCCACAAGAGCGGGATGGCCATGCACGCTTTTCACAAGGCGAAATCGACGATGCGCTTGGGTGGAATGCCACAGAGCTTGAGTCGCTCGTCAACTGGCCGCTCGAACGTCGGGATGCCTATCTTGCAGCCGTCGACACCTCAGAAAAAGTCTCAGCTCTCGGGGGCACCGGACTTGTTGCGTACAGTCCCTCAGCTCTGCGAAACCTGCTTCGCAGCTATCCAGAGATTCTCTTATGTCTGAGATCGGGTGCTCCAGACGCGTTTGTCGACACCCCAGGACAAAGCTCGCAGCAAGCCGTGCGAGAACCGATCCACCTCACAAGCTGCGGTACTCGGAACATGGGCCCATTCTATGTGAGCGAAGGCGAGAGCTTGGTGGCAAGTCTCAGCGGAGATGGTGTGCCCGACGCACAGATTGCCTTGTACAGTGAAAGCACTGGCGAACGCACAACCTGCGATGGGGCCAAGGAATGCAGCGTTTCAACTACAGGAGCTGTATATGTGGACATTACCGCTGGTGTTGATGATCTCGATGGTGCGGTGCAGGTGGACTACCTCACCCCGGACGCACCATGGGCAGCTTGCTTGGAAGAGAGCTTTGCCAACGACTCCGTTGTTGTGAAGGCGAACTGGAGTCGTGCGCAGTTCGGGCAAATGCTCCCAGTATTCGACACCTCAGCAGAGGGATTGCTCGCGACGTTTGACAATAACCGAGTGGATGGCTGGGGAACCCCGACTCAGGAAGCCGATCCTGGGCCCGATGCCATCTACACCATCGAGCGGCCAAACGGGAATCGCTATCGACTCACCGGCTTGCACATCATGAGCAAGGAGCTCGAGCACTGGCAATGGACGACACTTTGGTGGTCCGATTCGCCCGATAGCGACTTTGGCGAAGACCGACCCAACAGCATTGATGCGCTGGGTGGACCGTGGGGCCAATACAAGATGTGCACTGTCACCATGTTTGACGAGGGCGATGACGACCCAAGTGGCGGCTTTGGAGACAGCGCTCCGAGCCTAGCTGCAGCGCTCGAAGCCGTGCACGGTGGCGCAGGAGCACCGAGCTGGTGCTCAAATCCTTACATCGAGGATGGTCCGGGTAACATGGCGACCAACTGCATTGGTTGTCATCAGCACGGTGGAACTGAGCTACTCTCGGAGACCATCATTGGCGACGATCAGAATTTTCCCGAGTTTGGCCGGACCCAATTGCGCAACAACTTTCCTCACGACTACTCTTGGGCTCCAGCCGCTGGAGATGAGCTTGGGCTGGAATTCAAAGCTATCATTGACTTCTTTGAATAGCGCTGCGGGTCAGCCGATCACGCTTGGTGGTAGCACTATGAGCTTGCACAGTTTGCGATATCAAGGTCGCGACGAATGTCACCCAGAGCAGGCGAAATCGAGAAGCGCACAAGATCCGCCACGATGTCATGGGCCTTCTTGGGATTGCGGTGCGCTATCTTGACACCCACCTGCAAGTCGCCGCTGAGCGTTAGTGCGACCCGCTGTGATGTGCAGTCGACCGCGTGCCACCACGCTTGCATATCGTGGCGAACACGCGAGGCGATGAGCGCCTGAACCGCGTGGGCGAGACGCACCTTCCGCGGTTGGGGCAACCGCTTCTTTAGGACCTGGTGGACGTGCGCAATCTGCGGAGCCATGGTGGGGGGGACCGAGAGCTCGGGCCTCACAAAGCTCATGGCCCCAAGAAGCACAGCATCGAGGTGCTCTGGCGACTCGGAGAGCTGACGGAGCTGAGCACTAGGGCGAGCGCATGCAAGCACAATGGCAGCTGCGTGCACACGAGCGCGCATCGTTGGGGCTTCCCAGATGCCGCGCCCCACCACGAAGACTGGACCGTGCAGCGTTGGCAGAAAGAGCAAGTCGGCCGCCACGTCGAGGTCCACGGTGACCCGCGCGGACGGCATCCCCATGGCGTAGGCAACTCCGCTAACAAGGCCGCGCAGCTCGTTATGCAAGGGCGTTTGCCCGTCACGTGCACGGAGATCTGCTTCGTCCACTGCGCAATCCCCCAGCATCACATCAGCGATGAGCGCCAGAATATTACTTACAAGAAGATTCTCTCCTGGATGACGAAAGTGATTCCACATCGCAGCAGTAATTGGTGTTCTCGGCCAGCGCATCTCATTGTGCTGATGTTGAAAATAAAAGCTCTTCTGCGCTTCTGTGGCTTTCTCCAAGAAGACCAAAACGCGGGTTGCGCACCAGGCTCGGTCGGGTTGACCAAGTCGCAAGTAAATCTCCGTTAGTGCGCTGTAGTGTTCGGCCTCGAAGGGTTCCTCAGCGGTAAGCGCAATCCGCTGCGCAATGGCTTTGTCTGCCTGCTCTTCACTCTGCTCATAGAGTCCCAGCAAGACGCGCTTGTGGTTGCTGTCTTGATCGAGAGCGGAGACAACTTCATAGGACGCAATCGCATCCTCGGGCCGGTTGAGCTTGCTCTTGTAGATGTGTCCAAGCTCTTGCCAAAGGTGCACAACTTGCGGATCCTCTTTTGAGAGGCGCTGAATCATCTTGCGGTAGCTGCGCTCGAGTTGAACGTAGTCTTGCTTCTCGTGCAAGAACTCTACGATTCGGTGAAAGGGCCGCAAGCAGCCCGCTCGAAGGTTCTCCGGCAGGTCTGGCGCGTCCACAAAGAAGCAATCCAGAGCCATATTGAAGCACTTCACCGCCCGCGTATCGCCAAGCTTGTCGCGAATGATGGCGCCCGCTGCATCATAGTACTTGCCACGTCGCAGCGGCTCCTCTTCCAAATCGGCGATCTGAAGAATCACATCAACCGCGTCTTGCCACATCTCCACCGCGGTGTAGAGCTCTAGCAAGCTGTGCATGACCTTGCGATTGTCAGGTTGCTTCTGCAGAGCCCGCTCGTGCTCCTTGATCGCACTCATTGGGTCGTCGAGCTTCCAACACTGGAGGTTGGCGATTTCGCCGTGCAGCGTTATCTGCTCCTCAAGATCAGCACGGTCGACAAGATCTCTGCGCACCCGAACCGCTTCTCGGAACTGTTCTAACTGCTCAAGCACCTCGGCCAAGAGCCGGCCAGCCTCGACACTTGAGGTCTCCAGCTGATGTGCCTGTGCAGCGTGATGGCGTGCTTCGTCGAGCATGTTCTGTTGGCGACGAATCTTGGACATGCGCATGTGCGTCTTAGAGCGCAGTTCTCTCGGAGCATCCTGTTGGGTTGCGAGAAGCTGCTCATTGGCTTCATAGGCGGCAGGCAGGTCACCCTGATTCGCAAGCACTTCCGCAACCAGCCCGAGGACATCGCTATTGTGAGGATCAAGCGAGCGTGCGTGCCCCAGCAAGTCCTGCGCCTTTGCCTGATTCTCGAGTTCAAATGCGCAGCGACCCGCACGATAGAATAACTCTGAGAGAGGAAGCGATGGCGACGGCAGGTTCTTCCGATTCGCAAGCAGCAAGTCAAGAAGCGGCTCAAGCTCCGACCATCGTTTGTCTTCGTAGTACCGATCTGCCAACGGCATGGCAGCCCCAAGATGATGTGGGTCCTCCTTGAGTGCAACGCTCAAGAGATCGAAGCACTGGGTATTCTCGTCGAGGTCAGAGTAGAGCTGTGCGGCCTCAAAGGCAGCCGTTGAGCGATCGCGACTCGAACCGAGAGCCTGCGACTTTAGAAGTTCGGCTGCCTCGCGAAAGTTGCCCTCTTGCTTGCTCATCGCAATGAGAGCAGCCTGGCAGTCGGCGCGCTGTGGATCGAGACGCATGGCCTCGCGCAAGTGCCAGTTGGCAGCGACTCGGTCATCCTCGCCAAGATGCAAGCTGGCGAGTTCGGCATGCAGCGAGGCCTTCACGACCGCCGCGTCGTTCTTAGCAATGCAGCGAGTTAGGCAGCGCGCGCGCCTAGGCATGTCACCGATGCGTGCACAGAGTTCCGCGAGTGTGGCAAGCAGCTCGGCGGTCTGCATCTGCCTCTCCATGAGATCGAGATAGCCCTGTGCCCAGCCATCGCTCACGGAGTGAACGTGCTCAAGCGAGGCACTGAGCTGCTCAGAATCTCCGGTGACAAACGCGTGTGCACATGCGATCCGTAGCCACAGATCACCGGCTTGGGCAGCATCGTTCATCTGCGCAGCGGCCAAGAGATAGGCGTCGAGAACGTCATCCCATTGCCCTGTGCGATGTGCGAGCTGGTCAAGCTCATCGGCGATCCCCCGATTGCCCTGATCCTGGTCAAAGGCCGTCAGCAAGATCATCAGCGCCGAATTGAAGTCTCCAGTCGAAGAGCAAACCTCAGCGGCCTTTTGCAGGATGCCAACGCGCTCACCAGGGGTCGCAACATTCTCAGCCCGCGTGAGCAAGAGCTGCAAGAGCTCCTCGGTGCGCCCCTGCTCTCGGTACGCCATCTCCAGCTGGTCGGAGACCGCGGCGTCCGCCGGATCCTCGTAGATCTGCGATTCAAGGGCGGAGTGGTTGTCGAGACGCTCGTGGACGGTAGCTGCATCGATGAACATAGAAGAAGCCTCAGTTTAGATGATGGCGAGCCCAAGTGTATGCTCTTGACCTTCAACCATACAAAATTACAAGAATTGACGGTGAGCCTCGGGGCTGCTTTGCCCAAGCCCCGAATCCATCGGCACTCGTGCCAGCGTGCCGCAGGGAATGCGTTTCCAACGTGGCAAAGGATCGAAAGGTGCAAGATAT
The DNA here is from genome assembly GCA_024762925.1 of Kofleriaceae bacterium. GTDB lineage: Bacteria > Myxococcota_A > Polyangia > Haliangiales > Haliangiaceae > NORP324. Next base: position 9,085 of record JANTGM010000073.1, on the reverse strand, counting down.
GAACTTCGCCGTATACTAGAGTGGCAAACCCGGCAGATGTCGGGCACAAGGAGAGACCATGTTTGAGCAAGCACAACATCAACGCCCCATTCCCGGTGCCGTCGCAACCATCGGCGTCAACGAGCGAGTGACCTTTCTTCGCAAAACCTACGGCCACCTGGCGGGTGCGATCCTCGCCTTTGTCGGTCTTGAATACATGCTGCTCGACCTCAACGGGCCGCTCTTCAACGCCATCACGCTCCCGTTTCTCAAGCTCGTCTTCCCGCAAGGCGGCGGTGGTGGAATGGGCTGGCTGGTCGTTCTCGGCCTCTTCATGGGCGCAAGCTATGTCGCGCAACGGTGGGCCAACTCCGACACGTCAAAGGGGATGCAATACGCAGGTCTCGGCCTCTACGTTGTGGCTGAGTCGCTCATCTTCACACCGATCTTGCTGCAGGCACAGCTGCAGTTTCCCGGCGTGATTGCGGATGCAGCCGTGCTCACCCTCTTCATCTTTGCTGGGCTCACGGCTGCTGTATTTCTCACCAAGAAGGACTTTAGCTTCATGCGCGGGGCGCTAACGACCGCCATGTTTGGTGCGATGGGGCTCATCGTCGCATCCATCCTCTTCGGCTTTTCCCTCGGAACCCTTTTCTCCGGCGCGATGATCCTTCTGATGTCGGGCTACATCCTCTACACCACCTCGAACGTGATGCTGCACTACCGCACGACCCAGTACGTAGCGGCTTCATTGGCCCTGTTCGCCGCCATCGCGACCCTCTTCTGGTACGTCCTACGCCTCCTCATGGCGCTTCGCGAATAATCGCTGCAACTCGAAAGAGACAAGACGCCTGCTTCGCACACCGAGGCAGGCGTTTTTGATTTCGGGCATAGACGCTGTGCGCGACCCTGGGTAGGGTACGCGCCGAGCCATGGCAGCCCCATTTAAGATCTACAATACCCGCACCCGCAAACTCGAAGACTTCGAACCCATCGAAGCCGGCAAGATTCGCCTCTACGCCTGCGGAAACACCGTCTACGACCACTGCCATATCGGCCACGCACGCGGCATGATCTTGTTCGACAGCTTTGTTCGCTACCTGCGCCATCGCGGCTGGGACGTGGACTTCGTTCGGAACTTTACCGACGTGGACGACAAGATCATCAATCGCGCCAACGAGCTTGGCGAAGATCCACTGGCGCTCTCGGCGCGCTTCATTGACGAGTATCACGCGGATGCGACCGCAATGGGCCTCGAGACGCCCACTCAAGAGCCCAAGGTCTCTGAGTCCATGGATGACATCCAGGGCATGATTGCGAGCCTCATCGAGAAGGGCAACGCCTACCAAAATGAAGGAAGCGTTTGGTTCGACGTTGGGAGTTTTTCTGAGTACGGAAGCCTCTCTGGCCAAAAGGTAGACGAGCTGCGCAGCGCCGACGAGGCGTCGGGCAAGCGATCGCCCGCCGACTTTGCGCTTTGGAAAGCTGTGAAGCCCGGAGAGCCTGCGTGGCCAAGCCCTTGGGGCGAGGGGCGACCCGGCTGGCACATCGAGTGCTCGGCCATGGCCAAAGCAACGCTCGGCGACACCATTGATATTCACGGTGGTGGCCTCGACCTAGTCTTCCCGCATCACGAAAACGAAGTGGCGCAAAGCGTCTGCGGCAACAAAGCCGATTACGCCCGTGTCTGGATGCACCACGGTCTCTTGACGATGGCTTCTGGCCAAAAGATGGGCAAGAGCTTTGGCAACGTCATCAACGTCAAGGTTGCACTTGAGGCGTTTCCTGCCGAAACGCTGCGGCTCTACTACCTTCAAAACCAGTATCGCTCACCGCTTCCTTGGGGTGACGAAGCACTTTCCGAAGCGCTTGGCATGCTCTCCAGACTCTACGAAGCGCGGGAAGTTGCCGAGGCCATGAAGGGCGAAGAGCCTGCAGAGAATGTCGCGAAGTCGATGGGCAAAGACGCGCAAACAGTTCTTGACCTCGGTGAGAGTTTCTCTGAGCGCTTCTATGCTGCCATGGATCAAGACTTCAACACGGCGCTTGCCATCGCACATCTCATGGAGCTCTCACGGGCCATCAACCGCTTTGGCAATCTCAAGAAAGCCAACAAGCGCGGTGGACCTGTCGTTGCGGCAGCTCTCAAAGCCTTTTCACTTGCAGCCGATTCGATGGGCCTTATGCGCATGACCACCGAAGAATTCCATGCGCAGGTAAAGGAGAAGCGTCTCGCGGCCATGGGCATTGACCCAGCGGACGTGGAGAAGCTCATCGAAGATCGTGGCACGGCTCGCGCCGAGAAGAACTGGGACCGCGCCGATGAGATTCGCAAAGAGCTGGAAGCGAAGTCGATCATGGTCATGGACCAAGCCGATGGCGTTCAGTGGCGCGTGAAGCTATAGAGCGTGATTCAAAGAGATTGAGCGTGCTCACATGTCTTTGCAGCGCCCGATGTCATCGACAAAGTCCGCTCCATGTGCGGATTTTCCAGTGATGATCCCGCCTTCTAGACAATCATGGAAATTCGGCACCTCGCCCAGATCTGATGATCTGATCTTTGGCGCCGAGAAGTTCAACGTCAAAATCTCAGGCTCGATGGAATTCCACCACCCGTCCAGGTTCGGCCTGACCCGGCACAGCCAAAACTCCTTGTTTTTCTGAGTTCCAAAATGGAACACATGGCGAGCTTCTCTCCCATCGCTACCCATTGCCTCCCCCTTTCCCTTGTCGAACGACAAAGCCATGTGGTTACGTCCCATTGCGTGTCTTTTGAGCACAATGATGACGGAGGCTTCACCATGCCTCCATCCGATGATGCCCTCATTGGCCGAATCATCGCAGGCAAGTACTGTCTGCGGCAGTGCATTGGTGTGGGAGCAGCTGGAACGGTCTACAAGGCCGATCAAACCTCGCTAGGCCGCACCGTTGCTGTCAAGGTGTTGCGTCCTGAGCTGGCCTGTGACCGACGCTTCGTGAAGCGTTTCCACGACGAGGCCCAAGCCTCCTCGCGGCTCAATCATCCCAATGTCGTCTCGGTGATCGACTTTGGTCAGACGGAAGACGGCCTGCTCTATCTCGTGATGGAGTTTTTACGTGGCCTCACACTTACCGAGGTCTTGCGAACCGAGCAACTCTCGACTGAGCGCATTGCCGATATCGTAGGACAAATTCTGAGCGCCCTAGAGGAGGCGCACGAGCGAGGTGTCGTGCACGCTGACCTCAAGGCTGACAACATCATGGTTGAGCATCGGCGGGGTGGCTGGGATCTCATCAAGGTTGTCGACTTTGGAATCGCCAGACTCACAGGCTCGCAGGACGAGGCTGATGACGATAGCGATGGAAGCATTTGCGGCACGCCCGAGTACATGTCTCCAGAAGTCATTCGAGGCGAAGACCCGACTCTTGCCTCGGACATCTACGCAGTGGGAATCATCCTCTACGAATTACTCGTAGGGTTTACTCCGTTTAGCGGCTCACCAACCCTCGAGGTACTGCAGCGCCATTTGCGTGAGGAGCCCACGCCGCCAAGCGACCACGAGAGCGCCTTGCCCATTCCGCCAGCAATGGAAGCCGCAACCCTGCGAGCTCTCGCCAAGCAACCCCATGACCGCTTTGAGAGCGCCGTCGAGTTTGCCCAGGCATTGCGCAACAGCCAAGCAGCCGTTCCAACGACGACTGGGAAGCAAAACCCCTGCGCGCAATGTGGGGCGGAGAGTCCCGATTCCTTTAAGTTCTGCCCCGACTGTGGAGCCGCCAAAGTCCTTGAGTCTCGAGAGTTTGATCTAGCCCTCGACGATACCGGCCATGACGAGATCTGGTCGGATCAAGCTCCAACCGCTGACCTCACGGCAAACGATCTACAGGGCATGTTTGATCAAGGCTCTCTGGATTCCGTCACAGAAGAACTCCCAGATCACGCAACGACCCTAGGTGAGATCTTCCCGCTTCCAATCATCGGTCATCAGACCGAACTCGATCAGGTTGTGGAATTTCTCACTTCAGAGAAGTCGGGTGTCATGCACCTGCGCGGTGAGAATGGCTGTGGCTGCGGCGCAATTCTGCGAGAGGCGTTCGAGATTTCTAGCAGCGACGAGTGCCTGATTTTTCTGGCCAGCCCCGATCCGACCTGCCAGCAAACACCCTTTTATCCCATTCGCGCCATTGTGGCGGCTACGCTCGACTTACCAGCGCTGTGCTCCTACGAAGAGATTGGCGAGGCTCTCGAAGAGCTTGGTCTCAGCAAGCGGGATGCACCCGGCATTGGAGAGCTCTTCCAGCACGAAGGCGGCGGCCTCAGCAAGCTTGAGGCTCCGATTCGGCGTCGAGAGCTCTTTGCCTCGACGATGCGCGTCCTGCGAGCTGCGGGCAAGCAGCTTTCCGCGGTTCTGGCATTCGAAAACTATCACCTCTTTGACCTGCCAAGCCAAGAGCTCCTACGCCAACTCTGTTCGAGCAACCTGCGATCGCCAAGCCTAAGAATTCTTCTAACCTCTGACGACTCTATTGCGTTGGACTGGGAGAACCTTCAACATGTCGAGCTGCTTCCGCTAGAAGACGAAGACCTACGCGCTGTGGTGACTCACTGCGCAACCCGTGGCCAGCCCGATTTGGTAACGGTTGATGAGCTTCGCAAGGTCTCTCATGGCAATCCAGAGCACATCCGCCATCTCTTGCGATACGTTGTCGAAGGTGGTGACGTGCGCGATGCGCCCGAGACTCTTGCCGATCTTCTGGCGGCTCGCTACAGCTTCTTGCCTTCAGCGGCACAGCGAGTGCTTCAGGTAGCTGCTGTGTTTGGCTACATGGTGAGTCACGAGGACCTCACCGAAACGCTCGCAAGCTCCATGGGTCGCGTGGAGCTAAACGCCGCCCTGCAGCTTCTTGAAAACCGAGGCATGCTGCACAGCCTCGATAAGATGCTCTCGTTCCGGGACTGCATGTTCCGCGACGTTGTGTATGCAGACACACCGCACGATGTGAAACGATCGCTGCACCAAGCAGCCGGAGATATTCTGATCGCGAGCGTCTCCGATCCGGCCATTCTTGGCATGCACGCCGAGCAAGCCGGCGATATGGACCGCGCAGGCCGTTTGTTGGCGCGCGCTGGGGACAACGCTGTTCGACAGCTTGACGACGCTGGTGCCGCCTCCCTCTTTAATCGCGCGTTGAACGCCACCCGCATGGTCCTGCTGAGCACGCAGGACAGCAGCACCCAGCTACAGCTTGTCACGATCTCGATCCGGCTGGCAGATGCCCTACGTGTTGCCGGCGAAGTGGGCCTAGCACGTGGCATTCTCGATGAAGCAACAGACAGCTGCAAAGACGCACCAACGCTTCACGCTCAACTCTTGCGCGCCTCAGCGCAGCTGCGAGCAACCGAGGGAGACATTGACGGTTCGATTGCCCTCTATCGGCAAGTCATTGCGATCGCAATTCCCATGTTGGCTGTCGACATCCTCACCGATGCCTACTTAGATCTGGCGACGATGTGCTTGCGAGCGGGTGATGTGAAAGCTGCCATTCGCGAACTCGAAGAGGGCATTGACCTCGTCACAATGGGCGAAGGCCCCAAGGTGCGGCGTGCACCAGCAAAGTTCTGGCGGCTTCTGTTGCGACTCACCCAACTCTACGGGTCTGAAGGCCAATGGAATCGGGCAATCGAAACTGGCAAGCATTCATTGCGGCTCGCACAGGCTGGCAAGAACATCGTGGGGGCTGCACGCAGTTACGCAACACTGGCTGGACTGCATGAAGAGCTCGGCAATGTCGACAAAGCCCAAGGGTTCCGGCGCCGCGCCATCGACGACATGCGGGAGCTGGGAGATCGGCGCACCACTGCCGAACTGCTTCTTGCGGGCAGCCGGCCCACCCAGACTGTTCGCCGCATCACTCCAGCAAGTGTTCGCGAAGCCCGGGTCCTAGCGGAAGAAGTTGGTTGGGACGAGGGCGTGCGGCAGGCCAGCAAGCAAGTGAGCACGTGAGGCGTGCTCCTGAAGCAAACCACGACGTCACTCCCGCAAGAATGAATCAGCTTCTCCACATTTGTAACGATTCACCACAGCTATCGTAATCGTGATTACTGCTTATGCGTTGCAAGATCTGGGTACCCTTCAGCAGGTGGCTGGAACAATTCTCATCTTGCGTCCTGAGCGCACTACGGACGACTCCTGGACACTCGATTTGGAACAACTCGGCTACACCGTGCTCTCTGCAGAAGAGCCCGGACAGGCCCTCGTTCACGTAAGAACGGGCTCTGTAGACTTGGTCGTCATTGATGGGACTGCCGAGACCTGTGACGTGGTTGCCGGCTTTGTGAGCCTACTCGGCCAGGAGAAGCATGCTCCGCCTTTTGTCCTCGCCTCTTCTTGCCCAGAAGCACCACAGGACTCAGCAAGGCTTGGTGCTGCAGCCTTCCTGCCCAAGCCATGTCATGCAGGTGACGTTACACACGTCCTAGCGCGCGTCGCTCCCAAGACAAGCACCGCTGAACTCTAGCAATGCATTCCGAGCATCCCTAAGTAGTTGATACTACTTAGGTGCGGTTTGACACGGTGCGTAAAATCGGCGAACATAGCCCTCAGATTTACAACAAGGAGCAAACAGCTATGGGAATCTTTGCTGACCACCATCTAGAGATAAGGCGGAGTGTTCGAGATTTTGTGGAGCGGGAGATCATTCCGATTGCGCACGACCTCGACAACCAGGAAGCCGAGATTCCGATGCCCATCATCCAGAAGATGGCCGACCTTGGCTACTTCGGCCTCATCTTTCCCGAAGAGTACGACGGCATGGGCCTCGACTCTCTCTCTATGGCCCTTGTCACCGAAGAGCTCAGCCGCGGATGGCTGAGTGTTGGCTCGGTGATGACGCGCATGATCATCACAGGCACCTTGCTGTGGCACGCTGGAACCGAGGAACAAAAGAAGCGCTTTCTTCCCAAGATTTCCAGGGGCGAATTGCTCACAGCGGCCGCCTTCACCGAGCCCGATGTTGGCAGCGACACAGGAGGCATGAAGTGTCGGGCCATACGTGAGGGTGACAACTACATTCTTCGCGGTGAGAAAACCTGGTGCACCTTTGCCAACCGCGCACATGTCCTAACCGTCTTGGCGCGAACAGATGCGGATCCGTCAAAGCGTCACAAGGGCCTCTCAATGTTCTTGGTGGAGAAAGAGCCTGGCGATGACTTTGATCCACCAAAGCTCGCGGGAAGCCCGATTCCGACCATTGGCTACAAGGGCATGAAGTCCTACTCCCTGGGGTTTGACGGCTATGAAGTGCCATCAGAAAACCTCTTAGGTGGCGAAGAGGGCAAAGGCTTCTATCAGCTCATGCCTACCTATGAATACGCCCGCATCCAAACAGCTGCGCGAGCGGTTGGCGTTGCTCAAGCGTCGTTGGAGGCAGCGATTCAGTACGCAAAGGACCGAACGCAGTTTGGAAAGCCCATTGCCGAGCACCAAGTCATTCGCCACAAGATTGCACACATGGCGACCGACATTGAAGCGGCACGGCAACTCTGCTACGCGGCGGCGATGAAGAAGGATCAAGGCGAGCGTGCAGATCTGGAAGCCGGCTACGCGAAGGCCTTTGCGGCAGAGATGGCGGAACGAGTCACCTCGGAAGCCTTGCAGGTCTTTGGTGGCTATGGATACAGCCGTGAATACCCCGTGCAACGCTACTGGCGTGATGCCAGAGTATTTCGAATCTTCGAAGGTACTTCTGAGATTCAGTACGAAGTGATTGCGAAACGACTCTTGGACAACCGATAGGAGCTTGCAATGAGCGATACATTTGAACTCGGAACGATTCCCCCCTTGGGCGCAGTCCCGAAAATGATGAAGGCCATTGTCATTCGACCTGACCGCGAGGGCGAGCCAATCGATTCGATGCTAGTTGAAGAGATTCCGGTTCCCGAGTGCGGGCCCACAGATGTGCTCGTCATGAACATGGCGGCGGGCATCAACTTCAATGGGGTTTGGGCGGCACGTGGCAAGCCCGTAAGCGTTATGAAGATGCACCCCGACGAGCCCTTCCACGTTGCAGGTTCCGACTCCGCTGGCATCGTCTGGCAGGTGGGCAGCGCCGTAAAGAACTGGCAGGTGGGCGACGAAGTTGTTCTGCACTGCAACCAGAGTTGCCGCGAGTGCCCAGCTTGCAATGGCAACGATCCGATGGCTTGCCAAAACCAACGCATTTGGGGCTATGAAACCAACTACGGCTCATTTGCGCAATTTTCCCGAGTTCAGCCTCAGCAGCTCTTGCGACGCCCAAAACATCTCAGTTGGGAAGAGGCCGCATCGTATGGGCTCACCTACTTCACGGCCTATCGAATGCTCCTTGGGCGCGGCGCCATGCAGCTTGGGGACAACATTCTCATTTGGGGCGCCTCCGGTGGTCTTGGTGTCTTTGCTGTTCAACTAGCAAAACTCGCAGGCGCCAATCCGATCGCCGTGGTCTCGCGTGAAGACAAGGCCGAGCTTGTTCGATCTCTTGGTGCCGAGATGGTGATCGATCGAAGAGAGTTCGACTTGAACAAAGGCCCAAGTGAGTCGAGGCGTTTTGGCAAGAGAATCCGAGAGCTCACTGGCGGTCAGGATGCGGACATTGTCTTTGAGCATGTTGGCAAGTACACCTTTCCAACCTCAGTGCTCGTTGCAAAGCGCTTTGGCACGATCATGATCTGCGGAGCGACCACAGGCTATGAACTCGACTTTGATGTTCGATATCTGTGGATGCGTCAAAAAAGCATTATCGGTTCTCACTTTGCTAATGCGTTTCAGGCAGAGAAAGCCAACAAGCTTATGCACGAGCAGAAGATCCACCCAGTGCTCGACCAGGTCTTCAACTTTGAAGAAACTGCACATGCTCATCAGCTCATGGCCGAGAACAAGCACAAGGGCAAGATGGCCATTCGCGTGCAGGCGCCGGCCAAATAGATGTTCCTCGGTCGCTTGCCCCAGCAAACTCCCTCTTCGCGATCACGAATCAATATCCATGGATCACGCACTAGTGCGCGGCTCAGAGGAATAGAAATGTGCTGGCGACGGGAGCTCGTTCTTTGACAAGGCGCGAAGGACGACCTTGCTGGGGCAAGGAAGGA
>JANTGM010000072.1 GCA_024762925.1 Kofleriaceae bacterium | reverse complement strand
GAGCCTTCCTTGCCCCAGCAAGGTCGTCCTTCGCGCCTTGTCAAAGAACGAGCTCCCGTCGCCAGCACATTTCTATTCCTCTGAGCCGCACACTAGTTCGGCACGCGTTTTGTCATCAGCGAGTGGCACTCGACGCAGCTGTTGAGCATCGTCGAGTAATTCTTGGCAATGAGTTCGGGATCGCGCTCGGTTGCAGCGGCAACTAAGCGCAGTGCATCTGCTCGCAGGGTTGCCTCAAGGTCAAAGAACGTCTCTGGAAATTCAACGCGCAAAAGCGCCTCTCCCTCGGAAAACTCTGCAGTTTGCTGTGGCCCCTCTGCGACACGTGAGGCAATCCTTGCCGTTCCGTCGTAGTCAAGCAGCACCACGGAGAACAGTAGATCGGTGGCAGTTGCCCCATGGTCACGCATCCGCTTGTCTAGATAGGTTCGCGCTTCGTCCGATACATCGCTCGCAGGCTCAAGGTGGTGTGAGCGCAAAGGCGCAATCGACTCCATCGTGACGGCAGCTCGAACCGGAGGTTCAGGTGGAGGGGTGCTTGAGGTTGTGCCACAGCCCGTGGCGAACAAGGCAATAGCGATGAGACTTCGCGCGGTAATCATCTCGTGCGACTGTAACAGCATGCCGCCTACTTGGTTTCAACTTAAAAGCCTGATCGCTCTGCAACGCAGAGCCGAAGGCGTCCAGAGAGCGAAGAACCGAGCAAGCGCGAGCAAGATTCTTGAATCCGACCCTAGGACTCTATCGCCATTCCCTTCGGGTAACCGGTGGAGACAAAGCACGCAACTGGGCTACACAACAGCATGACTGCGGCCTCCTTCTGAACCACGAAAAGGCGTTGGCGGAGACTCCGATTTGCGAGCTGCTCTTGCATCAGCAAACATTCCTCTTCGACGGAAAGAACTCATGATGGAAATCGATGAAGCACAAGCAAGCGGAGCGCGGGCCCAGGCCTGCTGTGAGTGCATCGGGATTGGTAAGCGAGCGTGACCCACGCTACTCACTCGCTCGAGTCCTACCCGGCGCATGGCCGTATGGATTCACACACCCCCATTCTCGTTGATTGGCGCGGAGACGGCGGTCTGTGCCGGGGCTAACGCAATGATGCGAGCTACAGCATTTGGCTTCACGCTGGCCATACTACTTTATCTTAGAGCCAACGTGCTCGCCGATGCCCCCTGCCGCGCGCTGCTTGCACCAAGCGGCGTATCCTTGCGGGACACCGGGCTCGACCAGAATCGCGTTGCATGCGCTGTTGATGGCTTCTCGGCTGGCATACGGGCACATGCCGCCGCCAACACGCCCAACTTCTACGGCACGCTTGGCACATCGCTCATGCTCGACTACCGCTATTTGCATGCAGCCGGATTCGAATTCTCGGTAGGTGCACGATTGCTTGACTATCGCTTTGCACAGAGCGCCGTGTTCACCGACGGAAACTTTGCGGTGGGTCCCATCTCTCTGGGCGTACTTCGGCCACACAAATCGAAGTGGTGGGGTATCCCAGTTACCGTGGGCCACGCGTTCCGACTTGAAGTCCCCTACTCAAACACCAGTGATGAGCACCTCACGGTAGCAGCAAGTCCCGCGATTTTGGCAACGCTTACGCCCTCGTCGGTGTTTCACATTCACAGCCGCATCAGCGCTCTATTGCGGAGTGTGCTGCCTGAGTCTGGTGCAGACAGTCGCGCTGCACTGCTCGCCTCGGCAGACGTTGCTTACGCGCCAGTATCGGTGTTCTCTGTGACAGCAGGCGTCGAAGCACAAGGCGGATGGTACGGCGCAAAACTCGACCATCTGCAAGCCCGAACGGGGCTGCGCACCGGACTCGGACGAGGACGCGCGTTGGAGGTCTCTGCTGCGACTACGCTTGCAGGTGCGGAGAGAAACGACCTGGTTGTTTGGATAGGCTATCGAAGCATCAGCATAGAGAAGCCGCGCCCAAAAAAGCGTCGACTGCGCGACTGGGCGAATCACTTATAGCGTAGGTATACTTCTTAGTACGAACCAGGAGGCTGCTGGACCACAGGCGGAGCTTGCCCAGGCAAGTACACCGGCCCCGTTGGCTGAACAGAATCATTGAAGATATTGACTGCGTCGAAGCGGTAGGGAACGGCAGAGATTACCAGCCCCGTGCCTACCATGGTCACTCCGAGGCAAGCAAGAGACACAATCGCTGCCTGGTCTGAGCCCGATCCTTCTTCCTCGTAAGACTCGCCGATCGCGTAGCTAAGTGCGGCCGTCGAGCAGACAAGCCCACCAACAATTGAGACAAGCCCCCAGCCACTTCGGCTCCTATGCGTCTTGGCAGCGGACTCAGCGGCGGGAACACCGCGTACCGCATCAACAAGGCCACCGCCCAGCAGGCCATGGCTGTGAAAGCGTCCGTTTCGCTCGTATCCCACTTGCCCATCCTTCATCACAGTGGCGATCTTGCCGTTTCGCTGCGGTATGTACGAGCTTGAGCAAGACGCGGAGACAGTCAGGATCGACGCAATAGAAACGGATAGGAGAGCATGTGTCTTGGGCATTGTCGCAATTCTACCCTGGAACAATGCTCTCCAAGGAAATCTCAAGACCAAATCTCCTCTAAGAATTCGTCTAAGTTGCGAGTCCGCACGCTTGCAAGGTGGGCGAGATCACAAGAAGGGCGCCCACGACAGGCGCCCCTTCTTCAGCTCAGTTCTGATGTCCAGTAGAGGTACGAAGCCCACGCATCAGGTGCGCGTGTACGGCTCACTTCGAACGCCATCACTGGTACCCAGTTGGGTTGCACGGGCTTGTTCAGAAGCGGCATACGAGCCTCCTTTGGCGTGCGTCCACCCTTTCGGGTGTTGCAGGGTTCGCAACTGGTTGCGATGTTGGTCCACAGAGTCTTGCCGCCCTGTGCACGTGGAATCACGTGGTCATAGGTACATTCCGCCATCGTGAGCTTTCGATCGCAGTACTGACAACGGTACCGGTCACGTGCGTAGATGTTGATTCGCGAGAAGCGAACCTTGCGCTTGCGTCGCTTGAAAGCGCGCAGCAGGCGCACAACGGCGGGCATCTTGAACACGATCGACGTAGAGCGAACTTCCTGATCGTATTCCTCAATAACTTCCACCTTGCCTAGTGTAAGCAGGGTGATCGCGCGTTGCCACGAGACGACTTTGATCGGCTCGTAGCCCTGCGACAGCATTAGTGTCTGGGTCGTCATAGCTTTCCTTTGGTTGGGGTTAATGTTTTGGTTCTTGTGGATTAATTCTCCCTGTGGAGAGCAGCGGTGTCATCGGCGAGAGTCGAACTCGCAACATCACGATTCTTAGTCGTGCGCCTCTGCCTGTTGGACTACGATGACAGTTTGGTTGGATCTACGTGTTTTTCTACCGCTCCCCATAGATAGCTGGGGAGCACGCTTGCGGCTTAAAGACTGTTTAGGCTCGCCGCAACGAGTTTGTGCAAATCGTGAAGCTGGTGGGAATGGCGAGGGTCGAACTCGCACTGAACTGGGCTTAAACCAGATGCCTCTGCCGTTGGGCTACACTCCCTTGGTGTTTGAGAGCCAACGGGTTGGACTCCAATTCACTAGCGTTTGGCTTCGCGTACCTTGGTGTTTGAGAGCCAACGGGTTGGACTCCAATTCACTAGCGTTTGGCTTCGCGTACCTTGGTGTTTGAGGCCTTAGGCACTGTGCTCTGCTGTTTCACAGGAGAGATTCATGCCGCCGGTGACTAGAGAGAGATTCGAACTCTCAACCTCCGCATTCTGAGTGCGGCGCCTCTTCCGGTTGGGCTACCCAGTCATTTGGTTTCGCATGGTCCCTCGACAAAGAATCGAACTTCGGTCTATCGGTTATCAGCCGAGTGCTCTCCCATTGAGCTATCGAGGGATACGTTGTGCCGCAGTAGATGTGCTGCCGCGATCTAAGAATACCACCTAGGTCGCGACAACGATCGTCAGTCGACGGTGAGAATCACTCCAGCACCAACAGTCTTGCCGCCTTCGCGAAGTGCGAAGCGCATGCCTGCTTCCATGCCAACAGGGCGCTGCAGAGTGAAGGAGACTTCAGCATGATCTCCAGGCTGGATCATGCCTGCCTCTCCAACGTCTGCAATGGTTCCTGTTACGTCAGTGATCCCAAAGAAGAACTGGGGCGTGTAGCCAGCTTGGAACGGCGTGTGCCGACCGCCTTCTTCTCTTGGGATGACGTAAAGTTCTGCTCGAGCTTCGGTGTGTGGCTGCACGGAACCGGGTGCAACAAGCACCTGGCCTCGAACAACTTCGTCACGCCGAACACCGCGAAGCAAAAGGCCACAGTTCTCACCTGCTGTAGCCAGCTCCTGGTCTTTGTGGAACATCTGGATTCCTGTCACGACGACCTGACGGGGCTTGTCGCCTCCGTCGGTCAATCCGATGATCTCGACGCTAGCGCCGATTGGCAGCACTCCTCTGGAGATTCTGCCGGTGACCACCGTCCCACGACCCTCAATGGTGTGCACACCCTCGATGGGCATCATGAACGCGGACTCGAGGTCTCGCGACGGGTTAGGGAAGTGAGCATCCATAGCCTCAACGAGGCTGCGAATGCATGCGCACGCAGGCGCATCAGGTCCATCGTTTCCGATGACTTGTAGAGCCCGCAGGGCGGAGCCCAATACGACAGGAGAATTCTGATAGCAGCTAGGTACTCTTCTGTCTCAATCTGAACCAATTCCAGAAGCTCTTCGTCGGCAATGTCGACCTTGTTGATAAAGACGACAATCTGCTCAACGCCGCCGAGCCAGGAGGATGTGCTCCTTGGTTTGCGGCTGCGGCCCTTGCGAACCATCAACCAGAAGCACAGCGCCATCCATCTGGGACGCACCGGTAATCACGTTCTTGATTCTTGATGTAATCGGCGTGTCCTAGGCAGTCGATGTGTGCGTAGTGGCGAGTTGCCGACTCGTACTCGACGTGCGAGGTATTGATGGGAATGCCTTGGCTCTTCTCCTCAGGCGCGTTGTCGTTCTTGTCGAAGTTGACAGCCTTGCCCCCGTTGAGAGCCGCCATCACATTGGTAATCGCGGAAGTTAGTGTTGTCTTGCCATGGTCAACGTGACCGATGGTGCCAACGTTTACGTGGATCTTCTTCATTTCTCGTATCCTTGGGTAGCCAGCCCTGTTTGGTTGGGGGCCTTTCTCGGGATGCAGTTCTCGCATTCCTCTATTCATCGGGACCAGTTCACCCCGCCAAGGAAGTTTGACTCCAGGGGCATGTGGTTGTTGCGCGGATGCGCTTGGTCTAGGTGAGAGGACTCGAACCTCCGTCTTCGTGCGTCCAAGGCACGACGTCTGCCGCTGACTTACACCTAGGTATAATGCTTAGATTTGCGACACAGAATTGCATTCCAAGTGGAAGGCGCAGCTGTGGCGTACGGCGGCCCTGAGCGGAATTGAACCGCCCTTACCCGATAGACAGTCGGGTCGATGTCCCAGTCTCTTTCAAGGCCATGATGCCTTACGCAGGGCGCACCTGTGGCGCGAGAGCCTGCGTAAGGCGATGTGGTATTTCGGACGCCTTTGCGGCCGAGGACGCAATGCGCCCTTGGGACGCCTCTGCGTCCCCGCGTAGATCTACTATTCAGTTGTCATTCGACTATCCGTGCAACACCGTGAGTTCGTGCAATCAAGACGAGATTTCACCTGAGCCACAGACATGGTTGGGAAGGAAGGATTCGAACCTCCAGGGACCAATTGCGAGCCGTGTGACAGCCCGACTTCCCAAAACGCAAAAAAGCCACCGAGGTTTCCCTGGGTGGCTTCCTAAAACGTATGTTGAATACGCCTACTTAGGTTACGACCCTTTCGCTTTTCAAATCAGCGGGGGAAATTGCATCTGCTGAAGCAAGAATGGCTACCGGAGCGAGACTACGCTTAGAACCGGCATATGGAGCCCATAGGCCCTCATTGGGGGACTGCAGGTACTCGACTGTTGTACAGGCCACGGCTCTACATGCCCCAAGCCTATCGAGCCCAGTAGCCACATGCCCCTCAGATGCAACAAGCGATGTTGCGAGCCCGCGCGTCATCGACTTGCGCAGGGTATGTAGACGTTGGGTAGACATGTTCTTTGATCTTGCTCGTTAGACGAACTCACCTTTTGGGGGTGAGCTGTTTTGTTGAAGCCAGTATAACACCGAGTGCAACTACCGACCAAGCAAGAATCCTCTTAGACTCAAATCGAGCAACTCGCATCACGTGGAGACGTTAGCAATTGAGCAGCAAACAAGAGACGCAGGTTGGCCTCTTGCGGGGCATCAACGTCGCGGGGCAAAAGAAGGTTCCAATGGCTGAGCTTCGCGAACTCGCCACATCCCTCGGCTTCGCTAATGTGAAGACCTATATTCAGAGCGGTAACATCGTCTTTCGCAGTGAACTGTCTGAGGAAGAAGCTGCCCAGCGCCTCGAAGGAGCCATCTCAAAGCACTTTGGGTTTGAGGTCGAGGCTGTGGTTTGTTCGGCAGCTGAGTGGCTTGGCTATGCCGCCATGAGTCCCTTCCCCGAGGCTGAAGAAGCACGTCCAAAGACGTTGCTTCTTGGTGTTTCCAAGTCTGGCCCCGCTAGCGATGCCGTAGCCATAGTCATGGATTACGCAGTGAACGAGCGTGCGGCCTTGCTCAAGGGTGGTTTGTGGATCGACTTTGTGGATGGCTCTGGCCGATCAAAGATACGCCCAGCCGTTCTTCAAAAAGCGCTCGGCTCAAGCGCAACGACCCGAAATTGGCGAACCGTGCAGAAGCTCGCCGACATGGTTCGTGAGTTAGACGCGAAATAGTGCACCGTTGCTAGGCAACCGCCGCGCTTGGGCTACGGTGGTTTTCGTACATGGAAAGAACGAACTCACCCGCTCTCCGGTCGCGCATCTCCCGTGCGAATTCTGCAACCTCACCGCCCGCTTGTTCCATGCTTGGAAACTCTGAGCCATACCCCTCGGCCCGGGTGAGCAGCAGACTCGGTGCCAGAAGTGCAGCGAAGCTCAGATCTGCGGCGCCAAACCGGTTACCGCACAGATAGGAGCGCCCATCCGCCAACAGCGCCTCAACCTCGGCTGCGACCTCGCGCACCTTGAGCTTTGAACGCTCCGCACTCTTCGCGTTGATGCGAAGTGCTTTGCGCATGGCTCGTTCGAAGATTGGGCGCATCACCACAGCCGCGGCCGCCTGTCGTTTGTTGCCCAATGACCAAAAGAACCTTCGAAGCAGTTTCGGGTCGCTCAAGAGAAAATGGTACCCATACCGGCGCGTGTGAGGACCAAGCACATCAGAAAACTTCCTATCCATCTCAAGAGACTCTGCATCGACATGGAGATCGCTACCCTCGGAGACATGGCACAAGATTCTGGTTGAATCGCAGATGCGTTTCCCCGATCCAGTTATGAGAACAGGTGTACTCAGCGCTGTTGAAACCGAATCGCCTTGTTTGTCGCTTGCGCCTCGAGTTGCGAGCCCAACGGGCAAGAAGTGAAAGAGCGGCAGGTTTCCTTGCTCGCGATACGGTTTGCCAGCCAAGTCGAGAGCCCAGCGAGCTTTTTCACAGTAGTGAGAGAAGGAGATGGTTACCAGCGTTTGCATTCGCATGGGCTAGTTTGATTCATCGGGAACGACTTCTGCTGTTGCCTCTGTGCAGGCTGCTTGCGCTGCAGCATCTTCGCCTCTTCCCGCCAACCAAGCAGCTAGGCAACGATATCCAGCAGCATTCGTGTCACTCCACACAGCGCCACCCTCATGGGCCATTCCACCCGCCGACACGGCTAGCCCTTTGAGAAGGACCAGATTCTCCTCCACAGGGCCTCCCAGCGAGTCAAGGGCTGCGAAGGAAAGAAGGTTCTCGCTAATTTCGGAATTGCTGACCTGCTGATTGCGAAGCACATCTTGCGACCGTAAACCACGCTCTGCATAGATGCGCAGCGTGCGCCCCATGTCGCCGTGACAGTCGAGCGAACCGCATCGATACCCAACGTAGGTCTGCACGTTGATTGCGTACGAATCTCCATCGCCAACGGTGAGGGGGATTTCTTCGATGCTGGTGTCGTTGCAGGCCATCAGCGCGCATACGAGGGGTGCCAGGACGAATGTTCTCATTGTGTGATGCCCTCACTAAAGAGATAGACGCGCCCGATAGAGTCCGCGCCAGGGGTTGGACCATGACAGTGCGCACAGCTTCCGTTTCGCCAGATCTTGGTCTTCATGCGCTGCTCATCCGAACCTCGACGGATTCTCACTTCCAGCGGGTAGAGCGGCTTCTCTCTTACATAGAAGTTTCCTGCTCGGTTGGAGGTCGTTGAGAACTCATTGCCGCGAGCATCGGTAAAGATGATTTCAACGTTGTTGAGACCGTCCTTTTCATCCGCATCAATGGTTCCATACACCGTGCCACCAATCTCAAACGTCTCTCCCCCTGGCGCCTTCGGAAAGTGTCCCTCAGATGCATGGCAGAGCAGGCACGGTTGGCCAGGACGATGCTCTTCATTGCCATCCTCATACTCTCCCTGCACAGCAGGTTCTTCCTCTTGCGGACTCGGCGCTAGGCAGCCTGCTGCGATCGGCACTGATATTAGAAGTATTCTTAAAAAAGCCACCGAAGACCTCCTTGCGAGACAATTGCAAATCTCGAATCGATAAAGAGATGCTCGAGAAACGATGTGTACATGCCTGCAACTTGAAAATACGTCTTCCAGTGGCCCCAGACCCGCTCCAAACGAACACCACCTGTGCCTTGCCAATATGGGGAAAGAGACTTGTCAGTTGTGCGAAGGCTTGGAAGCGACATCATGTTGTCAACCGTGTAGGTCTTTTTCCAAAACGAGACTCCATCCTGATAGTGCAATCGCGCCCAACTATCGAGCCGCAACTTCCACGGAAGGCGTTTCACCAGGGCCGCCTCAACGGTGTGGCCAAACATGCCCCACGAATCGCCGTAGAGCCGGTAATCGAGTCGTAGCGATGCGTCGATCGCATCGACAAAGCGCAGCGCGCGCAGGGCTGCAGCATGTCTGGTCCGAGAGTCTGGCACCTCCTCTGCAGGTTTGAATGCCAACCGATGCATATCGAAGTTGTCGAGCCCAAGAGCGACGCCGTTGTCTTCGAGCAATCGAAGCGCGGCAGCGTCGAAGATTGGGACAGAGCGATACGGCTTCTCTAGATACCCTCGCTGGTGGGTGAGCGAATACACAGCGCGAACAAGTGTCTTTGTGTCCACGACCTGCGTTAGCGACACCTCGGCACTATGAGAGTGCAACGACTCTGAGAAGACATCCGTGGGCGTGCCAGTTCTTCCCACAGTGTCGAGCACGAGGCTGTAGGAACCAGCGATGGTTGCGTCGCCACCAGCCATATCCTTCGACAGCCCAGCCGTTACTCCGTGAGAAACATAATCCGGTTCGTTGGATAGTCGATATGAGAGCGAGGGCAAGAAGCCTTGCACTTCCTTACTAGCTCCAACATCGATCTCGGTACGAATTTCGGAGAATCGGTATGTGGCGTTCGAGACAACGTCTACAGACGCCGCGGTGATCGCATCCAGGACAAAGCGGGCCGAGACCTCTCCGCCGTCTTCATCAATGGGGTGGCGAACTCCAACTTGCGGACTTAGGACTGAGACATTGTCTGAGTCAACGTAGATAAGAATATCGCTCGTGACTTGGGCTTCGCTGGGTTCAGCGTGTGTATCAGGCGCCAGAGCGAGGCACCCAACGATGAGCCCCATCGTTATTAGTTGCAGCCGCATCCACCACCGCCACCGCCAAAGCCTCCAACAGCTCCTTCGCGAGTGCTAAGCACGTGATTGCGGAGCGCCTCTCGGTGCGAGTCGCCATCGGGTGCCATCTCTGGCGTTGCTAAAGTTGCGCGTTGATACGGCTTGGTGCGTCTACACGCAGTTGTCGCGACAGCGGCAAATACGAGGAGGGATACTGCGTAGCGGAGAGGCATCGTGATTCTCGGCAAGGGTATCACTATGTGCGCAAAACGCGACTTCAATAGAGATAGCGACCAGCAATAGTGAAACTCGTCATCCGATCCGAATACTCCGAGCCGATCCGCGCCCACGTGGCTTCGAGGTCGGCGTCAAGCTGCACATGGTCTTGCAGCTGGATTGTGAGTCCCATTCCCCATCGAACTCCCCACAGAGATCCTGGGTCCGAGCCACGATTCGTGATGAAGACAACATTTGCGGCTCCTGAGACCAGAAGCTTGGAGTTAACGAAATACGCGCCATCAATGCCAATCGAGTCAAACAAGTAGCTGGGCAAGAGGTCCATATTCGCAGCCCCTTCACTACCACTTGGACTGAGGTTGTCATGTCCAATTGATCCCGTAACATCAATACGAAGCTGCTTTCTCCTCAAGGGAATGTAGGCTCCAAGTTCGCCACGCCTCCACTGAACACCATCGCCCTGACGCGTGTGGCCATCGAGTTGCTGATAGCCGCTCATGAGCTGATAGCCGTACAGTCCAAGCCACGACAGAAGCGGAAACTCCACGTGCAGTGCTGGCGCAACAAGAAGGCCACTGGCCCTCGCTTGGCCATCACTCCGGCTGGAGAAGAGAGTTCGGCTCGCTACCCGAAATCCAAGTCCCAACTGCACTCGATCTCGGTACGATGGCCCTGCGCTCTCTATATCAGAATTATTCGCAGATTCGGTGTCCATCTCGCCCTCGGACTCAAGCTCCGGCTCGGGCGCCGTCCAGAGTTCCGCTGCGAGAAGCGCTATCGTCCTCGGCATTGCGATTGAGTCCACCCCTGAGAGATCTACGTCTACGATGCGACCACGCGGGTGGCTCGGACCTATCACGCGCACGGTCACGGTGGTCCCACTGCAGGCGACTGTGACCATTGTTCTGCGATCCTCCTCGCCTTGGTACTCAATAGCGATTGCCTCTTGAATCTCGTCGATATCGAGCTCGCTACACAGCTCCATCGTGATGCCAGGTGGCGTTTGCGTTGTGTCAGCGGCGGCCGTCAAATGCCACCCCAGTGTCGCAATCAGCAATGCAAATAGTTCTCTCATCGTTCACCCATTTCGCGAATCTGCTTTCGGTAGCGACCTTTGGGAAACAAGCGCATGTACTTTTTGCTGCGACTCTTCACTCTACGAGAATCTCCGTCGTGATGCCACGCTTCAATTTCACGAAGCAGCGCATCTTCAACCAAAGGTCCTTCGGGGGATAGCTTCCGGGCCTTGGCAAATGCACGGGCTGCGGTCTTAGCGGAATGCCCCGAGTCCAAGAGAACTCGCCCCAAGCTGAATGCGGCGAGCGCCGCTCTTGGATCCTCTTCGTGCTCGTTCAGAAGCTCCGCAAGTGCTCTTCTGGCAGTCTCTGCATCCCCTCTCCGCCGTGCTGTGTCTGCGCGCTTCCACAGTGTTTCGACCGTCTCCGACGTATTGAGGCTCACCTCGGCTGGGAGACTTTCGATCGTTTGTGCACCAGCATCGGCTTCACCCTCGCGCTCCCGCACTTTGGCACCTTCGGCTTCCATGCCCGCATCAACAGCGGCAACAGCCTTGGCAACGCCAGCGTCTGTCTCAATGCTTGCGCTTTCCTTCTCTTCTTCGGCATCAGCAGCGAACGTTCCGTGCTCACCCTTGCTCAGAACCACGGTTCCTGAGGTGCTCGCCACCGATACTTTGCCTCGGTGGACCCACACATGGACAAACTCGTCCTTCACTTCAACAACGAATTCTGTGCCCAAGACTTGGACTCGCACATCTCGCACCAATACTTCAACTCGACGAGTTCTCGACGGCGTTACCTCGAACCAACCTTTGCCCGCCTCAAGCCCAAACGTCACGAGTGATTCGTCCTCGCTTAGCAACTTGAGGGACGTAGCACTACCAAGAGGAGCAGCCCGAGTGCCATCTCGCAATTCAATCTGGCGGGGAGCGATAGCGACATCGTTGGGCTCGCTGCGCTGCGCAAACCAAACGATCGCAACGGCTACAGCAACTGCAACTGCTGCCGATCCGAGAGCTACCGTCGACATGGTGAAGCGCTGTCGTCGCCGGCCAATGTTTCGCCGCACTGCATCGCTCCGTTCCGGCGACCACTCGACGGGCCGAAGGTGCTGCTTGGCATTCGCAAACTTCTGAGACAGATCAGTCATTTCCCAACACCTCCTGCAGTCGCGCTTGAGCCCTCTGCACATATCGCTTCGCCGATGCCAGCGAGCACTCACATCGCGATGCCACTACCGCGAGAGCTTCTCCTTCCACGTGTCGAAGCGTCCATGCTAAGCGCTGGTTTGCCGGAAGCGTCTCAAGAACTTCGTAGCATCGCGTTAGAAGCAATCGCTCTTCGGGGGAGGCGGAGGTGTCAACCAGGGTTGAGTAGTCGTAGTCATCGCTGCCTCCAACAAACCTACGCAGCCGATTGCGACGAAGACGACGGCGAGCGGTACGAACTGTGAGAGTCGCAAGCCATGCGCGCGTTGCGTCAAGGTCACGCAGTTGACTGAGCCCGCGAACCGCATCGAGAAAGACATCTTGCACCAGGTCGTCGATTTCCGAGTCGCGTCCCAGAAGACGTAGTCCAATCGCAGCGACATACCCAGCATAGTCATCGTACAGCGCGTCGAGAAGCGCGCTCTTTGGCTCATCACCAAACGAAGCCACCGCTCTTGGCTCCTGCGTATCCATGCCGCTCAATACCACTGGCATAGTAGTGCTCGGTGGGTCAGAAACGGCTCAGCCAAATCGCAGAAACGTTCTGTGTTCGCGCTAAGCAGCTAGAATCAATGCTTCGTTTTACGGAGTCATCACATCGGCAAAGGCAAAATCCACCGAGATGCCGCGAGCCTGAGATTTGCTGTAGCGCCGCCGCAACCCAAGTTTGGCGGCCTTTGTTATCGCAGGATCTGCCACCAGCCCGAGGACTCGGCGGTAGTCGGACGTCGCCTCTTCTCGCATGCCGCGCAAGTCGGATGTGCGCCCCCTCCACAGATAGCTCGCAGCCATGCGCTCCTCATCGGGGTGCCCAAGCTCGATTGTTCGCTCCATTTCTTTGGCGGCGGCCTCAGCATCCCCTTCGCGGAGGGCAAGCAGACCGGTGAGGTGATGGTACAGAGGTTGCTCTGGCTGTTCCGAACAACTCTTACGCATAAGAGTTCGGGCTTTGGCTACATTGTCATCATCAAAGTACGCCAGATAGGCACGCCGATAGGATTCGAATGCCCGAGCGCTCGCCTTGTCATCGGGAACTCCGCCGTCGAGGCAGCCTAGCTCGGGTGCGTGATCGCGCGTATCGAGGCTGAAGGGTTCGTAGAGATTGTGGCTCACGGGTGCCTCTCCAGTTGCGACCCAAAGAACGCGATCTTCAGGACGAAAGACCACCGAGCCAACCGTCATCAACATGGCGATGGACTTGTGGATACGACAGCTCGTGCCACCCGTGTCGGCAAGAATGGAGGCAATGCCATTTGCGCCAAGAGAGCCATCCGCGCACTTCAAGCGAGCAGATAGTCGCTGCTGCCGTCCGAGGTTCGCTCGCCAATAGGAACCGTAGAGGTTGCGCTCGGTCTTTCCAAGAGTCGGATCGAGGTAGATATTGGCGTAGGCAAAGTGTGTCTCCTCGCCGCGCCCAAAGCGCAAGTTCACCTGGCGAGTAGGACTCTCTTCATGACATAGAACTTCTTGGGTCTTGCCATCTGCAATG
This sequence comes from Kofleriaceae bacterium, assembly GCA_024762925.1. Taxonomy (GTDB): domain Bacteria; phylum Myxococcota_A; class Polyangia; order Haliangiales; family Haliangiaceae; genus NORP324. The sequence continues at coordinate 16,783 of JANTGM010000072.1, read as the reverse complement.
ATGTACGTCCAACACCCAATTGGTGTATGTGCCGCCAAGATCCGCTCCGCATCATCCAAGGTCTCCGCCTTCCGCATGATCAGGTCTCCGACAATTCCAATTGGAGTGCCGCCAAGGGATGTTGTACCCGTGAACATGTGCTGGTGAACGGTCAACGTCAGCCCGGCCTGGTTCATAGCTGTCACACCGCCCATCAAGATCCCTGCGGCGCTCACGGCAACATAGGGCTGGCCTTCATCCGGGTCGTGAAAGATGACGCCTGCAGTCTTTGGCCATGCCTCGACTCCGTGATAGTCGAAGTTGCGCCCGTGCAAGAGCTTGCCATCCATCGTTGCATCGTCCCAGGCGAGAGCGGAGGAACAGCCGATTCCAAGTGCTAAGCGGTGCTTTACGGCAGGATCGACTCCCTTGATTTGAATGTTGCGAGACGCCGCCCAAACCAATGAGTCTGGCATGACACAACCACCAATGATGTCCTTGTATGCGATGCCACTGCCGTCGGCCAGCCCTCGAAGCGCCTCGGTCGCAAAGTTGGGGAGTGCCTTCGCAACCTGACCACCGACGAGAGTGCGAAGCAGCTTTGCAACGAGAGGTGCAGCGGACTTAAAGCCTCCCGTTTTGAGAAGTTTTCTAATGTATGTTTGATAGTAGGGAAGTGGTCCCTCAAGAATCTCTTTGGCGAGCAAGCTGCCATGCTGGCGGCCCATCTCATAGTAGCTTCCCTTGAGATTGACGACGTGCAGCCCCGACACACGCCGCGACGTTCCGAGACCTGACCGTTTGATGTCGGTGCATTCAGAGGAGGGAGAAGATGGAAGGCGAGTTGCAGAAGCGGTCATGGGGAGTCTCCTTGAAGGCCAAGTTGGGTGAGCGCCATCGAAACCAGATGGTCTTCAATGAGCGTTATGCAGTTCTCGGCGGATGCATCGGGATTGCCGGTAACGATCGCGATCTCACGAGGTGTGGTGAGCGCAAAATTCACTATGATGTGATGCATCGCTAAGAAGGTTATTCGCACCGATGAAACGGGGCGCTTGGTGGCCGCGGCAAGCATGCTCACGCCGCGTTCCAGAAGCGGCAGCTGATACCGTTCGCGCAATTCTGGATCGGCTTCGCCCTTGTCGAGAATTCTTCGCATTAGCAGCCTCACCTCGGCACGGTGCCGCCTTGCAAATTCGTACGACCGGCGAATCGTCATTTCCACCAACGAGGAGAGCGTCGTTCCCCGCCCAAGGTCTTTCGCGGCGGCCTCGAGTTCGTCGGCCAAGGTGCCAAGCTCTGTGTAGGTGGTATCGATGCAGGCCTGGTAGAGGTCGCCCTTGGTGCCGAAGTAGTGGTGGATCGTCGCCAGGCTTACCGATGCGCGTTTGGCAATTTGCCGAGTGGTTGTTTGGGAGAGGCCCAGCTCTGCGAAAAGTGAGCACGCTGCCTCCAACACTCGCTGCTTCGTCGCCTCTGCATCTGCTTGTATCGGTCTCGCCATCGCAGGTGCAAACTAATAAATCGATCGATCGATTACAAGTGTTATTATGATGACATCAATTGCATTTTGGTCAGTTCCGAGGCAGCCTAGGGATCTCCATGCTCATCGTCGTATCCCCAGCTAAGAGCCTCGACTACGAATCGCCGCTTCCAACCGATAAGCGCAGCAAGGCAGAGTTTCTCAAAGAGGCGTCGGAGCTTGTTGGCGAGCTCAAGAAACTGGGCCCCGAAGATCTATCCGGGCTGATGGGGATCAGCGAACCGCTCGGAGTGCTCAACTTCGAGCGCTACCAACAATGGTCGCTCCCCTTTCGCAAGAGCAATTCACGACAGGCGCTCTTCGCATTCAAGGGTGACGTCTATCTGGGGCTTGATGCCTACAACTTTTCAGAAGATGACATCGCCTTTGCTCAGGACCATTTGCGAATTCTCTCAGGACTGTACGGAGTTCTCAGGCCGCTCGATCTGATGCAGCCCTATCGCCTTGAGATGGGTACAAAGTTTGCGAACGAACGTGGAGCGAACCTCTATCAGTTTTGGGATGACAAGATTAGTACCCAACTCAACAAGCAGCTTAAGCGTCTTCGAACCAGCACGCTCTTGAATCTCGCTTCCAATGAGTACTTCAAATCCGTGGACCTGAAGGTGCTCGATGCCAACGTCGTAACGCCGATCTTCAGGGACTGGAAGAATGGCAAGTTTAAGATCATCAGTTTCTTTGCCAAGAAGGCGCGGGGACGGATGAGCGCCTTTGTCATTCAGAATCGCTTGAACTCTCCTGAAGAACTCAAAGCATTTGATTGGGATGGCTATGCATTTGCACCGGGTGAAAGCACAGAAACTGAACTTGTCTTCACCCGACGCGAAGCCTAGCGAGCTCACTACATTTCGGCAGCAACGACCATTTGCGCCTCTTCTGCGCCGATTCGTCCAGCGCTGATGAGCTGCCAGATCGCGTCATTGGCCAGGTCTTCTATGACAGACTCGATAACGATGTCGGCACTTGCCAAGGCCCCAAGTTCGCCTGTCACGGAGAGTCGCGCAAGAGCGCCTGCTGCATCCTCCGCTAAAAGCTTTCCGCGCTCGATGGCCTTGTTGAGGCTCTTCTCGATGCGCGCTTGGGTTGCATCTGCGTTCCGGCCCGATGCCTTAATGAGCGTGGTCGTGAAGCCACTCCTTGCAGAGACCTCGGCAATGCCTTGGCCCATGAGCCCTCCACCAAGAATCGCAACGTTTTCAATGGCCTTCGAATCTGTCACACGCGCTCCCCTCGACCGTTTGTGTGTTCCCACCGCAAGCATGTAACGCGACGTGTCAAACCCTAATTCGTTGGAACTTGAGGACAAATTCGTTGGCATGATTTGGACACGCACCAACTCACTGAGTTTCTTTGAGAGCATGTGCGCTAGCGCCACAGCTGGTGGCGCACCTCCCAAAGCCCAAGGATAATCCTAGTCACACTCCCCATCGGAATATCTGCGATGGGTTGAGCGTAAAGGGGAACGATATGATGGGAAAGAACCACTTTGTTTTTGCGCTTCTTGTAGGCGCTGGAATGATGATCTGGAGTTGCGGCGGCAAACCGAGTGCCGCGAAAGGAGACTTGTCGGTAACGAGTTCGCCGACCGGAGAACTCGATGGACCGCTTAAGGTTGTGATCGGCTTTTCCAAGCCCATGGTCGCAGGAGATCGCGTTGGCAACCTCGCCGAAACAACGCTGATCGAATTCGAGCCAGCAATTGCGGGTGAGTCGCGTTGGCAAGATGAGCAAACTCTTGTCTTCGTGCCATCCGAGTCCTTGCCCATCTCAACACGCTTCGTAGGAAAAGTTCCTAAGGGCGCAAGAGCTCTCGATGGAAACGTACTGAGCAGCGCCCACTCCTTCACGTTCGAGACTGAACGTCTGAGCGGCGAGATCAAGGTTGTCGGTTCGAGTTCGCGGGCCGCACGCGATCAGCTCGTCAAGATGCAGTTCAATCACGAAGTTCCCTTCAATGCCGTTGAAGAGCATTGTTCGTACAGCGATGGCAGTAGGACCCAAGCACTAAAACTTGGCGAGGATAGCGATCCTGGCCCAGGCAAGACATTCCTTGTGGTGCCAGCTGATGTTCTATCGATGGATACCGATTGGAAACTCAGCTGTTCCGCCAAGCTTCGCGGCAGCGTTGGCAACCTTGGACTCGCTGATGATGTCAGTGAGCCATTCCACACCTATGGTCCCCTTTCGTTTATCAGTCACAAGCCCATTGGCAATGACATCGTTCCAACGGAAGACCTCGAACTCTCGTTTGCCTTCACAAACCCACTCAAGCCTCCCTACAAGATGGAAATTTCGCCCAAGGTGCGCGGTTTTCCCGAGCGATGCCACGCTCTTGGCGATGCTCCTCCGGGAATTGCCTGTGGCGTCCTGCTGGACCCGAGAACCTCATACAAGGTCACGATCAAGAAGGACCAGTTGGACGTCTTTGACCAATCTCTCGGCAAGGAGCAAGTCGTTACCTTTGGCACCACAGACTCCAAGCCCATCATCTCCATGGACTCGGGATATTTCGTAGCGGAACTCAAGCGACCAGTGCTTCCAATTTGGACGCGCAACGTAACAAAACTCGATGTCTCTTTGGTTCGAGTGACACCCGAGAACTTCCATCACTCAAGAGACCTCATCGATTGGTGGGATGAAGACCCAGCAGACTTCAAAGGCAGCAAGCTAAAGCGCCAAAAAAGGACGCTCAAGGTGGGCGGCAAGCGCAACAAGTGGCATCAGGTGGCCCTCGACCCAGCAGTTCAACTTGGCGGCGTAACCGGCCCTGGAATGTACTACGTTGAAATCGGCTCCACGGAAGTTGAGAAATACCCCTTTGCCGATGGCGGAGTTAAGAAGACGCTCGTCAACTTCACTGACATTGGTGTTGTTAGCAAGCTATCCCCTGTGCGAGGGCTAGTGTGGGCAACAAAGCTGAGCACAGGCGAACCACTTCCAGGCGCAGAAGTTAGCGTTCGCAATATGCAGGGCAAGGTCACGTGGTCGGGACGCACCGACGCTGAGGGCATTGCCACACTGCCAGGCACCAACAAGCTTGCTGGCCTTAAGGCAAACTCAGAAGAATACCCAGGGGCAATGCGCATCTTTGTGCGTCAAGGAAACGACTTCACGATGGTAGACCCCGATGCCAACGGTGGGCTCTCGGCTTGGAACTTCAATGCTTCAGTTGACTATGACCGCGCGGAGCAACGCCTTCGTGGATTCATGCACACCGATCGAGGTTTGTATCGACCCGGCGAGAAAGTCCACATGAAGGGTCTTGCCCGAGTCGCCAGTCTCGGCTCCCAATTGTCGATTCCGAAGAACAAGAACGTTCGGGTGGAGATCGCCGGACCACGAGGCAAGACCTTCCACAGCGTGGACCTAACGCTCAGCAAGTTCGGCGGGTTCTGGGCGGACATTGAGCTTCCAGGCGATGCTCGTCTTGGTGACTATCGTATGACGGCGAAGCTTGACCAAGGAACCTTCACTCAGAGTTTCTCGGTCGAAGAATTTCGGGCCGCAACGTTTGAAGTTACAGGCAAAGCGAGCCAAAAACGTGTTGTACGCAGAGGCAAAGTCACGGCATCCATTCTCGCGAAGTACTTCTATGGAGCACCGCTTCGACAGGGCGACGTTGACATCACCGTGCACAGTCGTCCTCGAGACGTCCGATTCCCTGGCCACGAGGGCTTCGACTTCCGAGACGAGCGAAACTATCGCAGCTACTACAGTTACGCTTCTTCCTACTCGCAAAGCCTTGTGACGGAGGACAGCATGTCTCTCGACAACGAAGGCAATGCAAAGCTCGCGGTGGCTATCGGCCCAAGCGATGTCACCTCTGACTCAGACCTGCTTGTTCGCGCCAGTGTCACCTCCCCGTCCAACGAAGTCATCAACAAGACGTTCACGATTCCGTATTTCCGCTCGCGACGCTACTACGGCATCAAGACGCCAGGCTACTTCCTCGACGTCAAGAAGCCGCAGACATTTGAAGTGATCGGTGTTGCACCAGACGGCAAGGCTGTCGATGGAAGCGCGAAGGTCACCGTAACGAAGCGAGATTGGAATTGCGTCTGGGAAGACTGGGGCTACCGTGGCCAGTACCAATGCAAGGAAAGCAAGCAGACCATACTTGAGCAGAACATCACGATGACCGCAGGGAAGCCCGCCTCGTTTACGTTCACGCCTGATGGTGGTGGTGACTACTGGGTTGTTGTGGAAGGCAAAGACAATCACTCGACAGCAGCACAACAGCTCTATGCTTGGGGCGATGGCGGCGGGTCGTGGCGTAGTGATGACTCGATGACCTTCGACATCATTGCTGACAAGAAGGAGTACAAGGCAGGTGATACCGCGACGCTAATTCTCAAGACCGACCTTGCCAAGGCAACGGGTCTGGTGACGATCGAACGAGACGGCATCATGGAAAAGCGCTTTGTCAACATCACCTCAGACATGAAGCACATCAAAGTACCCATCACCGCAGCGCACGCACCAAACGTCTACGTCTCGGTTGCGCTTGTGCAGGGTCGAATGGGCGAGGGTCGGCGCGGAAAACCTCGTATGCGCATGGGGCTTGTAAATTTGCCCGTACGCCCCGAGGACAACACTCTCAATGTCTCCGTGCAAACCGATGCCAAGGACTACCGCCCTGGTTCACCGGTTAGTGCGACCGTGAAAGTTACTGATGGATCTGGCAACCCAGTCGCTGCCGAAGTCGCATTGACGGCTGCAGACGAAGGTGTCCTGTCTCTCATTGGCTACAAGACGCCAAACCCTGTTCCAACGTTTTACTCCCCTTGGGGAATTGCGGTTCGCACTGCAACCCAGTTCTCCTACATCAAGGACATCCCGGGCCCGAACACAGAACGACCGGCGACTGGTGGCGATGCTGGTGGTCCCGGTTCTGTTCGTTCGCGCTTCATGGCTACCGCAATCTGGAAGCCCGGCGTTGTTACCAATGCCCAAGGTCTTGCAACAGTGCAATTCAAAGCGCCCGACAACCTAACAGCGTTTCGCGTCATGGCTGTTGCTGCTGACAAGGGCCACAGATTTGGATCGTCAGACAAGCGCTTCACGGTTTCAAAACCGCTGCAGCTGCATCGCTTGCTGCCACGCTTTCTTACGCAGGGCGATACGCTAGCGGGTGGAGTCGTGGTTCATAACGAGACAGGTAAGGGCGGAAAGGCCACCGTCACCATGACGACCGATGCACTGCTGGCCACCGAAGGCGAGACCACCAAGACCATCAAAGTTCCCGCGGGGGGGCGCGTGCCAGTGCTCTTCTCACTGAAGGGCGCAGGGCTTGGAACGTCTGAGCTCACGTTTTCCGTGAAGATGGGCTCGGAGAAGGACGCTGTACAATTCAAACTTCCCGTCCATCACCCATCACCGGTTAAGAAGTCTCATGTCGCTCATGGCGCAACGAGTGGCGAGAAGAACATCGCCATCAAACTACCGCCAGAGGCTCTCGCATCCTCGGCCGAACTCCTCATCTCTGTTGACCCTGATGGATTGGCAGGAGTCGAGGATGGGCTTCGCGATCTAATTGGCTATCCGTATGGCTGCCTCGAGCAAACCACGTCAAAAGTCATCCCGATGGTTGCGGTTCGAGGGCTTGCAGACTCGCTGAAGATCGACGAGCTACAAGGGGACAAACTCGATGGCTTTGTGAAAGCAGGTATTGCAAAGATTGGTCGCCATCAAACCAATAGCGGCGGATTCTCATTGTGGCCTGGAGGACACGCAAGCGCGTACTACACGGCATATGCCCTTTGGGGGCTCCACTTGGCAAAACAGGCTGGCTACAAGGTTGATCAGGTTCGCATTGATGATGGACTGGAGTATCTGCGATGGCGTGGCAAGAACCCCGATACCTCCGAGGACTACTACGATGACCGGGGCAACCTTGGCAATCAGGCGTTTGCGCTCTATGTGCGTGCGATGCTTGGTAGCAAGGATCCTCAAGGAGCCACAAAACTCGTGCAGGATCTTGGCAAGATGCCGGTTTACGGCAAGGCCTTCTTGCTTCGAGCACTGGTCGCAGATGTTGGTCTTAAGGATCCAACGGTTCAGAAGCTCCTAGCTGACCTTGGTAACATTGCAAAAGCGGCCTCTGCAAAAGAGAAGCTGATTACCGAGGACAACGGCAGCGACCTCTACTACTACATGAGCAGCTCGCTCAGAACGACTGCCATTGTACTGGACGCTCTTGTTGCCGTGGCACCTGGCCACGAAGCCATCGCACCGACCGTTCGCAGCATCATGCAAAACCGTCGTAAGATGCGCTACCCAACGACTCAGGGCAATCTCTACTCCTTGATTGCTCTTGAGCACTATGCTGGCTCGCTGAAGGGCAAGGCACCTAGCGTTGTTGTGAGCCTTGGAGACACCGAGCTTGTCAAGGGCACTCTCGGTGGCAAGAACCGAATGCGTGTCGCTTCGGTTTCGATACCTGCGGGCACTCCTTCTCTGGTCATCAAACCCAAAGGAGAGGTTCACTACAACGTCGAGCTGCGCTATCGACAGAAGGAAGAAACACTCAAGGATGAAAGCAATGGGCTCACGCTCAAACGCGAGTACCTCGATGAGAAGGGTCAACCAAAGACAAGCTTCAAGGTTGGTGATGTTGTCCTAGTTCGTCTCACAATGCCCCTGTCGAGTTCGGTCAGCCACCTCATGGTCTCGGATCGAATTCCTGCTGGCTTTGAAGCCTTGAACACGAAGTTTGCAACGGTGGGTACCGCAGGAATCAAGCAGACGCGACACTGGGGAACACATCGTGAGATGCGAGACGAGCGAGTCGATTTCTCGTCACAGTACAATTGGCGGAGCACATATACGCGCGAGTACATGATGCGGGCGATTGCTGAGGGACACTTCGCGATACCACCAAGTCACGCGGAGCTCATGTACGAGCCTGAGAAAAACTCTCAAACGGCTCTTCGCCATCTGGACGTCAAAGCCAAGTAGATGAAGTGCCCCTTTCACACCCGTGCTTGGGCCCAGCTGCGTCGTCGGCGATGGCGATGGGCCAGACGCGCAGGCCTAGTGGCCATTGCGATTGTCTTTTCCTGGCACGCGGCCGTCCACCTGGGCGACTATCCTGATGCGTACCTTGAGAAATCCGAAGCAAGTTCGCTGGTACTGAGGGACAGCCACGGGCAAGTGCTGCGTCAGGAAGTGAGTGGTGGGGGGCTTCGCGAAAACTGGGTCAGCTTGTCTGACATCTCGCCACATCTTGTCAACGCAACACTCGCATCAGAAGACAACGACTTCTACACCCACAATGGCGTGGACTGGACGGCCCTGGGGCGCGCTTCATGGCTAAACCTGAGCGGCGGAAGAGTCGCATACGGTGGCTCGACCATTACCATGCAGCTGGTGCGACTCACTGCGGGCACCGAACGGAGCTTTACGGGAAAACTTCGCCAAAGCGTCCTGGCAGCACGGCTTGAGAGAAAGCTAAGCAAGAGAGAGATTCTAGAGCAGTACCTAAATCGCGTGTACTATGGCAACGGTGCTTGGGGCGCGGAGCAAGCTTCACAACTCTACTTCGGAAAATCCGCCTCAGATATTTCCTTAGGCGAAGCATCGCTTCTTGCAGTATTTCCAAGAGGGCCATCACACTACAATCCCTACAAGCACTGGGAGCGAGCGTTGCAGCGTCGCAACCACATTCTCGGGCTCATGCGTCGTCACAACTACATCGAGGCGCACGAGCAGGAGCTAGCGCTCAATGCATCGATTGCGGTGGGAAAGAATCGCCCAAGCTTTGAGGCGCCGCACTTTTCCGAGTTCGTCAAAGCGCGGCTTCCAGAGGGTTTTCGCTCTGCGGCAGAAGTGGAAACTACGCTCGACATGGAGCTTCAGCGCAGAGTGGAGATTGCTCTCGCAAGTCACGTCGATTCGTTACGAGGAAGAAATCTCACCCAAGCTTCGGCGGTCGTCTTGCGAAACACCGACGGTGCAGTCCTTGCGTTCGTCGGCTCTCGCGACTACGAAGATGCGAGCAGCCAAGGGGCTTGGAGCGGCGTCACCGCAAGGCTCCGCCCTGGCTCGACCCTAAAGCCTTTTGTCTATGGCGCAGCAATGGAAGCAGGCGATACGCCTGCCACGATGGCCTTCGATATTGCGCTGCCTAAGGACCAACACCAGTTCTACACCAAAGACGTCAAGCAGCATGGATTTGCTCGCTACCGTGAGTCACTTGCAGGCTCCTACAATCTGTCGGCGGTCCATACGCTTCAGCGCGCAGGGCTCTCCACCGTGCTCAAGAAACTTCGCACAGCTGGCCTGTGGACTCTCGACAAGGCGGACGACGAATACGATTGGGGACTCGCAATTGGGCACGCAGAGGTCCGACTGATTGACTTGACAGCCGCCTTCTCAACTTTCGGCCGTGGTGGTGTCGCCATTAAACCTCGCGTCATCGAGCGGGCCATCACAGTTGATGGTAGGAGATATTCTGAACCGACGACAACTACGGAGCGTGTGTTTAGCGAAGAGACCAGCTACCAACTCTTTGACATCCTCAGCGACCCCGATGCCCGCAAACCCATGTTTGGCGATAGGGTTCCCATGAACCTGGGATTCAAGGTGGCGCTCAAGACGGGCACAACCAAGGCCTACACCGATCTTTGGGCTGTGGGCGCAACCAAGGAGTACACCGTGGGTGTCTGGGGCGGCAACTTTGACGGCTCGCCGACCCATCAAGTGATGTCAGTGCAAGGCGCAACTCCTCTCATGCGCGGCATCTACACGGCGATCGCGAGCCACTATGGCACCCCCACCGAGCCTCCACGCCCAGAGGCAATCGTCACCGCTGAGGTCTGCCCACTAAGTGGCAAGCGGCCGGGGCCTCACTGTGAACACCACAAGCACGAGCTCTTTGTGTCGGGCAACGTACCTCAAGAGACGTGCGACTGGCATCAAGTAGTGTGCGGAGAACCAACGATCGTCCTGCCAGAAGTACTGCACTCCTGGGCGCGGTTCTATGGACAGCTTGAAGAACGGGATTGCACCGTGTCGAACCTCGACGGGCCCCTACGTATCGTTATGCCCGCAGACGGTGCCCACTTTCTCCTAGAGCCACACCGCGATGCGCGGATGCAGAAACCTCCCGTCGCGGTCCTACCTTCCGGTGGCGATGCCCAGTGGTTCGTTGATAATGTACCAATGGCGAACTGGATTCCTACTCCAGGCACTCACGTTGTGCGCGTTGCCCGTGGCGAGAGCAGCGATGAAGTCCGCGTGATCTACGAATAATTCCTATTCCCTGATGCCAATCTCAATTCGCTGCTTTGCACAACCAGCTTAGGCCGCATCCACCCTGTTTGTCTCAAGAATCCGAGTTCACGACTAGGCGATGTGCGGCAGCATGCCCTGTGGCAGGCGGTCGCTGCTTGCTGGGGCAAGCAAACTGGAGCCTTGGCTGGAGCTATCTCGCAGGAGCGATCGACTTCGAGCTCTTTGTTCGTGTGTGGGCCTCCATGCCGCCTAGCCCTTCTTTGCCGGCCGTGCAGCCCGGTGCTTGGTGTGACTGCTACGGCAGGAACCACATCACGCGCAATACCCACCAAGAAAGGCGGCGGCAAGCTCAACCGTCGTCGAATTCCTGTAGGCGGAAAAAATCAATAGCGCTTCTCGCGTGAGAATCGTCTGTCTTGTTACAATGCTGTGCTGTGAGCTCGTCTAGCACCAAGGGGCCATCACTGCTTGAGAAGCGTATTTGCGCATGGCACGCCGCACTTCAAAGCGAGTACCACTCCCTTTGCAGAATCGCGATCGCTCTCTACGAACCCGATAGCGATACACTCAGTACCTACGTCTACAGCAACGCGGGAGAGTCGCCGCTCACGTTGTACGAGGCCAAGCTCGCCAATGTTCCATCGCTACAACAGATTGCCGAAACTCGTGAGCCGCGAGTAATCAACGATCTCTCGGTACTGTCGCACTCCCCTGCGCAGCACACTCAGAGCATTTTGGGAAGTGGTCTTCGCTCGAGCCACACGGTTCCCATCTTTGATGACAACGGTCTCTTTGGCTTTCTCTTCTACAATTCTACGGAGCAGGAGTTCTTCTCTCCGGCCGTCTTGCTTAAGCTGCGCATCTACACCGACCTGATTTCGCTTGTGGTGCTTGAAGAAGCACGACCGATTCGCACGCTCCGTGCAGCCGTAAACACCGCCAGAAGCTTCGCACAGCACAGGGATGCGGAAACCGGAAAACACCTAGAACGTATGGCACGCTACGCTCGGCTAATCGCTAGGAGCATCGCTGGTCGGCACGGCCTCACAGACCAGTATGTCGAACTGCTCTTTCAGCTCGCGCCTCTTCACGATGTAGGCAAGATTGCGGTACCGGACAGAATTCTTCTGAAAACCGGTCGTTTAACCGGCGATGAGTTCTCTATCATGAAATCGCATGTGCCCAAGGGAATCGAAATCGTCTCGATGCTCATGGAAGAATTTAGTCTCGAGAAACTCGAGTATGGGCAGATGCTCAAGAATGTCGTCGCCTATCACCATGAAAACTTCGATGGAGCAGGCTATCCACACGGTCTCTCTGGAAGCGACATTCCCATCGAAGCACGCATAACCCGGGTCGCAGATGTGTTTGACGCTCTCACGAGCGAGCGCCCATACAAAGAAGCTTGGACCAACGACAAAGCCATGCAAGAACTCAAGGAGAATCGCGGGGGCATGTTCGACCCCGAGTGCGTTGATGCACTCTCAGAGTCCATCAGCGCAGTCGAGGAGATCCAGCAGATGTTTACTCAAGACTTTCTCGGCTAAGTCCTCGCGTTAGGGCTTGGGGGCTTCACCCTTGGCGACGTGGAAGTTGAAGTTTGGGTGCCCAAAGGAGCCAAAGAGACGAACCCAAATAGGTAGCAGCATTTCCGTGCCGCGAGCCATTGTGATGTCACCGAGATCGAGTATCGATTCTGGGCTCCACCCGAGCCCCTCGCTAAGGAGTTTAGAAACCTTGGCCTTCGCTTCTGCATCATTTCCTGCAACGAAGATGTTGTGCGCTCCGGGGACAAGCGTTGGGTCGACCATCACATGCGCACTCATCGTATTGAGCGTTTTTACGACCTTTGCATCCGGAATCGCTCGCTGGATTTGTTCGCCCAGGGAATCTGTGTTGCACACCGATAGAGAAGGAGGAAAGCCCGCTGAGAAATCGAGGGGGTTTGCAACATCAATCAAGATCTTGCCAGCAAAGTTCTCCACGCCTGCGAGCTCCAAGGCTTGCAGCGAAACCATGCCTCCGGTCGCATTGAGAATCATCTCACCATGCGCGGCTGCCGCCTCAAATGTGCTGAGCTTGGCGTCAGCATTTGATTTGAGCCACACACGAAAGGGAGCGTTGCCAAAGGCATCTGTGTCAGTGCGCTTCAGAGTCGCCTCCACGTCTCGGGTTCCGAAGACAACATCGTGCCCAGCTAAGATGAGTTTGGCACCAACAAGCTGGGCGACACTACCGGTTCCGATGATTCCTAGTTTCATGGTCTTGCTTCTTTCTTTGGGAAGGTTTGGCTGAGCCTTCGTGACTCGTGCCTTGCAAACAAGCTAGCCCCCAAGGCGCAACAAATCCAATTCATGAATATGATAGACGATATGAATTCTATGCATTTAGCAAAGATCGACTTGAATTTGCTCGTTTCTCTGCAAGCGCTGTTAGAAGAACAAAGCGTTACAAGAGCCGCAAAGCGCACAGGTGTCACACAGAGCGCGATGAGCCATGCGCTCGCTAGATTGCGTTCACACTTTGAGGATCCGCTGCTAATCCGTAGTGCCAATCAAATGCTGCTCACACCGAGATCAGAACAACTCGTAGAACCCCTTCGAAACGCGCTAGAAAACCTCGCGAGGGCGATTGATGCGCCCAAACCTTTCGACGCGGAAGCGGCCAGTGGTGTGCTGGGAATCGCGTGCGAGGACTACGTGACGTCGCTGCTAGTTCCCAACTTGGTCCACCGGCTAAGCGTTGAGGCGCCAAAGATGGACATCAGCATTCGGAGCAGAACAGAAAGCACTGCTGAGCACTTAGAGAGCGGAGAAATCGACATTGCTATCGGCGTGTTTCGAGGAAGCGCCCCAAACATGCAGCAGCGTCTACTGTTTCGGGAGAACTTTGCCTGCGTGGTGAGGCGCGGCCACCCACACATCAACAAGCGTCTAACGGTAAAGCGCTACGTCGAGCTACCACACATTCTTGTAGGGGACGGTCCAAAAGGCATGGGGGCAGTTGATGCTGCCTTGGCCCGAGTCGGTGAAACTCGAAGAGTAGCGGCCCGAGTGAGCACATTTCTCTCGGCTCCCCTGATCGTGGCAGAAACTGACCTCATCCTCACGATTCCTAAGCGACTTGCGGTGCGCTTTGCCAAGATCTACGACCTTCAACTCTTCGCACCGCCTGTTCGAGTTAGGGACTTCTCTTACCGGTGCAGGTGGCATGAGCGGTGGCAGAATGATGAGCGACACAGATGGCTACGCAAGCTCATCTCCGCAGAGAGCGATGCCCTCCTGGCGAGTACAGACGCCTAGCGAACAACCATTCTGGACCCGACACTAGAGATTTTAGTCCGTTAGCCGCGCGCAAACGCAGATGTTGCTCTGGCGAATTGTGTCACAGGTGTCGCCAGTCTCAGGAACCGGCTCGCACAAAATTTCATTGTTGTCGAAGGCACCAAGACACGTTGTGCCCAAGAGTTGGCAAGCTGTCGTGCAAGCTGTGCCAGCAAGCGCAACATTGAATGAACAGCTCGCTTCATCTTCCGCGCAAAGTTCGTAGCCAGGTGCCTGTGAGAACATCTCATCGCATGTCGCAGCTGGCACCGCGTCGGGTACGCTCGCATCGGGAATTTCCGCATCAGGAGTTGCCACCGCACCATCAAACTCCTGGCCTTCCTCGACACAGACAGACTCAATGCAATTGTAACCATCCGGGCAAAGTCCATCACTACAAGAAAATCTCGTTGCACCATAGTCAGGGCTCGCAACGCATCCAAGGCAACACATCAGTGATGCGCAAGAGGCCAGCCAAATGATGATTGCAAGACGCATCGAGAAGTAGAGTCTCCCATCTCACGTCACCACACTCAATTGGGAGCAAAATCGCCACTTGGGGGGCACGCTCCCATCCTAGCCTCAGCGAATTGGACGTGATTACAGGACTTGGTGCCTTTGCTTCATCTTTCTCGTCGTTCAAGCGCGACGTTGGCAAGTGTCGGGACTCAAGGAATGAGAGGTATACGAGTTTTCTCATACTTTACGCCAAACGACCGATTACAAACACTCACAAACGCCCACTCACGAAAGCCAGAATCATCATGAAAACCGCCGTTGCAACCGTCCTTTTCCTCGCCCTTGGAGCCAGCACCGCACTCGCGGGAACCATCCGGGTCTACAACAACGACTCCAAGGAGCACACCATTGAGCTCAAGTGCAGTGGTAGCAGCAAGACGGTCAAGGTCAAAGGCTCCACCACCGCAAGCTACACATTTCACTCCTCGAGCAAGGAGTGTGACATTGTGGGTGGCTCGGTAAAGTTCCCAACGAAGAAACTCGTCGATGGGCAAAAGTGGAAGTTCAAGAACGACAAGGCAACCAAGAACTAAGAACATTTCCTAGGCCGTAGAAGCCCCCAATCGCGACTCGCTCGTGCGCTTCCAGTGCCACGAAGGGTCGCGTTTCTCCGTTTCGCCCTCCACGCGAATCCAGTCGAACGACCTGCACATTGGCGAACGAGAATCCGTCCGTGGCGTGCTGAGGAAGCACTGCAGAAAGCCGAGTAGAGCGCACGCTCAATGGCTGAGTCGGGCTGCAACCCGAACGTCACGCGCTTGGCGTCTATGAAGGCTTTGGACCGACGAGGGTTTTCATCGTGCAGCGACAGACCAGCTCGCCGCTTGCATCTTTCATCTCCACCACAACTTCATACTCTCGCCGCTCGCTAGTTTCAGGTGTTGGACAGTGGCACTCAGCAGTGATGATTCCCCGAGCCTTCTTTATGTACTCCATCGACAAACCAGCAACGATAAACCGAGCATCATCGGGCAGCGAATAAGCGACTCCAACATTGCCACAGAGTTCCGCCAGGTTGGCTAACGCAATAGCGTGCACGCAGCGCAGGTGATTTCGAACCTTACGACGATCATTCAGAAGAACTCTGGAGTAGCCGCTCCGGAGCTCCAAAACTTGTGCATCGATCGTTCCCGTGTATGGAGCTGCCGTGCCGACCATGCGGGAGAATACCCGGCGTCCACCAGGTAGTTTCGCGAGCTTGTCCCAGCTCTCGCGAATCACATTTCTCGGTCCAGAGAGAAGGGAGAGCCGACTAGCCATGTTCATGAGGCGACAGTACTGCAAATTCCCTGTTAGAAGCGCCCTTAACTACCCTCTGGAGCAAACCACGGTTGCGCGCACACAACACATCACACCAAGAAGTCGAAATCCTGGCCAGTCACGAGGACAGATAAGCTACAATCGCTCCATGCTTCGCACCCTCCTACTCACCACCCTCTCTATCGGCTCCCTTGGAATCACTGGCTGCCATCTGTACTTTGAGGACGAGACGTTGAGCGAGGACCCGGATGAGATGTGGCCCGACGACTGCTCAGAACTGGGCTGCGATGGTGAGCGACCCGATGGCGAGCGACCCGATGGCGAGCGACCCGATGGCGAGCGACCCGATGAGCCTCCACCCGTCCCTTGCGAATCCGATGACGAGTGTCTTGCGGGCTGTTACTGCAGTGACGCGGGATTCTGCGAGGAAAGCAGCTTGTGTCGGCTCAATCAGGACTGCGGCGACGGCTTTCTTTGCGATGCGGGAACCTGTGTCCCGGCCGATGCATCAGAGCCTCCAGCGACGTGTGACGGTCATAGTAACGACGAAGCGTCCTGCCTCTCAGAAGAAAGCTGCTCGCCTGTGTACCGAGGTGTGAACTGCACCTCTGAAGATGGCGAACCATGCACGAGCAACAGTGCGAGCTGTAGTTGTGAGTCGTTTAGCTTCGACAGCTGCGAAGACGCCTAGTGCGCGATCCATGGACATTGATTCGTGATCGCGAAGTTGCCTCGTTTGCTGGCGAGGCGGGAAAAGGGAGTTGCTGGGGCAAGGAAGGATCTGAGAAACGATGAGCCGAAGGCGTTCAAAGGGCGAAGAACCGAGTGAGGGCGTTCTATGCCTCTGGATCCCACACTAGTGTGCGGCTCAGAGGAATAGAAATGTGCTGGCGACGGGAGCTCGTTCTTTGACAAGGCGCGAAGG
>JANTGM010000071.1 GCA_024762925.1 Kofleriaceae bacterium | reverse complement strand
CAAGCGAATCCCCCCTGCCTGCGGCTGCCACATAGCGGCGAACAGAGGAATGTGAAACCCCAAAAAGTTCGGCCACCTCAAGCACCGACAATCCCTGTTCAACATGGGCGGCCACGATTCGCTCGCGCAACTCTATTGGAAGTCCTCGCATGCCTCTTCAGATCATGAATCGTTTAAGTGCGCAAGGAAGTTTCCATGCCTTTGAATCGCGCACTAGTGCGCTGCACACAAGCATTCTCCCCTGCTACTAGAGCGTTGATAGATCGAGACTATCGCCTCTTCGTGAAGGCCTATTGGACCTGTGCCTTTCTCAGAAGGTACTCATGTTACCTACCCTTGGGTGGAGGAAATAATGAATCGCAAGAATGGAATGACAAAATCAGGACGCTCTCGATGGGCAAGGTACCTTTGGCCAATGGTGCTTGCACTTGGTGGCACAACGGCAACAGGCTGCTCTGGATCGGCAAGGCAAGCCACACCTGCCACACCGACAACAGCGCCCGCGCCTAGCCACCACGCCTCAATGCATGGCCAGCCCGACCGACCATACGCAATCGACGATTGGTGGCCAAACCGGTTGGATCTTCGAGTCCTTAAGGCAAATGCTCCCAAGGGCGACCCTATCGATAAGGACTTCGACTATGCCGCTGCCTTCGCAAAGCTCGACATGAAGGCCTTGCGCCAAGATATCAAGACCACACTAACGACGTCGCAAGACTGGTGGCCTGCCGACTACGGTCACTACGGCGGACTCATGATTCGCCTCGCCTGGCACAGTGCCGGTACGTACCGCGTAACCGATGGCCGGGGTGGAGCGGGGGCCGGAACCATCCGCTTTGCTCCACTCAACAGTTGGCCCGACAACGCAAACCTCGACAAAGCTCGCCGTCTGCTATGGCCAATTAAGAAAAAGTATGGTCGCAGCATCTCGTGGGCCGACCTAATGGTCCTCACCGGCAACGTTGCCCTCGAGTCGATGGGGTTCAAGACCTTCGGCTTTGCGGGTGGAAGAGAAGATGTCTTCGAGCCAACAGACATCAACTGGGGCCCCGAAACCGAGTGGCTCGCCGATGAGAGATTTTCCAAGGATGGAACGACGCTCAAGAAAGACGTTGGTGCAACGCAGATGGGACTCATCTACGTTAACCCTGAAGGCCCGAACGGCAAGCCCGATCCACTGGCCGCTGCGCACCACATCCGCCTGGCGTTTGGCCGAATGGCGATGAACGATGAAGAGACGGTTGCTCTCATTGCTGGAGGTCACACACTTGGAAAGTCTCACGGAGCAGCAAAGCCAAGTGATCATGTTGGCCCCGAGCCTGAAGCCGCCCCCGTTGAGGAGCAAGGTCTTGGCTGGAAGAACTCGTACAGGACAGGAAAAGGCGCGGACACAATCACAAGTGGTATCGAAGGTGCTTGGACGTACACGCCTGTGCAGTGGTCTCATGATTTCTTTGGCAACCTCTTCAACTATGAGTGGGAACTAACCAAGAGCCCCGCCGGTGCGCATCAATGGACACCCAAGGGTGAAACCAAGCGGAGGGTTCCCGACGCCCACGATGCTTCGAAGAGCCACAAGCCAATGATGCTTACTACCGACCTTGCACTCAAAGCCGACCCCAAATACCGCGAGATCTCGAAGCGCTTCTACGAGCACCCAGAGGAGTTCGAGCTTGCGTTCGCCAAGGCTTGGTTCAAGCTCACCCACCGGGATATGGGCCCACACGCTCGGTTGCTTGGAGCCGATGTTCCGGAGCCTCAGCTCTGGCAAGACCCCGTCCCCGATGTCACTCACGACCTCGTTGGAGAACGCGACATCGCAACCCTAAAGCGAGAGATTCTGCAATCCGGTCTGTCGATTCCTCAGCTTGTGCGCGCCGCCTGGGCATCCGCAGCTTCCTACCGAGACACCGACATGCGTGGAGGTGCGAATGGCGCGAGAATTCGCCTCCTTCCCCAGAAGGAGTGGGAAGTCAATCAACCAGAAGAACTCGCAAAGGTTCTAGCCGTGCTTGAGAAGATTCAAGCGAAGTTCAACGGCACGCGAGCGAGCGGTAAGAAAATCTCTCTGGCGGACCTCGTTGTCCTAGGTGGTTCGGCGGCGATTGAAGAAGCCTCCAAACGCGCAGGTCATGACATCAAAGTGCCGTTCAAGCCCGGTAGAACAGACGCCTCGCAAGAGATGACGGATGTACAATCCATCGGCTATCTAGAGCCAAAGGCCGATGGTTTCCGCAACTACCTAGCTGCGGGCAACGAGCGAAGCGCAGCAGAACTGTTAATCGACAAGGCTGATCTGCTGTCGCTCACGGCCCCAGAGATGACTGTCCTAGTTGGTGGAATGCGCGTCCTTGGCGCGAATTTCAAGGATGTTAAGCACGGCGTCTTTACGGACAAACCAGGCACGCTCACCAATGACTTCTTTGCGAATCTATTGGATCAGAACATTACCTGGAAGAAGTCCGCTGGCGCAGAGCAGCTGTATGAGGGGCGCAATCGAAATGAGGACGCAGTTCGGTGGACGGCATCGGCCGTTGACCTAGCCTTCGGATCAAACTCACAGCTGCGCGCAATTGCGGAAGTCTATGCAGCGGATGATGCAAAGCAGCGGTTTGCAGAGGACTTCGTGGCTGTGTGGAGCAAGGTTATGAACCTCGACAGAGTTGCTCGCAAGTAGTCAGAAGAATGAGCCGCTTGTTGCCCACTGCGCGGGCGGCTCTTTCTGATCGAGGCAGGCTCTTTCGCGTTCCACGACAATGCCGCCACATACCTTCGACGGCATATTCGCGTTGTCCTCTCAGCTGAACTCGCCGCAGTACTCGCATCCACCTAACGACGGCAGCGCTCACTCTCTTGCTCAGCGACAGCGCGAGAGCGACAATCGAAAAAAGCACCACAGAGCATGGGATGAGGATCCTTTTGTGCTGGGGAACAGGTCGCGGGGGCGTCCTGCCCTATCTTCGTATCGCAACCTCCCTGCCTAAACTGCGCAGGCGGTCTGGCTTTTCAAAGCTGGCGACAAGCCAGTCGTGAAGGCGAAGCAGCTCGACGTAGCAGCCAAGTCGATTCGGGACTGGGCAGCGCATCGGAAAAGCTTAGCGCGCAGGTTCTGGTGGAGCGGGAAGGGGGTGTAGCCCAGCTCCGGGAGCCTTCCCGGTGTCTTGCAAGACCCTGCGTCGATACATAGGGGTGACCTCGACCTTCGAATTTGCCTGTAGGTTTGCCAGGTCAACGACTAAGCGCATGGGCTCACGACCGTCTCCGTCCACCGTGCTAAAAACGACTAGCTTGCCATCCTTTACGCTTGGATCAGAGATCATGTCGAGCTTGGGAACGTCCCACACCGTGTGGCGAAACTCGTCGTGCCAGTAGCGCAGCTTTTCCTCATGTAGCCCCTCTTCTTTGTATCGTTTTTTGTAGGCTGCCGCGTCAGTGATGATGGCGTGGCGTTGAGAGCTGCGATACGTGAAGTACCAGAAGATTGCATTCGTGAGATCGGCCAGGGTCCTGCTGCTTCCAGCGTCAGGATACACTGCGATTACCTCCGGCCAACTCGCGAAGGCCTGCACCTCGCTTCCCTCCTGCACAACGTAACGTTTCGCTTTCTTCTTAGGGCCAATTGCCACAAGAAGGTGCTTTCCGTCAAAAGGAACTCGCACGAAGGCATCGACCTGCCCGCCGAAGAATTGTGCCACGGCCGTGGCGTGCGCTGCTAGGGAGTGAGTCTTCGTAGGCAGGACCTTGTACTCATACCTGGGAGTAGCTGTGAAATCGACTTGGTGTTCCGATGCACGAATCGAAAGATAACTTTCCGATTCCGGCTTGTTGAACTCAATCTCTTTCCGACCACGCTCAAGAATGAGAGAAGTCGCGAAGAAGCGTTTACCTTTCCAGTGTGGAGCGCTGATAGACTCAATATTGGGAATGTTCGACTTAGTATCTGCACGCCATCGAGAGAGTTCCGCAACCTTGGGCTTCGCCAACCACTCTTTGAAGATCTCCTTGGCCTCTTCTGTCGAGGTGACAAGCCGAAACTCAACGTTAACTCGACCGGAGTTGCTGACGCTGTGCCGCTTGAAAGCGTGCACGATCTGAGCAAGCTCCAGAGTCGCTTGCTGGCTCTTGCGAGCCCGCTCACCTAGATCTGGAACAGCCTCGAAGACATCCTCGAGCTTCTCGTAACATGGCTCCTGAGTGCCATCGATGAGTACACATGCGCTGTCTCCAGGACGCAGCGTAAGACCGAGAATACTCATGTCGGCCATGGTACCACTATCGAGTGGCGATGACGGCGCTGAGCCTGCATCGTTTTCCGTACTGGCACTTGGAGCCTTTGGTCGCGCATCCGCAGATGCGGCTGCATCCTCCACGAGAGGAGCAGGCTCTCTCACAGCAGGCTCTTTGGCCTGAGTGCAGGTCGCGGAGAAGCATGAAAACAAGGCTAGGAGTACGTTGCGATACATTTGAGACTTGATGGCCTACGGGTGACAGTTCAGTCTACCATCCTTGATACGCTTCGATGTCGACGCCATCGTTTCGCTGGCAATGTCAACGAGGCACAGGATGCAAACACCAAAACGGGCACCTTCCATCGCTAACTCCAAGGAAGCCCGCAACGCTCTTCGCCGCGATCGGAACATGCTCGGACCGCCGCTGGCAACACGCACGCTACGACATTCTCGACGTTGTGACAGGTCGTGACGAAAGGACGAGTTTGCCTTCACCGCGGTGACCTCGATGGTCGAGCAGCTTGCCGTAGCGGCGACAAGCCTCGCCTGCTTTTACGCCACCCATACATCAAGAGGTGGAACGGAAGCAGAGCCCCAATAGCGAACTTCTGTGGACACCCTCCGAAAACCCAATAATACCAAAAGACTGTGGCGCGACAGAATTGTTCAGGCTTCCCCTGGCTCCTGGGCGCACTTCCCCTCGCTCCGAGGCTCACCAACAACCTCTGACTCAGGCTCTTCTGAAGCCGTGAGTTCTGCAGAGCCGACAAGCTGCGCGACACCGCTAGACGGATCAGCAGCTTCAGAGTTATTCGGATCATCCTCTACCCTCGATTCTCCCTCGAAAACCGTCGGCCTGGCGTTTTTGACATTTGATGCTGCTGCGAATTTTTCTGTCCGAGGCGAAGAAGCTGGCGTGTCGGCGCCAGCGATCGACTGCAGTCGCTGTGCATGGTTTTCGATGAGAGTGATCTTCTGCCAGATCTTGCGCGATAGCCCTGTAGTGAGATTCTCTACTTCGTTAACTGCGGCAACTGCCCCTGGGTCGTTGAAGTGCTGAATGTAGAGCGCGGCAACTTTGCCTACAAGCGAGAGCATCTCAGTACAGTAGTCTAAGTAGCGTTCGAGCTGTGAGGCCGTCATGGCACGAACCGGTGAGGAAGCGGTTGTACTCATCCGCGTTAGGTCCTTGGTCAGCTGGTGCATATCAATGATGTGTGCAAAGGAGCGAAGTTCGTGGATTGCCTGAAGCGCGCGATTGCGCTTTATTCGCGTCTCAAAAGTCACGAGGAAGAAGATGGCTGCGCCAATAAGCACCACATCGTTAATGCCCGCTTCCAACAACTGCACAAAGACGGCCAATGAGAGTTCCTCTGTTGTGCGCTCCAGCGAAACGATTGCGCCAACAACTCCAACTACGATTGCCACGATCAGCACACCGAGCGAAATCCGCAGCGCTACAATGGGTCGGCTGATCTCTTCGGATCGGGCTTTTGCATCCTCGGAGACAATGCGAAGCTCCTCACACAGCGTCGACAAACTCGATTCGGGAAACCGTTCCTTGATGCGTTTTCCCAAACGCGAAATCGTCTCGTAGATACGATCTGCTTGGAGGCTCTTGTGCCGACGTTCCTCTTGCATCGGACATCATTGTGCTCACTGGGCCCGCGTGTCGCAAACGGAGCGTCGCCTAGGCGTGAAAATACCGCCCAAGTGCGGCTGCAATCTTGGAAAACGCTGCCTGGCGCCCCACAGCACGACCTGCCTCTCGCCCTTGCTCTCGAATGAAGGAAGCTGCCTGTGACAGCTCTCCGCGATCGAACCAGACCCCATCAGTCATGCACATGTCAACCACAACCCCGCCACCGGAAATCAGCTCAGTTCGATTCATGAGGTCAAGGCACTCTGGACACTGCTTGTAACGAGCCTCGCGAGTGACCACCGGCTCGTTTGACACGGTTCCTCGATAAGGGGCGATGGCCGTCTCAAGCTCGTGGCCTTCACGTAGAGCACCTAGCACCATTGTCATCGCACTGCGTGGAACGAAGAGCCCCAGGCAGTTCACACACTTGTGTGTCTGCCTTCGGTGTGCGATCAGTGCCCGCGCACAATGTGGGCAGCTAAGAGAATCGGACATCGCCTCGAGCTTTGATGCTAGTAAGAATAATACCTATTCCCCACCAAGGACGATTGCTGGAGGAATATCCTCGTCCGCTGCATAGAACTTCATCGACAGTGAGTTCACGCAGTGCCGAGTGTTCTTCTCAGTCATGCCTTCACCACTGAACACGTGCCCAAGGTGTCCTCCGCAGTTTTCGCAGAGAATTTCCACGCGTCTTCCGTCGGCATCCGTCTCCCTTCGTACGGCCCCTGCAATTTCGTCGTCGAAACTCGGCCAGCCACAGCCCGAATGAAACTTGTCCTTGGACGAATAGAGCCGAGCGTTGCACTGGCGGCACACATAGACTCCTTCGCTTTCCGAATCGCAGTATTCCCCAGAACCAGGGCGCTCTGTTCCTTTGTCGAGAAGAATCCTAGCTTCTTCTGCGGTGAGCTTGTTGTAGTCGTTAGCCATTCGTACCAAGCGTAGCGGTCTGTAGCGACTGCGTCGAGGGCAGATAAATCGCTAAGCAGCATACTTTCGGCGCGACCTTATGACGATCGCGAGCATTCCACGCCAGTCCCACAGCTGAACAGCCTGCTATGGCGAGAACAACGTGGGATGGTCAAAGGGATAGCTGTCGCTTGCCACTCGAGGATCGGTGAGCGCGTTGCGCATGAAGTCAACGATGTTCGCAATCTCGTCCGCAGTAAGCCCTAGCGGAACCATCAGAGGGTCCGTGTTCGAACCTGGGCCAGGTGGCACCACGGGCATATTGTAAGCCGCCATAACGTCCTCGAGGGAGCTCCCTAGCCCCGTGTGGAGGAGCCCTCCGAACTCTCGAAGCCCGACATTGCGTAGTGTTGGCGTCCGAAACTTCCCGGCGTCTTCTGCAAGGCCTGTTGTGCGCTGCAATCCGAGATCGGGATTTATCTGAGTTGCGAGGTCGATGAAACCTACGTCGTGGAAGTCTTGATTCGAGAACTGTGCAGGTGCCTCGGCATTTGGGCTCGTTACGCTATGACACTCCGAGCAACCAGCGGCTCCCTCAAACAGCGCCAGGCCATCCTTCTGCGCTGTGGTCATGGCGTCTGTATCGGGGTTGATTGGGTCGACAAAGCGGTCATAGGGAGTGTCGTCAGAGACCAGCGTTCTCTCATAGGTTGCAATTGCAAAGGCAATGCGTCGGGCCGATATCGCAGGATCACCAAATGCTGTAGCGAAAAGGGCTGGGTAGCTTGGATACTTGCAAATGGCATTTGCCAAATCAGGGGGCAAGTCTGTGGCAAGCGCTAGAGGCGTAAGAGTCGACATCTTTACGTACAGGTCACTGAAGGTTCTCGCCTCGCAAGACATCTCGACGGGACTTAGAAGCGGACCAAGCGACTGGCTCTCCAAAGCTCCGCCTGTGGCGATGGCAATGGTGTTGGTGTCGGGATCCATGAATGTGTCAGTGGCCCGGCCATCCCAGAAAAGCGAGGGTGCAAACATCGCGTCGAGAAAGCTTGGCGTCCTGCGATCTGTTACTTGCACAGCGTCACCAAAAACAGAGTCAGTCTTGGCTACAGGAAGACCGGCGATCATCTCGCAGCGCCGCACTCCCATGCTGCCGTGCACATCGTCACCAGTTTCGTGCAAGCCATCGGCCCCTGGGTGTAAGGCAAGTCCTGCACGAGTATCCGAACCGCCAGCGCTGCCTTGGTGGCACGAGCCGCAAGCTACTGTATCATCAGCACTCAGCTGCTGCTCCCAAAACAGAATTTTCCCTAACACCGCCTTCTCATTCGTATGAGGATTCTCCACGGGATATGGAACGCCCAGATGAGGAAACGTGACGCTCGTATTCTCCGGCAAGTCGCATAGAGGAGCACTCCCTGAGCAAACACTGTTGCAGTGTTCTATCGGCTCCCAAGCGTCGCTATTGGCGGAACCGTCATCACAGGCCTCGTCGTCCGCATCAATCAGACCATCGCCACAGAAAGCCGCTTGTCCACTGCAATCCGCGTTGCAGTGAGCAGAGAGCGACCACGAATCAGAGTTTTCCCCACCGTCATCGCAGAGTTCATCGCCCTCGGTAACCCCATCGCCACAAAGAGGGCCGGCGTCTTGGAACTCTGAGGCATCGCCGACATAGCCTGCGTCTCCCGCTTCCACCGGAGAATCGCTCCCACATGCAACGCACACAACAAGAGTAAATCCCACAGCATAGCTCATCAGCATTTCCGCCGCCCCTCGGTGGTCAAGCATTGTCGGAATCATACCAAAGTGCTCTTGGCTTGCGTGCCACCAAACGCTCTTCGCTTTGTGGGGACCAACCTGGCAGCTGCACTCTGGCAACGATGTTCGGCACGAACATCAGCGGAGCGAGCTTCGCTACTCGGTGCAGTGCAAAGCAGACTGCTACCCCGATGCCGACGAACAAGCATTGGTCGAAAGTCACCAAGGGTGATCGACGGCGCTATCGAGTCTCGTCGGAGACCTGCGCTCATCTAGGCAACTTGAGGGCGATCGGGCAAACGACACCTCATGCGCAATGCTGCTAACGAACGAGTGCATCCAGTTTCCGCCACCAATGCTGTAGCGGTAGATTTGTGGCATGCAATTGCTCTGGTTGATTTTGCTCGCCGCTCTTGCCTCCTGCGCAACACGACAGCCGAGCGAGGCTAGCTCCACACAAACTCCCCCTCCCTCCTCAAAGAGCGCGACCCCGGTGCCGCCAGCAGCGACCCCGGTCATCTCTGCTCCTGATGCAGCTCCAGAGCAGCCAATCCAAACCACGATTAACGATCGCTTTCTCGATCCGAATCTTGATGTCGAACGCTGGAAGAAGAACTTTGAAGGCGAGTCTCGAGAAGTCTACGCCGCGCGAGAGGAAGTTGTTGCGGCGCTCGATATCAAGCCGGGCCAGTCGGTGGCCGACATTGGCGCTGGAACTGGCTTCTATCTCTGGAAATTCTCCGAATCGGTGGGGCCTTCTGGCCGCGTCTACGGGGTCGAAATCTCCCCGCGGTTCTTGGACCGGCTACGCATCGATGCTAAGAAGTATTCTAACTCCATCATCGTTACAGGAGCAGAGCGTTCGATTGAGCTGCCCCCAGATTCTGTAGACCTCGTCTTCATTTGCGACACCTACCACCACTTCGAGTACCCACAGACGATGCTGGCGAGCATTCGGCGAGCACTGCGCCCAGGAGGCTCTCTTGTCATCATCGATTTCCATCGTATCGAGGGCAAGAGTTCCGATTGGACACTGCGACATGTGCGGGGTGGGGAAAGCGTGTTTCAAAGCGAAATCGAGGCGGCCGGCTTTGAGTTTGGCGAGCGTCTAGACATAAGCGGCTTCACGGATAACTACATGATCCGATTTCGGGTTGGTGAGTGAAGAATCACTCGTCGCTGGCATTTCGTTACCTTGCTCGATCTGCGACCATTTTGGGGTCGGCAAGAGGTCGACTCCAGACAGGTATTACAAAGCATGAATTCACTCACAACACGATCCATTGGTCTCGTATGCGCACTCGGCCTGAGCCTCTCCGCTTGTGGCAAGAAGGAAACGTCGCAAGCTAAGCCCGAACCGGAAGCAGCAAAGCCAGCCTCTGAACCGGCAAAAACACCACCCAAGCCCACAGAGCCCGCAAAGCCCGAGCCTCCGGTCGCTTCCGATCCTGCTCCCAAAGCCGCCCCCCTTCAGCTCTCGAGCAAGGATATGGGCAAAGATTTTGAGAAGTCCCTTGAGGACGGCAAGATCAGCACATTCGGTGCGGAACACGTCGCCAAAGACCACTGCAACGAAAGCACAATCCTCAATCCCGCCACGGTGGAAGTGTTCGAGACTGGGACAGTGGATCAACTCGTGGTGCTCTGCCCGGGAAGTCTCGATGGCGAGACGAATGTCGTGACCCTCTTTGCGAAAGGCCAAGAGCCTCGCTCCAAGAGTGTTTCGCCGCCTGATAGTAGTCATCGCATCGAAGACGTAACTCTCACAAGCACCGTACAAGCGCTCCTAGACTCGAAGTAAGAATAGGACGGAGTTCGCCACCCAGCCCACCAGGCATGCTCGTGCGCATGGCTGGGAGGGTGCTTGACGAAAACGTCAAAAGACCCGAAGCATCTGCGACAAAATGGCAATGGACTTGCGAAGGCATAGCGTCCAACCCACGCATATCCTTGCATATGTCTACGGCATGCTCGATGCAGTGACGCCTTGGGTGACTCTTGTCGCCAAAGGCCTGCCCTTACAGACACTCTTGGCAGTCGTGTTCGTAGCCCTGCTCTTTGGATGCCAGGAGAGCCCGCCGTGGACAACCTCACCGAGCGTCGTTGTCACGCAAGGGCACCCATCACGAATTTCGTCGACCAGCGCACCCGCACTTGAGCCAGCCTTGCTCGACATCGGTTCCTACGAAGTTCGTGATGAGTTTCAGGTTCGCTCGCAATTGGCGGTGCGCATTACAGGAGTCGACCGGAATAACTCTGAGGGCGCCGAGGTCTACTTGCTCGACGGCAGTGGACTCAAAGCGCGTATCTGCAACAGCGATCCGGCAGGCATTGCCCACTTCGACAACCTACCGGCCGGAGTCTATCAAGTCTGGGCATCAACAGCAGAGAGCGTGTCGCAATTGCTCACAGTTGAAGCCTATCCCGAAGATGAGGTCCGCGTGCCCACGGAGTTAGCCCTGTCGCCAGCAACCCACTTGTCTGGTCGCGTACACGATCCCAATAACCTCGGTATTCAAGCTGAGATAGCACTGAACCCTCATGGCCATGACCACACCGTCTTTCGAGCAAAGAGCGATGCCGCGGGCGTCTTTGCGATCCCTGCTCTCCCGAAGGGTGCCTGGGAACTTCACGTGACCGCGGATGCCTATGCGCAATCAGAGATTGTACGAATTCTGGCCACACAGCGGGAGGCCCATCAGGATATCGCCCTAGCACCAAAGGGCTCCATATCGGGAACCGTTGTTGATGAGCGCGACAATGCCGTTGTTGGAGCGCAGATTCACATTCGCCGCTTGGGCCAAGAGCGCCGCTCTAGTTCTCCTCTTGCTTCGGGCAAGAGCAGTATTCGATGGATTCACCCTCTCACGGGAAAGCGACAGCTCCCAATCCGACCCACAAGGCGCTTTGGCGCACATCGAAGCGGCGTGCGGCCCGCTGAATGTGGAAACGGGCACTGCGGTGTTGATATTGGTGTTGTTCGCGGATCCGCGGTTGTGGCAGCAGCGAGTGGAACAGTTGTCGTCGCTTCGAATGATGACCGTGGCAAGTCGGGCCGCTATGTCGCGATTGAACACGTTGGCGGATTCAAGACGTTCTACATGCACCTCGACTCGGTTGATCTGCAGCTCGAAGTTGGCAGCTTCATACTTGCGGGTAGCACGGTTGGCACTCTTGGGCGAAGCGGCATCCGCCACTCCGACTCTCATCTTCACTTCGCGGTTTCAAAAGAATACGACGAGCAACCTCGCTTCATCGACCCAGAGCCCATGCTCCGATACGCGGTTGTTCTCCCAGCACCGGCTGCAAGTCGCCAAGAGAGGCCGGGCACCGCACGTGCCGAATCCCCCCTTTCCGAAGACACGCAAGGCATCTCAGATGAGAACGGCAGCTTTCAGCACAATGACCTCGCAGCTGGAGACTATGTGGTCACGGTGAGTCACCCAAAACTCGCCTCAGGGCATGGTCAGAAGCTCTCGCTTCAACCTGGTCAATCGATGAAGGACGTGCGAATTGTACTTAGGGATGGCATATCCTTCGAGGCCAGAGTGTTCGGCCCTGATGGCCCCGTTGCTGACACTTGGATACGCGCATATCAAGGACAGGGAGAGTCACGACGACGCCTTGCAAGTGCAGCGGTGGACAGCAGTGGCAGGTTTCGCTTGCGACCGCTCTTGGGTGCCATTGATCTCGAGATCGGTGCTGCGGGTTTTGGAGTAATTCACAAGAAAATCACGGCAGAAGATATGACGACCACGAACCTTGTCTTTGAGCTCTCACGCTTTGACGCTGAGATACGAGGACAGGTTCGCTCACCAAGTGGAACGCCGTTGCCCGCTGCTCAGGTTCAGATTCTATCGGGCCCTGCCGGACGAGGACGCCGCACCACAAGCGACGATTTCGGTTTTTTCTCTTTTGGCGACATACCATCAGGAACTTACTCCCTTCGGATCCGTTCAGGCAGGTTCCCCGAGCTCGATGTTTCAGCAGACACACTCGAAGAATCAGAATTTATCTTACACCAAGGTGGTGGTCTGGCATTCGTGATTCGAGATGACCACAGCGACCAGTCCCTTGCGGGACTTCGAATTTCGCTGCGCGGACCAGAAGGCGTGCGAACTTCGGGCATAAGCGATAGCCAGGGCAAGGTTGTCCTAACCGGGCTCAGCCCAGGAGCGTGGTTAGTTCAGGTCAACAGTCCTGAGCACACGCTGCTTGCGGGCACCTTCGCCGTTGTCGCTGATGAATCCTCGCCCGAGGTGCACGAGCTGCGGTTGCGCCGAGGTGCAAAGCTAAAAGGCATCTTGTGGGATCATCTCGGAGAGCGCGCGTCTGGAGCGCGTGTTTGGCTTGGAGATGTCAAGACAACCACCGATGGCGATGGCGTGTTTCAACTGGATCAGGTGAACACAGGCGACGTGGTCCTGCGCGCAAGATGGGGCGATGAAGAAGGTGCCTTGCCCCTCGGGCTCTTCGCAGGCGATGAGCTCGTCACTCTGGAGCTCACCCTGGAGCAGCCTTAGAAAGGCTTCTGGTACCCAAGACGAGAATACTCGGCGTGGCACCGCATGAGAAAACTGTGGCAAAGATGCGTGCTCCGATCTCTTGTTTGGGAGCTTGTGGGAGAATCGCTAGTATCACCAGGTTCCCACATGCAGGTCTCGCAGGTCTCACAGTCCTGCTCTGGTGCTCGCTCGCCCAGGCGGACGTGACCGAGACGCACCGCACAGGTGATCATCTTGCCTATCTGGAGGTCTTGGGAAAAGGGGGCCTCTACGGGTTGGCTACGAGCACCAACTCACCGCGCGCTTCAGTCTTGGTACTGTCGCATCAGCCTATCGCCTGCGCGAGGAGACAACCCTGTCGCTGGCTCCCTATGCAGGCATGATGTTGCTTGGCAATGCACGCCATCAATGGTTTGCGCACCTAGGGCCTCTCATCGGACATTCTCGAATCGCATCCCCAGTCGCCAATTGGCAAGGCGCAACATCAACCGCTGTTTCCGCCCAGCTTTCCACTGGCTATGAGTACCGACGACAACGCGTGGTGGTTCGGGCCTCGCTTGTCACGACCGCCGGCAAGGGAGGAGTTTCTCCATGGCTGGGCCTTAGCGCAGGAGTATCGTTTTGAAGTCCATCACCGTGTTCTGTCTTCTCTGCTTGATTGCGTGTTCGCCAACAATGACGGCGGGAAGCGATTGGCTGGCGCCCGAAGATCTGGAGGGCAGCATGTCGATCGAACTTGTGGCAGACCGTTCCACGCCACCTCTGCTGCGTCTTCCCTCCGCGTGGTGAGTTTCAACATCGAGCACGGAGCAGCTCATCCCCAGATCGCGGAGGCGTTTGTCACCCATGAAGAACTATCGCAGGCCGATGGAGGTCAACGCTATGGAAGACGAGGCATTTCGAGCTTCCATCGGAGCCTGAGCGACGGCGGTCTTGTGGTAGCTCGGAGAGGCGCCACAGCTCGCCACAAACGAGGCAACAAGCAATACTATGATCCGTATTGGAGTGAGCGTTCGCCGGAAGTGTCACGTGTGAAGCCACCGCAGACAAGCGCCCTGTGCGCAAATGGCCCTCACCAAGGGTCGGCGAAGCGAGAATCCATGACAAAGCTCGAGTCCGTTAGGCTTTCGAGAAAGGCAATGAGGTCATCGCGCTCGGCATCGGAGAGTTCGAAGACCTTCAAGTCATCAGAGCGCCACGGATTATTGCGTCCATCGCCCTGGTTTGATCCAGCCTCCACGTTACGGCCGCCCTCTTCATAGATTCGAATGAAGTCGTCCAAGGTCGCCACGCTTCCATCGTGTCCGTATGGGGCGGTGAGCGCAACATTTCGCAAAGACGGCACGCGAAACCGCCCCATGTCCTTGGCGAATCCCGACTCCTCGATGAGCCCTTGTGCAGCGCTTGGGTACCCACCTTCCCCATCCACATTGTAGAGACCAATGTTGTGAAAGGGGGATGTCGGCTGCGAGTTTGTGGCAAGAGATTGCACTGCCGCTGAGAACGCGAACCCGGCGTGACAGTGACTACAACCCAAGCGCTCCGAATAGAATAGTTCTGAACCTCTTTGCGCTGACTGGGAAATCGCTACAGAGTCACCAGCCAAGAAGCGGTCAAATGCGGACTGATAGGACACCAAGGAGCGCACAAACGAAGCGAGCGCGAATCGAACGAGTTTCACCGATATTTCCTCGCCAGGAAACGCATCGGCGAAGAGCTCACGATATCTCGCATCAATGGCAAGGCGCCCAGCAATTTCATCCTCGAAACCAGCCATTCCCATCTCCAGAGGCTGCTCTCCAAACATCGGGCCCAGCAATTGCTCTTCGATCGTCGTGACCGAACCGTGTGCCCACGTCAAAGGATAGGCGTAGATGACATTGGCGAGAGAAGGGGCATTGAGAACTCCCTCGCCTCCGCTTGCTCCAAGCGAGACTGCTAGCGAATCGGCGAAAGCATACTCTTGCTGATGGCAACTTGCACACGCCAAAGTGCCATTGCCCGACAGTCGCAAATCGTAGAACAGATGACGCCCAAGCTCGGCGGACTCGGGCGTCAAACGGTTGCTAAGCGGGGCGATCGGATCGGGAAAATGCTGAGGCAGGGCGAGTTCAAGATCGATCCCATTGTCCTCACCGGGAACAGCACAGGCCCCAATGATCCCAACAGCCAGCGTCATGAGCAAAATCGCTCTCATAGGGCAAAGCTGGCGTAGAACTGACCCTGTGTGGCGAGTTCTAACTCCGGTTGCAGCTCCGTTTGAAACTGTGCGTCGTCGTAGTAGCCCATCGCGTTAACGCGTAGAGAGGCGCCAACTTGCATGGTGTCGGTGATGCGCAAGTTTGCTCCTGCACCAAAGAAGCCCATGGGGAGGAGCGCTGAATCTTCAAGTGCCAGGGCTGGGAGACTCACACGAGTCACCTCTGCGCCCAGCCCCATCTGCAAGTACGGTGAGAGCTTTGAGTCTGAGTAGAAGCGAGCACCAGCGGCGATCGTGAGTAGCGCGCTGCTGCGATCAATCGGCGTGTCGTACTCGCCCATCGCCTCGCCGGTTGGAAACTCTCCTGTGAAGTAGGTATCGAGCCCGCCTTCAACGAAGAACGCCTTGTCGAGAGACTTGTTGGCAAAGACTCCGATTCCGTTCATGCGACAGGCTTGCCAGCCGGTGCCAGTGGGCTGCTCTCCAGAAGCTGGTGTTGCTTCTCGAAAACCGTAGCCACCAACGCGCATGCCCATGGCGTCGACAATGGGGTCCGCAGATGCTGAGGCAGGAAGGGCAAGGACTGTGGCGATAACGAGGGCGTGATTGAGCATGGCTTCATGCGCAGTGCAAAGCACAATCCTCCTTGGCTCAAGCCCACCTTCGAAAAAGTTTGTGGAGCATCTCCACAGTGTGTCCAAGAATGTGTCGCGAAGCTCTACGGCTTCTCTCCAAAACGCGACAACGGCTCCCCGCCCTGTGAACGAGAAGCCGCAACAAACCGTGAAGCGTTGGCTACAGTCTATGGGCGATTGGCATCGATTAGGTCGTCCATTGTTTGGCGGTCAATTTCCCCGCCAGCAATCACTGCAAGCATAACCATTCGCGCTTCATCTTCTGTGAAACGCCCCAAGCGAAAGAGCTCAGCAGCGGCTTCAGCATAGTTATCGATGAGCACGAGACCTTCAAGGCGAGCGGGATCGATGGTTTTTACGTTGTGAATGAACGCAACCTGAACTTGTGCATCAAAGGTCTCCAAAATGATGCGATAGGCATCTGGGTCGACATGACTGCTGTCACCGAACATCACAAACTCTTGATCGGGGTTGGCTTCAAAGACCTCGGTAATGTCCCTAACCTTCTCATCCTTCGCGAGAAACGGAATTCCCGAGATTCCAGTAGAGATGGGCCCTAGGGGTACGCCCTTGTCGGCAAGCCAATCAGGGATTTCGACAACACTGTTGGGCTGACGAGCCGTGACAAAGTTGATATCTCCAGCTGCCTTGGTGCCATCTCCAAACTCAAGGATGTTGAGAAGCTCCGCCATACCAGGATAGGGTTCATCGGGAAGGCTCTGGCCCGATGGAGCCGGCGGTATGATCGTCTTGTCTAGGTCAGAGAGAATGCCAACTTCACGTACCGAAGTTGTTCGATCGTTGGCACGCTCCTTGAGTTTTCCCAGCGCTGACTTGCCCACAAAAGAAAGCTCGGAGAGTTGGAGCACTGTCCGCAACGGCCGCGCTTCGAGAATTGCATCGACTGCGCGAGCATCCAGTGCGATATCATCGTCGAGCTCGCTGCCAGTTGCACTGTTTACCAAAGAGACAACAGCGCGGGCTTCGCGAACAGAGAAGGCTATGCCGTCATAGGTGCCTAAGACGTCGTCACCTTCGGGAACAAAGCCGTTATCGAATGCAAAGTCGAGTAGGTCTTGCATTGCCACAGAACCAACTCGCGGCACATCGTCGATTTCCTCTGCCGAGTCAAACGGGTTGGATAGCGGCCCACTACCATCGCGGTGTTCAATCAGATTGCGAGCAGCGTTGCGTCTGAGTTGCGCATCGTCATCCAAGACTTCAAATGTCGTGCTTGGGTCGTTCACAAAGCGGAGCAGCCCGACCTCGGGAGCACTTCCGGGCACCAGATCAGCGACGCCAAATGGACTATCGGCCTTGCCGCTAACATCTATCGAATCGGAGGCTGTGCTCTCACAAGCTGAGAGGGAAGCTAAGGTGATGAGAACCGAGGCAAAGATGCGAAGGTGGGCCATGCCCGAGGTGGTGCAGGTTACGCGCCATTGGAGGCGTTGCGATCACTCAAGTATGAACAGTGAGTTACGCTGCTTGTGCGCACAGGTTTGGGCTTGTCTTGCCGGCTAGGTGACTAGCCTTTGAGCGGCAAATAGACGTCTGTAACCTGCTCGTTTTCGGCGTCAGCGGGCATGCAAGAGAGATAGTGGAAGAAACTCGGAACGTCTCGAAGCTCCTCGCCACTCTCGGGTAGCCATGTTTCGTAGAGCGCTCGCACCGTCTCCCCGATGGCATTCGTGGAACCATGGTGTCGCAGCACTGCGCAACGGCCGCCAGGGATTCGCTTGTAGATGACGCCTTGCGGGTTGCTAGGAATATCTTGCTCAACGGTTCCACAGATGTCGAAGCGAAACTCCTCAGGATTGGTCTCAGGATTGGAATACGGGACACCATAGCTTTTGGTCGTTGCACCTCAGAGACATTGCACAGCTCTTCCGCCATTCGATGAACTTGGCCACCGATGCATTGATGGTCTCTGGAGGGCCAAGGTGCTCAAGCACGGCAACTCTCTCTTCTAAGAAGTTTACGATACTGACTTTCATCGATATTTGTCTCGCCTTTGGAGGTTAAGATCTGGGGCTACGAATGTGACGTCTTGGGCCCGGCCGACGTTAGCTCAAGAAGTAGGAACTTCACACGCTGACGATCACCTTTACCCGTTCCGAAGAATGCCTCTGGGCGAGCCCGCGGGAGGTCGTTGACATCAAACGATGGCGGAACTTTGATCCACGTGCGGGGAAACCGCTCGGCCTTGCCAAGAAGCTGCTCGAGGAAGGGCAGATCAGCGAGACGCACACGCATGCGGTCATAGTCTTCGCCCCAAGGAGGATCGATGAAGAGAAGGTCGGCGTGAAGTCTTGCGATCGCGTCGGTACTATCAACGCATTGCCAGCGAATGCGTTTCGCAACGCCATATACTTTGGCGTTGTGGGCTGCCATGTCCAATCGTGACTGATTGACGTCTAACGCGGTCACCTCGCAACGAGCGCGCGCGAAGCCAATGGCATTACCGCCTGCACCGCAGCATGCATCAATAACCGTGCAAGCGTCGGCGCGCTCTCCAAGTTGGAGAGCCAGGGCTTCTGGGGTGAGTGACATCTGCCCTTCTTTGTCGAGTTGCGCACCAGAGCGCGAGAATCCAACGCTGCCATGTCGACGCCGTCGAGCTTCCTCGGTGCGTGCCGCTCGGACCACTTTGCGATTGAGTCTAGGCGAGACAACAACATCAAGAGCTCGCCCACCGATTCCTACTCCGCGAAGACGCGCTTGAACATCCGCGGCTCGAGGCCTCTCAAGCAAGGCATGAGCACGCCTCCACCCGGGATTGGTGGTCTGCAGTTCGAAGCCAGAACCAAGCAAACGCTCTGCATCAACCCACTCGGGGATGTTGGCAACGTCTACGTGAACCGGCATGCTCGGCAGTGTAGACAGCTTGAAGCACCCGCGCGATGCTGGGGCGACAACAGTCGAATACAGAAGTCATTTTGCACCCACATTGCGGCAAGCCTGCTTCTGTAGGCGACGTTGGCGCTACTTCCCAGGTATCGCTCGCAAGGCTTCTTCAATCGCGCGCACGGGAGGATGGTCGCCTGCGTACTCCGAAGCATAACGAAGCGCTAGCTCTCCTGACTGCGCGACAACAAATACGCCACCCTGCTGCCACACGTCGCCGCGAACGCTCGTTTGGCGGAAGCCTTGCTTGTAGGCCTTGTAGGCGCTGCGCACGGTGCTCAGTGCCATGGTGGAACGAAGCGTGCGTCGAAGCTTCATCGCCCGGAAGCTACTCAAGGATGGGTCGGTGTAAAGCTCACCATCATAGCTCGCCTTCTCGCGAAACCCTTGTATGAACCAAGGCTTCCCATTTCCGACAACTACCAAACGGGCACCATATTGTTTGAACGTCGATGACTCGTGGTGCAACTGCGCCACCTGCTGTTGGCAGAAGAGTCAGCCAAAGTGTCGAACGAAGACCAAGACTATTGGGCCCGATTGCCACAGCGAGCGCAGAGCAACCGTTGCTCCGGCTTCATCGTAGACATCTTGGTGCTCTAGTGGATTTGCGACTTCACTCATTACGACCCTCTTAGAGAGATAGCGTCTTCCAGTCGACGCCACCTTCGTTGTCGATCATCACAAAGAATAGGATTGCTGACTCACCATCCGAAGTCCAACGAATCTCGCCAGGTTCGATCACCCCAGTGGGCGTTGGAACAATATCAACAGAGCTGCTCTCAAAACTGCCACTGGTGCTGTAGACGTAGACTCGAACCGCCTCCAGCTGGCTAGCTCCATCCCGACACTCTTCGCTTGGCGATCTTCAATACGGCAAGTGACAGTCAGTCCAGCGAGTTTTCTGGAATCCCCACACCGGTTGCCGCCCTCCTTGTCATTACATCCATCATGACCTGGCACGAGATGAAGTGGTCTCCATTCGGTTAGACGTGGTTTCTAGCGGCGGTACTGATTGCTGCCGCCCTGCTGATGGCGCTGCCGTTCCCCTTTCTATCGTTCAAGAGCTTCAAGAGCCGCCTTGCGAAGTTTTCGTACTTCGGTGCCATGGCGGGGGGCGTGATGATGCTCGTGCTGCGCCTACCTGGTGGCACGGTTCTCTTTGGCTTCGTTTCGCAGTACGTACTGCGCGGGCTTGGCGCGGCGGTGTTTGCAAAGCGCTCCTAGGGCGTCTTGGTTGCTTCTACTCCGCGTCCCATTGGCCCAGCCACTCGTCTACCTCTCGCCAGCGCTCGATAAGCCACTGGGGATTTAGTCGTGCCTCTGGGGGAATCTCTTGCGCCGCGTAGCGAGTGGCGCGAATTCGAAGCGTGGTCCCGACAAGCTCACCGCGCCAAAAATCGCCAAGTGTTGCAGCCCCCTCGAGCCCTGTATGTGCAAGCACAACAACGTCTGCCTCAGGAGCATTTTGCAGCAAGGTGAGCGTTCCGCCTGGGCGGGGCGGTAGAACTCTTCGTAGTGCTGCCGCATGTGGTCCTGCGATCGGATCGTCCGCCAATCTCGCCTGCACGTTTCGCAGCTTTGTCGGAGAGAAGCGTGTTCCTTCGGGATAGATCAAAACCCCTTCATCGGACTGTAGATTCTTGGCCAGACTGCGAACCTGGCGTATGTCCACATTCGACTTTGCGCTTCGGGAGACAAATGCGTTGGGCAGCCGGTTTCCGACGATATCGATACAAGGGTCGCTTAAGAGTTCATCCTTGAGAACATAGCGAAGCCGAAGACGATAGGGATTTGCCAGGACCGCAGCCGTCAACACCGTGTCCACCAAGCTTGCGTGACGAACTAGGAGAATCACTGGGCCCCCTCTCGCCTCCTCAAGTCCGCTGGCCTCGACGCGCATCTGGAAAATCCAACGAGCCCCAGCAAAGAGCGCGGTGGTCCAGGCTCTCTGCAATGCAGAGTTCTGCCGCTGAAACCGCTCTCGACTGCGATGCACACCGAAGAACAACCACAAAGCGAAGGCGCCTACGACACCGACAACTTCGCAGAAGGCAATCCACGTAATCGAGAGCAGAGCGCGACAACGGGCCCATGGACGAATTGGGCGAGCCACATCAGCCAACGCCAGTAGTGGCAAGACAAGACCTAGACTTGCGATCAGCAGGCTTGTCACGATCACTAAAACGGGGATTGTGATCGCTCGACGGCGCAGGCGCCTCAGGTGCTCGCGCAACGAAGGTCGCGCAACAACACTCTGACTGGTTCTAACGGCTGTTTCCACGATTCACGCTCAGTTTCCCGTTTCTGTGACTGTAGCCCATCTCCCCAGCAGCCGCTCACTCCGAATGGGGGATTGTTTCCCTGATTCTTTGCAAGAAAGATCATGCGCGTGAGCTGCATAGGAACGCTAATAGGTAAAGAGGCAGCGAGTAATCGGCAGCCCAACGTCTTTGGATACATAGAGATAGTACTCTTCGCCGGCAACGAGATCCGGTGGAGATTCTCCCTCGGGAATACTCTGAGTCATGCCGTTTGGCACGAACCCGTAGCGGATAGTCTCGCTGTCAATCGGATCGGCTGTCGCCGCTACATCGAGGCGCCACAGTGTTGCAGCCGGGCGATCGAGATTGGGCGGCACAGTGGGATTCTCATCTGCGTTCGCAAGCACGTAGACATAGCGAGCACTACCTCCTGTCCAGGTCAGCATGCCATCGGTGCCAACCCCCTCTCCGTCAGCACACGCATCAGGCTCGTAGAAGAGTTGGTCGTAGATAGGTCCTCCAAATGGCACCGCTCCATCGAAGTCGGAATCACTCAGCCCCCGGTACGTGAGCTCCGCCCGAAAGAACGTCAGCATGCGCTCCGGATCGGTGCTCGGAAACCCCGTGATGTCGCGAGCAAAGCCGTTATTGTGGTCCGCTGGATCCGCCCCCAATGCAATAGAAGGAGTGATATTCGCACCAAACGCGAGTCCCGAATCACCGAGGGAATCAATCCAGTTGCCAGGCGATTCGAGAAACCAGTTTGACGTTCCCTCGGGTGCGTCCTCCGTCGAGTGACAGCAAACGCATGCACTTGCTTCCACTTAGCTCTTTACCCAATCCAGCTCAGCGACATACTGCGAATCCTCGAGGCGTTTGTCTTCGCGACCAGCGGTTGCCGCGGGAGGTGCGGGGTAATACGGTCGCTGACTTCGCACGATGTCACACGATGCGTAGTCGCTGTAGCGACGACCTTCCTCCGTGCAACCGGAAATTGCCTGCCAAGTGCACACTTGCCCATTGGCCGACTGGCCAGCGTCTTCAGCCGGCAAGTCTCGCTCCGCATGATTGCCACCGGGCGTAAACATCGTCGATATGAGCGTCACCGACTGAGTTCCTTCATCGACGAGCTTCGAGACCGCGTCCCCAGTCCAAGCGTCTCCTTCACGAAGAAACTCAGCTTGTGGCCTCCGTTCCATCGCACCTCTTGGCCCAGAACGCATGAAGAGACACCGATTCGGATCGGTCCTTTGGGCCCTGGTGCAGCGGCGACTTCGAATCGTGCACCCTTAGTGCGATTGGTTTCGCTGCCCTCAAGCCAGCTTTGGCCTGCTTGGGGGGCGTTCTCCGTAAAAAAGGGTTGCTAGATTTCAAGTCCGCAGGCGCCGGCAGACTCCACGAACCCTGCGCTCT
The DNA here is from genome assembly GCA_024762925.1 of Kofleriaceae bacterium. Classification (GTDB taxonomy): domain Bacteria; phylum Myxococcota_A; class Polyangia; order Haliangiales; family Haliangiaceae; genus NORP324. Next base: position 8,377 of record JANTGM010000071.1, on the reverse strand, counting down.
GGAGAGTCTTGTTGACGCTGACATTAACGCTGATGTCGATGTCATCAACAGTGTAGACAACAATGAGTCCTGTCTGCTCCCACTCGATATTCTGCTCAACTTCTACGACCTCGACATAACGCTCAAGTTGCTCATAGCCGCTAGAGAGGAAGATGTCCAAGTTGACGTTCACGAAGTGCGTGTTGCCAACAACGATGAGTCCAGACTGCTTCACCTTGACGTCCAGAGAATTTCTGGCTGCCTCTTTGTAGAGGGCTGCAACACCGGCTTCGGAAGCAGAGGTCCATGACTGTGGCTCCTCAACGTATGCCTTCCACTCTTCAGCGACACAGCCAATCTGCTTGTCCGTCGCACTGGCCATGAGCCCAAGAGCCTTGTCTTTCAGAGAAGGCTCACCTTCCGGTCCAGGAGCATCCAACACATGCTCTTTGATGGCAGAAATCATGAGAGCGCTCTTAAGAAGATGCGCGTTGCCACCAGTGTCTTCGCCCCCTTCACGGTCTTCACCGTTTAGTGTGTCGGCAAGCTTGCCAACAAGATCTCCAACACGCTCAGCAACACCATGGCGCAGCGCAGAGCGTACCGTTCCCGCTGGGTCGAGAAGAGGCCATACGAGCTTGAGTGCATCTCCAGCGGCAAATTGGTTTAGGTGTTCGCCTGGGCTCCAAAGATCAGCACGCAACTCGCGACCATCAAGGGTGCTGATTCCGCCAAACTGCGAGAAGGCGGCGTTGACATAGAGCGTCTGTCCAGCGAGAGCCATTTCTTCGCCCCAAAACTCTTTCGGGCAAATTGTAATTCGGTCGAAGAGAACGGTTGGTACTCCGCCTGTGTCTTCGTGAATGCGAGCAAGAAAATCGACTGCCATGTCGACTTGCTGCTTCATGTCTTCATAGCGCTCGTCAGTATCGAGGTCATAGTCGGCAAAGAGAAACCCGCCATTGAGACATTGCTCTTCGCTGCCAACCTCGACTCGGTATACGTCTGAGATGTTGGGCGCTCCGGGCACAAGCTCACCTCGGCGATCAAGGGTGTTGTCGATGTCGCACTGACGAGATGCAAGCTTCACCTGCGCGTAGTCGTTGAGTGAGCGAATACGCTCGGTCGTTTGGCCGGAGCCACCGTTGTCAGGCAAGTAGTCATAGTCCACGGCAGTGCATTGCTGTTGGTCTGATTTGTCGTCATTGCCAGAGAAGGTGTCGGGCTGTGCGCAACCAAGGGGGAGAGCACATAGGAGGATTGCGGCGAGGCGGTGAGGGAGGGACATGCCCCCAGAATTAGCAAGTGCTGGACCACCCTGATGACGCACTGCACTGGTTGAAACTATTGTGGTTTACCAGTCTAAGCGGTCAAACTGCACGGCGCCCAGTGTCCCCATTGGGGTCCTGGGCTGGGGCACGTCGTCCGGCCGCCGCGGCCGTGATAGCCAGATTTTGGGCTCGCGATGTCTCCCTTCCTGGGAAGGGAGACTTTGGAGCTGCCGAGCCAGATTGCTAGCTTCGACGGAACCGCTTGCGCAGATTTCGGATGTCTTCCGCAATGGAGTACATCGTGGGCACCAGCACCAAGGTGAGCACGGTTGCGAACCCCAAACCGGAAACAACCGCAACAGCCATTGAGCCCCACATCTGAGTCGACTGCGAACCTGTGCTGATCGACATCTTCGAGAAGTCGATGGAGATGTTCAGTGCCATGGGAAGAAGTCCCAAGATGGTCGTGCCAGCCGTGAGAAGCACCGGTCGGAAGCGGGCGATGCCGGCCTGGATGAGTGCGTCTCGCATCGACGCGCCCTGTGCACGAAGCTGCTCTACATAGTCGAGCAAAACGATCGCATTGTTCACAACGACACCCGCAAGCGAGATAACTCCAATTCCCGTCATGATGACGCCAAACGGCGTGCCGGTGACGATGAGCCCCCAAAGAACACCAACCAGCGAGAGAACAACTGAAGCCAGAATGATGATCGGCAAGTCAAAGCGATTGAACTGAGAGACGAGCACAACAGCAATAAGAAAAATACCGATAAGGAAGGCACGACCAAGGAACGCCTCAGACTCCTTTTGCTCGTCATTGGCACCGCCCAAGCGCACTTCATACTCGTCTGGTACATCAGCCGCTTTTATCCACTCAACAATGCGCTTCTGCACATCGTTGGCGTTTGCACCTTCGACGACGTCACCAGAAATTGTAACAACTCGCTTCTGATCGATGTGCATGATCGGACCACTACCGCCCGCCAGCTTGTACTGCGCAATCGTCGATAGCGGCACCGGAAAGGTATCGGGGCTTGTGTCGGTTCGGCCGGGGATCCGCATGGCCAAGAGGGACTCGAGGTCTTCCTTGAATCGTGGATCTACTTCGACAACGATATCAACGTCCTCATCCGTACCTCGCAGTGATGAGGCCTTGGTGCCGGCCAGGGCAGTTCGAAGGGCTCCGGCAACGGCTCTCGTACTGGCACCAACCCTCTTTGCCGCCTCACGGTCGATCCGCAAGCGCATCTCTGGTCGACCCACGCGATAGTTGTCAGTGAGTTTTGCCGTGCCTTCGATTGCAGAGATTTCGCGACGAACCTTGGCCGCATAGGCGCCGACCTCGTGGTAGTTCTCGCCGCTAACTTCGACGGACACGGGTGTGCCAACAGGCGGCCCCATACTCTCCTTATCAATCTTGATTTCAGCACCAGCAATTTTCTGAAGTTCGCCGCGCAAACGGTCCACCGTTATCGTGGTCTTCTCGATGCGAACCTTGTCCTTCGCTCGGGCACTTGCACTATCCGGCAAGAAGTCCACCGTGATCCGAGCGCTGTTTGGAGACGAAGAATCTCCACCAGCCATTGGATTCTGTGCGTCGCCACTAATGCCGACTTCCGCCACGTAGACGTCAACGTTCTCTTCTTTTGAGAGCATGCCCTCGATGCGTCGAACAATGGCATCGGTTGCTTCGATGTCAGTTCCATCCGCTGCGGTCACCGAGATAATCGCTCGATTGGGTTCGGACTCTGGAAAGAACTCGGTTCCATGGTTGAGTGCGCTGTAGGCAACGAATGTCACGATCAGAGTTGCAAACCCAACCCCCATAGAGAGGTAACGATGGGAGATCGCGAAGCCAAGAGCCTTGCTGTAGAACCGCATCACTGGGCTGAGCTTTGCTGCGACAACTGGGGCATCGTCGCCAACCTTGGGTTCGCGAACCCGAACTTTCATGAGACGAGCTGTCAGCACAGGCAGCACCGCTACCGCGACAACCAGCGACGCGATAAGCACAATGACGACAGTCTTTGGCATGTAGCCCATGAACTCGCCCATGACTCCAGTCCAGAAGATGAGCGGAATGAAGACGGCGACCGTAGTTGCTGTGGAGGCAGCAACCGCCATCGCGACTTCACTCGTTCCGTCGATGGCAGCTTGCCTCATTGGCTTGCCCATCTCTGCATGCCGATAGACGTTTTCGACGATTACAATCGCATTGTCCACCAGCATGCCCAACACCAAGATGAGCGAGAACAAGACCACCATGTTTAGGGTGATGTCGAGCAAGTAGAGAGTTAGGACTCCTAAGAGGAAACTCAAAGGAATTGCCACTGCAACAAAGAGGCTGTTGCGAATTCCCATGAAGAACATGATGACGCCAACAACCAATATCAAGGCTGTGATGATGCCGTTCTCAAGGTCGGCTACCATGTTGCCAACCATCTTGCTCTGATCGCCCAGTACTTGGTAGCTGGTGCCCTCAGGCCAAGAAGCTGACTCTTCAACTACCAGCTGCTTTATTAGGCTGGCAACTTCCTCGATGTTGGAACCCGTTCGCTTTGCGACGCCGAGGGAGACGGCTGTCTCACCGTTCATGCGCGCGTAGGTGCTGCGATCCTCAAAGCCATCAATCACGTGGCCAATGTCCCGAACAAAAATTGTTCGGTCACCACGGCGCTTTACCGCGATTCCTTCAATCTCTTTTGGTACGCCAAATTCGCCAGGAACGCGCAAGAGGTAGCGCGCATCTCCAACCGCCAGATTGCCTCCGGGAATGTTTACGTTCTCCTCTTGAACCGCCCTGATGACGTCGTTCATAGAGAGCCCGAAGTGACCCAACCGATTGGGATCAATCTGGACGCGTACTTGTCGGGCACGACCGCCCGTGAGATCTGCAGAGAGCACACCCGGCAGCCGCTCAACCTTGTCCTTTAGGTCTTCCCCCAGTTGCTTGAGAACCACTTCATCAACATCGCCTGCAATCGTGACAATTAGAATCGGCATGTCCGCAAAGGAGATTTCGTTAACTTCAGTCTCTGAGACATCTTCTGGCATCTCAGGTTTCGCGCGATTCACACGATCACGCACACGCTGTAGGGCATCTTCGATAACCACGTCGGTTTCGAACTCGAGATAGACCATACTCACGCCCTCGGCGGACACAGAGCTCAGTTTCTTAAGGCTCTTTAGACCCGCCAATTCCGTCTCTAGTGGTTCCGTGATGAGGGTTTCGATGTCCTCCGAAGAGACACCAACGTATGGCGTTGCGACCATGACGAAAGGAATCTTCACATCGGGTGCAGCCTCTCTAGGCAGCGCTGAATATGCTCCCAGCCCAAAAAGTAGGATACAGATGGAAATCAGTAGAACCGAGGCGGAGCGGTTTACAAGTCCTTCAATCACTTGCCTGCCGCTCCTTCCGTCGCATCCTTGCCAACGTCAGAATCAGCGGGCGCTTTGGCTTCGCTATCAGATACGTTCTTAGCTGGCGCAATCGCTCCACCAAAGGTAACCGACCCGTTGGTGCAACAGATGCCTTCTCGACCAATGAGCACTTTGTCGCCATCTGATAGTGAACGCATTCCGACGGTCACGATGCGGTCTCCTCGAGAGACACCGCTCTTGACCTCAACCTGGCTTCCGACAATTGCACCAAGTTCGAGTGGCTTCCATCGAGCAATCGAGTCATCGCCAACAACGAAGACGCCGTTGTCATTTAGATTCGTCACAAGAAGATCTTGTGGGAGCAGAAGCGCATCGCCCAGCTCTTCTGGCTGAAATGATACTGTTGCAATCATGCCAGGCAGAAGCTTGCGCTCGGCATTGGGGGCCTGGACCTCGACCAGAAATGTTCTGGTTCGCATATCAGCTGCAGGCTCGATGCGCGAAATCGTGCCCGCCACAGGCACCGACGTGCCCGCCGTCGAGATTTGCACAGGGCTTCCAAGCTTTAGGCTATGGACATCTTGATCGGTAACTGAAACAGAAACCGCGATTGGATCGAGCACGAGAAGACGCCCGATGGGCTGCCCTGGAGCCGCAACCTCACCTTGCTCGATTTTGAGATCGACGAGTACTCCGGCAAATGGTGCTTTCACGGTTGCGCGTGACATGGCATTTAGCGCGACGCGCTGCTGTGCCTTTGCACGTGCCACGCGGGTCTTTGCTGCATCCACACGAGCGCGAGCAATTGCCTTTCCCATCTTGTTGAGTCGTTCAAGTTCGCGCTGCGCATCTTCAAGCTCGACTTTCACCAGTCCTAGCTGTGCTGCATGGGTGCTGCTATCAACGCGGGCGATAACCTGTCCCTTTGTGACCTTCTGTCCCGACTCCACCAAGACACGCTCAACGTAGCCGCCAAGGGCAGCAGCGAGATTGGCCTCTCGTGCACCGATGACCTCGCCTGGTCGAACGAACTGGCGTGACGACGTGCCACCTTGAAGAATCGCTACTTCGACTCGAGTCGCGGACTCTTCTGGTGCCCTCTTAACCGATGAGCCTGCTGGTGTTCCACCCGGGTCTTCTTTCTTTGCACACGCTGGAGCCGCAACCATCAAGGCACTCGCAATCGCTAGTGAGAAGAATGGAGAAGATTGAAAACGTGATTTCAGTTTGCTCATGTTTTTGCGATCCCATCGAACGCTAAATCGATTGTTCTGTGCATTTGTTTGCGATCCCACGTGCCCGAAGCAATGCCCGCGTCAAATTGTATTTGCAGAGCACCTGTGATGATCAATGCGCCCTCTGCCGCTTGCATATCCCCGCGCAGCTCCCCGGTCCTGCCACCTTCCTCGATAAGTTCGGTGATCTGGCACAGGTGGGTTTCTCGTGATGGCGCCTCTTCAAAAGAAGGTGCTGTGTCCTCCGACGATAAGTCGACCCGTTGCATCAGCTGCATCGCAACAGGATTCTCAATAGCGAAGCTCACCATTGCATCAAGCCCCGCGTGCAAGCGCTCGCGAATTGATCCTTGCGCGCGCATGGTGGCTTCCATGATCTCGTGGATTCGCATCGCATGCTCCTCGACAACGTCGCGGTAGAGAGCTTCTTTGCTTGCAAAATAGTAGTAGCACGCAGCCTTTGTGCACTTGCAAGCCTCTACCAGATCTCGCATCGAGGTGCCTGCAAAGCCACGCTGCGCAAACAGCCTTGTGGCATGGAGACGAATCTGCTCCTTGAGGCCACCATCTTCGTCGGGTGGAATCATTTCTTCGTTCCTATCGCGCTGGTGTCCAAGGCTGCAGCTCTGTGCATCCTCGCTAGAGCAACTCGCTTGTCGATGCTTGCATTGACCTTGCGAAAGGTCGCATTCGCCCGCTGAATCTCCGCCTCCACAACGGCCGTGCTTGTGGCCTCGCCACCTTGAAAAAGCAAGATGCGTTGCTCGTGCATCGCTTCGGCTGCTGCAAGTTCGGTCGCGGCTATCTTTGTCGTCGCAGATGCGCGTTGCCACTCCTCCCAAGCGCTTCGCACCTCCAGTTCAATTGCTCGATTCAGCGAAGAACTCTGAGCTCGAATGACATTGGCGTTCGCCTTCAGTTCTCGTACTTGAGCCTTGGTATTTAGGTATCCATCAAGCCGCCAACTCAGATTTAGCCCAACAACCCAGCTTGTGTTCCACTCGTTACTTGGAGGGAAGAATGCCTGGTTTGGGTTGGCATGGGTGACGCTCACAAATCCATCGAGCCGTGGGTAGAGGTTTGCGTTGGCACCGTCGACCCCGTGCTTGAGCGCAATCTCCGACTTGCGTAGAGCTCGACTCTCCGCGCGGTGTTTCTGTCCGTGCTTGATGAGTTCTTCGAGGGTTCCAAGGCTGCTCATGTCCGCGGGCTCTGAAGAGAGGTCTTCACCGAGCTGCAACGGCCCATCGTATTGGGCGGTGATGCGAAGGTTTTGCTCGGCCAGACGCAAGAAGCTCTGCGCCTGCATGACACCGAGCTTGGCCGACGCAGCAAGACTTTGTAGTCCAAGAGCATCCGCACTTGTCACTGTGCCAGCATCAAGCCCAATGGTGGCGTCTTCCACGCGAGCCTCCGAACTTGCTAACGAGGCTTCGGCGATCGCGAGCTGCGCCTGTGCACGAACCCAATCGAAGTACGCAATGCGGGCATTCACACCCGCGGTTTGCAGCTCGGCTTCTTTGCGAAGTCGTGCCGCTCGTTCGTTGGCTTCGGCTCCTTTGCGGGCAGGCGAAAGTGCCAGGACATAGTCAGAAAATGGCACGCTAAGAGAAGCATCAACCGAGTAGGTGTTTTGCGGCGTCGCAAATGGCTGCGCTGCCACCGCCGCAACTGGCACTCCTTGCGAATCCAGGATGCAGTTTGCTCCACCGCCTGTAGGACACATACCCACGGTGAGTGGTCCTTCGTTTAGCGCACCAACGGATGCGCCATTTCCAAAGTTGAACTCTGTGAGGTTTTTTCGGGAGATTGATCCCGTCACTGTTACGTTGGGGACATATCTCGACAGTGTCTGGCGTGTCTTTGCGATCGCCACTTCAACTTCAGCATCGGCCAAGACCACACTGGGCGCTGATTCTTGTGCACTCTCTGCCGCCTTGGCCGAAGTGAAACCTGTGGCAATTGGGGTGAGTCGAGCCCACACCCGGTCCTCAAGGTTCGTTGGGGATGTCGCTTCTTGTGCATTTAGCGTTGTGGGGAGCAAAAGGGCGATCCAGAACATCGCTTTTGTTAAATTTCGCATAGTTCGCAACCTACCTACCGTTCGGTAAGTGAGAGAATGCACCAGCTTAGGAGAAGTTGCAAGTCCATCACAGAAGTTTTCGCGCTCCCATGGAATCCACAAAATTGACAATGCATCCGTGCCCGCACACTTGGTGGTGGTTGGATAGCTAGGAATGCGAGCACCTCCCACCAATTGCTGTTGGTCTATCAGAATTTTACTGATGTCCTCACTTCAGGCTTTCACACGTGATTGATGATTTGCCAAGTATGGCCCGCTGAAACAATTGTTGATGTATTTCTGGCACGCATGGCTCTGGCGATCATCACGTCTCCGGATGCCGACTAGTGCGCGATCCATGGACATTGATTCGTGATCGCGAAGTCAGCTCGTTTGCTGGCGAGGCGAGAAGAGGGAGTTTGCTGGGGCAAGCGACCGAGGAA
>JANTGM010000070.1 GCA_024762925.1 Kofleriaceae bacterium | reverse complement strand
AGGAACCCCGGGTTTCTCGGGGGCCGACCTAGAGAATCTCACGAACGAAGCCGCGCTCTTGGCCGCAAGGCGAGACAAAGACCGCGTTGAGATGTCTGACTTTGAGGATGCCAAGGACAAGGTCCTGATGGGATCCGAGCGCCGTTCGATGTTTATCTCCGAGAAGGAGAAGCGAAACACAGCAATGCACGAGGCTGGTCACGCCCTCATCGCTCTGCTCATCGGCGGTGAGCAGGTCGATCCGCTTCACAAAGTCACCATCATTCCGCGTGGACGAGCACTTGGACTCACTCAGCAGCTTCCTGCAGAGGATAGACTCAGCATGACTCGGGAGTACACGCTCAACCGAATCTGCATCGCAATGGGTGGGCGCTGTGCGGAGGAACTCGTTTTTGGACAACGCACAACGGGGGCTGGCAACGACATCGAGCAAGCCACAGACATGGCGCGACGTATGGTCACCGAGTGGGGCATGAGTGAACTCATTGGTCCTCTCAACTACTCCGGAACAGGGCAGGAAGTCTTCCTCGGGCGTGAGATGACCCAGAAGAGTAAGGACTGCTCTGAATCCACAGCCCAGATTATTGACGCGGAAGTTGGACGCATCGTCAATGGCCAGTACCAGCGAGCCGTCGATTTGCTAACTGAGCATAGGGCGCAGCTCGAACTCGTCGGTGAGGCGCTCCTGCAGCACGAGACTCTCAGTGGCACTGAAATCCTCACGCTACTCGATGGTGGCGCCCTTGATCGGGGGCCAATCGAAACCGACGATGATACAGAGGACGATGTTGAGGACTCCGACAATGAGCCCGCTGAAGAGAAGCGTGCCTCGCTCTTTCCTCCAATTCGTCCAGTTGGCAAGAAGGATCCAGACCCGGAGCCTGCATAGTGCCTCTTGCGCCCCACGTCTTTCGCGGGGCTCATTGGGATTTCACGCGCCCACTCGTGATGGGCGTGCTGAATGTCACGCCTGACTCGTTCTCGGATGGAGGCCAACTGGCAACCGTCGAGCTGGCGCTAAAGCGAGCCGAAGCGATGTTGGAGGCAGGCGCAGACTGTTTTGACATTGGTGGTGAGTCAACGCGACCCAATGCCGCAGCAGTATCTCCGGATGAAGAGTGTCGGCGAGTGGTCCCCATCATCGAGGCTCTGGCCAAGCGTCTATCGCTGCCGTTGTCCATCGACACTTGTAAAGCCTTCGTTGCAAAGCGCGCGGTCGAGGCGGGCGCAGAAATTGTGAACGATGTCTCAGGTGGACGCTTTGACACTTCGATGTTCGAGCAGGTTTCCAAGCTCGATGTTACTTATGTATGCGGCCACGTCGACGGCTCAACGCTTCGAGAGGTTCATCGGGCACAGACCGATTCGCTGGCAGATGTAAGCTGTGCCTTGTCCGCGATTGTCTCGCGCATGCCAGAGACGATGCGCACGCGAGTCATCGTCGACCCTTGTCTTGGCTTTGGGAAGACATTGGCGTGTAACATTGAGCTTATGCATGGTGGGAAGGCATTGCGTGAACAGCTGGACCTTCCCGTCCTCATTGGCGCATCGCGAAAGCGTTTCCTCGGCGAACTCACAGGGCGTCGCGTCGAAGAGCGAGACGTGGCAACGGCAGCTTCGAGCATTGCGGCCATCGCTGGCGGCGCGCACATGGTTCGCGTGCACGAAGTTGGTATGACGCGCGACGCGCTGCGGGTGTTCTTCGCTGACGGGGAGGCCACAGCGCATGAGTGAATTGTGGGCCGACCTCAGCGGCCTTGGCACCAGAGATATTCTGGTGTCGTGTATCGATATTCTTCTCGTCTACTACGTCATCTACCGTGTGCTTCTCACCATCAAGGGAACGCGGGCCGCCCAGATGGTGATCGGTATTGTTCTGATTGGCGGCGCATTCTTTGCCGCCGAGCGCTTCGAGATGACAACGGTCTCTTGGCTACTCGACAACTTCATCGAGTACTTCATCATTATCGTAATCGTCGTTTTTCAACAGGACATTCGCCGTGCACTCATGAGGATCGGCCAGAACGTGTCGCGCTTCGGTCGCACCCAGGCGATCTCACACGCTTTGGAGGAGGTGCTGGCTGCTGCCGAGCATCTCGCCAAAGCTCGCATGGGCGGCATCGTGGTCTTTGAGGGCGAGCTTGGACTTGATGAGTTCATCGATCACGGAGAGGTCATCGATGCCCGAGTCTCCAAAGAGCTGCTGGTCGCGCTTTTCGTACCTTCACGCGACAACGAACTTCACGACGGTGCGATCATCATTCGGGATTGGCGTCTTCAACGGGCAGGGACCGTCTTGCCACTTTCTCGATCGGACATCGCTTCAGAGTTTGGTACACGGCACCGAGCAGCATTGGGCATCACGGAAGAAACCGATGCTGTGGCGATCGTCGTCTCCGAAGAGCGTGGCGAGATGAGCCTCTGCTTTAAAGGCAATATCGCGCGGGATCTTGAGATTCGAGAATTGCGAACCGCTCTGCAGCGACTCTTTGACGATGCCCCAGGTGAGTCAATTGCGGTTGCCGACGAAGCCGATGCCGCCGCCGCGATCGCCAAGGCCGTGGCCGCAATGGCCGGTGGTGCGAGCAGTAGCACTGGAGATGTGCGCACAAAGACCAAGAGCAGCACACTAGCTGCGGTAAAACCTCCCACCGACAAAGTGCCGCGAGCACCGACCCGTTCCGAGCCCACACCACGCACGGTATCCACAACCGATAGCTTGCGTGCTGCCACAACCCGGCCTGCGAAGGATTCTCAGTGAGCGAGGGCAAGAAGGTCTCAGGCATTGTCGAGTCAACTCCCGAGGACCGAGGGCCCAGGCTGCGCGGCGAGTCTCCTGGGCTCACAGCTGCCATCCGCCGGCTCGCTCACAGGGCCTTTGTCGAGAACGCGGCGCTCAAGTTTGTGGCGTTGGTTTTGGCGCTCACAGTCTTCGTCTTGGTGCACAGCGATGAGAACGATGTCTACCATCCTTGGGTGAGCGTTACGTACTCACAAGAAGACAGGCGCGTGATGGTCTCCAAGCGGATCGATCAGGTGCAAATCTCGGTGCGTGGTACTAGACGGCGAATTAAGCGCTTACAGAAGCAGCGCCTTGAGAGCATTCACATCGACGCATCGCGCTTGTCCAATGGTGACCTATTGCTTGAGCCCTCCATGTTCAACTTGCCAGAAGGTGTAGAGCTCATCTCCGTCAATCCACCGAGCATTCATCTCGAGTTCGACGAGCGCGACGAAAAGCTGCTCACCGTTGAAATCGATACAGTGGGACTACCCGCACGCGGGTTTCGCATGGGAAGTGCCATGAGCCGCCCAAGCCAGGTTCGGGTCAGTGGCGCTCGCAAAGCGCTAGCATCCATCAATTCCATCACGACAGAGCAGGTAAATCTCACTGGCAGAACCCAGCCGTTTGAGGGAGCGGTGAAGCTGCTCTCCCCAGCGTTCGATATTCTCGACGCTCCTTCGGTGAATGTCAGCGTGCAGATTGTTGAAGAACTGCAAGCCCGCGAGCTATCAGCAAAGCGGGTGGAGCTTCGGCCGACCGACGGTCTGAACATCGAGTTGGCCGGGTATGCTCTCAAGCCAGCTACCGCGCGGGTAACTATGTATGGGGGGCTTCATGCCCTCGAGGCGATTGACGAAGAGAAGGTGCAGGTCTTTGTGGAGCTGACCCCAAATGATCTGATGCAAGGCCCTCCGCGGCAACTCGAACTCCGCGTCGAGCCGATGCTCTCAGACATCGCCTACAAGATAAGCCCGACGCACGTCATGCTTACTGCGGTTGAATGACCAAAGGCTGGGGAGTAACTCTCGGCCCAGCCTGCCATCGGATTGTCGACTGCGATAAGATTTCCCCGTGACTGGCAAGCGCAGGTATTTTGGAACTGATGGGGTGCGCGGCGTTTCAAACGTCGAGCCAATGACAGCCGAGTCGGTAACTCGTCTTGGCATGGCCGTAGCTGCCAGACTCCGGCAGGAGAATCGCCACACTCGCATCGTGATTGGCAAGGACACGCGTCTATCTGGGTATATGTTTGAGAGTGCGATGGCGGCAGGCATCGTCGCCATGGGCGCAGACGTGTGGATTACTGGGCCGCTTCCCACGCCGGGCATCGCTTTCATTACCTCCTCGATGCGTGCTGATGCCGGAGTGGTTATTAGTGCCTCACACAATGCATTTGCCGATAACGGAATCAAGCTCTTTGCCCGTGATGGCTACAAACTCGACGACCACGTCGAGCGAGAGATCGAAGATCTAATGGACAGCCCCGGTCTGTATGAGCTTCGAGCCCCAGCTGCCGACATCGGCTATGCAACTCGTATTGATGATGTTGGAGGCCGTTACATTGTGTTCTGCAAGTCCGTTTTTCCGCCAGAGCTCACCCTTGATGATATGAAGATTGTGGTCGACTGCGCGAATGGAGCGGCGTATCGCACAGCGCCTGCAGTACTCGAGGAACTCGGCGCCGAAGTGGTGGCAATTCATCATGAGCCCAACGGCAAGAACATCAACGATCAGTGTGGAGCGTTGTATACCGAGTCCTTGGCGCAACGTGTCTTGGAGGAGAAGGCGGACCTAGGTATTGCCCTCGATGGCGACGCTGACAGGCTCGTGCTTGTGGATGAGAAGGGCAAGGTTGTTGATGGCGACGCTGTCATGGCTCTGTGTGCCACGCGGATGATCGCCTCGGGAAAACTCGCAAAAAACACCGTAGTTGCGACAGTAATGTCGAATCTGGGGCTTGAACATGCCATTCGAGGCGCTGGTGGCACCCTCGTTCGGACCGGCGTGGGCGATCGCTATGTTGTCGCGGAAATGCGAAAGGGTGGTTACAACTTCGGCGGCGAGCAGTCGGGACACCTTGTCTTTCTCGATCACATGACCACGGGGGATGGGACGGTTGCAGCGTTGCAGGTCTTGGAAGTGATGGTCCGGGAAGGAAGAAAGCTCTCCGAGTTGGCGAGTGTGATGACGCGAACACCACAGGTGCTAATCAACGTAAAGGTAGGCATCAAAAAGCCCCTCAAGGACCTCAAGGAAGTTGGCAAACTAATCGCGAGTGTCGAGGCAGAACTCGGTGGCGATGGACGGGTTCTAGTTCGCTATTCTGGTACCGAGCCCAAAGCCCGTGTGATGATCGAAGGGCCAGACGAGGCAATGATTCGGGCACGCGCGGAACAAATCGGCGCCGAACTCGTCAAATACTGCATCTAGGTTGTTGGGTACGGGCACGCAGAGGGGAGCCGTATGATCGTAGGAATGGGCATGGACCTGTGTGAAATCGATCGGATCGAAGCGATGGTCGAGCGCTGGGGAACACGGTTTACTCGGAAGCTCTTCACCGAAGGGGAGCGAGCCTATGCTGCTTCGAAGGTGAAAAGTGGGCAGCACTACGCCGCACGCTTTGCGGTCAAGGAGGCGACTCTGAAGGCGCTATGCGTGCCCAAGGGGCTCTCGTGGAAGGAGATGGAGGTAGTGGGTGGAGGGAGCCTGCCACCGCGCCTCAAGTTGCATGGGCGAGCTGCTGAGGCCGCAAAGAAGCAGGGGATCGAGCGCATGCATGTCACGATAAGTCACGCGGCTGGACTTGCTGTGGCCGTGGTGATTGCGGAGCGAGAGTAACGATGCGCCCTGTTCTGTCCGCCGACCAGATGCGGGAGATGGACCGCCAGACCATTGCAGACGTTGGGCTTCCTGGCGCGGTTTTGATGGAAACTGCGGGGCGCGCGGTCGCGGGGGCAACACGGGAACTCGTGGAGAGCCGTCCTGGGGCGGTGCGAGTGGCTGTGGTCTGCGGTTCAGGCAACAACGGCGGCGATGGGTTTGTGGCCGCGCGCGTCTTGGCGGAGCACGGCGTGACCTGCGAAGTATTCTTAGTGATGGAGGAGAGTGGCATCCAGGGGGATGCTCGCATTTTCTACGATGCCCTCTTGCAGTGTGGCGGCTCTGTGTTTCCGATTCATACTGCTGAGCAACGCAAGACCGCAATTGCATCACTTGGCAAATGCGATGTCATCATCGATGCCATCTTTGGGACGGGACTGTGCCGTGAGATTTCTGGGCCTATCGCCGATCTGGTTCGTGCCATAAACGAAAGCAGCGCGAGTGTCGTTGCCGTGGATATTCCAAGCGGCCTGGCAGCCGATACCGGCGCGATTCTTGGCGTTGCTGTCGATGCCCAGGTGACCGTAACGATGGGGGCGGCCAAAGTAGGAAACGTCTCAGCGCCAGGGTTTGCTCGCAATGGCAGGCTGTGCGTGGCGGAAATTGGTATTCCCAGCGAACGTCTTCAGCGGGCTGCGGAGGCGTTTGTGGTCGAGGCTAGCGACGTACGACCGCTCGTTCCAAGCACGTCAGAGAACGCGCACAAAGTGGCGAGAGGGCACGTTCTCGCGATCGCCGGCAGTGTGGGCAAGAGGGGCGCTGGTCGACTGGCGGGTGTGGCGGCGCTTCGAACTGGCGCTGGTCTTGTCACCTTGGGCGCCATCGCCCCGGATCAAGGGGCGCCGGATCCACTGATGACCGCGACCGTGAGCACTTGCGAAGAACTCGCAGACGCTTGTCAGGGAAAGCACGCACTGCTCATTGGACCGGGGATGCAGACGGATGCACCGGGGAAGGCTCTCGTCATGCACGCGATTGAGCACAGTCCAATCGCAATGGTGCTGGATGCGGATGCCCTAAACCACATTGCTGCGAGCCCGAGGGATTTGCGGAACGCCAGAGTGCCAGTCGTGCTCACACCGCACCCTGGAGAGGCTGCCCGCCTTCTGGCAATGCGTTCGGCCGAGGTACAAGCCGATCGCCTGGCAACCGCACGGCGCTTGGCGGCGGAGACACGAGCGGTGGTCATTCTCAAGGGCGCACGAAGCTGTATTGTCGATGGTCGCGTGGGCGGGCAGACGGTTCTCTTGTGTGACCAGGGTGGGCCCGAACTCGCCACGGCGGGCACAGGCGATGTGCTCGCTGGAATGGTTGCGGCGCTTTTGGCTCAACGTCTTGATGCGGCCGACGCTGCGATGCTGGCTGTCTACTGGCACGGGGTGGCCGGGCAGACTGCACTGCGGCGGCTTGGTGGCATGGGCGTTGTGGCCTCGGATGTTGTCATGTCGATTCCGGCCGCAAGAACCGAGATCTGCAGCTCTGCAGGCGCGTCAGATTAGCGACTCTGCTGTGTCTGCAATGAGACACACTTCTGAAACGAGCGTAATTCTGGCCTGTTACGAGTGGCACCGTGTGTGCTCTAGGGGAGGGCATGGAAAGCAACGCCTGCCAATCACCGCCCCCTACCAAGGCTGCCAGCGACTTTGACAGCTTGGTTCTGCCACTGCGCGCCGACCTCTACGGGACGGCAATGCGCTACACCCGAAGCGCGAGTGACGCCGATGACTTGGTGCAAGAGACCCTAATCCGCGCCTATGGCGCCTGGGACCGTTTTGAGCCTGGAACCAATTGCCGTGCTTGGCTCTTTCGCATCCTCACAAATAGCTTCATCAACGGCTATCGAAAGCGCAAACGGCACCGTCGCTTCACACAAGAGAATCATGAGGATGCCTGTGCCGCGATCTTTGGAGACATGGAGGCTCGCACCCAGTCGCCTCGTGCGGCCCTCGTTGATGACTGCCTCGGTGATGAGGTGAGTGCGGCGCTGGAAAGTCTGGGCGAAGACTACCGCCAGGTTGTTGAGATGGCTGACCTTAAAGGCCAGCGGTATCGGGATATTGCAGGCAAGCTCGGCGTCCCGATTGGCACAGTCATGTCGCGTCTCTACCGCGCACGAAGGCAGCTTGAGTCACTTCTGCGAGACTATGCTGCTGCTGACTATGGCATTCGCCGCGAGTTAAGCCCGGGCTAATAGCCTCCGAGGCTAGATAAGGGCCCTTGCACAAACGGCCCCTCAGGAAAGTTCTGAGTGTAGATTCGCCCCCGAATGTCGCTGACCCCAACCCGCGCAATGCCGTCGGAACCGACGAAGAAGCGGGCTTCCTGGGCTACAGGGGTATCATCGCGAAGTGGGTCGACAACCCGAAAGACCGCCCAGCGAGTCTTGGTCTCGGGAGCAAAGGGTGTCTTGAGAGCCGCCGTAGCTGCATCTCGAACCTCGCGCCGGAAATCTTCTGTTTGCGCCTTCTCAAGCATCTCTCTTGATCCGCCGAGCACGCTGAGCGCACGCACAGCCGCAATTCGCACAAGCCAACTTGAGTCCCTGTCAAGCAGCTCTTCTAGAAGTGAGATGTGTGTCGTATCCCCCAGCCGCGCAATGCCGGCAACTGCGTTTACGCGCACAAGAGGGTTCGCATGCAGCACGAGCGTTGCAAGGTCGGCGGACATCGACGGAGGCGCAACACGGGCTAGCGCCGCACTCGCATTCACGGCTCGAGCGCTGCCTTTTCGCTCACTGGCCTCCAAGAGCGCTGGCCCGGCGGCGGCGTCACCAATTTCACCTAACGACCATGCGGCAGCTGAGGCGATGCGCTGGCTCTGCTTGCGGAGCGTGTTTCGCAGCACCTTGCTGGATTCAGTATGTCGTAGATCGCCCAGCGCCGCTGCCGCCGCCCGCTGTCTCTCGGGGTCGGTACCAGTTAGCAGCGTTTGCAGCACCGGGGCTGTTCTGGAATCCTCAATTCCCGAGAGAGCTTCGATGGCTGCCAAGGCCGGGGCTAGTTCAGGACCCGTGGCAAACTTCAGAAAAACTCCTACCACCTTGCGGTCCTGTTTGCCGCGAAGCGTGGAACCCAATGCCTCGATTGCCAGCGTGCGCCCAGGGTGCCCTGGAGTCTTGGCGACGGCGAGAAGGGGCGCCTTGGCCTTTGGATCCGCGAGCTCACTCAGCAAATCTGCGGCAACGGCGCGCAGCGTTGGAATCTCCGATTCGAGCGTTGCCAGCGCCAGAGAAGTTGAGCGACGGTCGCCAATGGCACCAAGAGCCTGCAGTGCGGTTGCGCGAAGCCCCAGGTCGCCCTTCTTCTCCGCGATTTCCAAGAGCGCTGGTACCGCCGAGCGCGCTTTCATCTTGCCAAGGTAGCGCGTAGCGATTCGACGAATCTCAGCTTCGGGGTCTTTGAGTCGCTCGGCGAGAAGGTCCGCTGCTGCGCTTGGCTCGCTCAAGAGAGGCTCCAAACTGTGCATTGCGCCCAGGCGAACCGTGGGAGATGGATCGTCGAGCAAGCCAAGAATCGGCAAGAGCGCGCGACTATCCCCAACGCTAGAAAGGGCACTGAGGGTCGTTGCCTGGGGAATTCGCCCACGCGATAGCTCTCGCACCAACGCAGGGGTCGCCTGAGCATCGCCGAGCTCTTCGAGAAGCCTAACAGCACTCACCGGGTCGCCTCGTCGCTCTCCGTCGAGGTGCGAGATGAGATGGGGTACCGCGATTGGGCCCGCGGTGCGCAATGCTTCCATGGCGGCATTGCGGAGACGCGATTCGGAAAGCGTTTCCACCAAGAGCGCAACCGCGTCGGAGGAGCGCGGATGCTCAGGGTGTGACTTGGCAATCATGGCAAGGCTCGATGCGGCTTTGCTTCGAAGAGCTGTAGAGCCTGTCACCATGAGATTCATCAGGGTGTCGATGGCTCCAGGCGCACGAAGAGTTCCCAGAGCGCCGATGGCAGCCAGGCGCACAGGATCGGCTGGATCGCTGAGCTCGCGAATCAGGGCATCAGAGGCGCTGGTGTCCCGCAGGCTTCCAACGGCGGTCATCGCGGCGATGCGAACGCGCTGACTGGAGTTGCGAAAGAGACCCACGAGGGGAATGACCGCTCGGGTATCGCCCACGGCTTGCAGCTGCTCGATGGCGACTAGGCGGACATCGGCCTTGTCGTCCTCGAGGAGCGTGACGAGCGGAATCACCACAGCCTCGCCACCAATGCTGCCTAGGGCGACCAAGCTGCTGCTTCGAACAAGCGGGTCAGAATCGCCGAGTGCACGGACAAGCGCAGGAACTGCCGCTTGCGCCCGCATATCGCCCAAGATCGACGCCCCAACTTGCTTGCTTTGCGAGTCAGGTAGGGCGAGCCACTTGATGAGTATGGGTAAGGCACGCTCTTCTTTGTGCATCGCAAGGGCGCGGCCAGCGGCGGTTCGAACATGCACATCGTCATCGGCCAGCGTTGCCAAGAGGTAGTCGCGCGTCCACTCAATGTCGTAGCGAGTGAGGGCTCGCACTGCTGCCAGACGGGTTTGCGGGTCATCAGAATCGAGCCCTTTGGCATCTTCGGTGATGTGTCCCAACCACTCAAACGCCGCTGCAGTTCTTGGTGCCACCGTGGGCACGACAAAAAGCAGCGCGCTCGCCAACGAGAGTGCAATGGAAAAGCGCGACATACCCCCGTTATAGCCTGCTTCGGAGTCCTCGGCACGTAGCTTACGGGGCTTGCTTGACCTCGCGTTTTAGCATCTGCAAAGCCTTGTGAGTGGCGGCCTCGATACGTACTGGAATGGGCAGTTTGAGAAGCGCCTCATACTGCACAATGGCGTCCGAGAAGCGTGACTGCTTGACCAGCAAGGCAGCATATGCAATCCGAACTCGAGGCTCCTTCGGCGCGAGGGCGACGGCCTTGTGCAAGGAGACAAGCGCACTGGCAGACTTGTCTTGGTGGTCTTGCACAAGGCCAAGATCGTGCCAGACTCTGGCCTGCTTTCCATCCTGCTCAAGACTGGCAAGGAGTCGCTTTTCTGCACTTTCGTATTCGCCCCAGAAAACCAGGGCGGACGCCATCTCACGATTTGCGATCGCTGCCGATTGGCGATCTGGAGCCTCGCGGATTGCTTGCAAGTAGAGTTCTCGGGCGGTGTTGTAGTCACGCTTGCGCTCAGCGTTTTGGGCGGCATTGAGAAGGCTCTGGACATTGGTGGCGGGCTTGACGACCGCAGGCTCACGTGCAGGCGAGCCGCAAGCCATGGCGAAACATGCGGCAATGCACAAGGCAAAGCCGACGCTCTGGTGGCGCCGCACGGCAAGTCGCGAATAGAATCGGCTCATCATGAAATCCAATACCCTGGCGGAAATTCTAAGCAAGCATGGCCAAGGAACCCAAGAAGACAAGAAAATTGTCATCCCCGAGGAGCAGAGCATCACCCTCTACGCAAGCCTTGGGGGGGAGGCGCTGATGGTTGCGGACGTTCGCTCAGTCGAGCTCACCGACGAGACCATCTTGGCCGTCACAAGCAAAGGCGACCTCTTCGCGATCGCTACTGAGGACATCCGTGCGATGCGCGTCGGGCCACAGGCCAACAAGAAGCGTACGGGGCTGATTCGCGCATAGATTCGGGCTTCGTTAGTCGTCACCGCTCTCAGCACCTGGCCGGTCGGTTTTCGCCTTCGTAAGCTCCACATGGGGATCCACTTCTGTGGGCGCCGTTGGATCGCCCCAGCTCGCGGGCGGTACCAGAGCCAGCTGCTCTTCCGTAATGCGATCCTCCGGTCGTCTTGCTTCGGCGGGCACAGGAAGCGGGCGCAATGCGGTTTTCTCCTCGTTCTTACCTCGCTCAGGATGGGTGGCGGGCGGTGCCCCAATCACCATCTCGCCTGGGCGCAAGCCATCTTGGCTGTCTGCGCGCTGGCTTGGCCTGCTCGCAGCCTGGGCATACTTGGCTGGCTCAATCAGCAGTTCATCTTTGCCGAGCGGAATCGTGTTGCGTCGCGAAGGAGGTGGAGTTGGAGGACCACTGCGTTTTAGATCTGTGAGCAGTAGGGGCATCTCCGCTGCGGGAATTTCGACTTCGCGGGAAGGTCGATTGGCGGGCTTGCTCGCGACTGCCTCTTCGCCACTCGCCTCGTCCTTCTCGCCCTCGTCCTTCTCGCCCTCGTCCTTCTCGCCCTCGTCCTTCTCGCCCTCGTCCTTCTCGCCCTCGTCCTTCTCGCCCGATTCGCTTTTGGGGCGCGTTAGCTCACTAGAGGCGCTGGAGTCCGCTTTCTCTGGCTTGTCCTCGCGATCGTCTGAATCTTCCTTATCTTCCAACTCCTCGGAAGGCTCTGGCTTCTGCCTGCGTTCTGCGCTTCGAGGTGGCGTATTTGGGCCTCGCAAACCTCGGGTGGCAGCGTAAGCCCGATCGTCCTCATCCTCGTGCTCGTCTTGCTCTTTGGATACACCTTCGCCCGAATCCTCATCATCTTCGGAGCCAGCATCGGGGCGCTTCGCCGTTTCGTCGGAGAGTTCCTGAGTCTTCGTACTCTCCTCGCTAAGATCTTCCGTTCTGACTTCGGCAAGGTCTGCGGTCGTCTCTGTATCGCTGTCGACCGCAAGCGCGGTGTCCTCTGTCCCCGCAACCGTGAGGCTCTCGGTGGCCGCGTGCGCCTCCATGCTGTTCATCCGACCGCTTTGAGAACTCTTCGGAAGAAGTCGCCAGGCATTGCTCGGGCGATCGTGAGAGTCGAGGCGGATGCCCGAGAGCCCGGCAATGCTAGGCCTCTGTGCACCAGGACGAGCGGCTCGCGGACGCCCAGGCTCGGTCGACGACTCTTGGCTGCTGCGGAGTTTGCGCTCAACGGGGGCGTGTGCAGCTTGCAGCGCAGCGGTGATCGCTCGTGAGATGTGTTGAAGGTCTTTGAGACTCAGGCCTGAGTGCGCAAGCTGGCCGGTGCGCACTTTGCCAAAGACGATATGGTGAACCAAGTCAGATAGCTCCTCAGGCGAGGGGCGTCTTAGCGGCCGTGTGGCTCCTTCAATCGCGTCGCAGATGCACAAGATTCCCGTCTCTGGGGTGTTTGGCAAGTACCCAGGATAGCGAAAATCGGCCTCGGTGTGGTTGGTCCCCGTGGCGTGGTCGTCTGAGAGTTGTTCTTTGGTCCAGAAGTACTCGAGAAGCCCTTGGCCGTGATGAGTGCGCACGAAATCAAGAACCTGCTCGGGCAGCCCCGCACGTCGCCCGAGCTCGACGCCCTTGCTCACATGGCCAACGATGCCATTGCATGAGTCGATTGCAGAGACGCTTTCATGAACACTGCGCTCGGTACCAGGGATGTTCTCAATAAAGAATCGCGGCTGATGTACCTTGCCGATGTCGTGATAGTACGCGCCAACGCGAAGCAGCTGGGTATCCGCGCCGATGCTGTGACCTGCCGCCTCGGCGAGTTTTGCCATCGCAAGACTGTGCTGCCAACTGCCTGGTGCCTTCTGCGCCAGATCGCGAAGAAGCGGCTGTGAGAGTTTTTCTAAGCGCCCAAGCGTGCGGCTCGTGGTGTCCCCGCGCAGGGCTGCGTAGAGTGGAGAGAGCACGGCCGCCACAAGCAGGGCGACAAAGGGGCCAAGTCCCGCGCATAGCCAACTCGCCAGCCCGCTCTGGATGGTTGTGGGTAAGCCATTCCACGCTGCGAAGTAAAGCAGCGCGTAAAGGGCAAAGGAGGCGCATGCTGCCAATGCGGCCGCGGCCAGATGGTTTGGAACGGCAGAGCGGCGCCTCAGAAAGAGCGCAGGAATCACCGCCTGTGTCCCAATGATGGCGATCGCCGCGGGTGCTCCGGGCACCATCGACCCAATCGCCACGGCGCAAAGAACCGCTACAGCCACAGCACATCTTCGGGAATTGCGGTACGCGCTGAGATACGCGACTGCGCCAATCGGCAACGCAAAGAGCGAGAGCTGTGTGAGTAGAAGAATCGCTGTCGATGCTGCCACGAGCAACAACGAGAGGAGGGCATCGGCCATATGCTGGCGAAGACCAGCGGCGCGAGGCTCGCCACGCAGAATGCTGCTCCACGCAAGAGTCGCGACCAGAAGGAGCGCGAATAACGTCGCCCATTGGCCAGTTCCCGGCCCGCGGCGCTGTGATGTAAACTGCTTCTGTGCCGGCGAAACCGTCTCTCCGCGCACGATTGCCAACGCACTGCCGGGGCGAGTCACCGATGTGGTCTCGAGAGGTGAGACCCGCACGCTCATTGGCGCCGCCTTTCCAACCTCGATGCTCGAGGAATCTGGCAACAGCTGTGGCAGCATGGCCAGTGGCGTGAGTAGGCCGGCGAAAACGAGAGCCAGCAACAGGGAGGAGAGCGCTGGTAGGCCAGGCGCTTTTGCAGGGAATGCTTGGGGCAAACCTAGAATCCCAGGTCAAAGTTGTGCTTTGACCGAATGCCATCGAAGGAAGGGAACTTCATGGCGAACATCACCTTGCGAAGACACTTGGCCACAGGCGTGCTGGTGCTGCCATTGACGCGAACTTGGTACACCTTGCCGGTACCCTTCACCATAAACTCGATGAATGCACTGCTGGTCTTCGTGCGCTGCAAGCACCCGCCAAGCTTGCCAGCCGAACGCTGAATCACGGGATTCACTTGACCGTTGCTGAGGGTCTCGCTGCCCACATCACCGCCGGCCATATCGAAGTTGAGGGAGTCGTCCCATCCTCCATTGGTGCCGAGGCCGCTCTTTCCTTTCTTGCGGTGCTTCTTGCGTTTCTTCGAGGCTTGGTCGGCAGATGGGAAGCTGATCTTTGCCTCCAGCGAACCTTCGTCGAGAGCCAGCTTCTTGTTGCTCGTTTTGCCATCGTCACTACTGAGCGCTTTAATCGCGAGGTAGCCACCGCCACCGATTCCGACGATTGCCGCAAGAATCACGACGTAGACGAGCGCCCCTCGACTTCGCTCTTGCTTGGCATGCGCGACTTCGGCATTTGCTCGCCGTTCATCATCACGCTTTTGCTTCGCTGCATCGATTAGGTCCGTGAGCAGCGGATTGTCCTCAACCTTGCAGCGATTGCCAGTCTCGTTATCAACGAGAATATTGCCAGGCAGAATCTGATTGCTCTGAATCTGGTCGACGATTGCCGACAAGGGGAAGGGGCCGTAGTCGAGTTTCCCCTTTGTTACAAGCCATCGATCCTGCGTTTCGCTCAAGGCCTGCAAGAGCGCGGGGGAATGGGTACCGGAGGGCAGTGGGGTTGCATCTGCCCTTGGAGTTGAGATGGACTGGGCCAGGCTCGGCCGTGCCGGCTTGTTCGCCACGGGCATCTGCTCCGAAACTGCGGCTGAGGCGGTGGCCAATGCCTTTTGCACAGCGGGCCCAAGCTGGCCGATTGTCGGTCGTTTTGCGGCCTCCGGGGTCGTCGTTGCGCCCACAAACTGATCGACTAGGGGGGAGAGACCCGAGACTGCTTCGCTTGGGCGTCTGCAGCCTTTCTCTGGGGCAACCCCGACTAGGAGTTCATAGACGACCGCACCAACTCCGTAGACATCGGCCTGCGAGGTGGGTGTGGCACCAGAGCGGCTCTCCGGACTCAGACGAGCGCCCATGGGTTCGGCGATAGCTCCACCAAAGATTCCCAGGCCTAGGTCGGTGAGGCGAATGCTGCCTGATTGCCCGATGATGATCGATTCGATGGTGATGGCGCCGTGTCCGCCAATTTTGGCGCAGGCTTCTGCGGCCGACGTAAGGCTTGCGGCAATATTGCTAACCTGCTTGCGGGAAAACGCGCCACCCTCCGCCTGCTTGCGTCTAAGAAGTTCTCCTAGGGAATGTCCTTCGAACGCGCCCGAGACGATGTAGGCGTTCTTGCCCGTGGTACCCATGTCCTGAACGGGCGCTACATTTTTGTGGTCTACCTGCGCAGCTTTCGCCACCGAATGTTTGAGAGCATCCACATGCTCGGGCTTTGCACTGAGCTCAGGGTGCAGGAGGTGAACAACAACTGCGCCGCCGGAGCTTGTATCCGTGGCAGCAAAGACGGTGCCATACGGGGTCGCTCGAATCTCGCGCTCGACTTGGTATCGATCACCGAGAGTCGTTCCTGATACTGGATTGGATTGAGCGCTAGCCTGAGAAGTGGACACGTAGAGGTACCTCCAAGTGTTAGGAGGCCCTGTGCTCCTAACGAAGTATTGAACCGCAATTGTACGGAGTGCGGCAAAGGCCGGTCAATTGCTGCATCCCGCTGCGCGGAAGTGTCGCCTGCCGGCGCGCCGAAAGAACTTACACGCAGCTACCTTGTCGCTGTCTCGAAGCGCGTCGCCCGCGAGAAAGGCGGCTCGTTTGTTGCGAGGATTTACCCGGAGGCTTGCGTTTGCTTCGGAAAGTTGCTTGAGCGAATTGCCTGCTCGATAGGCTTGTTCGGCGGCAAGGAGGTGCTTGTCGGGCTTGGCGCTCGGCTTTTTGGCGCTCGGCTTCTTTGGCTGCTTGCCTGACCGCGTTTCGGGAGGGTTCTTGGGTGGCACTGCTGCGTCGATAGCTTCGCGGGAAAGCGCGTCGTGAGCAGGTGCGGCGTCGGACGGTGGCAGCGAAGCAGCATCGAGGGGAACCTCTGTTGGGCTCGCGGCGGGCGCGGGAGGCGTTGTGTTCGTTTTGTCATCACCACGCAGCGCGAAGACAAGGCCGCCGATGGCGATGAGCCCAACTGCAGCAATACCAACGAGCAGTGGTTTCTTTCCCGGGGAGACGTCGGAGACAAGCTCTTTGGGAGCGGACTCTGTCGCCGGTTCCGCGCACCTCGGGGGCGCCGCAGGACTGGGAAGGGACGCCATACTCTCCTCGGAGACAATCAGCGTCTCGGAACTTGCGAGCGTAGGCACAATGACTCGCTCTTTTTCCACCGTTTCTCGAAGTGCCTTGGCCAGTTCCAGAGCGCTCGGACGCTGGGCTGCATCCTTGTGAAGGCAACGCATCACGAGATTCTCAAGTTGCCGATCCATGTCCAAATGCGGGAAGCGAACACTCGGTGGAATCGGCGGCTCGGCGACGTGCTTGCTAAGCGTCTCAGTGAAGGTCCGCCCCTGAAAAGGCAAATGCTCTGTAAGCATCTCGTAGCAGCAAACGCCGAGAGTATAGATATCGCTTGCCGGGCCCAGAGGATTGCCCATGGCTTGCTCGGGAGACATGTAGTCAGGAGTTCCGAAAACAATGCCATCCTGTGTGAGAGGTGACATCGTGAGACCCGTTAGTCGAGCGCCCTCATCGACGAGTTTGCCGAGGCCAAAGTCAAAGACCTTTACAAAGTCGGGGTCGCCATCGCGCTGAAGCAACATGATGTTGCCGGGCTTGAGGTCGCGATGGATCAAGCCAAGGCCATGGGCGTGGTGTAGGGCATCGCAAACCTGCGCTGCAATGTGCCGGACGCGAGCACTCGACATCGCACCATCCACGTGCAAGTCGATTCCCATCGTGCGACCGTCGAGGTACTCCATGGCGAAGTACAGCGCGCCTCCTTCGGCCGCCCCAAAATCGGTGACGCGAACGCAGTTGGGATGATCAATGCGAAAGCAGGAGCGCGCCTCTTGGACAAAGCGCTTGACCATACTCGGGTCATTGGCGGTCTCAGTGAGTAGAACTTTGATGGCGACCGGCTGCGCCATGGCGATGTGCTCGGCCTTGTAGACCGCCCCCATGCCTCCTTCGCCAAGGTGAGAGTCCACTCGATATCGGCCATCGATGATCTGGCCTATTAGTGAGTCCGCAGTCGTCGCCGGCACAGTGGTCGTTCTTGGCGAAAGGGGATTGGTGTGTTGCCGATCGTGGAAGAAGCCAGCTCGCTAGAAGCGGAGGCCGTTCTTCGCGCGAAAGTGAAACCAGTCGTAGCCAAGATAGGCCGCCCCAGCAAGCCCAAGGACTCCCATGACAGGGGAGAGCAATACAAGAGCGGCTACAGAACCGCCCGCGGTCACCGCTGCCAGAGTGCCCTTGCGCTTGGCGATGACTTTATTGCGTTGAACTATGGAACCCATTCTCATTAAGGCTGCCCTATGCACGGGTGTCTGTCAAAGAGAGAAGGGATCGGTGCCGGTTCTCAGTCGCGAAAAACTCGTCGTTTTCGTGGCTAGTGCTACACTAGGCCCTCGATGAGCAAAGCAGGCAGTGGATACCTTGGTGTCGCGGGAGTGTTTTTCCTGCTCGGCGCAGCTGGCGTAGGCACCTATCTCACCCAAACAAGCGATGCGGAGGCGTCCCATGGCCCCGCTGGGGCTGGTAAGGCTGACGCTGTAGTGGCATCGAAGGCGAATACTTCCGGTACGATAGAGGCATCCAAACGAGACGAAGCAGGATCGATTGTGCTCTCCTTTGCGGGAAAAACCGAGACCATTTCCCGCGCCCAATTGGGCAGTGATCGCAAGAGCATTGAGGCCGCCCTGCTTCCTATCAAGGCGCGCATGGATCGCGGACCGGCAAATGCCTATCTCGACCTCGAAGGCCGCAAGGTGCATGAAGCGAAAGATGGGCTGGCGATGGATCTTTTCGGTTCAGTGAGCGCCGTTGAAGTGGCACTTCGCTCTGGGGCCGATGAAGTCAGTCTCGAAGGCGTTGCGGTTCCCGCAGAGATAACGATCGAGGATTTGGGCGTCTCAGACATCTCGCAAGTGATTGGCAGCTTCAAGACGAAATTCTCAGTTGCCGAGAAAACTCGCAACGCCAACCTCAAGCTGCTGGCTAGCAAGATCAATGGGTATGTTCTCAAGCCGGGAGAGAAATTCTCGTTCAACGGTCTCACCGGTGATCGTCTTCTTGAAGATGGCTTCAAAATGGCGCATGTGATTTCCCAAGGCCAAATGGTTGATGGGATGGCTGGTGGTTCGTGTCAGATTTCCACAACGCTTCACGGGGCAGCCTTCTTCAGTGGACTTGATATTTTGAAGGTCACACCACACTCACGGCCAAGCACCTACGTGACGCTCGGTCTCGATGCTACCGTTGTCGCCAGTCGCGTCGACCTGCAGCTCCGCAATCCTTACGACTTCCCCGTTGTCATTCACTACCGAGTGGCTCGTGGTGTCTCGTATGTGGAGATCCTGGGTAAAGAGAAGCCCTTCGATGAGATCGAGTTTGAGCGCAACATCGATAAGCGCATCCCCTTTGAAACGGTGACTCGAGAGGATTCACAGATGAGTATGGGCCATATGGTCGTGGAGCAACTTGGATATCCTGGCTACAAAGTTTCAAAGACTCGACGTGTCTACAAAGATGGCAAAGTCATCAAGACGGACAAATGGAAAGTGCGTTACCAGCCCGTGATTGAGTATGCGCGTCTGGGCATCAATCCGAATCCAAACTTGCCAGCTCCGAAGAAGCGCAAAGGACATGGTCCCAAGCCCGCGTCTGGGCGCTTCTCCATGCGCCAATAGTCGGAGTTCGTCTGTGCCCACACATTATGAGGTGGCAGACTGGTACCAGCTGCCTCGCTACTACGACATTGCATTTGCAAGTCGCAACACGTCCGAAGTCGACTTTCTCCAGGCGCTCTACGAGCGTTATGCGCCCGGTGGCCCCATCCTCGAACCCGCATGCGGATCCGGCCGGCTCATGGAAGGCCTCTTGCGACGGGGCTATGACGTGCACGGCTTTGACCTTGGTGCATCCATGGTGGACTACGCTCGCAAGCGTCTTGATGCTCGCGGCCTGGGGTGCACGATCTGGATAGATGACATGAGCAAGTTTCGCACGCGCAAGCGATACGGCATGGCGCACTGCTTGGTGAGCAGCTTCAAGTATCTGCTCTCGGAGAAGGCAGCACTGGCGCACCTGCAATGTGTTTCGGCATCGCTTCGCAAGGGTGGCGTGTACGTCTTGGGATTTCACCTAAGCGACTACGCGGACCAGCGGGCGGACAGCGAAGAGCACCGGGGGGCAAGGGGGCGCACCAGGGTGACCTGTCGCATCGATAGTGAGCCGCCCAACCGCAAGACTCGTCTTGAAACGCTTCGCGCCCGGCTCGTTGTGAAGATGCCAACGCGAACGCTGGCGAACGAGACAACGTGGCAATTTCGCACCTATGACGAAGTGCAGTTTCTGCGACTGCTAGCCAAAGTTCCGAAGCTCCAGCACGTCGCAACGCATAATTTTTCTTACAGAGCTGATGAGGAAATCGCGTTCGGCGAAGAAGACCTGGACAGCGTTGTGATTCTGCGCAAGGGCTAGCTGCAAGCTGTGGCGCCGCTGGGTGCGGGCGCCACGCGTTGCATTGCAGCAAGGTGGCTGCAGCTACCCGACTGCAGCTACGCGACGTTCCGCCGACGCCACCAAATAGCACCTAGAAGAAGCAGCCAGAGCCCGCCGCCTTGGGACGATCCTGACGTTTGGCAGCCACTGCCATCTATCGTTCCGCCACCGGGGCTAGCGCCTGCATCGCCCGCGCTTGGGTTGCCGGGGTCATCATCGCCAGCATCGGGATCATTGGGATCCACGGGGCCAGCATCAGGGTCTTCGCCGGTAACCTCAGGATCGGTCGAAATCACCGCGTTTGGGTCATTGGTGAGAGTGATATTTGCGCAGCGAAAGTAGAGGTCGTTGCCACCGTTGGTTTGTGGTGTCTGTCCGATGGCCGTGAGATTTGGATCTGGATCCAACGGAGGCTTGTCAGTCATGAATTGAATCATCTGCAAGAAGCAATTCGTGCACTCGACATCTGGCAGAGTGACATCGATCGTAAACGGCACACCGCTTGTGGCAATTCGGGTTCCAACGCGGCCAGGGCACCCCATGATCTCGTCGTTGGGAGAAGCCGAGAGATTAAAGCCGTCGGCCAGGATCGACATGTTGGGGTTGTTGGCGTCTGGCCCGATGGGGCGAATATCACCACATCCCAGGGGAGCGTCGAGGTCGGCAAGGGTTGGCGCCATCGCGACTCGAAAGTTTCCCTCATGACCGATGGTTTCGGTGTATCGAATCGTGATGGTTTGACCCGGCCTGAAGGTGTGCTGGGCACCGGCGGGCGCTCCTGCAATGGCTCCGCAAGGGAAGGCCTTCTGGTTGACCCCGCTCATCGCTGGCCAGTCCATATCAATATGGGCATCGGCGACCTGGGGATAGGACAAGAGGATGATGGGGGCAGCAAGCCAAGCGAGTTTCATAGCCCAATAATCGCAGGTCTCACGAGATTGAAAACTGGGGAAACTGGCCCACCTTGGGGGCTGAGTGCGACAGTGGCATATGGCTAGAGCCCCAGACTTTGATCGCGCCGTCGATCTCTTCTTGCAGCACCTGAAGGTGGAGCGGGGTTTGGCGGCCAATACGATTGAGGCATACAGCCGCGATCTGGCGCGTTTAGGCCGCTTTTTGCCCGAGAACGCCGTCGATCGCATCAGCGCAGTCTCCACGGAAATGCTCACCGACTACCTCTTGCACCTCGCTCAGGAGGGCCTTTCCACTCGCAGTCGGGCTCGGGCCATGGTGGCGATCCGTGGACTTTTTCGGTTCCTTGTTGCTGATCGCTACCTGGAGATGGACCCTAGCGAGACGCTAGATAGTCCACGAATTGGCCGCGCGCTGCCTGTGGTCTTGGGAACAGACGAAGTTGATCGCTTGCTGCAGGCACCCGATACGAGCACTCCGCGTGGCTTGCGGGATTCCGCGATGCTCGCGACGCTGTATGCGACGGGCGTGCGGGTGAGCGAGCTATGCAACATGCAGCTGCGTGAAGTAAATCTGGAGCGCGGCTATGTTCGGGTAACGGGAAAAGGCAACAAGCAGCGCCTGGTGCCCTTTGGAGAGCTCGCAGGTGAGCGCATTGGGCGATACATTGAGGAAGCAAGACCCGTGTTCGCAAAGGGCCGTGACAACCTTCCAGGGCTGTTTCTGGGAAATCGTCAGAAACCTCTCACCCGCCAAGGCTTCTGGAAGCTCTTGGGCAAGTATGCTCGAGGTGTGGGAATTGCTCGGGCGATATCGCCACACAAATTGCGTCACTCCTTTGCAACACACCTTCTCGAGCGTGGTGCAGATCTGCGTGCGGTGCAGGCCATGCTTGGCCATGCCGACATCACAACGACTCAGATCTACACGCAGGTGAGCCGAGCCCGCATGCTGGAGGTGTATCGTCAGCACCATCCGCGGGCGTAATTTGGAGTCCGCTGCAGATTTGCGGTGTTTTTGTGGCCCTGAGGCGGGTTCAACGCGCTACAACCCGATCCCGGGATCGACGAGTGTCAGAAGGACGAGGTAGAGTCGCCGGGCCCAAAGAAGGGTGTGCGCTTTATGGACTTCACGTCAGACGAAATAAGACTGATATTTCAAGGGGTTATCTTCCTTGTTCTATCCATTGCGGTCCACGAGTATGGTCATGCGATTGTGGCCGATAAGCTTGGTGACAGGCTTCCCCGATCTCAGGGCCGGACAACACTGAATCCCATGGCTCACGCCGACCCCATTGGCACCTTGGCGTTTCCGCTGATTAGCTTAGTGGTTACTCACGGGGCGAGCATTGGCTTTGGATGGGGCAAGCCTGTGATGGTCAACCCGACCGCCTTCACTCGCAAGCTGCAGATGCGGGTGGCTCACATGCTGGTTGCGGCTGCGGGCCCGGCCATGAACATCCTGCTTGGCATCATCATTACTGTTGCCCATCTGATTGCAACCAAGCAAGGGTGGCTCACTCAGCCCGAAGCGCATCAAGCGTTCATGGCAGCGGGCATGCTCAACTTCGGGCTCGCGGTCTTCAACTGCATCCCGGCTCCGCCACTTGATGGTGGAGCAATTCTCGAGGGGCTTCTGCCACACAAATACGTCTCCAAATATCAAGAGATTTCTATCTACGGTCCGTTCGTTCTGATGGCTGTCATCATGATTCCGCAATTGCGTTCCGCTTTGGGATACGTGGCCTACTCTGTGTATTACCACTGGTCGAGTTTGATTGGGCTCGCGCAGGCTTTGGGGCTTCCGGCACCGTAGGGCGCTCGCAACTGCCAATGATCCAATCCAGCGGATACAACGTCGAACTCGACGTTTTCGAAGGCCCACTCGATCTGCTCTTGCACCTAGTCAAGAAGCACGAGCTGGACATCATCGATATTCCGATTTCGTTCGTCACAGAAAAGTACCTAGAGTATTTGGACCTGATGAAGGCCATGGATTTGGATGTGGCTGGCGAGTATCTGCTCATGGCGGCAACCCTTGCGTACATCAAGAGTCGAGAGCTTCTGCCACCCACTGAGGCACAGCTCGAAGCCGACGAAGCCGAGGCCGAGGAGGGCGAAGAGGCGGATCCAAGACAAGAGCTCATCAGAAGACTTCTGGAGTACCAGAAGTACAAAGAGGCCGGCGAGATCTTGGGCGCGCGTCCCGTTGTTGGGCGCAATATCTGGACCCGAGGCGCCCCGCAAGACGAGGTGCTGGCAGATGCTGTCGACCAGGATTCGCTCGCGCCGCTCGCCCCGTTTCCCGTCACCAAGCTGCTAGATGCGCTCGATAGGCTCCTCGGGAAAGCGAAGATTGCCGTGAGCCACAACGTCGCGATCGACAGGCTCTCGGTTAGCCAGTGCATCAACGTTTTGAGTGATCGGCTGGTCTCGGAAGGACGCATCAGTCTGTCCTCGTGCTTTACCTTCTTGCACACCCCGATGACGGTCGAAGAGGCCCGCCACGAAGTTGTGGTTACGTTCCTGTCAATTCTTGAGATGGGCAAACTTGGGCTCATCCGCGTCACACAACTTGAGGGCACGGGACGCGACGAGGACGACGAAGAGATTCACATTGAAAGTGCCGTGGACGCGCTAAAAGAGAGACTCCAGGACAAATTGCCAAGCGAAGATGACTACCGGTAGAGGATTTTAGTTGTGAGCCAAACTCGAAGAAAGCGCAAAGAGCGCGGTGCTGCCGAAGCAGTTGCCGCCGTGCACAACGCCCTAAACCTTCCCGAAGTGGTGGAAGCACTGGCTGGAGAGGCGCTTGCGGCCGAACGCGAAGCGCAATATGCAGCCGCCCAGCAGGCCGAGCAAGCTGCACTCATCGCGGCAACCCAGGAAACGGAGAGCCGGCCGGACACCGCGTTTCAGCTCAAGCGTGTCGTTGAGGGGCTTATCTTTGCTTCAGACCGTCCACTCACCGTCGCGAATCTTCGACAGTACGTTGGCACCGACGTTGTCCGCAAAGACATCCAAGAGGCGCTTGACGCCCTGGTCGAAGAGTATCGTGAGCGCGGAATCGTCTTGCACGATGTTGCTGGTGGCTACCAGTTTCGAACGCATCCAGCGTCAAGCGAGTGGATTCAGAAGCTCATTGCGGGGCGCCCTGTGCGACTCTCAAGGGCGCAACTCGACACGCTGGCAATCATTGCGTATCGGCAGCCCATCACCAGACCAGAAATCGATGACATTCGAGGCGTTGATTCGGCAAGTACGGTCAAGGTACTTCTCGATCGCAACATGATTCGCATCTTGGGCAAGAAAGAAGAGGTTGGTCGCCCACTTCTGTATGGCACCAGCAAGGAGTTCTTGGAATTCTTCAACCTGGCTGAGCTTCGCGATTTGCCAACTCTGCGCGAGTTCCACGAGCTAAACGACGAAGGCATGGCGCAAGTTGACAAGCTTGGGGCCGACATCAGCGGCGTTGACGTTGGAGCCGTTGCTGCGCAGGTCGCCAAGGAGCGCGAGGAAGAAGCAGTTGCAGCAGCAGCCCGTGCTGAAGCTGAAGCCGAAGAGCGACGTCTTGCCAAAGAAGCTGAGAAAGCCGCGAAGGCTGCAGAGCGGGCACAGCTGAAGTTTGACAGAGACGCCCCGCTGGTGATGCCACTCGCCCATGGTGCCATCGTGGCCGAGGCGCAAGAGGCCGACGAGGCGCAAGAGGCCGTCGAGGTGCAAGAGGCGCAAGAGGCCGACGAGGCGCAAGAGGTCGACGAGGCGCAAGAGGTCGACGAGGCGCAAGAGGTCGACGAGGCGCAAGAGGCCGACGAGGCGCAAGAGGCCGACGAGGCGCAAGAGGTCGTCGAGGCGCAAGAGGTCGACGAGGCGCAAGAGGTCGACGAGGCGCAAGAGGTCGACGAGGCGCAAGAGGCCGACGAGAGTCGGGCTTCAGAGGAGTTCGGAGACCGGGGGCAGGTGAACGTGATAGCAGAAGCGCACGGCGGCCTGGTAGAAGTTCAGGAATCCGATGCCTCAGAAGCATTCGTAGACGAAGGGCAAGAGCCCGCAATTGCAGCACAGAGCGATCCGCCCGTTGCGGCGGTTCCGGCGGAGCTTGACGAGGACGCTGATAGCGCAAGCGATGAGGCGAGCGATGAGGCTCTGGCCCAAGAAGACGATGCAACCAGGGATGTGGGCTCAGAGCGAAGCCCTGCCGATGAATCTCCGCACGATTCGGAGGATTTGCATACTGCCGAGGTAGTTCGGGAAGCGAGTGTTTGGGCTCCGGAAGAAGCGGGCCTTGACGACGATGCCTTGATACCCACGGATTCAGCCAGCGACTCCGAGGCACTGCCTGCCGACAAGCACGCGGAGGAAGGCGCAGTTTTCGCTGAGGGAAATGACTCTGGCGCAGTGGAAGGTGGCGCTGATTCAGTCGAGGAAGCCAGTGCTGTGCATTTGGAGGCTGTGGAGGACGACGACGCTTGGCGAGAGGAGGAGGCGCGCCTCAGCGATGACGCCACGGATGACGCCAGCGATGAGGTTCGCATCGTCGATGCAGCCAAATCGGACGAGTCTGGGGACGGGATCGCGGTTCTCGATGCAGGAGGTATTGAGAGGGCAGACGCAGAAGCGCACTTCGATGATGCAGCCATCAAAGATGAGACTGTCCTTGCAGAAGAGAGCCAAGATTCGAGCGCCGAAGAGGTGATGCACGAGAGTTCTGGGGCTGCCGATGATAGAGACCCTGCTGGCCAAGAAAATGATATCGAGACTGAGGAAGAAGCCATGACAAGTGAGAGCGAAGGCCACGACATCCCAGGAGATGAGACGCTTGTCGAACTCTCTCCTGTGGATCCTGATACGGTAATGGAAGAGGTGGCTGGGCCCTCAGCACTCGCCAGTGCGGCTGTGGACCCAATGGTCGAGAACACCGTTCCAGACCAAGCAATGCCCGCAATGGACGCCTTTGATCCATCGGCAACCCTCGTCAACGCCGAGCGTTCCTTTCCCGATGTCACCTTGATAGACCAACAGGCCGCTCCTGAAGCGCCAAGCGACTATGACGAGGAGCATGAAGAGAGCACAGACGTTGGCGGGTTCGTTGGTGAAGACACCACTACTGGCGACCAGGCTGAACCCTTCGAAGGCAGCGAGGCAGGGCAACCTGGCTCTGAGCTCGATGACGAAAAAGAGACTTCCTAGCTCTATGGCACAAGTACGACTACAGCGATACCTGGCGCAAAGTGGTGTTGCATCGCGACGCAAATCCGAGATTCTCATTGAAGAGGGGCGGGTTAAGGTCAACGGCAAAAAGGTGACTACACTCGGCACGAAGATCGATCCAGACACCGACCGGGTTGCAGTCAACGGCCAGCCAGTGCATCCAGAAGACCTGTTCTACGCAGTGTTCAACAAGCCAAAGGGTTGCATTACCGCAGTGAGCGATCCAGAAGGTCGGCGGACGGTGATGGAATTTATGCCCGGCTTGCCAGCGTCCGTTGTGCCGGTAGGACGCCTCGACTTCTACAGCGAAGGCGTGCTTCTGATGACAAACGATGGTGTGCTTGCCGCGGCACTCACGTCATCGAGACGCAAAGTCGAGAAGATTTATCACATCAAGATCAAAGGCAGCATCGACGATAGGGAGATTCAGAAGCTCCGCGATGGCGTCAAGATCGACTACAGGACCACGACGAAACCGGCCGAGGTTCAGCGTCTAAAGGCCAAGAGCCGACACGATTGGCTCGAAGTGGTCTTGAGCGAAGGCAAGAACCGACAGCTGCACCGCATGTTAGAGGCTGTTGGTCACGAGATTACGAAGCTTCAGCGTGTGCAATTTGCGGGCGTCGCATTCCACGGACTGCGAGTTGGCGATGCTCGCGAACTCACCCAGGCTGAACTCAAAGAGCTCTATGCGGCGGCAAATATCAAACCCGGCAAGGGGCTCGTGAGTCGCGGCAAATGGGCTGTGAAGCGCGAGACTACGGAAAAGGCCCGCCGAAATTCGGATCGCAGCCG
Organism: Kofleriaceae bacterium; assembly: GCA_024762925.1. Lineage (GTDB taxonomy): Bacteria > Myxococcota_A > Polyangia > Haliangiales > Haliangiaceae > NORP324. The sequence goes on along the minus strand of JANTGM010000070.1, from coordinate 4,087 downwards.
TGAGCGAGTGACACCAAATCTTACGCCAGGTGGGAGCAAGAAGGCCAAGAGCAAACTTCTAACGCGCTATCGCGAGCAAGAGGAAGATGGAACTGCACCACAGCTGCCTGTTCCACGTGCTCTAGAAGGCACGGAAAACAAGAAGAGTGGCAGCCCGCGACGTCCCACGAAGCCCAAGCTTGTCGAAGGCGCCAAGCCAAAGCCAAAGCGCGGTTCGAGGCGCGCGGCGGCAAAGAGCGGCAAACCCGCGGGACGCACAAAGGGCGCAGGTGCAGCCAAACCCAAGGCCAGAGGGGCCAAGTCGGGCGCTCGCAAGAACGCGACCTCAAAGCCGAGAGCGGGTAGGGGCTCCTCGTCAAGGCCGACTTCGACCCGGGGCAAGCCCAAGCCCAAGCCCAAGTCGCGGCGCTGAGTTGACACTGTGGTGGCCGAGGAATATCGTGCCAACGCATGGATTTGCGCACCCTTACCGTCCTCGACTCATTGCAACCTCAGGTAACGGGGTTCTTGCAGACCATCTGCCAAGGCTTCATGCCATTGGAAAACCAGGCCTCGCTTTTTTTGGAGATAGCTCCAGGGATTGCGATCAATCAGATCACAGACAAGGTGCTCAAGGGCACAAGTTGCCAGCCGGGAATGCAGATCGTCGAACGCGCCTATGGCTTGCTCGAGGTGCATGAATTCGATCAAGGACAGGTACGGCACGCGGCCGAGGTGGCAGTTGGCGAGATGAATGTCACGATCGAGCAGCGTCTAATTCCCAAAGTCATGTCATCGCAAATCATCACAGGAATTGATGGCAAACAGAGCCAGCTCATCAATCGAATGCGGCATGGGGATATGATCGTAGCGGGTGAGGCGCTCTACATTCTGGAAGTGCACCCAGCCGGCTACGCAGCCCTTGCCGCGAACGAAGCGGAGAAAGCCGCCAACATCAATCTTCTCGAATTTCGCTGCTTCGGCGCCTTTGGGCGTTTGTGGTTGGGCGGGAGCGAGGCCAACATCCACGAAGCAGCACGAGCTGCAGAAGCTGTGCTTGGTGAAATCACTGGGCGCCCAAATCCTTAGGAGCCCCATGACCAGCAACACCAAGACCATCGAGCGCGCTCCCTTTGCGCCGGGCGGTGCAAACGAAATTGACAGTGCAATCGCCAAGCGGCTTCTCGGAGCCGCACTCGAAGCAGGTGGCGATTATGCGGACCTCTATTTTGAGTATCGCTCCACGCAGGACTTCTCTCTTGAGGACCAGAAGATCAAGAACGTCGGCCAGGGCGTGACTATGGGGCTAGGAGTGCGAGTCACAAAGGGCGACGCTACAGGATACGCCTATTGCGAGGAACTCACTCTAGAGCGAATGCTCAACGCAGCGCGAACTGCAGGACAAATCGCGCGCAGTGGTGGATCCAATCAGGCATTTTCCCTCGAGGAAATCACCCCCCCAAATCGCTACACGGTTCAGAACTCTTCTTTGCTCATGCCACCGCAAGATAAGCTTGCGCTGCTAAAGCGGGCAGACGTGGCTGCTCGGGCGGCAAGCGACAAAGTCATTAAGGTGAATGCGAGCTTCGTCGAGCAGGTTCGAGAGACACTCGTTGTTTCGTCGAATGGTCGGATGGTTCGCGATCGTCTGCCGATGATGCGCTTTGGCGTGAGCGTCGTTGTACAAGATGGTGACAGGCGCCAGAGCGGGAGCTCGGGCGGCGGTGGTCGCAAGGGGCTTGAGTACTTCAATGGCGATGGAGTCTCTCCAGAAGACCATGGGGCTGAGGCTGTGCGCGTGGCAACCGCCATGTTAGATGCGCGCGAGGCGCCCGCCGGCGGGATGGAGGTTGTTCTGGCCTCAGGGGATTCGGGTATCCTGCTACACGAGGCGGTGGGCCACGGTTTGGAGGCCGACTTCAATCGCAAAGGCACGTCCAACTACAGCGGCCAAATCGGCAACATGGTTGCATCCGAACTCTGCACCGTTGTTGACGATGGAACCGTGGACGAGAGCCGCGGGGCAATCAATGTAGATGACGAAGGCAATCTCGGTAAGAACAATGTACTCATCGAGAAGGGCAGGCTTGTTGGCTATATGCACGATGAACTCTCTGCCAAGCACTTTGGAGTCGATCCATCGGGCAACGGACGAAGGCAGTCCTTTCGCAGCATGCCACTGCCTCGCATGACAAATACCTCACTCCTTGGGGGGGACCACGATCCAGAGGAAATTCTCGCCTCAGTCAAGCGCGGGGTGTACGCAGTAAAGTTCTCAGGCGGGCAGGTCAACATCTCGAATGGAGACTTCGTTTTCTCGCTCACCGAGAGCTACCTCATCGAAGATGGCAAGATCACCGCGCCTCTTAAAGGCGTCAACCTCATCGGCAATGGCCCCGAGGTGCTTCGAAATGTCGTCATGCTCGGAAGCGACTTTGAGCGGAGCGACGGCATTTGGACATGTGGCAAAGAAGGCCAAAGCGTGCCTGTCGGAGTAGGAACACCAACCATCAAGATATCTGAGATCACCGTTGGTGGCACCAGCGCTGGCTAAGGGAACCCATGAGTGATCTAGTAAAAGAGCTAAGTGAAATTGCCAGTCGTGTCGCAGCGCTTGCCAAATCGAAAGGAGCGGATGATGCGGAAGCAATGGTTCGCGACGGAAGCGAGCTAACGGCCAAGGTGCGAATGGGCGAGGCGGAGCTTGTGCAAGAAGCTGGGTCACGTGCTGTCGGGCTGCGGGTCTTCTGCGATCGGCGCAGCGCCATCACCTATTCCTCCGATCTGCGCCCCGAGGCGTTGCAGGCGTGGGTCGAAAACACCGTCGCACTTGCAAAGCTCAGTGAACCGGATGAGCTAAACACCCTGCCAGACGGAGGGTTTGCTACCGAGTTTCCCGACCTCGAACTCTACGATCCGAGCGTCGAGGGCGTGAGTGCCGACGAGGCGCTCACTGTCGCGATTGCCGGCGAGAAGGCTGCCCTCGGCTACGACGAGCGCATCACGAACTCGCAGGGCGCGACCTGGTCCAGGGTTGTCGGAGGCATGGCGTTCGCGAACACCGCGGGCTTTGTTGGCGGCAGCAAGGGCAGCTATGTATCGTTCTATGTCGAGCCTGTGTGCGACGAACCCGATGGCAAAAAGCGCAACGGCTCATGGTGGACGGCGAGTCGCTTTCTCGCCGAACTCGCTTCGCCCGAGGAAGTCGGCTGTGAAGCGGCCCGGCGAACGGTTCGGCAGCTCGGTTCCGAGAAGATCGACACTGGTGACCGAGCGATCATCTTTGAACCTGAGGTAGCCCGTTCGCTCGTCTCCACACTGTTCGGCGTGGCCAATGGCAGTGCCTTCTACCGCAAGTCGAGCTATCTTCTTGAGCGAGAGAATACGCCGATTGCCTCGAATTTGGTGACGATCGAAGACGACCCTCTCATCAAGCGGGCACCAGGTTCTAAGTCGTTTGATGGTGATGGTCTGCCAACTCGCAAGAACATTGTTGTCGATGGGGGAGTTCTAAGAACCGTTCTCTGCGACACATACACGGCCCGCAAGCTTGGCCGGGAATCCACGCATTCTGCTGGCCGTGGCGTTGGTGGAAGTCCTGGGCCAACCAGCAGCAATCTCTATATGAAGGCGGGAACGAGCAGTCCAGAGGAAATCTTAGCTGCAAGCGAAGGTGCGCTCTACGTGACAAGCATGATGGGCTTTGGCTTTAACGCTGTCACGGGCGACTTCTCGCGTGGTGCTGCGGGCTTCTTGGTGGAAGACGGCAAGCTTGGGCGGCCGGTTTCGGAGATCACGATTTCCTCAAACTTCGACACGATGCTTAAGGGCATCGACATGGTCGGAACCGACCTCGAGTTTCGCAGCTCGATCTCGGCACCAACGGTCCGCATTGCCAACATGACGGTGGCGGGTAACTAGTGTGGGATCCAGAGGCATAGAACGCCCTGGCTCGGTTCTTCGCCCTTTGAACGCCTTCAACTCATCGTTGCTCAGATCCTTCCTTGCCCCAGTGTGGGATCCAGAGGCATAGAACGCCCTGGCTCGGTTCTTCGCCCTTTGAACGCCTTCGGCTCATCGTTGCTCAGATCCTTGCTTGCCCCAGCAA